>JAWWOO010000026.1:0-93497 GCA_033851545.1 Frankiales bacterium | reverse complement strand
AATTTCAGCACCGCCAACACCCGACGATGCTCGGTATCGCTCTCCGCCAGGTCGAGCTTGGTGAGGATGCTGCGTACGTGCTTCTCGACGGTGCCCTCGGCGACGTAGATCCGGCTGGCGATGCCGGCATTGGACGCCCCTTCGGCCATGAGGGTGAGCACCTCGTGCTCGCGCGGCGACAGGACGTCAAGCGGATCGCGCCGGACGCGGGCCCTGACAAGCTCCTGTACGAGGGACGGGTCGACCACGGACGCGCCCTCGGTGATCCGATTGACCGTCTCGATGAACTCTGCGACATCGGTCACCCGGCTCTTCAACAGATAGCCGACGCGCTCCCCGCTGGCCAGCAGCTCCATCGCCTCGTCCACCTCGACGTGGGCAGACAACAAGACGATTGCCGTGCCGGGCAGCTCCTCGCGGATCACGCGCGCCGCAGTGAGACCCTCGGTTGCGTGTCCCGGCGGCATCCGGATATCGATGATCGCCACATCAGGCTCGGTCGAACGGACCACGGCGAGCAGCTCGACTCCGTCCCCGGCCTGGCCGACGACGTCAAAGCCGGAACGGGCCAGCAAGCTCGCGAGGCCCTCGCGCAGCAGGACGTCGTCGTCGGCGAGCACGATCCGGCGGCCACCCCGACGCCCTGATGCCCTACCGGCTGCCCGCGACTCTGTGGTCATCTCCTGAGTATCAACCCCAGATCCGCTTCATGGACACAACGCCTGGCCAGGTCCTCGTGGCCGGGCAAGGCCGGCGCCGCTTCGGGTCAGCCCGAGTCGCCGGCCGGGCCGGTCGTCGCCCGGAGCTTGTCGAACCAGTCGTGGGTGAGCAGGAGCGCATGCAGGTCGAGGAGGTCATCCGGCCTCCAGGCGGGCCCCGCCTTGGCTGACTCAGGGTACGGCGGAAGCGGGTCCTCCTCCTCGTCGATCACGTGCGCACCGGCGGACACCAGGTCCAGGAAGTCGGGCCAGTCGATCGCGCAGTTCACCAACGAGGAGCAGCCGGCGCAGATCCAGTTCACGATCGCGCCCGTGCCTTCGCCCGGGTCGGCACCGACCTCCAGCAGCAGCGCGTCAAGCTCCGGCATGGACGTCGTGGTGCAACGGATGCACTTGATCCTCACAACGGTCATGGCCGGCTCACCGCCGCGGTGCGGTCGATCTCGGGGTTACGGACCAGGGCGCTCGTGACACGGCGTCCCGGCTCGTCGTGCGTCATCGTGGTCTCCCGTCTCGTCATGGCACGTGGATAAGTCGTCGTCTCATCAAAGGTGGCAGGGCGGCCAGCTGCCCGCATTGCAGCCAGCGCCCGATTCAGCTAGCAGCTAGCCGGAAGACCGCAGGTCTCGCCGGCCACATCCGCTGACTCCCAGGGGCACGGCGACCAGCTGGTCGAAGAGTGCGCCGAGTGGCCGGGGAGATCGCCAGGCGTGAAGGGTACGAGGTCGGCGAGGATGCTCAGCCGCGTCTCCAGGACCGCGTCGAAGCGCGTGTCCCTGGAGTCGCCCAGCGGGGTGGCCTGCCCGTACGTGATGTTGTCCCGGACGCTGCCGGCGAACAGCAACGGCTCCTGCGGCACGATGGCCAGATGCCGTCTGTAGGTCCGCAGCTCGATGGTGGACATGTCGCGCCCGTCGAGCAGCAGCCGGCCGGAGGCGCCGACGAAGGCCACCGTCTCGCCGGCCTCACTAGCCGCCAGGCGTAGGCCGCTATGGAGAGCTCGTGGAAGGCGAGGGTCCCGCACCCCTTGCGGAGAACGCTGCGCCGATCAGAGCTGCCCGTTCGGCATCGGGGGCGACCGACACCCGCGGCATCGGCGACCACACGGCCGAGTCCAACCCGGCGGTCAGCGCGGGCTCCAGCAGGTCCCACGCGGCTGCCATGGACCCGCCGAGCACCAGGTCGGTGGCCTGGAAGCGATCCAGCCAGGGCGCTACGGCCGCGCCGAGGGCGGTGAAGGCGGACCGCAGTGCCTCTGCGGCAAAGCCGTCGCCCGCGCGTGAACGCTCCACCACCTCGCGCACTCCCGGGACCGTCACCCCACTCGCAGCGGCGTAGGCCCGCAGGATCGCCCGGTGCGAGACCGTGTCCTCGAGCGGTTTCCCCTGCCAGAAGGTGAAATGCATCTCGGCGTCCGGGGGGACGGTGTCGGCGTCCCGTACGGTCACCCCGTCGGCGACGAACGCCGACCCGATGCCGGTGCCGAGGGTGAGGCAGACCAGCCGGCCGGTCTGTCCGCTCTCCACCCAGACGCCGAGCCCGAAGGCGTCGGCGTCATTGAGGAAATGGAACGTTTCAGGGTCGGTGGCCAAGCCGTCGGCCAGTGCGCGGCGCACGTCGACACCGTGCAGGGCGTCGAACTTGCCGACACCGGCGAACTGCCCGAGACCGCTTGCGTAGTCGAAGGGGCCGGGGAAGGCGACCGCCCAGTGCGCGCCCCGGTCGGCCCCGAGCCGGCGGCCGACCTCGAGCAGCGTCGCGAGGATGCTGGCCGCGTCCGCTGAGGAGTCGAGCGGCAGTCGTACGGTCTTGCCCACCGGGTCCTGGGACTGCAGGTCGATGAGCGCACCGGTCACGTGGCTGCCGCCGACCTCGAGGACCGGCTGGTGGCGCGTCATGGTTGTGCACCGTAGCGCAGTCGTGATGTAAACAAGGGACCAGCCAGGTTGCCCTCGTCCGGCGGGCCCGGTCGACACGTCATGGAGGGCAACACGGTGTTCAACGATCTTCCCCTCGACGAGCTGCAGGGCGTACGGCCGCAGTCGGTCGAGCCGGCGGACTTCGACGGCTTCTGGGCCGCCACGCTGGCCGAGTCCCGCGCCGCGACCCGTCCGGCGACGGTGACCGCCGTCGATGTCGGGCTGCGTACGGTCGAGGTGTTCGACGTGCGCTTCGCCGGCTTCGCCGGCCAGCCGATCGCCGCCTGGCTGATCCTGCCGCGGGGGATGACGCCCGAGGTGACTCTCGTGCAGTACCAGGGCTACAGCCTCGGCCGCAGCTTTCCGACCGAGAACCTCACCTGGAGCTCCGCCGGTCACGCCCTGCTGCTCGTCGACAGCCGCGGCCAGGGCTGGAACCCGGCCAACGGCAATGGCGCAACGCCCGACATCGCCACCCTGCCTCCGCAGCCGCCGGGCCTGATGCTGCGGGGGATCGACAGCCCGGGCAACTACTACTACCGAAGGCTGTTCACCGACGCCGCGCTCGCGGTCGACTTCGTCCGGTCGTACGAGCCGCTGCGCGAGACCCAGGTCGTCGTGCACGGTGGCAGCCAGGGCGGCGGCATCTCGCTCGCGGTGGCCGGTCTGGTCGACGGGCTCGCCGGCGTGCTGCCCGACGTGCCGTTCCTCTGCGACTTCCGCCGGGCGGTGGCGATCACCGACGCCTACCCGTACCGCGAGATCTCGGACTACCTGCAGGCCTACCGGGACAGCGTGGGCGAGACCTTCGACACCCTCGCCTACTTCGACGGGACGTCGTTCGCGGCCAGGGCGACGGCGCCGGGGCTGTTCTCGGTGGCGTTGATGGACGAGGTCTGCCCGCCCTCGACCGTCTTCGCGGCCTACAACGTCTATGCGGGCGCCAAGGAGATCGCGGTGTACGCGTACAACGGGCACGAGGGAGGCGGGCCCTATCAGCGGCTCCGTCAGCTCGCGTTCCTCGACGCGCTGCGGGGTTAGCTCAGGTTCTGGGCCAGGACGCTGCGGTGGGTCGGGCGGGCCAGCTCGTAGCGCTCGCGGCCGGCCGGCGTGAGCGTTGCGAAGATGCCGCGACGGTCGTCCTTGCACATGAACCGGGAGACCAGTCCCTGCTCCTCGAGGCGGCTGACGACGCGGGACAGCGCGCTCTGGCTGAGGTGGACCGTGCCCGAGAGCTGCTGCATCCGGCACTCATTCTCCGGCGCCGACGCCAGCTCCGCGAGCACCTCGTACTCGCTGATGCCCAGGTCGTGCTCCGCGAGCGCCCGCTCCAGGGCGATGGTGACGCGCGCGTGTTGCTCGACGAGCGCGTGCCACTGCTCTGCGAGGAGTGTCTCCGACTTGGCCATGTCAAGCACTTTACCACCGACGGACATTATGTCCGCATCAAGTGATGCGTTTGCATCCTTTGCACGTGCATGTATTGTCGAAGCATGGATCACACCTCGACCCCCACCCCTGACCCGCTCACCTCATCCGCGCCCCGTTGGAGCCGGGCGCTCTGGGCCACGCTCGTCGTGCTGTGCGGTGTCCTGTTCCTCGACGCTCTGGACGTGTCGATGGTCGGGATGGCACTGCCCTCCATCCAGAAGGACCTCAACCTCAGCACCGGCCAGCTTCAATGGGTCGTGTCGGGCTACGTCCTCGGCTACGGCGGTCTGCTGCTGCTGGGCGGCCGGGCCGCCGACCTGCTCGGCCGGCGCCGGGTGCTGCTGACGGCACTCTCGGTCTTCGTTGTCGCCTCCGCCCTGGGGGGCATCGCAACGAGCGCCACCCTGCTGGTCATCGCCCGGTTCATCAAGGGCGCGAGCGCAGCCTTCACGGCGCCCGCGGCCTTCTCGATCATCACGACGACCTTCGCCGAGGGTCCGGCTCGCAACCGGGCGCTCAGCATCTTCAGCACGGTCGGCGCGAGCGGCTTCTCCCTCGGCCTGGTTCTCGGCGGGCTGCTGACCGAGCTCGGCTGGCGCTGGACGTTCCTGCTGCCGGCCCCCGTCGCCCTGGGCATCGTCCTCGCGGCCCGGCGGTTCGTGCCCGGCGACCACCACCAGCGCCCGGCGGGCGGCTACGACCTTCCGGGCGCCGTCACGGTGAGCGCCGCCATGCTGATCCTGGTCCGTACGGTCGTGACCGCTCCTGATCACGGGTGGGGATCGTTGTCCACCGTCGGCGGCTTCGTCGTCGCCGCTGCTCTGCTGGCCGCGTTCGTCACCATCGAGCTCAACAGCCCACATCCGCTGGTGCGCCTGGGGATCCTGAGGTCCGGCTCGCTGGTCCGGGCCAACCTCGCATCGATGGCACTGTTCGGGTCCTACATCGGGTTCCAGTTCATCGGCACCCTCTACCTGCAGTCCCTGCTCGGCTGGTCCTCGCTGCGGGCGGCGCTCGCGTTCCTCCCGGCCGGGGTGGTGGTCGCGTTGGGCTCCACCCGCATCGCTCCGCTGATCGACCGTTTCGGCACCGCCAGGCTGCTGGTCGCAGCCTTCGCGTCGCTCACCGCCGGCTACGCGCTGTTCCTCCGGCTGGGCAGCACGGCGTCGTACGCAACGCTCATCCTGCCCACCATGCTGCTGCTCGGCCTCGGCTTCGCCATCGGTTTCCCGTCGCTGAACGTGCAGGCGGCCAGCGGCGTCGCGGACGAGGAGCAGGGGCTGGCCTCAGGACTGCTGAACACGTCCTTCCAGGTCGGCGGCGCCTTCGGGCTCGCCGTCGTGGCCGCCGTCGTGACGGGACGCACCGGCTCGTCGCACGCCTCGGCCACCGTGCTGAACGGGTTCCGGGACGGCATTCTCGTGGCCACCGCCGTCGGCGTACTGGGCCTGGCGGTTGCGCTCACCGGCTGGGTGCGACCCGTACCCGCCCGGGCAGCCGAGATCGGCACCGTACGGCTGCCGGCTGGGGCCGAGGCGGCAGAGGAGCTGTACGCGACCGACCCCGCGTGATCCTGCGTCGGGGGTCTCGGCCCGCCGGGTCGAGACCCCCGACCGGGTGTGAGGACGGAGCGGCGGGCCCAACCGGTATGGCAAAAACCTGTGCCGGTTCTGAGAGAGACAGCCCCAGGTAACCCAATCGTCACGAGAACCTGGTTGGATCTGGGGTCCGAGGCGGTCGACCCCGCCGCCTCTCGGGCTGCCGGCCCAGGCAGGTGCTCGTGAGAAACGGATGGCCCATCGTGTCGCAGATCAGCTCGCCGACCACCGACTCCGCGCGTCAGCGCCTGCAGGAGCAGCTGGACGAGCTCACCGAGTTCGAGCGGCCGCGGCTCGCGGCCGGCATCCTCTCGGATTCTGGTGACGCCGGCGACATGGCGGTCTCGTACGACGCACAGGTCGAGCTGTCGCGCCTCGACGACCGGATCCGCAACCTGCGCGAGGCCCTGTTCAACAAGGTCCCTGCTCAGGCCAAGCGCGAGGGGCTCGGCCTCGGCGCGACCGTGGTGCTGCGGTTCGAGGGCTCGACGGACGACGAGACCTATCTCGTCGGCACGAGCTCGGACGTCGCGCCTGACGTCGACATCGTCACCCTCGACTCGCCGTTGGGCCGGGCGCTCAAGCAGACCGCCGTCGGCGAGACCGGCTCGTTCAAGAGCCCGCTCGGCCGCAACATCAAGTTCGCCGTCGTCTCGATGTCCTGACCCCGGCTCACCAGTCGACGACCGCCCCACCCGAACCACCAAGGTCATTCCGTGGATCCTTGGCCGCGGCACCCTGGCCGGTAGAGCACGAAGTTCGAGTGCCGCAGGAAGTCGCCAGGGTAGTTCATCGACCCGAACGAGACGCAGGAGCCGTTGGCGGCACCCGTGCCGGCGGTAAGCGCAATCGCCGCGCCGGCCGCCAGCCCGGTCGTCCTCACGGGACGAACCATGACCGGGCAAGCATGGGCGAACATCTTCCGTTCCGGTAAGGCTCAGCGCAAATACGCGCTGCTGCTGCGGCCGAGGTCCGGCAACCGGCTCGCACGGCCGTCACAGCCGTCACAGCCGTCACAGCCGTCGTACGTGTCCGCTCGTCATGCGGATGACACCGCCTGGCCGCGATCGCCTTGGCCCGCCATGCATGAGAGCGCCTTGTTCCCGTTCACATCGCGAGGATCGGCCCGTACCGCAACCGTTTGTGCCTGGCTCACTCGGTGGTGGGCGGCACCATCCGAGGACTCAAACCGGCTCTTCGGACCTAAGGGTGGAGGGGTGACGCGCCGGTAGGGCTGCTTGCAGGGGGATGTGGGCCGGGGCCTTCATGATCGGCGGTGACCAAGCAGCTGCTCAAAGAAGATGGCGGTGAAGTCCCGGCCGTTCCGGGCCACCACGCTGCACGGCGACGACGCCGGCGCCGCGGACCTGGTTGGCCGGGACTTCACCGCCACCGCGCCCGGGGCGAGACTCGTCAGTGACATCACCTACATCCACACCTGGGCCGGGTTCGCTTACCGCGCCACCGTGATCGACTGCTACTCCAGAGCCGTCATCGGCTGGGCCGTGGCCGAGCACATGCGCACCGGCCTGGTCATCGACGCCCTGGCGATGGCCCGCCGCAACCACACCCTCGCGCCTGGCTGCATATTTCATTCCGTCCGCGGCACCCAATAGACCTCGGCTCAGCTTCGCGGCTATCTGAGCGATCACGACATGCGTTCTTCCATGGGCCGCACCGGGATATGCTGGGACGACGCCTTAGCGGAATCATTCTTCGCGGCCTTGAAGAACGAGATGGTTTACCGCACAGCAATTCCTACTGTGAGCCATGCGAAGAAAGATGTTGCATTCTACATCGAAGTGTTCTAAAACCGGCAAGATTCCACTCAGGACTCGGGTACAGAGCCCCCGCGAAATCCACACCGGGGACCAGATCGACGACACATTCGCAGCGTGAGCTACTTGGGGCCGACTCCGAGAAGAGCCCGGCAGACCACACCGCTACTCACGAGCCCTACCCGAGCCCATGACCACGCTGAATTCCGAAGAGCCTCCAAACCCGTGCCCACCAACTGTCGATGCATGCGTGCGACCCACCGCTGCGGAGCCCGCGGCTCGACGGCAGCAAATCCGCACCGCGGGGGCTTCCCCGCCATGCCGGACACCTCATCCTCGCCTCCGGTCCGTTCGCCGCAGCCAACTCTGACCCGCGCGGTAGTGAGTGAGCGTTAACACGGCCCCTTGTCAACTCGCGGCGAAGCCCGCTCGCGATGGCTCGGACCAAGCCGCTGGTAGCGCTTCCGCGTCGGGGATAGCGGCTTGGTAGCAGTCACTCTTGTGCATCATGAGACCGCTCAGACCTCCTCCATCATGCCTGCCTCAGTATTGCCGCGAACTCGTGACCCGTTGGGGGTTGACACGCGCGGATGTGAGCGAGAACACTCCGGGTCATGCAGACGTTATGTGTACGACATGCACTGGACACGGTCCGTGGGTCGCCAGCGAAGGGACCAACAACGACTGATCATCAGGGCGGCCTCATCGTCCTCAACGTCAGCCGCTACTAGCGCCAAATCGTGTCGGCGCAGCGCTCGGCATTGCGATCACCGTCGACCGATTTTGGGCGAAGCGCATGGGCCGCTGCCGGCGACCACCGCGCGTCGCCCAGCAAATCCCCACACACAGTTCAGCGGCACCGGATCCCACACGTCCGCCCGGCCGCGACGTACCGCCCGAGATGGTCCGGCGGCCCGACACGAGTGCTTGCTCCGTATCAGTGCGCTCGCAAAGCGAAAGGCTATAGGAGTCACACATGTTCAGATCCGCTCATCGGCGTCGGCGTCTGAGTGCTATCGCCGCCGCTGCCTTGACAGCCCCCGCGTTGCTCATGACGGCGGTCACCGCGACCTCCGCCGCGGCCGCCTCCGCGGCCCCGCCGCCCCGGCCACAAGGCCCGTGCGACATCTATGCCGAGGGCGGCACGCCCTGCGCTGCCGCGCACAGCACGACGCGCGCCCTGTACGCCGCCTACCACGGCCCGCTGTATCAAGTACGTCGGCTGTCGGACGGCCAGCTCAAGAACATCGGCCTCGTGGAGCCGACAGCGGGCCCGTTCCCGGACGCTGGCGGGTACGCCGACGCCGCGGCCCAGGATGCCTTCTGCGCCAACGCGACCTGCCTCATCACCGAGATCTACGACCAGTCCCCGAATCACAACGACCTGACGCAGGCGCCCCGCGGCAACTTCACTGGTCCGGCCCTGGGCGGCGCCAACAACCTTCCGATCGCGGACACGGCTCCGATCACGGTCAGCGGGCACAAAGCCTACGGCGTGTTCATCGAACCCGGCATGGGGCTGCGCAACAACGACACCAAGGGCATCGCAGTTGACGACCAGCCAGAGGGCATGTACTGGCTCATCAACGGCCAGCACTTCAACGACGGCTGCTGCTTCGACTACGGCAACACGGAGATCGACAGCCGTGATGACGGCAACGGCACGATGGAGACCTCCTACTTCGGCGACTCCGCCGGCTGGTACTACGGCCAGGCGCCCGGCCCCTGGATCATGACCGACCAGGAGAACAACCTGGTGGGTTGCGTCAACCCGGGCAGCACCTCGAAGTACTGTCCCGGCCTGCCGACCGTCACCAACCGATTCGTGACCGCTGTGGCGAAGGGTGAGCCGCACCATTGGGCGACGCTGGGCGGCAACGCTCAGCAAGGCGCCCTGACGACCATGTACGACGGGCCACGGGTCGACTCCTCGTATGACCCGATGCGCAAGCAGGGCGGGATCGTGCTGGGCAACGGCGGCGACAACAGCAACGGGTCGCAGGGCACGTTCTACGAAGGCGTGATGACGGCCGGCTACCCGAGCGACGCCACCGACCAGAAGGTCCAGGCCAACATCGTCGCGACCAAGTACGACGTGCACCGGCTGAGCCTGACCCCCGCGTCGGCCACCGACACCCCACCGGGGCTGCAGACCTTCACGCCCGGTACCAGCCAGGGCGTCACGGAGACGTTCACCAACACCACCGGCGCACGCGCGGTGGACGTGAAGTTGAGCCTCGCCCTGCCGACCAACCGCTGGACCTCCGTGGTAGCGGGCACCACTGACACATCGCAGACCTTCGACACTGTCGCGCCCGGCGCCAGCGTGAGCACCACCTTCACGGTCACCGCGGGACCGGTCGCGTTCGCCGGCGACCTGATCGGCAACGTCGCGTGGACGAACCCGACCACCGGTGGACGTCAGTCCCAGACCACGACTGAGAAGGTACGCAACGTCAGCCCGATCAAGATCAACGAATTCCGGATCAGCAGCAGTGGCAACTCCACCGATTCGTTCATCGAGCTGTACAACGCCGGTGACCGCTCCGTCGACCTGTCGAACTGGACCTTGAACGAGCACCCGATCGCGCAGGCCAACTTCTCGACCGTCACCATCCCGGCCGGAACGACGCTCGCAGCCGGGGGCCACTACCTCCTCGGCCTCGGCACTTCCGGACTGGCAGCGCCGGCGAGCGCCGGCGACACCACGATCAACCTGCGCAGCACGATGGGCCTCAAGCCCGGCGAGCAGGTGCAGATCGGCAGCGGCTCCGCTGCGGAGACCCGTACGATCTCGGCCGTCAGTAACTCCGGTGCCACCGGGCCGCGTGTACCGGGCAAGATCGGCAACGCGGTCAAGCTCTCGGGCAACGGCGAGTACGTCGCCCTGCCCAGCGGGATCGTCAGCGGCCTCAACGACTACACGATCTCCGCCTGGGTCAACCCGTCGGCGGACAGCACCTGGTCGCGGGTCTTCGACTTCGGCAACAACACGACCCAGTACATGTTCATGAGCGTCAACGGCGGCGGGTCAGGGCTGCGATTCGCCATCACCACCGGCAGCAACGGGGCCGAACAGCAGCTCACCGGCGGCGGCCAGCTGCCGCTGAACACCTGGTCGCACGTCGCTGTCACCCTCTCCGGCACCACCGGCCAGCTGTACCTGAACGGCAACCTGGTGGCGACCAACCCGAACATGACGCTGCACCCGTCCAGCCTGGGCAGCACCAGCAACAACTGGATCGGCCGCTCGCAGTGGCCGGACCCGTACCTGAACGCTACGGTCGATGACTTCCAGATCTACGACCACGCGCTCTCCGCGACGGAGATCGGCTCGCTGGCCGGCGGGCAGGCTGGTGCCGGCAACGTGGCCTCGTACAAGTTCGACGAGAGCTCCGGGGCGACCGCGCTGGACTCGTCCGGCAAGGGCCAGAACGCGACCATCGTGAGCGACGCGACGGCGGCTACTTCCGGTACGCCGCTGTGGCAGCCGGAGCCGGACGGTCCGATCACGGTTCCTGCCGGCTCCACCAACGTGCCTGTAACCAGCACGTCGGGCTTCCTGGTCGGCCAGAAGCTGGCGATCGGCTACGGCGACAAGATGGAGATCGCGACGGCGACCGCGGTGGGCACACCCGGCACGCAGGCCCGGCTGGTGGCTGATGCCAGCGCCGGCGCGACGAACCTGAAGGTGTCCTCGACGGCCAACATCACCGCCGGTGACACGATCCGGCTGGACATCGGCTCGCGTCTGGAGAACGTGACCGTCGCCTCCGTGGGTACCTCGGGCGCGGGCGGGACCGGACTCGGTCTCACTGCACCGCTGAAGTTCTCGCACTCGGCGAACCTGCCGTTCACCGGCCGGGGCACCGGCGTGACGTTCACTCCTGCGACGCGGTTCGCGCACGTCAGCAACGAGCCGGTGCGGCCGCTGGGCAGCGGCATCACCCTGGACCAGCCACTCGCCCACAGCTATGCGATGGACGCGCCGGTGGTCGACACCGCGGTGACGAACGCGGGCTACCAGGGATCGCCGGCGCCCGACCAGTGGTTCGGAGGACCTGCCCTCTCGTCCAGCGGCGGCAGCATGGTGCTGCGCAACGCCAACGGCGTGGTGGCAGACAGCCTCAACTTCGGGGGGCTGGTCGACCCCTGGCTCGCCGAGGGCTATCAGGGCCGGTCGGGTGCCGGGCAGGCCGGGTGCACCGTGCCCGTGCCGGCTCAGGGCAGGAGTGCGGCACGCTACCCGGACGGGACCGACACCGACAGCAACTGCAGCGACTTCATGGTCACCAACAAGCCCACCCCCGGCGCCGGCAACCAGGGCGTCGCGCTCGACCCGGGCCCGCTGGTATCGCTGCAAGCCACCACTGCCGGCAACACATCGTCGTACATCCGGCACGACGACACCGATGACCTGGTGGTGATGTCGGACATCACGGCCGCCAGCTCGGCGACCGCCAAGCAAGATGCGACGTTCGTCGAGGCAGCAGGGCTCGCCAACCCCAGCTGCGTCTCCTTCGAGTCCATCAACCGGCCGGGCAGCTACCTGCGGCACTTCGCCTTCGTGCTGCACCTGCAGCCGAACGACGGAAGCTCGATCTTCGCGCAGGACGCCACCTTCTGTCCGAAGAGCGGCAACAGCGGGCAGGGTGTGTCGTTCCAGTCGGTGAACTTCCCCACGAAGTACATCCGCGCCTACCAGGGCGGCGTGTACGTCGCGGGCAACGGTGGCACCAACGCCTGGGACGACACCACCTCATGGGCTGCGGACTCGAGCTGGCTGCTGGCCACTCCGTGGGCACAGCCGCCGCAGGGCAGCGCGGGCTGAACCGTCCGCGCCGCAACAAATAAAGTACTGACCAATCCCGGCTTCGGCCCGCCAAGCCGGGATTGGTCAGTCTCTGGTCTCGTCTTTCAAATCGGATAGTCAACGCAGCACAGGCGAAGTGGCCGCTGCTCGCACTGCCGTCTACCTTCTTCGGTCTCATGACGGTGCACATCAATCACTCCATGACCGGTGACCTGTCCGCTGAGCTGATCAATAACCGGTCGATGATGGTCAGCGACAGCAGCCCATCGAGTCGTCTGCGGCCGCTGAACAGGGAAGTGACCCAGTCCCTGAAGGCGAACATCGTCGATGCCTCCTGCCAGGCACCTGCGGCTTCCGTAGAGAGCGCCGACGCTGACAGGAGCCGGATCATCTCCTGCAGCTCGCACACCCCGTTCCGGCCGGGGGCCAAACCAGTCGATCGGCGATCTCCGCAGCCTTGGCCATCGCCTCCCATGGTCATGGCGCTGGGTTGAGTCCACGGACGTGGTGGGTGAAGCGGTCACCTCGTGATCCGGTGTTGCCAGGTTAAGCGACTCTTCGGATCTAAGGGTGGAGGGGTGACGCGCCGGTAGGGCTGCTTGCAGGGGGATGTGGGCCGGGGCCCTCATGATCAGCGGCGACCAAGCAGCTGCTCAAAGAAGACCCCGGTAACCATGAACTGTAGCGGCGGCCGCTGCCCCGTTGGGCTCGGAGATGTTCGGTGTGCCGCTGCCCGTTGGGCGCGGAGATGTTCGGCGTGTCCGGCATGCACGTCCTGGATGCCCGTCACGACGAGGACGCTGTGTTGTGCCCGGTGGTGGAGACCGCGCCGAGGGTTGAGGGCTGCGCCTCGTGCGGGATTGTCGCGGCGGCGCACGGCCGCCGGGCCCCGCTGCTGCATGATGTGCCGTTCGGGCATCGGCAGGTCCGGCTGTCGTGGCGGAAACGGTTGTGGCGCTGTGGAAACCGACCTGCCCGGTCGGCACGTTCACCGAGACCCACCACCTCGCCGCACCGCGCTCGGTGCTGACCCGCCGGGCAGTGACCTGGGCGACCGACGCACCCGCGCAGGACGACACCACGGTCTCCGCGTTGGCCCGGCGGCTCGGCGTCGATTGGCACACCCTGTGGGGACGCCGTCCGCATCCCCGCGACGCCGACGGGCGGATGCGAGCCCGGCTACTTGACCTAGTACCAGGGCGATCCGGCACCGTCTACGCCGGCTGTTGGCCGAGCGCAGCGCCGAGTTCCGGGTCGGCGTCAAACACGCCGCGCCGGACCCGTTCCGGGGCTACGCGAACGCGTTGCGCGACGACCTGTCCGACGCGGTGCAAGTGTTGGATGCGTTCCACGTGGTCAAGTTGGGCACCCAGGTCCTCGACGAGGTCCGCCGCCGGGTCCAGCAAGAACAGCTCGCCCGCCGCGGCCACAAGGACGACCCGCTCTACGAGATCCGCGGGCTGCTCCGCCACGTCCTCGAGCACCTCACCGACCGGCAACGCGCCCGGCTGCAAGCCGGTGACCCGGACTGGGAAGTCACCACGACGTGGCACTGCCACCAGCAACTCCGCGGAATCTACCACGCCGGCAGCCACACCGCCGGCGCCGCCCTGGCCGAGAAGATCATCGCCTCATTCCCGTCCTGCCCGATCTCCGATGTCGCCCGCCTCGACCGCACCTACGCGCGTGGCGACCCCAAGTCCTCGCCTCCTTCACCACCAACGGCGTCAGCAACGGCGGCACCGAAGCCATCAACAGGATTATCGAGAAGACCCGCAGAATCGGCCATGGGTACCGCAACTTCACCAACTACCGGCTACGACTCCTCCTCGCCGCAGGCGACTACCGCCACCGACGACCCCGACCCCCGAGCCCATGACGACGCTGAATTCCGAAGAGCCCTCAAACCGCGAGCGGATGAAACCGACATTGGCTGGTATGCCGTGCTTTCCGGCGCCGGCCAACGGAAGCCGGTCACGTGGTGCCTGCCTTCAGGGTACGGAGATAACGATGAGGACACGATCGCGGCCGTCGTGAACAACCCGACTTGACGATCTGAGTTGTTAACGCTCACAATCGACCTCGCCGGACGCCCCGGCGTCCAGAGCAACCAGCAGGAGGGTCGTCAGCGTGGACTCGAACGCCAGCCGGCCGGACCACCCGCTCTACGTCGTGGGTGTGGACTTCGGCACGCTGTCCGGTCGGGCCGTCGTGATCCGCGTCGCCGACGGGGGAACCGTGGGTACATCCGTGCACCCGTACGCCCACGCCGTCATCGAGCGGAGCCTTGCCGGCAGGTCGCTGCCGCCGGGCTGGGCGTTGCAGGACCCGCAGGACTACCTCGACGTGCTGCGCACCGCCGTGCCGGCAGCCGTCGACGCCGCCGGCGTCGAGGCGGCCGAGATCATCGGGATCTCGATCGATTTCACGGCCTGCACGGTCATGCCGACGCTCGCCGACGGCACCCCGCTGTGCTTTCTCCCCGAGCTCCAGGACCGCCCGCACGCGTACGTCAAGCTCTGGAAGCACCACGCCGCGCAGTCCCACGCCGACCGGATCAACGCCCTGGCCGACAAGCGCGGCGAGCCGTGGCTACCCCGCTACGGCGGCCGGATCTCCTCGGAGTGGCAGTTCGCAAAGGCTCTCCAGCTGCTCGAGGAGGACCCCGAGCTCTACGCCCTGGCCGCGAGGTGGATCGAGGCGACCGACTGGGTGACCTGGCAGCTGTGCGGCGTCGAGACCCGCAACGTCTGCACTGCCGGCTACAAGGGCATCTACCAGGACGGTGGCTACCCCTCAGCCGAGTTCCTTGCGGAGCTCAACCCGGACTTCGCCGGCTTCGTGGCCAAGCTCGAGCATCCGCTCTCGCCGCTCGGCGGCCGGGCCGGAGGGCTCACCGAGCAAGCCGCCAAGTGGACCGGCCTGCGAGCAGGGATCGCCGTAGCCGTAGGCAATGTAGATGCTCACGTCACCGCCCCAGCCGCGAAGTCCACCGGTCCTGGCAGCATGCTCGCGGTGATGGGCACCTCGACCTGCCACGTGATGAACTCCGATGTCTTGGCCGAGGTCCCCGGCATGTGTGGCGTGGTCGACGGAGGGATCACCCCAGGGCTGTACGGCTACGAGGCCGGCCAGTCGGCGGTCGGCGACATCTTTGCCTGGTACGTCGACCAATGCGTGCCGGCCACTTACCACGCGCAGGCCGAGGCGCGCGGCATCTCCGTACACGAGCTGCTCTCGGAGCTGGCCGCCGCCCAGCAGGTCGGGGAGCACGGACTGGTCGTCCTCGACTGGTTCGGCGGCAACCGCTCGGTCCTCGTCGACCACACCCTCACCGGTCTCGTCGTCGGGCAGACCCTGGCCACGACTGCTCCTGAGGTCTACCGGGCGTTGTACGAGGCGACGGCATTCGGCACCCGCATGATCATCGAGACCTTCGAGGCAGCAGGCGTTCCCGTGCACGAGCTGGTCGTCGCCGGCGGACTGCTGCGCAACCCGCTGCTCATGCAGATCTACGCGGACGTCACCCGCCGGCCGCTGTCGCTCATCGACTCCGACCAGGGGCCGGCGCTCGGGGCTGCCATGCACGCCGCCGTCGCTGCCGGAGCCTACAGCGACATCTACGCTGCGGCCGACGCGATGGGCAAGCTGCTGCCGCGGGTCTACGCGCCGGACGCCGCCGCCGCGGACGCGTACGACGGCCTGTACGCGGAGTACCGCCGGCTGCACGACTACTTCGGCCGCGGCGGCAACGACGTCCTGCACCGGTTGCGCGGCATCGCGCTGGCCGCCCACGCCAAGGCCGGGGTGGTGGCATGACCGTCACCTCCAGCAGCACGCAAGACGCTGTGGCGCAGGCGATCTCGCAGCTGCGCCCGGTCGTGGCCAAGCTGCACGACGAGCTCCGGCGCAACGGGCTGGTGGCCTGGACCGCCGGCAACGTCTCGGCCCGGGTCCCCGGTGCGGACCTGCTGGTCATCAAGCCCAGCGGGGTCGACTACGACGACATCACCCCGGAAGCCATGGTCGTCTGCGACTTCGATGCCAACGTCATCGAGGGCGACCACGCCGCCTCGAGCGACACGGCAGCCCACGCCTACCTCTACCGGCACTGGCCCGACGTCGGGGGAGTGGTGCACACGCACTCTCCCTACGCCACAGCCTGGGCGGCCCGCGGCGAGGAGATTCCGTGCGTGCTCACCGCGATGGCCGACGAGTTCGGCGGCGCCATCCCGGTCGGTCCGTTCGCACTCATCGGCGGCACCGCGATCGGTGAGGGCATCGTCGCCACCCTCGCCGGCCATCGCTCGCCCGCCGTCCTCATGCAGAACCACGGCGTCTTCACCATCGGCGCCAGCGCACGGGCCGCCGTAAAGGCGGCCGTCATGTGCGAAGACGTCGCCCGTACGGTCCATCTCGCCCGCGCCCTGGGAGATCCCCTGCCGATGGCGAGTGCCGACATCGACGCCCTGTACGACCGCTACCAGAACGTCTACGGGCAGCGGTAGCCAGCAGCACACCAAACAGCAGATGGCCTTGACCCGCCGAGCACGTCAGGTCCCACCGAGACCCGTACCGCGGTTCTCGAGCCATTTGCAATGCCGCTCGCACAGTCGACCTGCACCAGAAACGAAAAGGAAGGTACGGAATGTCCGCACCACGTCGCATCTCCGCCGCCGCTGTCGCGGGCCTCGCGCTCCTCGCCGCCGGCTGCTCGAGCAAGAGCTCGACGACTCCCGTCGCCGCTGCCGGCACCACCAGCGCTAGCGCTACCTCGGCCGCCGCCCCGACCTCGGCGGCGTCCGCCGCAGCTCCCGGTGCCAGCAGCTCCGCCTCTGCTGGTGCCGGTGGTGCTGTCCCGAAGGCGATCGCCGCTGCCGGTGGCACCACGTTGCTCACTACGGCCAAGCCGGCGGGGGTCGAGGCGCAGTATGGCCCGATCTGCAAGGGCTCCGACCTCGGCATCCCGAAGATCGACCTCAAGACCGACACGATCGGCTGGGCGCAGTCCGAGAAGGAGGCCAACCCCTTCCGCATCCAGTCCACCAAGTCACAGATCGACGAGGCCAAGAAGCGCGGCATCCACCTCATCACCACGAACGCCCAGTCGAACGTGCAGCAGGAGAACACCGACATCAAGGGCATGATCGACAAGGGCGCCAAGGCGATCATCTTCTCGCCGATCAACTCGACCGGCCTCGGTGACGCGATCGCGTACGCGAAGAGCAAGCACGTCGCCATGATCCCGGTCGACCGCAACATCACCGGCGTCACGGCATGCAAGGACGTCGGCCCTCAGCTCGGCTCCGACTTCGTACAGCAGGGCAAGCGTGCCGCAGACGCGATGATCAAGGCCACCGGCGGCAAGGCCAACCTGCTCATCCTGCTCGGCGCGACGGGCGTCAACGTCACGGACGACCGGACCAACGGCTTCCTCGACGAGCTGGCCGCGCAAAAGGCCACCGGTATCAAGATCATCGCGAAGCAGACCGCCGACTTCACCCGGGAGAAGGGCCAGAGCGTCACGGAGACCGAGATCAAGGCGCACCCGGAGATCAACGCGATCTATGCGGAGAACGACGAGGAGGGCGTCGGGGCCTTGGTCGCGCTCACCGATGCCGGCAAGAACGGCATCAGCAAGACGCACCTCGTCTCCATCGACGGGACGAAGACGGCGGTCCAGGGGGTCGTTGACGGCAACTTTGACGCCGTGATCGAGTCCAACCCGGCGTTCGGGCCAGCTGCCGAGGACGCGCTGGCCGCGTACGTGAACGGCGACGGCTACCCGGCCGTCACCATCACCACCGACGAGGCCTACCTCGACAAGGCCAGCGCACAGACCGGCATCAGCAGCGGCACCGCGTACTAGAAGTTCCAGCGCCACCAGCGAGACGAAAGGATAGAGCTCAGTGACCACAGCACTGGACAAGACGCCGACGGTGTCGGTGCGGGGCGCGACCAAGCGCTTCGCGGGTGTGACGGCGCTGAACGACGTCTCGATCGACCTGTGGCCTGGTGAGGTGCACGCCCTGGTCGGTGAGAACGGCGCCGGCAAATCGACGCTGATCAAGCTGATCACGGGCGTGTACCAGCTGGACGAGGGGGAGGTGCGCTACCAGGGAAGGGTGGCGCACTTCCGCTCCCCTCGCGATGCCCAGCTGGCGGGCATCCAGACCATCTACCAGGAGGTGCACCTCGCGCCTCAGTTGTCGGTCGCGCGTAACGTGTTCCTCGGCAGGGAGCCGCACCGGTTCGGCTCGATCGACCTCCGGCGGATGAACCGCGACTCGCAGGAGATCCTCAGCCGCTACGGCATTGTCGCCGATGTGCGGCGTCCGCTCGGTGAGCTCGGGCTCGGCGTCCAGCAGATGGTCGCGGTGGCCAGGGCGGTCTCAGCCGACGCCGGTGCGGTCATCATGGACGAGCCCACATCGTCGCTCGAGCCGCGCGAGGTGGACAAGCTGCTCACCGTGGTCGGCCTGCTCCGGGAGCAAGGCGTCGCGATCGTCTACGTGTCGCACAAGCTCGATGAGATCTTCCGGGCGTGTGACACGGTGACGGTGCTGCGCGACGGCAGGCTGGTCTCCACCGGCCCGGTCGCCGAGCTCAACCGGCTCACCCTCATCTCGCGGATGCTCGGCCGTGATGCTGCTGACCTCGTGACCGCCCGGACACAGTTCGGTGGGGGCGGGGAGATAGCGGATGAGGAACCAGTGCTCAAAGCCACTGGCCTGCAACGAAAGTTCGTCCTCGAGGACATCTCGCTCGTGGTACGGCCCGGCGAGGTGGTCGGCCTGGCCGGTCTGCTGGGCTCCGGTCGCAGCGAGACCGCCAAGGCCATCTTCGGTGCTCTGCCACTCGACTCGGGCACGGTGACGATGGAAGGCAAGCCGTATCACCGCAACACGCCTGCGTCGCGGATCCGGTCCGGGGTCGCGATGCTTCCCGAGGACCGCAAGGCCGAAGGCATCATCCCCGGCATGTCCATCAGGGACAACATCGGCCTGGCGGCACTCGACCTGCTCTCCAAGGGCGGCTTCGTCTCACGCAAGAAGCAGGCAGAGGTCGTCAACGTCTTCATGAAACGCCTGCGGATCAAAGCTTCTGGCCCTGACCAGAAGGTTAGCGAGCTCTCCGGCGGCAACCAGCAGAAGGTGCTGCTCGCCCGGTTGCTCTGCCTCAACCCTAAGGTTCTGCTGCTCGACGAGCCGACCAGGGGCATCGACGTGGGGGCCAAGGCCGAGGTCCAGGCACTGATCGCCGAGCTCGCGGAGAAGGGACTCGGCGTGGTCCTGATCTCCTCCGAGCTCGAGGAGGTCGTCGAGGGCTCGGACACGGTGCTGGTCCTCCGCGACGGCGTCGCGCTGGGCTCCCTGTTCGGTGACGAGATCTCCGAGGACGCCATCATGAATATGATCGCCGGTGCCGCCGCTGACGAGGCCGAGGTCGCGTCATGACGGCCGTAACCCCAGACGACTTCACCAGCCGGCTGCGCGTGCCGCGCATCGACCTGGAGTGGGTCAGGGACAAGGGCGTCTATCTGGCGCTGCTGGCGTTGGGGCTCTACAACGTCTTGTTCACGCCACACTTCAACGAGTTCAGCAACATGCAGCTAATCATGAAGCAGGTCTCGGCGGTCCTGATCGTGTCGCTCGGCATGCTGCTGGTCATCGGCACCGGCGGTATCGACCTCTCGGTCGGCGCGACGATGGCCATCGCCGGCTCCGTGCTCGGTCTCGCAGTTTCACCCGGCAGCTCCGTCAGCGGTGGCATGGGGCTGAGCCTCTCCATCGCGGTGGTCCTTGCCATCCTCTCGGGTCTCGTCGTCGGCCTGTTCAACGGCTTCGTCGTGGGCGTCCTCGGCGTCCAGCCGATCGTCGCCACGTTGAGCCTGCTGGTCGGCGGCCGCGGACTCGCCCTGGTGCTGACCAGCGGCGGCCTGGTGCAGTTGTTCACGCCCGGCCTCACCAAGCTGAGCGCCGGCAACGTCCACGGCTGGCCGTACGTCATCCTCATTGCCCTGGCGCTCGTGGTCGTGGTCGCCGTCCTGGTACGGCGGACGACGTTCGGCTACCGGCTCGTGGCGATCGGCGGCAACCGCAGAGCCAGCGTCCTCGCCGGCCTGCCGGTGCGCCGCACCATCATCACGGTCTACGCCCTCAGCGGCGTGCTCGCCGCGATCGCCGGCATCATCGCCACCGCCCGGCTGCACTCGGCCGACCCGTCCTATCTCGGGATCGGCTTCGAGCTCAACGCCATCACCGCTGTCGTGGTCGGCGGGTCGGCACTCAGCGGGGGGAGGGTCAAGATCCTCGGCACGCTCGCCGGTGCGGTCCTGATGCAGCTGCTCACGTCGACCCTCGCTTCGCACGACGTCCCCGCCTCGGCCACCCAGGTCATTCAGGCCGGCATCATCGTCGCCGCCGTCTACATCCAGCGGACCAGCAGGAGCAGCGAATGACCACCCAACCGGCCCCTGCCCCCGTCCACGTTGCCACTGCGGAGCTCGGCGTCACCGCAGGAGCAGCCAAGGCGAGAGCGCTCGCCTCGCTGGTCTCCCGCAGCGGTGCCGTGGCCGTACTCGTCCTCCTGCTCATCAGCGGCGCCATCTTCGACCAGGGCTTCATCCACCTCGACAACCTGCGCAACATCGCACTGTCCGCCAGCTATATCGGGCTGATCACCGCCGGAATGACCTTCGTCATCATCAGCGGTGGCATCGACCTGTCGGTCGGTTCGCTGTTCGCGCTCGGTGTGCTGACGAGCGCCTTCATGTCGGAGTACGGATCCTTCTGGACGATCGTCGTGCCGCTGTTGTGCTGCGCAGCAGCGGGTTTCGTCCAGGGCGCGGTCATCGCCTGGCTCAGGCTCCCTCCGTTCATCGTCACCCTGGCCGGGCTGACCGGCATCCGCGGCGTCGTCTACTACATCACCGACGAGGGCAACCTCACGCCGCAGGTCCCGGGACACAAGGCGTTCGAGAACCTCGGCCAGGGAAAGCTTCTGACCATCGGCTACCCGGTTTGGATCTGCCTCGTGGTCTTCGCCGTGGGCTGGTGGCTGCTCAACCGGACCGCGTTCGGCCAAGCCGTGCAGACCGTCGGTGGCAACGACACCGCCGCCGAGCTGATGGGCCTTCCGGTCAAGCGGGTCAAGCTGCTCGTCTACGTCATCAGCGGCCTGACCGCCGGGCTGGCAGGCATTCTCACCACGGCCTCCTCCGGGGGAGGCCAGGAGGCGCGGATCGGCGACCAGTACGAGCTGACCGCCATCGCCGCCGTGGTCATCGGCGGCACCCTGCTCTCCGGCGGGGTCGGTTCGATGGTCGGCTCCCTGGCCGGCATCACCTTGTGGTTCGTGATCTCCAACCTGGTGACACAGGGTCTGCAGTTCAACGCGCAGGACCAGCTCGTCGTCAGTGGGGGCTTCCTGCTGGTCGTGGTCGTACTGCAGACGCTGCTCAGCAGACGGGCAGCCGCTGCCGAGACGCACTGACCTCCGCCCTGCAGGCTCCGGTTGGGCCGGAGCGCGGACAACCTTTGCCTGACAGGCATTCCGGTACGAGTACGCGAAGGAGCACGTGTGTGACGCGGTCCCAGGATCTAGAGCTGTGGTTCCTCACCGGCAGCCAGTCCTTGTACGGGGAGGAAACGCTGGCCACGGTGGCCGAGCAGTCGCAGGCGATCGTCGCCGCCCTCGACGGGTCGGCGGAGATCACCGTACCGATCACGTGGAAGCCGGTCCTCACGACGGCCGAGTCGATCCGGCAGGCCTGTCTGGACGCCACCGCCGACCCGCGGTGCATCGGTGTCGTCACCTGGATGCACACGTTCTCGCCGGCCAAGATGTGGATCGGCGGCCTGGACGCGTTGCGCAAGCCGCTGCTGCACTTCCACACCCAGGCCAACTTGTCGCTGCCGTGGGCCGACATCGACATGGACTTCATGAACCTCAACCAGGCCGCCCACGGCGACCGGGAGTTCGGCTACATCGAGACCCGGATGCGGGTACGCCGCAAGACCGTCGTGGGCCACGCGAGCGACGCCGGCTGCCGGACCAGGATCGGCGCCTGGGCCGTCGCCGCCGTCGGTTACCACGCCTCGCAGAACCTCAAGCTGGCCCGGTTCGGCGACAACATGCGCGACGTCGCCGTCACGGAGGGGGACAAGGTCGAGGCACAGATGCGCTTCGGCATCTCGGTCAACACCTACGGCGTCAACGACCTGGTCGCCGTCGTCGACGCCGTGGGCGATGCGGACATCGACGCCTTGTGTGCGACGTACGAGGGCGAGTACGACGTGGTGCCCGACCTGCGGGCGGGTGGTGAGCGGCACGAGTCGCTGCGCTATGCCGCCCGGCTGGAGGTGGCGCTGCGAAAATTCCTGACCGACGGCGGTTTCTCCGCGTTCACCACGAACTTCGAGGACCTCGGCGGTCTGCGTCAGCTGCCCGGGCTAGCGGTGCAGCGGCTGATGGCCGAGGGTTACGGCTTCGGCGGGGAGGGCGACTGGAAGACCTCGGCGCTGGTGGCCATCCTCAAGGCGATGGCCGGCGACGCTCCGGGCGGCACCTCGTTCATGGAGGACTACACCTACCACCTCGGGCCGGGGACCCCGGTCGTGCTCGGTGCGCACATGCTCGAGGTCTGCCCGAGCATCGCGGCAGGGAAGCCGACCGTGGAGATCCACCCGCTCGGTATCGGCAATCGCGAGGACCCGGTCCGGTTGGTGTTCCGGGCCGAGCCCGGCGCGGGTTTCGTCGTCGGGCTGCTCGACCTGGGCGAGCGGTTCCGCCTGGTCGCCAACGACATCACGGTGGTCCCGCCGGCGGAGGCACTGCCCAAGCTGCCGGTGGCGTGCGCGGTGTGGGAGCCGGCGCCGAGCCTGCCGACGTCAGCCGAGTGCTGGCTGATCGCCGGCGGTCCGCACCACACCACGATGACAACGGCGCTGTCGTACGAGGCCTTGGCGGACCTTGCCCTGATGCTCGACGTCGAGCTGCTGCACATCGAGGCCGGCACGACGGTGCGCGACTTCAGCAACGAGGTGCGCTGGAACCAGGCCTACTACCGGCTCGCCCAGGGTCTCTAGCCCGGCCAGGGCCAAGGTCATGACCGCGATCTCGGGGACTACGCTGCTAGCCTCGTGCGCATGCCAGGACGGCGGTGTGGCGGGTGACCGACCTCACGGACAAGGATGACAGGGTCGGCTCACGGCGGCCGGTGATGGCGGACGTGGCCCGGCTGGCCGGGGTCTCACACCAGACGGTCTCCCGGGTCCTCAACGAGCACCCGAGCGTGAGCGACAGTGCCCGGCAGCGGGTCGAGACGGCGATCGTCCAGCTCGGCTATCGGCGCAACACCGCTGCGCGTGCGCTGGTCACCAGGCGCACCTCGACTCTGGGCGTGGTCACAGTGGACACCGCCCAGTACGGCCCGGCGCACACCATCTTCGGCATCGAGGAGGCGGCCCGCCGGGCCGGCTACTTCATCAACTTCGCCAGCCTGCGCGAGATCAACCGGCCGGCGATGCGGGCGGCGCTCGACCACCTCATCGACGCCTCCGTCGACGGCATCGTGGTGATCGCGCCGGTGCGCGCCGCCGTCGAGGCGGTGCACGGCCAGCGTCTGGACGTGCCGCTGGTCATGGTCGAGACGAGTGACCGCACGGACGACGTCAGCGTGGTCGTCGACCAGGTGGCCGGCGCCCGGATGGCGACCCGGCACCTGCTCGACCTCGGGCACCAGACCGTGCTGCACGTACGCGGCCCGGAGACCTGGGTGGAGGCTGACGCCCGAGCCAGCGGCTGGATGGCAGAGCTGGCCCAGGGGCGCGCTGTCATCTCCGACGTGCTGACCGGTGACTGGAGCGCAGCCTCCGGCTACGCCGCCGGTCTGGAGATCGCCCGCCGCGACGACGTCACCGCGGTCTTCGCCGCCAACGACCAGATGGCGCTCGGGATCATGCGGGCGATGTTCGAGGCCGGCCGTTCAGTCCCTGGCGACGTCAGCATCGTCGGCTTCGACGACATCCCCGAGGCGGAGTACTTCCACGTCCCGCTCACCACCGTTCGACAGGACTTCGCGGAGGTCGGCCGGCGCTGCATCGAGCGGCTGGTGGCGCTCATCGACGGCCGCAGCGCCCCGATGCGTACGGCGATCCAACCCGAGCTGATCGTCCGGGCCAGCTCGGGTCCGCCGCCCGAGCGCTGAGCCCGTGCACCGCTGCCCGTAGAGCTGCCGGTCAGCCCAGGTCGCCGAGGTCGCGCTGGTCCCCTGACTCGCTGTGGTCCGCGAGGAACCGCTCGAGCTCCGCCGCTAGCTCGTCGGCGGTCGGGAGCGGCCCGTTGCCGGCGATCAGGTTGGTGCCCTGACGGCCGCGTACGTAGGCGTCGTACTGCGCCTCGAGGGCGTGGACCACGTCGGCGACCTCGCCGGCCGAGCCGATCTGCTCGTCGACCTCGTCGCGGATCCGCTCGGCGGCCGTGTGGAGGGACTCGGTGTTGATCACCAGGCCGCCCGCGCCGGCGATGGAGGTCAGCAACAGCTCGGCAGCGCTCGGATAGTCGGTCTGGGCGAGGTAGTGCGGCACGTGGGTGGCGAAACCCATCGAAGCACGACCGGCCTGGGCCAGCCGGAACTCGAGCAGGTGGGCGGCGCTGCCGGGCACCTGCACCGACTGCAGCCACGGCTCGTAGCCCTGCAGCAGCTCAGGGCGGCTGGCGTGCACGGTGACACCGGTCGGTCGGGTGTGCGGCACCGCCATCGGGATGGAGTTGAGGCCGATGCTCAGCCGGACGCCGAGTTCCTCGGCCAGCGTCTCGACAGCGGCGCTGAACCGTTCCCACTGCACGTCCGGCTCGGCGCCGTGCAACAGCAGGAAGGAGTGGCCGACGGTGTCGGTCAACTGGTGCACCTCGAGGCGCGGCGCGTCGTAGGACTCCCAGTGGTCCTCGACGAACAGCATCGCGGGGCGCCGGGCGCGGTAGTCGTGGAGCTGGTCGGCGTCGAACGTGGCCAGGAGCTCGGGTCGGCAGGTCTCGAGCAGATGCTCGGTGGCCAGCCGGGCCGCGCCGCCGGCGTCGACGAAACCGGTGAGCGCGACCACGAGCACCTGCCCCCGGGGGGCAGTGCCCGCCAGGTCGGTGGTCTCATACAGGTCGCGGGGGTCGAGCACGGGTATCGCTCCTTCGGAAGATGGCTGTGGTCGTTCGGTGTGTTCATCAACGTTGCTGCTCGCCAGCATCATCCCGTCCGGCTCAGGCGGCCACCGGCTCCACCACCTCGACGGGCACCGGCGCGTACGTGCGCAGCACCCGCGCCAGCAGCAGGTCGTAGAGGTGCAACCCACCGATCACCAAGGCGAGCAACGCCCCGGCCACGAGGCCGTCAGCCCAGTAGTGGTTCCCCGTCACCACCACGTCGTACATCATCAGAATCGGGTGCAGGCAGACCACGTAGCGCCACCGGCTCCGGGTCGACATGAAGACGACCGCAGCGACCATGATCGCCCAGCCCTCGTGGACCGACGGCATGGCGGCCAGCTGGTCCGCCGAACCACTGTGGATCGAGGCGTACAGGGTCTGGTTGTAGAGGTGGCCAACATCCACCACGCCGTAGTGCAGGAACCGCGGGGGGGCGACCGGGACCCACTGCACGAGCACCGAGGTCAGGGTGAACAGGATCAGGATGGCCCGGCCGCGCGCGTAGCTGTCCCGGTGCCGGAACCACAGCCACAGCAGCAGGATGATCACCGCGTTGACGTGGCCGTAGATGTAGTACTGGTTCAGGGCCTTGCCGTACCACTCGTGGTGCAGCGCCGGTCCCTGCATCCAGGCCTCGTTCGGCAGGTGCAGCCAGCGCTCGGCCTTCCAGATGTCGACGCCGCGGCTGAGGGCGCCGGTGTAGTTGGCGATGTTGTAGGCGCCGATCAGGCCCCATAGCGAGTAGAGCGCGAGGATGATCGCCGCCTCGCGGCACGGGTTGCGCAGCGACCGCAGCTTGCGGACGTACCGGATCTTGCCGGGACCGGACAGGTCGAAGATCCCGAGGGTGTAGAGCAGCGCGTAGGCAGCCCAGAACCCGACGCCGGCGTACAGCGTGCTGTAGAACGTGGGCTCCCAGTACATCGGTCGACCTTAAAGCAGTCTCAGCAACGACCGGTAGCCGACTGGCGGTCGGGCGCGAACTGCTCCTCCCGTGTCCGGTCAACCCTGCCGGGCAAGGTTTGCTAGACTTACCCTCAGTGACGGCTTCTCCGCCGTCTCCCTCCCGCGGGCGAGTGGTCCGCGTGGTCGCCTCTGTGATTGCTTCGTCCCGTCGGCGGGCTGTTTCTTCGGCTGGCTTCTGACGCTACTGCCTGCAGTAGCTCCGGAAAGTCCACGCCCCCGCCTTGGCCGTGCACGTCGCCGAGCAGGTCTGCGGCCGACGATGTATCGGAGCAGTTGAAGCATGCCCAGCACCACCCACCGTCCCCGTCCCAACCATTCCAACAGCGGGTCTCCCGCCGGCCGTCGTTCCGGCGGCGGCGGCCGTCCCAGCGGAGGCCGCCCGAGCGGCAACCGCTCCAGCCAGTCCCGACCGGCTCCGGCGCCGCGGGTCAGCGAGCTCGAGCTCGCCCTGCTCGCCGCGGCTGACGTCGCGCCTGCTGCTGAGGGCAAGACCTTCGCCGACCTCGGCCTGCCGGCCGCGCTCGTCCGCGAGCTCGCCCGTGGTGGCATCGAAGCCCCGTTCGCCATCCAGACCCGCACCCTGCCGGACGCCCTCGCCGGGCGTGATGTGCTCGGCCGGGCCCAGACCGGATCCGGCAAGACCCTCGGGTTCGGCCTGCCGATGCTGGCCCGGCTGGCCGGTGGCGAGCGGCTGCCCGGCCGCCCGCGTGGCCTGGTCCTCGTCCCCACCCGTGAGCTGGCGAAGCAGGTCTCCGACGCGCTCTACCCGTTGGCCAAGTCGCTCGGTCTCCGGGTGACCTCGGTGTACGGCGGTGCGCCGATCCGGCGCCAGATCGAGGCTCTCGAGCGCGGTGTCGACATCGTCATCGCCACGCCGGGTCGGCTGATCGACCTGATCGAGCGGCGCTCGTGCCGGCTTGACCGGATCGCGATCACCATCCTCGACGAGGCCGACCACATGGCCGACCTCGGCTTCATGCCGGCGGTGACCCAGATCCTCGACCTCACGCCCGAGGGTGAGCAGCGGATGCTGTTCTCGGCCACCCTGGACGGTGCCGTCGAGAAGCTGGTCGTCCGCTACCTCAACAACCCGGCGCTGCACGCGGTCAAGCAGGTGCAGACCTCCGTCGACGCGATGGACCACCACGTCTTCACCGTCCGGGCAGACGACAAGCTGGCCGTCACGGCCGAGATCGTCGCCCGCCCGGGCCGGACGCTGCTGTTCGTCCGTACCAAGCACGGCGCCGACCGGCTGGCCAAGCAGCTCGAGCGGGCGGGCGTCGAAGCCGCGGCCATTCACGGCGACCTCAAGCAGAACGCCCGGCAGCGTGCGCTCGACGGCTTCACCGCCGGCAGCCCGCGGGTGCTCGTCGCCACCGATGTCGCAGCCCGCGGCATCCACGTCGACGACGTCGACCTGGTCATCCACTTCGACCCGCCGGCCGACCACAAGGACTACCTGCACCGCTCCGGTCGCACGGCCCGCGCCGGCAACACCGGCACGGTGCTGATGCTGGCCGGTGCCGAGCAGCTGCGCGAGGTCAAGCGGCTGCACGACGGGGCCGGGGTCACCGCCACGTCCACGTCGGTCTTCCCCGGCCACGACGAGGTCCGTCGGATCGCCGAGAGCGGCACCGCGCCCGCCCCGGTCCCGGTGCGGCACCCCTCATCGCCGCGCAGGCCCTCGGACGGTCCGCGCCGCTCGGCCGACGCGGGTCGTCCCGCCGGTCGGCACGGCGGCTACCAGGGTCGGCCCGCCGGTGACCGTCCCGCCGCCACGGGCGACCGTCCGGCCTTCTCCGCCGAGCGCTCCTCGGCGCCGGGCGAGCGGCGTGGCGGCCCCACCGGCGCCAACGTCGACGGCTCGCGTCGTCACCAGCCGCGCCGTCGACCGGTGTCTGAGTAACCGTCTGCGTCAACGTGCCCCGTACCAGGTCTCCTGGTACGGGGCACGTTGCTGTCCGGCCGGCGTGTTTGCCGTGCGCGCTGCGGTCCCTGCGGCTACGGTCGAGGTGGCGCCAGGAACCTCGCCGGGCGTTCGCGCGTCCAGCCATCGCAAGGGCGGCCGGTAATGCCAGCTCCCGACCTCGAGCCAGACTTCGCCGAAGCACGCGCCCGTACGGTCACCCTGCCCACCTCGGCGGCGTCACCGTGGCTCTCCCGGCAGCTGCTGGCCCAATGGTGCCGCGAGTGGTCGGTGGACGGGGCTGCCGTGGACGAGGCAATGGTCGTGGTCAGCGAGCTGGTGACCGAGTGCATGGCGGCCGGAGCTCCGCTGTTCTCGCTGGGAGCCCGCCTGGGCACCGACCAGCTCGAGCTCGCCGTGACCGGCGGCGGCGCTTCCGGGTCCTCGCCGGTCGACGAGGGCTCCGGCCACCGCATGCGGGTCGTCCGCGGTCTCGGCACCTCCGTCGAGGTGCGCCCGAGCGCCCAGGGCCGGACCATCGTCGTAGCCGTCCCGCTGCGTCGGGCACCATAGAGACCGACGCACCGGTTCGGATCCACCCGGGCGTCCGCGCCTGCCTGCGGTCGCGCGCGCCCAGAGCCCTGAGGAGGTGCCCCTGTGACCGATTCCGACGACTACGCCGACGCGGTCACGAGGCGCCGGTCCAGGGCCGCTGACCTGCCGCGGACCGCCCCGCCGACCATCGCCGTCCTCAGTGACCGGCCGGACGCCCCGTTGCTCGGGTTGCTCACGTCCGCCGGCTGGTCGGTGACGGGCGTGCTCGCCGCCGACGTCTTCGACGGGTTGCTCTGGGCCTCGCAGACGCCCGGCGTGGACCGCAACTACCTCGACCTGGGTGAGCTGCTCAGCGATCCGAGCCTGGATGCATGTTGCCTGGCCGTGCCACCTGCGGGTCTGGGCTCCGTACTCGTGGCGACCCTGCAGGCCGGGCTGCACACCCTGCTGCCGAGGCCGGCTGAGCTCGGCGCGGACACCGTACGGCGTGCGTTGGCCGCGGCCGAGGACTCCGGCGCCGAGCACGCGGTGGCGATGCAGCAGCGGTGGCGGGCCCCGGTGGCCCGGGTGGCCCGTGCGCTGGACAGCGGAGAGCTCGGCCCGCCTGCCCAGCTGACCGTACGCGGCTGGCCGACCGGCGCCGTCCCGACAGCCGAGCTGCTCGACGTGGTCACCCGATGGTGCGGCGACGTGGTGGCCGTGTGCGCGACCCCCGACCAGCTGCCGGCCCGCGAGCTCCCCGGCGGCGCGACCGTGCGGTGGGCCCTGCTGACGGCGTCCGGGGCGACCGTGCTGGTGGCCCACGACGGGGCCGGCGTCCCGCTGATGCGGCTGTCCTGCCCGCAGGGCAGGGTCGAGGTCGAGGCGGGACCCGGCGACGGCACCGTGCACGGCCCCCTCGGCACGTTGGCGCCACCCGACGACGCGACGATGCTGCCGACCGACGGCCTGCGCAGCACCGCCACCCGGCTCGCCGAAGCCGTCACCCGCAGCGAGGCAGTCGCCTCCCCGTACGACGGCTGGCCGTGGCCCTCGACGCTGCGTGACCTGTTCGTCGTCGAGCGGATCCGCGAGGCGCTGCGTTCCTCTGCCGCCGAACGCCGGTGGGTCGAGACCGGGTGACCACGACCGACCAGTGGGCGGGCCCGCTCGCCGGTTCCACCGACCGCGTAGGCCCCGTACCCTCCGAGCCTTCCTCGGCCAGAGACCTGCGTCGGTTCGTGGTGCTGCTGGCCTGGATACCGGTGATCCTCTTGCTCGACCGCGGCCGGGGCATAGACGTCCAGCGCCTGCTGGGGGTGGGCACGTGGTTGCTGCTGCTCGGGATGCTGCGCGGCGAGTCGCGCCGGACCAAGGCGCAGGTCGCGATCGTCGTGGCCTTCGCCTCGCTGGTGGAGTACACCTTCGCCGGACTGCTCGGCGTCTACGTCTACCGGCTGCACAACGTGCCGTGGTTCGTCCCGCCCGGGCATGGCCTGGTCTACCTGGGGGCGCTGACTTTCGGGCGCACCGCCTGGGCGCAGCGGCACCGTACGCCGCTGGTGGTCGCGACGCTGGCCGCCGGCGGTTGCTACGCGGTCTGGGGTGCGTTCGTGGCCACGCGGTTCGACAGCCTCGGCGCGTTCTGGTTCTGCTGCTTGGCGCTGTTTCTCTGGTGGGGCAGGCACAACCGCAACGCCACGGTCTATGTCGGGGCGTTCGTCATCGTGACCTACCTCGAGCTGATGGGCACCTCGCTCGGCACCTGGACCTGGAAGCTGCGGGACCCCATCCTCGGCATCGTGGCCATCGGCAACCCGCCATCGGGCGCCGCCGGAGGGTACGGGTTCTTCGACGCGGCGGCACTTCTCGGCGCCCCCGGTCTCGAGCGCATGGTCGAGGCGCACTCGCCGAAGTTCGCCCGCCTCATCCGCCGGTGACCTACGGCCAGTGGGCGCTGAGCCATGCCGTGAAGGCCGGGTCGAGCAGCCCGGCCCATCGCGCGTAGCCGCCGGCCACGGGGTGCACCCCGTCGCCGGCCCGCAGGGCAGCCTCCCAGGTCGGGTCGCGGTGCAGCAGGTCGATCGAGTCGGCGAACCGCACGGCGCGCAGGTCGCACTCGTCGGCGAGCCGGCCGGAAAGCCTGCGCAGCCGGAGATTCCAGTCCTCGTCGAGCATCGGTGGCGGTCCGACGACCAGCGCCGCCCAGCCGCCGATCTCGGCCGCCTGCAGCAGGGTGTCCAGCGCGAGGACCGACGCCTCGGGCGTGCACCGCTCGACGCCGTCGACGATCGAGGTGTCGTTGACCCCGAAGCTCACCACCAGCCCGTACCGGTCTGCGTCCTTCAGCCGGGCCGTCACCTCGGGCAGCCGCCGCGCGATGTCGGCGCCCGTGTCCCTGCGCACGCCGAGCTGGTACGAGGTGAGGGTCCAGCCCTCGTGCCTGCGGCGTTCGGCGACCCGACCGGCCCAGCCGAGCCCCGTGGGGTCGCCGACGCCGTGCACGAAGGAGTCGCCGACCAGGCAGATGCGGCTGTCCTGGGTCCGGGGGTCAGGCACGGGTGAACTCCACCGTACGGGTCACCGGATCGGCGACCACGAGACGGACGTCGACCTCCTGGCCGAGCGGCAGGTCGCCCGTGCAGCGTGCCCGCACCGCCGGCTCACGCAGCTGGACGGTGGCCCGCGCCGGCCGGTCGTCGTTGGCCTCGCGGACCTCGACGACGACGGCCCGGAAGGTCTCGCCGACCCGGCCGGACAGGCTGACTGCCTCGGCCAGGTCGATCATCGCCCGCTCGAGGTCGTGGCTGCGCCGGTCCGACATCGCCATCACCGGAGGCAGGGCCGGCAGCTGGGACCGGGCCCACTCTGGCACGGGCACGCCTGCGGACAGGGCGAGGCAGGCCTCACTGACGTAACGGTCGGCCAGCCGTCGCAGGGGCGCGGTGGCATGCGCGTAAGGCGCCGCCACGGCGCTGTGCAGCGGCTGCTCCGGAGCCGTCCCGTCAAAGGCCACGTAGCCGGCCCCGCGCAGCAGAACCGTTGCCAGCACGAGGATCGCGGCATGCGCAGGCTTGGTGCCGTCGAGGCTGCGGACGAAGTCGGGGTAGCCCTCCTCCTCGGGCCAGTCGACGTCCAGCGCCAGAGCGGACCGGCGCAACGAGGCCACCGAGGACGGCCAGGGCGTCGGCAGGGTCCGGAGCAGGCCGACACCGCCGTCGAGCATGAGCCTGGCCGCGGCCATCCCGGTGAGCAAGGAGAGCTGGGCGTTCCAGTCCTCGCAGGGCAGCGTCGCCCGGAACTCGAGCCGCCAGCGGCCGGACGGGTCCGGCGTGACCTCCTGCTCGGGGACATCGAGACTGACGCCGCCACGTTCTCGTTCCCGGTCCTGGCGCAACCGGCCGATCTCGCGCAGCAGGGCGACCTGCTCCGGTAGGTCGGTGCTGGTATCCAGCATCGCCTGGACGCCGACGTAGTCCAGGCGCTGCCGGCTGCGCACGCGGGCCCTCCGGACGACCGTCGTCACCGGCTCGCCGCGCCGGTCCAGCTCGAACGACCAGAGCACCGCTGGGCGGAGCCGCCCAGGCAGCAGGCTCGCCGCCCCCTCGGACAGCTCGGCAGGATACAGAGGCGTCCGGTCGTCGGGGGAGTAGAGCGTCTGGCCCCGGGCGTGGGCCTCGGTGTCGAGGGCGCGGCCGGGGCGGACGAACGCGCCGACGTCCGCGATGGCGTAGTCGAACCGGTAGCCGTCCGCCGTACGGGCGAGGTGCATCGCCTGGTCCAGGTCGACGCTGCCGGCCGGGTCGATCGTGAGGAACGGCAGGTGCGTCGCGTCCTCGTACGTGATGGACGGGTCGGGAGTGGCAGCGGCCGCCTCGGCCCGGGTGGCCGCGGCGAACTCGCCCGGGACGGACAGCTCCTGGCGTACGGCGGCGAACTGCTCGGCCAGGATTGCGGCGGCGGGAGGGGCGACCCGCAGCCGGCGGGAGGAAACCCTCACCCGCGCAACATCTCGAGGGTCGCGTCGTGCAACAGCCCGTTGGTGCACAGGATGCTGCCGCGATCCGGTCGCGGTTCGCCGCTCAGATCGCTGAACCGGCCGCCCGCCTCCTCGACGATGACCTGCAGCGGCGCGATGTCCCACAAGGACACCTCGGGCTCGCACGAGACGTCGACCGCCCCCTCGGCGACCAGCACGTGCGACCAGAAGTCGCCGACCGCCCGGGACCGCCACACCCTTCCGATGAGCTCGGTGAAGCCAGCGCCGGACCAGCCGCCCAGGCTGGAGTAGGACAGGTAGGCGTCGGCGAGGTTGGCGACCTGTGAGACCCGGCACCCGCGCACGCTGCCGTCGAGGTCGGACGTCCACGCCCCGGACCCGCGGGCAGCCCACCAGCGCCGGCCGAGCGCCGGAGCGGAGACCACGCCGACGACGACTCCGTCGCGCTCGGACAGCGCGATCAGCGTCGCCCATACCGGCATCGCGCGGACGAAGTTCTTGGTGCCGTCGATCGGGTCGACGATCCAGCGCCGGTCACCGGCACCGGTGCCGCCGTACTCCTCGCCGATCAGGGCGTCCTCGGGGCGGGTGCGGGCCAGCACCTCGCGCAGCGCCGTCTCCACCGCCCGGTCGGCGTCGCTGACCGGGGTCAGGTCGGGCTTGGTCTCGACGACCAGGTCAAGCGACCGGAACCGGGCCAGGGAGATCGCGTCCGCGACGTCGGCCAGCTCATGGGCGAGCGCCAGGTCGGCAGCGTACGGGGACGCACCGGCGGCGGGAGCGGTCATGGTTGATCAGCCTAGCCACGGCGGGGGGTGGTCAGGGGACCTGTGGGCTCAGCCGCGACCGAAGGCGAGGTAGTGCCGCAACCAGCGCTGCCACAGCCGGTCCGCCGCGACCTCGGGCAGGTTGCGCCGGGTGCAGTACTCCTGGTGGGCGCTGACGTGCGGCGTCCGCTCGTCGCCCCCACGGTCGCCGGCCTGGTCGCCGGCATTGCGGCGCATGTAGTCCAGGTAGTCCGCCAGGAGCTGGTCGCCGGCGGTGCGTACCGGCATCGAGCTGCCGCAGTGGCGGCAGGAGCGGGAGAACGCGTGGGTCCGGGTGGACGTGTTGCCCAGGCTCCCGGTGCTGACCGGGTGGGCTGCGAGCTGCTTCAACGCGAGGCCTTTCCCTCACCAGTTGTCGGGGCACAGCATAGCGACCGCGCTCAACGTTTCCCATCTGTTACCACTGACGTCACACCCGTTACCGTGGCCGCCATGCGATGGACGGTGTACGGCGAACGCCCGGTCTACCAGAGCGACTGGGTCGGGGTGTCCCTCGTCGAGGTCGAGCCGCCCGGCGGGAAGCGGTTCGAGCACCACGTCGTACGGGTCCCGGGTCACGCCACCGGGACCGTCGTCGAGGACCCGGATCGCGGCGTGCTGCTGCTGTGGCGGCACCGATTCATCACCGACACGTGGGGCTGGGAGATCCCGGCCGGCCGAGTCGACGCGGGTGAGCTGCCCGAACAGGCGGCGGCTCGCGAAGTGCTCGAGGAAACCGGCTGGCGGGCCGGACCGCTGACCTTCGCCTTCCGGTTCCACCCGTCGAACGGGCTGATGGACCAGGTCTTCCACATCTTCCATGCCGCCGGCGCCCGCTACGTTGGCGAGCCGGTGGACGCGTTCGAGTCGGAGCGGGTGGAGTGGGTCGGCCTGGACGACCTCCGGGAGATCGCGGCTTCGGGTCAGATGCGCGACGGCCTGTCGCTCACGGCGGTGCTGCACCGGCTGGCCTTCCCGCCGGCCATCGAGCGCCGATAGCGCTGCTGTCGCCGGGGCCGGTGGTGGGTCAGTCGCCGATCTGCCGGTCGCGGGCGTCGAGCAGCCGGCGCAGCGAGACCAGCCGCTTCTCGCGGGCCAGTCCGGCGGCCACGGCCGCGTCGAGTGCGCAGCCGGGGCTGTCGGCAGCGTGGGCGCAGCCCGCGGGGCAGTCCATCGCCGCTTCGTACAGCTCGGGGAACGCCTCGAGGACGGTCTCGGGCTCCACATGGGCCAATCCGAACGAGCGCACCCCGGGCGTGTCGACCACCCAGCCGCCGTCTGCCAGCGGCAGCATGATGGCGCTGGTCGAGGTGTGCCGGCCGCGGCCGGTGACGTCGTTCACCACCCCCGTACGGCGCCGCGCAGAGGGCACCAGCAGGTTGACCAGCGTCGACTTCCCCACCCCGGAGTGCCCGACGAGGACGGTGACGCGGCCGGTCAACCGCTCGAGCAGGGCGTCGGCACCGTGGGGATCGGAGCCGCCCCGCCCTACGGCGGTGACGACCGGGTCGATGCCGAGCCCGGCGTAGGCATCGAGCAGCGGCGACGGGTCGGCCAGGTCGGCCTTGGTCACGCAGAGTATCGAATCCAGGCCCGCGTCATAGGCGGCGACCAGGCAACGGTCGATCAGCCGGGGGGTCGGCGCCGGCTCGGCGACGGCAGCGACAACCACGAGCTGATCAGCGTTGGCCACGACGATCCGCTCGACCGGGTCGTCGTCATCGGCGGTCCGGCGCAGAGCGGACGTTCGGGCCTGGACCCGGACGATACGGGCCAAAGATCCGTCACTCCCCGTGACATCGCCGACCACGTCGACCCGGTCACCGACCACGACCGACCGATGGCCGAGCTCGCGGGCCTGCATCGCGGTGACCAGGACGCCGTCGATCAGGCAGCCGTAGCGCCCGCGGTCGACGGTGAGCACGAGGCCCTCGGCCGCCTCGGCGTGCCCCGGCCGGGTGCGCGTGCGCGGACGCGAGCGCTTGCTCGGCCGGACGCGTACGTCGTCCTCGTCGAAGCGCACCGATCAGCCCCGCCGGACCCGCGCGGTCAGCCTGCGAAACGCCACACTCCCCGCACCGGTGCGTCCCTCGCGGGGACGTACCAGTCGGGGAGTGACGTGCTCATTGCGCCACGATCTGGCGTGACGAGCGTGACCAACAGAGCTGGAGCAGCGCAAATCGCGTACTAGGCGGCGGTGCGTCGACGGCGGCTGACCACGACGAGCGCGGTGCCCCCACCGAGCGCCACGACGCCTGCGGTTGCCATCAGGGCGAACTCTCCACCGGTGAACGGCAGCGAGCTCGGCTCCTTGGTGAGCGTGGTGCCCTTGACGTCCGGCGTGGCGATCGTCGTCGGCGCCACGGACGGGCACTGCGAGCCGTAGGCCGCGCAGTTGTCCGCAGCGAATGCCGGTGCCGCCCCCACGACGAGACCGGAAAAGAGCGTGGCCGCGGCTGCGGCCGAGATGATTCGGCGATGCATGGTGAACCCCCACCTAGTCGATGCTACGGAGTGTGACCGATTTTCCCCTGCGGTGCAAGTCACGGGTTGATCGGCCGAAGGGGTGAAACTTGCGCTCAGGTGACCTACAGGGCGTACGCTGGTGCCGTCCGCAGGGTTGTGACGATGGGCAAGACGCGCCACATTGTTGTGACGATGCGTGACGAAGACACGAGCCCGGCCGGCTGCATTGGGGTTGCAGCAGGCTCGGGAGTTCCTGGGGGTGTTACTGAGTGTTGACACAAGGATCTTTCACAAGGGGATCTCGGGGGTCTCGCACCACAGCGCGATCCGTGGAGTCCGGTTCGACCAAGGACATCGCGGACACGCTCGAGGTCGATGGCTCGGCACAGCAGAACCATCGATCAGCAGCGCCGACCACAAGGGGTGGGGAGGCAAGTGTGGTGACGGCCGACGGTCGTAGCAACCCAGATCGCGGCACGGCCGGGGACCGGCTGCCGGAGCAGGACCATGGCGAGGACCGGCGGGCGATCGGCCTCGCCGAGAGTCAGATTCCGCCGAACCCGCTGGCCGAGCCGTTCGACACGGACGCCTACCACGAGACGCGGGCCCAGCGTGAGGCCAGGGCGGCGTCCGGGATGCACCCCGGACGCTACCGGGCCTTCGACCTCAGCCTGCTGCGCTTCGGTGTTCGGCCCTTTCTCATGGTCATGGACGCCGCCGCCTACTTCCTGGCGGCGGCGATCATCGGCCACCTGACCAACACCACGCTCGGCGTGTTCGCGCTCATCGTGGTCCTCTACGCCTCGGGCGGCCTCTACCGGTCCCGGCTGACCATGTCGGTCCTGGACGACCTGCCGGCGCTGGCGGTGAGAGCCGTCGGCGCGGCTGCACTGGTCACGGCGGCCGGCTTCGCCTGGGACAAGACCCAGGTCAGCGCCGACCTGCTCTGGACCTCAGCGGTGTTCGCCGGCCTGGTGGTCTTCTTCCGTTGCGTCGGCTACTCCGTGGTGCGGGCCGTGCGCCGGCGCAGCTTCGTCGCCCACCCGACCCTGATCCTCGGCGCCGGACGGATCGGCGGCACGCTCGCAGCCGAGCTGCTGGCCCACCCTGAGTACGGGCTCAAGCCGGTCGGCTTCCTCGACTCCGACCCGCTGCTCGAGCCGGACGAGCGCCCGGTGCCGCTGCTCGGCGGCCACGAGTCGCTGGCCAAGGTCATCGTCGAGTTCGGCGTCGGTGACGTGATCATCGCCTTCGGCTCGGCGCCGGAGTCCCAGATGGTCGACTTCCTGCGCACCTGCGACCGGCTGGACTGCGAGATCTTCTTCGTCCCCCGGCTGTTCGAGATGCACCACATCAGCAGGGACATGGACCAGGTCTGGGGCCTCCCGCTGGTCCGGCTGCGCCGTGCCGCCTTCCGCACCTTCTCCTGGCGGCTCAAGCGGTTGATGGACGTGTTCGCCTCAGGCTTCGCGCTGTTCCTGCTGTCCCCGCTGATGGCGGCGATCGCAGTCGCCGTCCGCTTCGAAGGCGGCCCCGGCATCATCTTCCGGCAGGAGCGGGTCGGCCTCGACGGGCGGCCGTTCCAGGTGATGAAGTTCCGCTCGCTCAAGCCGGTCGACAGCGACGAGTCCCAGACCAAGTGGAACATCGCCCACGACGACCGGCTCGGCCCGATCGGGCGGATCCTGCGCAAGACCTCGCTGGACGAGCTGCCGCAGCTGATCAACATCCTCAAGGGCGACATGACCCTGGTCGGTCCCCGGCCGGAGCGGCCGCACTTCGTGGCCCAGTTCACCGAGTCGTTCCCGCGTTACACAGCGCGCCACCGCGTCCCTGCCGGGCTCACCGGCTGGGCGCAGGTGCACGGGCTGCGTGGCGACACCTCGATCGAGGACCGGGCACGGTTCGACAACTACTACATCGAGAACTGGTCGCTCTGGGCCGACGTCAAGATCATCTTGCGCACGGTGGCGTCGGTCGTCCGCGGCAGCGGCGGCTGAGCCGGCAGTCCGGCATCCCCGCGCTAGGCGCGGATGGCGGAGGCGAGGAGGTGGATTCCCACCGACTCGCCTTCGCGGTCTGCGGACAGTGCGACCTCGGTCTGCACCAGCGTCGGCAGGGCTGACGGGTCGGTCGCCAGCGCCCGCACCACGGCCTCCTTCGACAGCACCGTTCGCGGGCGGACCCATTCGACCTTGAGCCCGGCGTCCTCGAGCAGCTGACGCAGCTCCTCCGGCCAGAAGCATCGGGTGATCGTCCCGTCCTCGTACGGGACCAGGACGACGTCGGCGCTGGGCACGTCGGCCAGCTCTGCCCAGCGGCCCTGCTCGGCCAGCCGGGCCAGCCCCAGCACCAACGAGTCGACGCAGAGCAGCAGCCGGCCACCGGGGCGCAGCGCACGCGCGATGTTCTCGACGGCCTCCTCGGCCAGTAGGGAGAAGGACAGCGAGCGGCTCTCGGCCAGGACGACGTCGACGCTGTCGCGAGCCAGCCAGCGCAGGTCGCGGGTGTCCGCAGCGACCTCGTGCAGCCGGCCCCCCGCCGTCGAGGCGGCCTCGGTCGTGGGGCCCTGGTTGAGCACGGCGCGTACGACGTCATGGCCAGCATCGGTCATCAGCCGGGCGAACGTGCCCCAACCGCCGGAGAGGTCGAGCACCGTGGTGGGGGCGGCGGGCAGCCAGTCGGCCAGCTGGCGCGCGGCCACCTCGGCGTAGAACACGTCGTACGGGTCGGCGGGACCCTCCGCTTCCTGCGCGCCCCCGGGGTCCATGACGGCCATACGTGCGCTCTAACCTCCAGGGGTGGATAACGCCGATCGAACGACGGCCGACAGCCCCGGCCGCCAGGTGTTGACGTCCGCCGTGGACCTTCCCACGCCGGTCGGTCCGGCAAGCCTCGCGCTCGACGTCCCGTCCCGGCCGGTGGCGGTGCTGGTGCTCGGCCACGGCGCGGGTGGGGACATCGACGCAGCCGACCTGCTGGCCGTACGGGACGCCGCCCTGCCGCTCCGGATCTCGGTCATCCGGCTCCGCCAACCGTACCGCGTCGCCGGCCGGCGGGCGCCGGCCCCCGCAGCCCAGCTCGACCAGGCGCTCGCCGCCGTGCTGCGCGGCATCGCCGATCTGCCGGGCCTCTCCGGTGAGCTGCCGTTGCTGGTCGGTGGTCGCAGCAGCGGTGCTCGGGTCGCGGCACGAGGCGCGCTCGCCGGGGGAGCCAGCGGGCTGCTCGCGCTGGCGTTCCCGCTCTCGCCGCCCGGTCGGCCCGGCGTCAGCAGGCTGGACGAGCTGACGGAAGCCGGGGTGCCGACGCTCGTCATCCAGGGCGCGAGGGACCCGTTCGGGACGGCGAAGGACGTCCGTGCCGCGCTGGCCGGCACTGCGGCCGAGGTCGCGGAGATCCCCGACGCCGACCACTCCTTTCGTACCCGGAGGGCCGATCCGACGACGGGCGCCGACAGCGTCGCCGCCGTCGCCGCTGCCGCGGCGAGCTGGCTGCGGGCACGGGTCGCCACGGCCTGAAATCTCACCGGGCGGGGCGGGAATCGCCGGGCGGTCGGCGAGTGTTCACTCGTACGCAAGACGAGCCCAGGACGGACCGTTGCCGCAGCCTGCCGGAGGATCGATGACCAGTCCCGACGTGTCGGGAGTCCCGACGCGCGACCGTGTGGGCCCGCCCGCGCGGCGTCCCGCTGGGCGGGCAGCCCAGCCCTGCGGACCGGCTCCCCGCAGGAGCGAGCGGGCTGCTTCGGGCGTATCCTTCGAGCGGCGCCAGACCGCACTCGTGACCCACGCCGGGCCCGAGCGGGGCGCCGAGGAGGTGGGACCGGTCGCTGAGACCCCAGAGCAGCGCAGCGCCAGGTTCGAGGCCACGGCCATGCCGTACCTCGACCAGCTCTATGCTGCCGCATTGCGCATGACCCGCAATCCGGCCGATGCCGAGGACCTGGTGCAGGAGACGTTCGCCAAGGCGTTCGCTGCCTTCCACCAGTTCCAGGAGGGCACCAACCTCAAGGCTTGGCTCTACCGCATCCTGACCAACACGTTCATCAACACCTATCGCAAGAAGCAGCGCCAGCCACTCCAGTCGCCGACCGAGGAGATCCAGGACTGGCAGCTGGCCGAGGCAGAGTCACACACCTCCCGCGGGCTGCGTTCGGCCGAGGTCGAGGCGTTGGACCACCTGCCCGACTCCGACGTCAAGGAGGCGCTCCAGGACCTGCCGGCCGACTTCCGGATGGCGGTCTACCTCGCCGATGTCGAGGGCTTTTCCTACAAGGAGATTGCCGACATCATGGGAACGCCGATCGGCACCGTGATGTCCCGTCTGCACCGGGGACGTCGTGGCTTGCGTGACCGGTTGCAGGAGTACGCGGTCGAGCGGGGGCTCATCCGTCCGGAGGACACACAGGACGGCGAGAAGCCCGTGGACGCGAGTTCCACTGTGTCGTCGGAGGCAGGGCGATGAGCTGCGGTAACCCCCACGAGACGGATTGTCGCGAGGTCCTCGAGAAGGTCTACCTCTATCTCGACTCCGAGGTCGACGACCACGACTGCAACGCCATCAAGCAGCACCTCGACGAGTGCGGGCCCTGCCTGCGCCAGTACGGGCTCGAGCAGCACATCAACGCCATGGTCGCGCGCACCTGCGGGGCGGAGGTCGCACCCGACTCGCTCAAGGTCCGCGTGCTGGCCCGCATTCAGCAGGTCCGGATCGAGATCACCCAGACGGTCGAGGTCCACAGCGACTAGGCGCCCGGCGGACGACGACGGCGGCGGGGATCCGAGGATCCCCGCCGCCGTTTGCTGTCTCCGGTGTTGCCGGGGTCAGGCGTTCGGACGCTTGCCGTGGTTGGCCTTCTTCTTCGCCCGTGCCCGACGCCTGCGGCCTTTCTTGGCCATGGCGTCCTCCTCGCTCGTGTCGGCGTGCAACCTCCCGACAGCTGCGGGTGGCAAGCACAGATCCTCTCACACCGGCCGTGGCCGGGTCAGCCGAGCAGCCGCCGGTTGAGAGCGTCGAGCACCGAACGGGCCACTGCGTCGGCCTCGTCGCCGCGGACGATGGCGCTGCCGGACAGCACCTGCTCGCCGGTGCGAGGGACCTGAACCTGCAGCACGCTGACGGCGACGGAGCGGGAGCCGACCGGGATGACCGTGGCGTGCTCGATGTCCGCAGCAGTCCCCAGAAGCTCACCGAGTGCGTCGAGGGTGGCCCTGGCGACGAGGCGCGGCCGGGAGGCGATCGCAGAGGAGCCGCTGGCGGAGCCGACGAAGATGTCGCCCCCGAATGCCAGGGTCACCGTGACCTCGGCTTCTGCGTGGCTGGTGCGGACCACCACGGCGTCGACCAGCGGACGCGGGCTGACCTCTGCCGGCGCGGGCGGTGCATCGGTGACGTCGATGGTGTCAGCGTCGGCCGGCGTGACGGCGAGGCGTAGGGCCGGAGTGTCGCCATCGTCGATCTGCACCACGCTGACGATGCGGTGGTCGATGTCCAGGTCGTACCGCGCCATCGCGAGGGACTGGATGTCGCGCACCACCTGCTTGGCCGGCTTCATCCGGTCGGCGAGCACGTGGATCTCGGTCGGCTGAGCATCCGGTCCGGTGACGACGCTGGCCGCCCGTACGCCAGGGATCTGCCGGAGCGCGTCCTCGAGTTCCGGCAACAGTCGCAGAGCGGTCATGGCTCTCCCTCAGGCGATGCTGGTGAGACCGGCCACGAACAGCCGGCGACGGAGGTGCGGGTTGGTCGACTCAAGCGGTTGACCGACGGGGTCGTCCACCACGACTGCGTCAGGAGCCGAGACTACGACCTCGGCGGGCGCGACTGCACGCGGGTCGACCTCCGCCGGCTGAGCATCGGCCTCCGGCTGGGCCTCGCGGCCCTGCCAGGTGGCGGTCGCCGACGCGACGGCAGCCACGGCCTCGCTCGACGAGGCGGCCACGACCGCAAGGGCGACCGGCAGCACAGCCGGCAGGACCGTACGCACGTGGTCGGCGATCTCGTGCACTGCGGCACGCTGCCAGAAGCGCAGCTCGCGGGCCAGCTCCTGGCTGATCACACCGTCGGAGAGGGCTCCCGCGACCAGCCGGTCGAACCGCTCGGCAGCGGGCTGCGCACGTGCGTCCAGCAGGGGATCGACGAGCGCCGCGACGAGGGCGGACGACGGCAGAGCGGCCGGGGCTTGGTGGGTGCCGTCCTGCGGCTGGTTCACGACTGCTCACCCTCGGGGTCGGTGGTACGACAGGTGCTGGCCACAGCCTAGAGGTCCGGGAGGGCCAGTCGATCGGCGGACACGATTCGACGCTAGGCCGTACGGGTGAATCTCTGTCCGAATTGTCGTTCACCTGCCCATACGGACACATTGGGCACCAGAGTGACAGGGCAATACCGCTGATACTGACAGCGAATAGTGCTGAACCACTTGACGCAGAGTGACGCCAGCAGATTCACTCGGCAAAGTACCGGCCTGCGGCGCTGCAGACCACCGCACCTCTGCGGCGTCGTCGGGGCGGTACTTGTGTGCCGAGGACCGGCCAACGGCGCTCGGTTCGGGTCTGGTCTCGGCAAAGTCCGACGGCCAAGATCTACCAGGCACTACCTTGACAACTGAAGAGGGCGGGATCGGGACCGGCAGGACCCCCGTACGGCATGGCACCACCTCCAAGCGGAGCGGATCGCGCACGAGCACCCAGCGGGCTCGTGACTTGATGCCGTGGAGGCGAAGTAACACATGAAGAGCATTGCGACAGCACTGGGCAACGTCGTCGAGCACATCCTCTCGGCGAGCACGCACATCAGCTGGAAGTGAACGTTGCTTCCGAAACGCCTGCCGGTCCCCGTCCCGCCCTCTCTCGGCATCCGTTCCTCTTCCCCGGGATCGCCTCGCCATGACTGAACTGCCCCGGGCTGCCAGGGCGTACGTGTGTGCTGTGGCCGTGGTCTGTATGGCTGCCATCGGCCTCGCGATTCCGCATGTCCACCACGTCGCTGACGTGCTGTCTCTCTGCGGGCTCATCGTCTTGTGCGCCAGTGTCCTGACGGTCAGCGAGACGGACTCACAGTTCGACGTCAACCTGGGCTTCGTGCTCGGCATCACGGCCATTCTTGTCACGGGCGCCGCGGGGGCCATGCTGGTAGCCGGCGCCAGCGCCCTTGGTTATGTCCGTGGTGGCCGACCACTGGTCAAGAGGATTTTCAACGCCGCGCAGTGTGCGTTGGCCGGCGGAGCAAGTGGCCTGGTCTACGAGGCGCTGGGCGGGAAGGTGCACACCTTGCAGCCCGGGGACTTCCCGCGGGTGATCTTCGTCCTTGTCTGCGTCGTAGTGGTTTATGGGCTCGTCAACCACAGCCTGGTTTGGGCGGTGATCTGCTTCTCCCAGGGGCTGAGCCTCCGCCACCAATGGCGTCAGGCCGTCCCGCTCACGAGCAGCCCCTACCTCGCCTACGGGTTTCTCGGCCTGCTGATGGCGGCGCTCTGGGTCAACGTCAACCCGGTCACGGCCACGCTGCTGCTGATCCCACTGCTGGTGACGCGGACGACCTTCACCAACTACGTGGAACAACAGAGGGCCTACGACGCGACGGTTGCAGCGCTCATCCAGGCGGTCGAGACTAAGGATCACTACACGCGGGGGCACTCCGAACGGGTGGCCGGCGGTTCGGTCCTCATCGCCGAGCAGCTCGGGCTGCGTCAGGAGAAGGTCAAAGCGCTCCGCTATGCCGGGATGCTGCACGACGTCGGCAAGATGGGCGTCCCGACCAGGGTGCTGCAAAAGCACGGTCGGCTGACGGGGCCCGAGGCTGACGCCATTCGCGCACACCCCGCGAGGGGCCTCGAGATGCTGGGCGACATCGAATTCCTGCAGGAAGCGCTTGGCGGCATCTACCACCACCACGAGCGCATGGACGGCAAGGGCTACCCACTGGGCCTCAAGGGCCCGGAGATCCCCGAGTTCGCCAGGGTGATCATGGTGGCAGACGCCTTCGACTCCATGACCTCGAACCGCTCGTACCGGCCCGCCATGAGCATCGAGCGCGCAATCGACGAACTCGTCGCCTGCTCGGGTCTGCAGTTCGATCCGGTCATGGTCGAGGCGATGGTGACCGCGCTGCACGCGCGCGGTTGGCGCGTGCAGGGCGCCGAGGAGGCACGGCTGCCGCGCATGGAGGTGGGCAGCCCGCGAGCCGGGAACGGCGACTCGCCTCCCGACACCCCGCTGCTGCCCAGGCAGGTCTCGGCCTACAGCTCCGTCGAAACCGACTCATGACGCGTAGGGTGCGCGAACGGCCGCTGGTCTGGGCCGGCTTCGGACTTGCGCTCCTCGGCCTCGTCGCCATGGCCGTGGAGGGTCCCGGCGCCGATCAGCTCCGCGTGGCGTCCGTGTTCGGAGCACTGATCTTCATCGGCGAGCTGGCCCGGGTCTCGTTGCCCGGCGACCGCGAGGTGTCCCCGATCTCCATGGCGGCCGCGTTGGGTTACGCCCTCCTGTTCGCAATGGGCAACGATCCGGTTTCCCCGCCGGTGCTGCTTGTCGCGGGCGTCCAGGGCACGGCCTTCGCATTCGCTGCACTGTTGCACACGCTCGCCGGCCGACGAAGCAACCTCGACGTTCTTGGCCGGCAGATCCTGGCGGTCGCAGCCGGTGCCGCGACCTTCCACACCTTGTCCGCCCGGATAGGCCTTGGCGACCACCAGGCCAAGTCCCGTGCCCTGGTGCCGATCATGGTTGCGGCCGTGCTGGTCGCGGTCCTTGTCGACCTCCTGGCGGCCGCCGCCGATCGCTCCCTGCACTTAGGGACTCCGCTGCGGGCGGCCATCCGGGACGAGGGCCAGGCCGTCGCCGGGCTCGCTGCCGCGGTGGCCGCGACCGGCATCCTCATCGCTCTCGCCTCAAACCTCATGGGCTGGGGGGGCCTGCCCGTGCTGATCCTGCCGCTGTTGACCACGCAGTTCTCGTTCCGTCGCTACGCGCAGATCCGGTCGACGTACCGGCAGACCATCCGGGCGCTGTCCAAGATCACCGAGGTCGGTGGCTACGTCCAGGACGGCCACTCGATCCGGGTGTCGGCGCTGGCCATCGCCACCGGCCGCGAGGTCGGCCTGACCGAGGGTGATCTGCTGGACCTCGAGTACGCGGCCCTCATGCACGACATCGGCCAGCTGTCCCTCGCGGAGCCGATCCCGCGCGGGTCGACGCTGACGGTGCCGCCGGCCGAGCGCAAGCGCATCGCGGCGATGGGCGCCGAGATCATCCGGAGCAGCGGCACGCTGGACAGGGTCGCGATCATCGTCGAGCGCCAGTCCGACCCCTATCGCCGCAACCGCCGCCCGGCCGATGACACGCTGCCGATCGCGAGCCGGATCATCAAGGCCGCCAGCGCGTACGACGACCTGGTCTCGGTGGCGCCAGAGGACGCCGGGTGCCGAGCCGACGCGCTGGAGCGGCTGCGCTTGGGGATGGCCTACGAGTACGACCCGTGGGTGGTCGAGGCGCTGGCGCGGGTCGTGTCCCGTACGGCGTCCTCGGGTGTGCCGATCGCGGCGCTGCCGTCGTCGGGTCGCCGCCCGCTCTGACCCCACAACAAGCCGGTCACCAGCAGCAGGCCGAGTCCCGAGGCCACCAGGACGTCGCCCGGGCTGAGCACCTCGGGGAACCACGGCATCGGCACCGGTACGACATCGGTCAGCGGCCGCAGGGTCGTACCGGCGGTGGCCACGACATGGCGGGCGTCGAGTCCGGCCGCGATGTCGGTCAGGTCGAGGCCCGCGCGGTCGGCCGCCCAGCGCGAGACCGGCATCGCGCCGTTGCTGAGGACGGCGACCAGGTTGAGCAGCAGCCCGGCAGCGACCAGCGGCACGCCCGGCAGGCTCGTGTTGCTGATCAGGAACCCGGCCAGCAGGGCCACCGCCGCCAGGGAGCCGATCTCGTAGCCGGCCGACCAGCCACTCGTACGGGCCAGCAGCGATCCGGCGAGCTGGCACCCGGTCGCGCCCAGCAGCAGCCGCCAGCCGGTCAGCGGGACCCGCAGGAGGGCAGCCGGGCGCCCGCCCGCCGCAAGCCCGGTCAGCGCGGCGAGGACCAGGACGACCGTCACCAGAGCCACGCCGCTAGTCTCCCCTGGTGGTCGCCCGCAGGCGCGGGGCCACGCAGGGCGGCAGGCAAGTCACAGGACGAAGGGTCGGTACCGCGGTGTTCGAGACGGTTCTGGTGGCCAACCGGGGTGAGATCGCCCGGCGGGTGATCCGCAGCATCCAGCGCGCAGGCGCCAGGGCGGTGGCGGTCTACTCCGAGGCGGACGCCGGCCTGCCGTACGTCCACGAGGCGGACGAGGCGGTCCTGCTCGGGGCCGCGCCGCCGGCCGAGTCCTACCTGGACGTCACCAAGGTCATCGAGGCCGCCAAGCAGACCGGCGCCCAGGCGATCCACCCTGGCTATGGCTTCCTGGCCGAGAACGCCGCCTTCGCGCAGGCGGTCGCCGACGCGGGCATGACCTGGATCGGGCCGTCCCCGGACTGCATCCGCTCGATGGGCGACAAGATCAGCGCCCGCAACCTGATGGCAGCTGCGGGTGTGCCGGTCGCCGCCGGGACGCCTGAGCCGGTGGGGGAGGTCGACGTCGCAGTCTCCGAGGCAGCACGGATCGGCTACCCGGTCATGGTGAAGGCGTCTGCCGGCGGAGGCGGCATCGGGATGAGCGTGGCGCATGACGAGGCCGGGCTGCGGTCGGCCTTCGAGACCGCCCGTACGAGGGCCGAGCGGTTCTTCGGCAACCCGGCGATCCTGCTCGAGCGTTACCTGCCGAACGCCCGCCACGTCGAGGTGCAGATCCTCGGGCTGGCGGACGGGCGGGTCGTCGCCCTAGGCGAGCGTGACTGCTCGGTCCAGCGCCGGCACCAGAAGGTCGCCGAGGAGAGCCCGTCGCCGGGTGTCTCACCCGTGCTGCGCGCCCGGATGCTCGCCGCTGCGGTGAAGGCGGGCGAGGCGGTGGGCTACCGCAACGCCGGGACCGTCGAGTGCCTGGTCTCGGGCGAGGACTTCGTGTTCCTCGAGATGAACACCCGGTTGCAGGTCGAGCACCCCGTCACCGAGATGGTCACCGGCCTCGACCTGGTCGACGCACAGCTGAGGATTGCGGCCGGCGAGGACGTGGCGTTCGACCCGGACACCATCTCCGTCACCGGGCACGCGATCGAGCTGCGGGTCTACGCCGAGGACCCCAAACGGTTCCTGCCCAGTCCGGGCGCGATCAGCGTCTGGACCGAGCCCTCGGGGGAGGGTGTCCGGGTCGACGCCGGCTACGCCAAGGGCACCACCGTCACGCCGTTCTACGACCCGTTGCTGGCCAAGCTCTGCGTGTGGGGCGCCGACCGCGACGAGGCCCTCGCCCGGGCCCGTACGGCGGTCGCGGGCTTCGAGGTCGTCGGGCCCAAGACCAACCTCCCGTTCTTCCTCGAGCTGCTGGCCGACGAGGGCTTCGTGAGCGGGCGCTACGACACGGGACTGATCGACACGATGCGGGCACCCAAGCCCGGCTAGAGCGGTTCATGGTTGGATCTGCCCGTAGCCGTCCCCGTACCTGAGAGGAGCCCCCGTGGCCGAGGAAGTCCGCGCAGAGATGGTCGCGAACGTCTGGAAGGTGCTGGTCGCAGCGGGCGACACGGTCGAGGACGGGGACACGCTCGTCATCCTCGAGTCGATGAAGATGGAGATCCCGGTCATCGCCGAGGCCTCCGGCACCGTCGCCGAGCTCCGGGTCAACGAGGGAGACGTCGTCCAGGAAGGCGACATCATCGCCATCCTCGAGTGACGAGGCGGCCCGTCCCGCAGGAAGAACGGGCGCCGCGCCCGGTCTCGGGCGCGGCGCCAGCTCCCTGCGCCAGCTCCGTCAGGAAATGGTGAACGGGGCAGAGGCGGACACGTCGTACGGGGTTGTGCTGTTGTTGTCCAGCTGCACCGCATAGCCGCCAGGCTCGACGGTAGGTGGCCCGGAGGCGTTGATGTCGCCGGCCGTCTCAGCCAGCGTGGAGACCGGGAACCTCACGTGGACGACCTGCGACTGACCTGCGGGAACGGTCACCCTGGCGAAGCCGACCAGACGCTGCGGCGGCACCGCGACGGCGCTGACCGGTTGGCTCACGTACACCGGCACGATGTCCGTGCCGTCCCGCGCTCCGGCGTTCGTCACCGTGAAGGTGGCCGTGGCGGTTCCATGCCGGGACACCTGCGGTGTCACCGACAGGCCGCTGGTCTGGAACGAGGTGTACGAGAGGCCGAAGCCGAACGGGTACAGCGGGTTGTACGCGTGGCCCTGCCCGGAGCCGGTCCCGGGCAGCTGGTCGAAGAACTTGGGCTGGTCGCCGAGCGGTGACGGTGCTGTGCCGTTGAAGTCCCCGCCGACGGTCGCGGCGTCCGAGGGCCAGCTGATCGGCAGCTTGCCGCTCGGGTTGACCTTGCCGAAGATCGCGTCCGCGACGGCCTGGCCCGCCTCCGTGCTGCCCTGGTACGCCATCAGGATGCCGTCGGCCTGCTCAGCCGCAGGGCCGAGGCCCACCGGGCGGCCGGCCAGGACGACGACGATCACCGGCTTGCCGGTGGCCTCGAGCGCGGCGATCAGCGCCTGCTGGTCCGGCGGCAGTGCGGGTGCCGGGTTGTCACCCAGCCCCTCGGCGTAGGCCTTCTCACCCACGGCCACGACGTACGCGCTGGCGCCGCCCGCCAGCGAGAGTGCGGTCGCCTGGTCAGGGGCGTACACCGCCTGCGGGTCCTCGCCGGTGATGCCCTGCTGGACGGTCGTACCCGGCGGGATCTGGTTGGCGGGTCCCATGCAGCAGACATGACCGGCACCGAACACGCCTTGCCAGCTCACACTCCAGCCGCCGAGCTGGTTGGTCATCGAGTCGGCGCTCGGGCCGGTGACGACGACCTTGCCGGTGGGGGACAGCGGCAGCACGTTGTTCTGGTTGCGCAGCAGGGTGATTGACTCCTGCGCGGCCTTCAGCGTGAGGTCACGGCCGGCCGTCACTGCGGCGTTCGCTGCTCCGGCATCGACACACGCGACGGCCGGGTTCTTGGCGCACGCCTGGTCGAACAGGCCGAGCTGGAACTTCAAGGTGAGGATCCGGCGCACTGCCTGGTCGATCCGCGCCTTGGAGATCTTCCCCGTCGCCACGTCCTGCAGGATCGCGGCCTGCCACTGGTCGGGGTTGGTGACCTCCATGCTCATGTCGACGCCGGCGTTGACGGCGAGGGCGATCGCGCCGGCCAGGTCGGGCGCGACGTGGTACGCGGACTGCAGGGCCGGCACGTCCTGGTAGTCGCTGATCACGACGCCCTTGAAGCCCAGCTGGCCGCGCAGGATGTCGGTCAGCAGGTAGTGCGACGCTGTCGCGGGCACGCCGTTGATCGACCCGGAGTTGACCATCACGGTTCCCGCTCCCGCTTCGATGCCGGCGTCGTACGAGGGAAGCAGCACGCTCTGCAGGTAGTTCATCGGCAGCAGCGCCTCGTTGCGGTCGTGGCCGTTGATGGACTGCGAGTAGCCGGCGAAGTGCTTGACCGTCGCGGTGACGCCCAGGGAGTGCGGGCCGCTGGGCAGCTGCAGGCCGCGCACGTTGGCGGCACCCAGGGCGGACGCCAGTGCAGGCTCCTCGGCCCAGGTCTCATAGGTCCGGCCCCACCGGTTGTCCCTGGCCAGGTCCTGGACAGGCGCGAAGTCCCACACCCACCCGGTTGCCTGCAGGGCCTTGGCGGTGGCCGCACCTCCGGCCTGCGCAGCGGAGCGGTCCCAAGTGGCACCCATGCCGATCGACTGGGGGAACAGCGGTGCCTGCCACGGGTGGCCGAAGCCGTGTACGGCGTCGACCCCGAAGATCAGGGGGATGTGCAGCCGCGAGTTCTGGATGGCGTACTGCTGGATCGTGTTGTATTCGTTCGCCCAGTCCAGGCCCGTGTTGCCGACGCCGCCCCCGCCGGTGGTGTCGGGTGGGTTGTCCGTCCCGCCGGCCAGTACGGAGCCGGTGAAGTTGTCCACCAGCGCACTGTGCATGCAGGCGGTGTTGGGCATGCTGAAGCCGCTGCCTCCGCAGTTGGTGTTGCCCAGGTCCGTGGTGACGTTGTCCACGAGCTGCTGGTCCATCTGCCCCACCTTCTCGGGCAGGGTCATCGCATGGAGCAGGCTCTGCACCCGAACCGCGACCGGCTTATCCGCATCCATCCAGGGCCTCGACGAGGCCGTGCTGACCTGGCCGGCCATCGCCGGGATGCTGAGGCTCAGGGCGCCGACCACGCCGATCGCACTCAGCACAACCCGCCTGGTCCCGCGCTCGCCGTTGAGCGCACGTGAAAGAGACATGATGCCCTCCGTTCGGGAAAGGTGTTAAAAAGGGCGAAACCTTTCATTCCACCCGCCGGGCACCCCGTCAACCCTCGGCAACGACGGACCGGCACCGTTTCCGGCTGCAGTAGCCCAACTGCCCAGGTTCTCCAGTTCGGCCGGGTGCAGCCGGGCAAATGATCACGATTCCGTTGGCCCGTACGGGTCAAGGCGGCACCCGCGACCGCCGAACAATCCCCTGTGACCTCTACGATCGAGCCCTTCCTGCGTGCCCTTGTCGAGTGCGGTGGCTCCGACCTGCACTGCAAGGTCGGCAGCCCGCCCCGGGTGCGGATCGACGGTCGCCTGCGCAAGCTGCAGACCCGGGACCTCGCGGCGGCGGACACCGAGCTGATGGTCTCCGAGGTCCTGCGCGCCGACCTGGTGGAGGAGTTCAACCGCACCAACGAGGCCGACTTCGCCTACTCGCTCCCCGGCGTCGGGCGGTTCCGGGTCAACGCGTTCCGTTCCCGTGGCTCTGCTGGCCTGGTCTTCCGCCGGGTCAGCGTCGGTGCCATCCCACTGGAGGACCTGGGCCTGCCGGCGGTGCTGCAGCAGCTCGCCCTGGAGCCGCGCGGCCTGGTGCTGGTGACCGGCCCGACCGGATCGGGCAAGACCACCACGCTGGCCGGCATGATCGACCACATCAACACCACCCGCGAGGTCCACGTCGTCACCATCGAGGACCCGATCGAGGTGCTGCACTTCGACAAGATGGCGATGATCAACCAGCGTGAGGTCCGGGTCGACACCGAGGACTTCCCGACCGCGCTGCGTGCCGCGATGCGCCAGGACCCCGACGTCATCCTGGTCGGCGAGATGCGTGACCACGAGACGGTCAAGGCAGCGCTCGCCGCTTCCGAGACCGGTCACTTCGTCATGTCGACGCTGCACACGACCGACGCCCAGGAGACCATCAACCGGGTCATCGACTTCTTTCCGCCGCACGAGCAGAAGCAGGTACGGCTGGCGCTGGCCGGCGCGCTCCGTGGCATCATCTGCCAGCGGCTGGTGCCCCGCGCCGACGGCGAGGGCCGCTGCGTGACGATGGAGATCGCGATCAACACCGGCCGCATCGCCGACGCCATTGCCGACCCCGACAAGACGTCGACCATCGGCGCGCTGATCGCCGAAGGCGCGTACTACGGGATGCAGACTTTCGATCAGCACCTGGTGACGCTGATCCGGGACGGGGTCGTCTCGCTCGACGCCGCGATGGCCGCGTCGACCTCGCCGCACGACCTTACCGTCGAGCTGCGGCGCCTCGGCCTGGTCGCCTGACCCGCCCTGGCTCAGCTCACCTGGACGATGCCCATCATGCCGGCGTCCTCGTGCATGGCGACGTGGCAGTGGTAGACGGTGCGACCCTTGTTGGCCGTGAACGGCACCGCCAGCCGTACGGTCTGGCCGGGCTGCACCACGACGACGTCTCGCCATGCGGCGAACGGCTCCGGCACGTGACCTCGGCGCAGCACCTGGAACGGCCAGGTGTGCAGGTGGAACGGGTGCTCCACGCCGGTCGTGTTGACGATGTCCCAGACCTCGAGCGTCCCGGCCTTGACGTGCTGGTCGACCCGGTTCGGGTTGAAGTCCCGCCGGTCGAGGCGGAACGTGCCGTCGCCCGCCTGTCCCAGGACGATCCGCCGGTATGGGGCGTGCGCTGCCGGGCGGAGCACCGGTACGTGCGCCAGCGCCCCCGGCCGGGGCCGGCGAGCGGCAGTGGCCGGCCCGGTCAGCAGCAGCTGGGTCACTCCGTCGTCCGCCGTCACGAGTGCGGCTGGCGCGACCATGGCGTCGACGAGCACCTCGGCCCGTTCGCCCGCGCCGAGGGTCAATGACGTCAGCCGTACGGGGTGGTCGACGAACCCGGCGTCCGTCGCGACGAGCCACATCGGCCGCAGCCGCCCGGCGCCTGGACCGGAGGTCTCCCGCAGGTGCAGGATTAGCGTGCGTCCCACGCCGCCGTTGACGAGCCGGAGCCGCACTGTCGGGGTCGTGCCGGTCAGGGTCGGCGTCGGGGCACCGTTGACCAGGACGTCGTTCTGGTCCAGCCGGGTGCTCAGCACCACCAGGTGGTCCTCGCAGCCCGCGAGCGGCGCCGGGAGGTGGGCCGGGTCGACGACCAGCGGCCCGGTCAGCCCGCGTGCCATCTGTCCCTCGACAGACCCGTGCAGGTGCGGGTGGTACCAATAGGTCCCCGCAGAGCCCTTCGGCAGCCGGAACCGGTAGGTCTGGTTCGCCCCGTGGTGCACGTGCACGAAGGGCGCGTCGACGTGCGGCGGGATCCGCAGCCCGTGCAGGTGCAGGTTGCTCAGCTCGCCGCTTCGGTTGCGGAAGATGATCCGCGAGGCATGGCCCTCCTGCAGCCGGATCACCGTGCCGGGGAAGAAGTTGTTGTAGGCCAGGGGTTCTGGAGCGAGCGCGCCACACTCGATGTCGGACCGCGGCATCGGCGCTGCGGTGAGGTAGCCGGTCCTGATCCCGGCAGGCCCTCGGAACATCCGCAGCTCCGGCAGCCGGCGCAGTGGTTCCCCGGGCAACGGTCCCGGCAGCGGTACGACGAAAGAAGCCTTGGCGTTGGAGCCGCCGCCGGTCAGCTGTGGCGTCATCCACGCCGCAGTTCCGGCGGCTGCCAGGCCGAGCAGCTGCCGCCGGCTCAGCGCCGGACCCTCGCCAGCGGCCGAGGTCATGGTCTCATCCTGTTGGTACGTAGGGAGAGTGGTGGCTGCCGCTGCCCCCGCGCGGGATCGAGCGAGGGCAGCGGCAGACGGAAGGCGTCCTGCTACTTGACGGCGAACCAGCGGTGCATGCCGAGGAAGAAGTGCGGGGTGCCGCTGGCGACGTCCGGCATGAAGCACAGGAACTCGTAGTCACTGTGCGCACTGAAGTTGAGCGTCGTGTACATCGTCTGGCCCGCGGAGATGACCCCCGCGAACCCACCGTTGTGCACCCACGACGGCGGCGGGCCCTGCGTGTTGCTGTTCAGCAGTGCGAGCAGCTCCTTCTCCGTGTGGCCCTTGTCCAGCCGGATCATGATGTACATGTGGATCTGCGCTCCTGCGTTGTGCAGGGCGTAGGTGTGCAGTCCGTGGCGTGCACCGACGACCTTGTACTTGTACTCCGAGCTGGTGATGGTGCCTACCGTGGCGGGCTTCGCCCCGGCAACGGTGCCCTTGACGGTCAGCACGGACAGGTTGTCCGGCGCGCCCTCGTTTGTGGCGCCGTTGTCGAGGATGTAGGTGCCCGGCTTCAGCAGCACGGTGAACTTGCTCCCGGTGGTGGTGTAGTCGCTCTCGAGGTCGAGACCTCCGAGCGCTGTGACGTTCTTGGTGATGCGGGCGAACGCCTTGAGACTTGGCTTCTCGGCGAACGTGGCCCGGAGGTCCTTCTTGAACTGGTCCCGGGTGTAGCCCTTGGCGAACTGGGCCACGGTCAGCCCTCGCGGGTCCTTGGCGGCCTGCGCGGCGCTCTCCTTGAGGACGAACGTGTGATAGCCCGGCGCCACGCTCTTCGGGATGCCCTTGATCCCGGTGCTGGTGAGGGTGAGGACGGTCGTCGCCGACGTGGTCGGCGTGCTGGCCTCAGCGGCGACTGGGGCGAGGACGGTGGCGATCATGGCGCCGGTGACCGCGGCGGCGGCGACGCGGCCCGCACTCGTGCGGGCCGATGGGAAGAGACGCATGGGAACTCCCTGTGGCAGTGGCGGGTTCGCGGCCCACCGAATGTGAGAGTTTCCTACCACCCACCCTCACCACGCGTCGCTGGGTAGAACTGCTTACCCGTCTTGCCTCGTTGCCGGTTTGTCCTTCTTTGCGCGCAAATGCCGGGCGAAATTGCCCGAGTCATCGACTGCGGGAGCGGCCGGGTAAGGGATGTCTTACCCGACGGCCAGGGTCTCACCGGTCGAGGTAAGCCCTCGCGGTCCGCCGCGGGGCCCTGGCCAGCCAGCCCTCGACGATCAGTTCGGCGAGGGCTTCCGGCTCGATCCGGTCCAGCCAGACGAGCACCGCGGGGTAGCCGTCGAAGTGCGGCGTGGTGAAGAAAACCTCCGGGTCGTCGGCTACCAGCGCCTGCTTGACCCCCTCGTCGGCTACCCGTACGGCCAGGACAGGCGAGTCCCTGACGGCGTCGCCCAGCACTGCCACGTCGCCTTTACGCAGTGGCCGTTCCCACGCGAACGTCTTGTCGGCGACCCGCCAGCCCGCCGTGTCGCCGACGTTCTCGTCCACCTCGGGCAGGTCGGCCACCGCTCGACGTACGTCGTCCCAGGTCGCCACGACGGTCAGCCCCCGATCTCGGCGTGCGCTTCAGGCGGTCACGAACTGCAGGCCCACGACTGACTCGAGCGTCGCGCTCGCCGCATGCAGGGAAACCGACCAGGTCCGGTCGCCGACGACACCGTCCTGGCTGACCGCCCCCCAGCCCTGGAACGCCCGGACCGACGCTTCCGTGAGGGGACCGAAGATGCCGTCCGCGGCGCCGGGTGAGACGTTCCACTGGCCCGGAGCCCCCGTTGCGAGAACGCGTTGCAGCGCCCGTACGACCTCGCCGGTCGCACCCCGCCGGAGCAGCGGCATCGGGCCACCGTCCGGAAGGGCAGCCCAGGTCAACGAGCCGACGACGCCGTCCGCCGCCAGCCCGGCCCCTTCCTGGAAGAGCCGCACCGCCGCTTCCGTGACCGGCCCGAAGATGCCGTCCACGACCAGTGACAGGTCGGGCGTGCGGCGCAGGGCGCGCTGCAGCCGGCGTACCGGTTCACCAGTCGAGCCGCGTGAGATCGTCGGTTGCCCAGGGTTGGCCATGACCACTCCGTACAAGGCCTGTCTGTCAGGGACCGCTGTTCGTCGCACGGTACTCGTCGGGAACCGTCGGTCAAGATCTGCTGCTCGGTCAGCCGGTCACGGTGCCATGCACCGAGCAGCTGGCGGACCAGTCGCGTGGCGTCACCTGCACGACCATCCGCCGACGGCAGTCCGGGCAGTACCGTGGCGGCTCCAGCAATGCTCGGCCGGAGCAGGCCGCGTGGTCGCCGGTATTGGCCGGATTGCCGCACTGACCGCAGTACGGGGACTGCGGGCTCGCCGCGGTTGCACTCACGGGGTGAGGATACGTCTTGCCTCGCCGGGGCCGTCAGAGCGTCTGGGACAGCGCCTTGATCGGCATCTGCAGCGTGTCGAGCAGCGCCAGGTCCTGGTCGGGGGACCGGCCGAGCGTGGTCAGGTAGTTGCCGACGATGACCGCGTTGATGCCGCCCAGCAGGCCCTGCTCGGTGCCGAGGTCGCCGAGGGTGATCTCGCGGCCGCCGGCGTAACGCAGGATGGTGCGCGGCATGGCCAGCCTGAACGTCGCGATCGTCCGCAATGCCTCGCGGGCGTCCACCACCGGCAGGTCGCCGAACGGGGTGCCCGGACGCGGGTTGAGGAAGTTCAACGGGACCTCGTCGGGCGCGAGAGTGCCGAGCTGGCCGGCAAACTCGGCTCGCTGCTCGATGGTCTCGCCCATGCCGACGATGCCGCCGCAGCAGACCTCCATGCCGGCGTCGGCCACCATCCGCAAGGTCTCCCAGCGTTCCTCCCAGGTGTGGGTGGTGACTACCTGCGGGAAGTAGGAGCGGGCGGTCTCGAGATTGTGGTTGTAGCGGTGGACGCCCATCGCCACGAGCTCGTCGACCTGCTCCTGAGTCAGCATGCCGAGCGAGCAGGCGATGTTGATGTCGTTGCCATCCAGGCGAATTGCGCGGATCCCTTCGGCGACGGAGTCCATCAGCCGCCGGTCGGGCCCGCGGACGGCAGCGACGATGCAGAACTCCGACGCCCCCGTCTCGAGCGTCTCGCGCGCAGCCCGTACCAGCTCGGGAACGTCGATCCACGCTGCCCGTACGGGGGACTGGAACTGCCCCGACTGCGAGCAGAAGTGGCAGTCCTCGGGGCACCCACCGGTCTTGACCGAGACGATGCCCTCGACCTCGACCTCGGGGCCGCACCAGGCCATCCGCACCTCGTGCGCCAGCTGGAGCAGCTCGTCGAGACGGTCGTCCGGCAGGCGGAGACACGCGAGGGCCTGCTCGTCGGTCAGGCCGCGGCCCTCGACGAGCACCTGCTGACGGGCGATGGCGAGGATGTCCGTCTGCGCGGCCTGCGGGGGATTGTCGAGCGTCTCGGTCACGAGGTGCCTTCCTGATGCAGTTCCTTGAAGTCTGCCGCACTGAAGCCGCCACCGTACGCTGACCCCAGGCACGATCTCGCCATCAGCCGGAACGTGGCCGTGTCGAGCCCACCCGACCCCTCGGGGATGGCGCCGCCCAGCGGTCGGCCGGCCAGGGTCTCGAGGTCGCGCAGGTTGCAGCGCGCGGCCAGGTCCGGCTCGTGCGGCCAGCTGCCGATCACCACCGAGTCCAGCAGCACGCCACGGTTCGCCATCACCTCCAGGGTGAGTGCCGTGTCGTTCAGCGTGCCGAGTCCCGCCCTGACCACCACGACGACGGAGGCGTGCAGCGCGTACGCCAGGTCGGCCAGGGTCGCACCGTCGTCGTTGTAGCGGACCAGGAGACCACCGGCGCCCTCCACGATGACCAGGTCGTGCTCGGACTCCAGGGCAGCGATCCGTGCTGCCGTCGCGTTCAGGTCCAGCGGTGGCATCCCGCTGCGCCTCGCTGCGGCGGCGGGTGAGAGCGGGTCGCGGTAGCGGGCCAGCTCGTAGCGGTTGCCGGCGCCGCTGAGCCTCGCCACCTCGTCCAGGTCGCCCGGCTCGCCGGCCCCGACGCCGGTCTGGGCCGGCTTGACGACGGCAACGGTGCTGAACCGGTCGAGGGCGAGGCCGGCGATGGCTGCGGTGACGACGGTCTTGCCCACGCCGGTTCCGGTACCTGTGACGACGAGCAGACTCATAGCCGAACCCTAGCGAATTCGCCCGGCCCCCTTGTGGCGGCGGGGTTCGAGGTCCTGACCCGGTCGGCTGCTCTAGCCGGTGGGCCGGCCGTCGTTGTTGGCCTCGGCGAAGTCCCAGACCAGGCGGAGCAGCAGGTCCGGTGTCTCCAGCTGCGGCAGGTGTCCGGCTTCATCGATCAGGTGGAACTGGGCGCCCGGGATGGCGTCGGCGTAGGCGTGGCCGTGTTCGGGAGGGACGATGCGGTCCGCTGTCCCCCAGACGACGAGGACCGGGGTGGCGATGGCCGGCAGGCGTTCGAGCAGCCCGGGATCGAACATGGTCGTCCCACCGTAGATCAGCAGCGCCGCCCGGTTGCCGGCCATGACGAGTTTCTGCTCGTCGGGCAGTGCGGCCAGGTCGAGGCGAAAGGGGTCCGGGTTGTAAAAGCTGAGATCGGTGACCTGACTGAAGTCCAGCGCGAAGAAGTCCACGATCGGATGGGCCTCGAGGCGCAGGCCCACGCCGTCGATGATGACGACGCTGCCCACGCGTGCACTGTTGAGGAGGGCCATCTCGGCGGCGATCCATCCGCCGATCGAGTTGCCGACCACGGTCACCTCGGTCAGCCCCAGGTCGGCCAGCAGTTGGGTGTAGACGAGGGCCAGGGCCTTCATGCTGTCGAGGTGCTCGGGGCGGGGAGTGCCGCCGAACCCAGGGTGGACAGGGGTCAGGACGGCTGCGTGCTCGGAGCCGGCCAGCAGGTCGGCGAATCCCTCGACGGACGGCAGGCCGGCTCCGCCGTGCAACAGCAGGAAGGGACGGCCGTCACCGCGTTGGGTGACGGTGAGCTGCACCGGCCCGATGCCGTCGACGGTTACGGTGCGGGCGGTGGTCGTGGTCATGCAGGCTCCTTGGCGAGTGGGCGCTGGCCCCGGTGGATGCTGCGATCTGGTGAGGTTGGCCGGCCCGGAGAGCATGACTTCCCCATCGTCCGGGCCGACGATCGACACTTGCGTCATCTCGTCTCCTTATGAGAGTGTTGTCTCACGACGAGAGTAGAGCCCCACAACGCGTTCGGGCAAGGCGTGGTCTGGAGAACCCTGGTGTCCGATGCAGGCGTGAGGATGGACAGATGACCTTGCCGGCCGATCCGAGCAGTCCGGCGCGCACGGGACGGGCGAACCAGAAGGAGCGCACCCGGAGTGCGATCCTCGATGCCACCCGGGAGCTGATCAAGTCGGGCGGCGCGGTCAACATGCCCGCCGTCGCCAGGGCCGCGCTCGTCAGCGACGCCACGGCCTACCGGTATTTTCCGGACCTGCTGTCGCTGCTGCGCGAGGCTTTGGCCGGCATCCTGCCGAGTCCGGTGGACGCGTTGAAACCGATCGCCCACGTCGGTGATCCTGTCGAGCGGATCGGCTACGCGACGAGGTGGCTGCTCAGGAGCGTCCTGGGCTTCGAAGGTGCAGTGCGGGCCATGATTTCGGCCTCCATCACGGACTCCCAGGCTGCCGCCAGCAGGCCGGGACAGCGCTTCGCGCTCATCGACCAGGCGCTCGCCCCGCTCAACGAGTCGTTCGCAAAGACCGATCCGAAGGCCTTCGCACAGCTCAAGCGCGACCTTGCGGTCGTCGTTTCGGCTGAGGCGCTGTTCACCCTCATGGACCTGTGCGGACTGACCCCCAAGGCCGCTGTCGCTAGCGCCGTCCACACCGCGAAGACCCTTACGGCTGCCGCACTCAAGCCGGCCGCTGAGGCCTGAGCGGTCAGCTGGTGAGCGCGCACGACCCGCGATCGGCCCAGGTGGGTCCTGCCGACGAGGGCTTGATGTCGAAGTCGAAGATCTCGGTCGGCAGGTAGAGCGAGCAGCAGGCGTTGGGGATGTCGACGACGCCGCTGATCCGGCCCTCGATCGGCGCTGACCCCAGCAACAGATAGGCCTGTTCGCCGCTGTAGCCGAACTTCCGCAGGTAGGCCACCGCGTTGAGACAGGCCCGCTTGTACGCGAGTGTCGCGTCCAGATAGAGGTTGGTGTCTGTCTCATGGTCGACCGAGATCCCGATGAAGCTGAGGAACTCGGTGTAGCGCGGCTCCACGCGGCCGGGCATGAAGATCGGGTTGGTGGTCACGCCGTACGTTTCCATCCCGCCCTTGATCAGGTCCACGTGGAAGTCGATGAAGCCGCCCATCTCGATGGCCCCGCAGAAGGTGATCTCACCGTCACCCTGGCTGAAGTGCAGGTCGCCGCCGGACAGCAGGGCGCCGGGCACGTGGACGGGATAGAACACCCTGGAGCCGCGGGTGAAGTTCTTGATGTCGTGGTTGCCGCCGTTCTCCCGGGCAGGCACCGTACGGGCCCCCTCCTCAGCCACCGTGGCGAACTCGGAGCCGGACAGGGCGCCGGCGAGGGTGCCCTGGCTCAGCGGCGGCAGGGCCAGAGCCGGCACCCGCGACGGGTCGGTGGCGATCAGTGCCCGTTCGCGTGCGTTCCACCTGGCCAGCAGGTCGGCTGAGGGCGCCGTTCCGAAGAGCCCGGGGTGCGTGATGCCGGTGTAGCGGACACCCGGCAGGTGGCGTGACGTGGCCTCCTGACCGTGGAAGTCCCAGATCGCCTTTGCCGCATCAGGAAAGTAGTCGGTCAGGAAGCCGCCGGCGTTGGTCTTGGCGAAGATGCCGGTGTAGCCCCAGCCCTGCCCGGGCGCCGGACCGGTCTGCTGCGGCACCGGACCCAGATCGAGGATGTCCAGCACGAGCAGGTCGCCCGGCTCGGCACCCTCGACGCCGATCGGGCCGCTGAGCATGTGCGCCACGGTGAGGTCGACGTCGCGTACGTCGTTGGCCGAGTCGTTGTTGCCGATCTGGTTGTCCGTCCACTCCTTGCACTCCATCCGGAACTCGTCACCCGGCTTGACCCACGCCACAGCCGGTATGCCGGGGTGCCAGCGGTTGTGGCCAGGTACCGTCTGGTCGCGCATCGACTTCGACTGGTCCACCGAGAAGACGACCTGGGGCATCGCGGATCCTTAGGGTCTGGGCAGCTGAGGGTACGGCGACGGGGCAGGTCCCTTTACGGCGCCGGGACTTCTGCGGACGACAGCCGGCGCGTCGGCGCTGGACTCAGCGCCGGCCAGGGCGCGGCCGAGAGCAGCCGGGGTGCGGGTCACCCCCGGCGCGCGGAACACGCGCGCCGAGGGTGCGCCACACTGCGGGCAGGGTGCCGGTGCTGCGGTCGCTGCCGCCATGGGCCGCCGGAGCACGAAGTCGGCGCAGGACGGGCAGCGGTATTCGTACGAGGGCATGGGCGTCGGCTCACCCCGGGACCCGGGCTTCGGGGACCGTGAGGTCGATCAGCCGGGTGCCCTTCTTGCACATGTCGTGGCAGGACTTCTCGAGACTGCAGCACAGCGAGCAGATCGAGCCGGAGTGGAACGGGCAGCTCGCCATGTCCGGCCGCTCGAAGCTCGTCGTACAGACGCTGCACTCATGAGTGACGGCGGAGAGCTGGCCGTCCACCCACAGCGGGTCGGTCATGGTGTCGTCCCGCGCGATGTAGTACTTGCCCTTGGTGGCGATCGCCAGGATCGGCGACAGGACGAAGGCGAGGGTGAGGGCGATGAACGGTGAGAATGCCTGCGCGTACTCGCCGAAGGCGTTGTAGAACGCGAGGATCGAGACGACCGAGCCCACCACCATGGACCCGAAGCCGACCGGGTTGAAGTTGTAGAGGTGTGCCCGCTTGAACTCGATGATCGGCGGGCTCAGCTTGAACGGCTTGTTGATGACCAGGTCGGCCACGATCGCGCCGATCCACGCGATGGCCACGTTGGAATAGAAGCCCAGCACCGTGTTGAGGAAGGAGAATACCCCCATCTCCATCAGGGTCAGGGCAATCCCGACGTTGAAGAAGATCCAGACGACCCGGCCCGGGTGGTAGTGCAGCACCCGGGAGAAGAAGTTCGACCAGGACAGCGATCCCGAGTAGGCGTTGACGACGTTGATCTTGATCTGCGAGAGCACCACGAAGAAGACGGCAAGGGCCAGAGTGCCGGCGGTCATGAAGGTGCCGAAGCCGCCGAGATATTGCTCGATCGGCTCGCCGGCCTTGGTCAGCCCGACCTTGTTGGCGACGTAGAACGCGAGGAACGCGCCGCCGAGCTGCTTGGCCGCGCCGAGGATGACCCAGCCGGGGCCGGCTGCGATGACCGCCGCCCACCACTTCTTGGAGTTCTGTGCGGTCTTCTGAGGCATGAACCGCAGGTAGTCGACCTGTTCGCCGATCTGCGCGATCAGGGAAAGAGCGACGCCCATGCCGAGCCCGAAGCCGAGCCAGCTGAAGGACGCACTGCCCCGGCTGCCGCCGAAGTGGGTGAATTGGCTGTACTTGTTCGGGTCGTCGAAAGCGACATAGACGAACGGGGCGAACATCAGCACCAGCCAGATCGGCTGGGTCCACACCTGCAGCTTGGCCATAGCCGTCATGCCGAACACGACGAGCGGCAGCACGACCAGCGAAGCGAGGATGTAGCCCGCGGCCAGCGGCAGCCCGAAGCCGGACTTGAAGGCCTGCGCCATGATCGAGCCCTCGAGGGCGAAGAAGATGAAGGTGAAGCTGGCGTAGATGATGGAGGTGAGGGTCGAGCCCAGGTAGCCGAAGCCCGCAGCACGGGTCAGCAGGTCCATGTCGATGGAGAACTTCGCCGAGTAGTAGGCGATCGGGATGCTGGTCAGGAAGATGACGACTGCGGCCACAAGCACTGAGGCCAGGGCATTCTGAAAGCCATGAGTGATCGCGATCGAGGCACCGATGGCGAAGTCGGCGAGGTAGGCGATGCCGCCGAGGGCCGTCGTCGCGACCGTGAACTCGCTCCACTTTCGAAAGGACTTCGGCGCGTACCGCAGCGAATAGTCCTCGAGGGTCTCGTTGTCGACCATCGAGTTGTAGCTGCGGGATGCCTCCTCCTTGACCGCCTCATGGGGCAACGAGGGCGGGACGTGCGGCGGGGTTGAAGTGGACTTCGACAGCTCTGACGTCACTGCGGACCTCCCGTGTCGGCTAGTGGCGCTGAGCCTCTCGGCACGCGATTTCTCGGCAATATGTCGGAGATCAACAATGTGTTACGTTTTCCTCATGCGCTCAGGCCATCCCGTTCTTGACCATTTCGCCATCTGTTCGTCGTCGTTGCGCTGCTGCCGGCCGCGCCGATGAAACGCCGACGTAACAGCATCTGGTTAGCCTCGCGGTCGTGACCCGTCGACTCGTCCTGCGCGGTGCCCGCTGGCCCGGTGACATCTCCGTGGTCGACGGGGTGATCGAGGCCGTCGGGGAGGTGCCCGAGCGGGCCGGCGACGAGGTGTTGCGCGTCGACGGCGACATCATCACCGCCGGTTTGGTGAACACCCATCACCATCTCTATCAGTGGGCGACGCGCGGCCGGGCGGTCGACTGCGACCTGTTCGGCTGGCTGACCACGCTCTACCCGGTCTGGGCGCAGCTGTCGCCCGAGGACGTCGGGGCGGCGGCGACGGTGGGGCTGGCCGAGCTCGCGCTGAGCGGCTGCAGCACGGTGGCCGACCACCACTACCTCGTGCCGCGCGGTGACGACACGGTGTTCGACCATCTCGCGGCAGCAGCGCGCACGGTCGGGGTCCGGATCCACCTCGCTCGTGGGTCGATGGACCTCGGGGCGTCCCAGGGTGGGCTGCCGCCGGACAGCGTCGTGGAGGACCTCGACTCCATCCTGGCCAGCACGGAGTCGGTGGCCGCGCGGTTGCACGACGGCTCCCGCATCGTGGTCACCGTAGCCCCCTGCTCACCGTTCAGTGTCACGCCGCAGCTGATGACCGAGTCGGCTGCGCTGGCCCGCCGTCTCGGCCTGCGGCTGCACACGCACCTGGCGGAGACGGTCGAGGAGGAGTACGACGTGCTCGCCCGCTTCGGCATGCGGCCCGTCGACCTGATGGACCAGCTGGGCTGGGTCGCTGACGATGTGTGGATCGCGCACGGTATCCACTTCAACGACGACGAGGTGTCGAGGCTCGGGGCGGCAGGGGTCGGCGTCGGGCACTGTCCCTCGTCCAACAACCGCCTCGCCGCCGGCCATTGCCGGGTGCTCGACCTCGAGGCGGCCGGCTCAGCGGTGGGCCTCGGCGTCGACGGTGCCGCCAGCAACGAGGTGGGCGGCCTGTTCGCCGAGCTGCGGCAGTCGATGTACACAGCCCGCCAGCTCAGTGGCCGCCCAGCCGACTTCGGGCCCCTCGACGCCCTACGTCTTGGCACGGTCGGCGGGGCAAAGGCCCTTGGCCGTACGGACATCGGGGTGCTCGAGCCGGGCTACCGCGCGGACATCGCGGTCTGGCCGGGCGACGACATCGCCGACATGCCGGATGCGCTGACGGCCCTCGTACTCGGGCCCGATCGCAAGGTCCGCCACCTGCTGGTCGACGGCTCGCCGGTGGTCACCGACGGCCGGCTGGTCGGTCTCGACCTCGCGGCCGCCCGGCGGGCGCTTACTGCCGTTTCCCGCCGCCTCGATCTCTAGCTGATGGCTTGGCACCAACGTTCGGCTGCGCGGGGGCCCCGTACGAGAGGGGTTTGAGAGCTCCCCTGGCACCCCGGCAGGCGCTGCTCAGGCCCCTCTCGTACGGAGGTCAGCGGCGCGTCGGCGCCGGTCCGAAGCGGGCCAGGACGGCGGTCTCGAGGACACCGACCGCCGCGTAGATCAGCACCGACGTGACGGTGATGACGACCACCGAGGCCCACAGGTCGTCGTAGAGGAACGTGGCGCCGTCGCTGAGCATCTGGGCGCCGAGTCCCTTGCCGGTGGCCAGCCATTCGGCCAGCAGCGCGCCGATGAGGGCTCCGGGTACGGCGATCCGGGCCGAGGCGAAGATGGACGGCAGCGCGCTGGGCAGCGCCACCTTGCGCAGGGTCATCCAGGGGCTCGCGCCGTAGGCACGGCAGAGGTCGGCTGCCTGCCGCGGCGCCGACCGCAGGCCGAAGACCATGATGACGAGCGACGGGAAGAAGACCACGATCCCGCTGACAACTGTCGTCCCGAGCAGGCCGCGACCGAACACGAGCGTGATGACCGGCGTCATGGCGACCAGTGGCACCGATCGGATGATCATCGCGATGGGCAGGAAGGCCGCCTCGATCGTCTGCGACAGCACGAACAGCACCGCGACGACGAACGCCACGACCAGCCCGGCGGAGAAGCCCACGCCCGCGTCGAGCAGCGTCCGGCCGAGCCCGACGTTGATGGTTGACCAGTGGCTGCCGGCGTCTGCGTCGGTGACCAGGTAGTGGTAGACGTCGATCGGGCTCTTGGCCACCAGTGGGTTGACCGCGAAGAACTTGATGAATCCCAGCCAGACCGCGAGCAGGACAGCGATGGCGAAGACCATGGAGACGGCGGACCGGCCGGCGCGCACGGCCAGCGCCGTGAGGAACTGGCCGCTGCTGGTGGTCGGGTCCGCACCGTCGGTCCCGCTGCCGACGATCGCCTGCGACGAGGTCAGGACGCTGCGGGTGCCGGGGACGGCGGGCGCGGTCATGACGGCGACCCCGTCGTGCCCGTACGGGCCCAGGGAACCGCGTACCGGGCGACCAGCGCGATCAGCCCGTAGCCGAGACCGGCGACGCCGCCGGCGACCAGGGCGATGCCCCAGGTGCGGGCGACGTCGAGCTGTTGCTGGGCGATGGTCATGGCCAGGCCGAGGCCGGAGTCGACCCGGCCGAGATACTCGCCGATGATGGCGCCGAGCAGGGCCGACGGGGCTGCGACCTTGAGTGCCGCGATCGTGCTGGGCAGCGCGGCCGCGAGGCGCACCCGGCGCAGCTGCTGCCACCGGCCGCCGCCGTAGGCAGCGACCAGGTCGAGGCTGGTCGGGTCGGCGGCCCGCAGGCCGAGCAGCACCCCGATCAGTGTCGTGAAGAAGACCGACATCGCGGACAGCGCCACCATCGGGGCATCGCCGTTGAGCACCACGGTGAGGATCGGGCCGACGGCGATGACCGGCAGGCAGTACGACGCCACGGCAATCTGGGAGATGACCCGCTCGAGGACCGGGACCAGGATGACGACGACGGCGAGGACGAAAGCCAGCAGGTTGCCCCAGAAGAACCCGCGCATCGCCTCCCACACCGTCGCGTCGACGTTGGGCCGGTAGAGCGACCAGCCGTCCGTGCCCCACTGGCGGACCACCGCGACCGGGGTGGGCACGGCGCCACCGTGCGCGAGGACCGTGACCGCCAGAACCTCCCAGATCATCAGGATGGCCACGATGCCCAGCGCCGAGGTGACCTGACGAGGCAGCGTCGGGAAGCCGGACCGCCGCGCACCTGCCAGGGCTGGAGCGGCGGTCACGTGTCGTCGCCGCTGGTCGGGACGCCGCTGCCGCCGAACAGCAGCTCGGAGAGCTGGTCCTGGTGGGCGTGGAACTCCGGGCTGCGCATCATCTCGGGCGTACGCGGCCTGGGCAGGTCGACCTTGACGATCTCGATCACCCGGCCGGGCCGTGGGCTCATGACCGCGACCTCGTCGGAGAGGAACACCGCCTCGGAGATGCCGTGCGTCACCATCAGGGTGGTCGTGGCCCTCGCCGACCAGATCCGCAGCAGCTCCAGGTTGAGCCGCTGCCTGGTCATGTCGTCCAGGGCGCCGAACGGCTCGTCGAGCAGCAGCACCTTGGGCTCGACGACCAGGGCCCTTGCGATGGCGACCCGCTGCCGCATCCCTCCGGAGAGCTGGGCCGGCCGGGCCTTCTCGAAACCCTCGAGCCCGACCAGGCGGACGAGGTCCTGGATCAGACTGGGGCCGGGCTTGAGGCCGGCGACCTCGAGCGGCAGCCGGATGTTCGCCGTGACCGAGCGCCAGGGCAGCAGCGCCGAGTCCTGGAAGGCGATGCCCAGGTGGTGGTTGCTGCGGGCCACGTCAGGCGGCTCGCCGTGCAGCAGTGCCTCGCCAGCCGTCTGGGTCTCGAGGCCGGCCAGGATGCGCAGCACGGTGGACTTGCCGCAACCGGACGGCCCGAGCAGCGAGAGGAACGAGCCGGCGGTGGTCGTGAGGTTGGTGTCCGCGAGCGCGGTCACCGTGCGCCGGCCGATCTTGAAGTCCTTGCGCAGCCCGGACAGCGAGATGCCGCTGCCCGGCTGCGCAAGGGTGGTGCCTGCTTCGGAAGCAACCGAGGGCGGTGCAGAGGCTGCAGTGGACGTCGCGAGATCTTCCAAGGCACGCCTCACAGGTCGAGATCCGAGAACTGCGGGAGATCCCTCAGATGAGGGACGGGTCTTCCTTGTACACCGCATCGATGAGAGAGGTGTCGAACAGCTGTTCAGCGGTCAGGTCGAAGCCGGCGAACTTCAGCGTCGCGATGTTCTGCGCGATCAGGGCCGGCGTGATGGTGAAGATACCGTTCTTCTTGGTGTCGGCACTGTTGATGAGCGCGTTCTGGTCCTTGGACTCCAGGGTCTGCTCCGCAGCCTTGAGTCCGAGACCCTTGCCGTAGACGTTGGCGGCCAGCGTCGCGCCCTCCGCCGGGTCGGCGGTGCTGTCCTTCCAGCCCTTGATCTCGGCCCGGAACATGGCCTTGATCTTGTCGGCCTGGGCGGAGATGTTGTCGGTGAGCACCACGTAGCACTCGCTGACCAGCGGGTAGTTGTGGTCGGCCATCAGGAACGTGGTGACGTCGAATCCCTTGCCGCGCAGGTCGTTCGGCTCGTTGGTGATGAAGGAGAACCACCCGTCGACGCTGCCGGTGGTGAGCGGCAGCGGGTCGAACTGCACCGGCACCTTGGTGATCTTGGACGGGTCGATCTTGTTGGCCTTGAGGAACGCGTTCCACACCGACTCGTTCGCCGCCTGGACGCCGATCTTCTTGCCGATCATGTCCTGCGGCGTCTTGATGGCCGTCTTGGTCATCGACATGATCGCGAACGGGTTCTTCTGGTACTGCGCGCCGATGATCTTGAGCTTGGCGCCGGCCTTGACGGCCGCGGCCACCAGGTCAGGCGCGCTCAGGCCGACGAAGGCCTTCTTGGTGACGACGTCGGTCTCGATCGGCGGTGCGGTGGGACCGCCGGCGATCAGGTTGACCTTGGAGAAGCCCTCGGCCTTGTAGTAGCCCTTGGTGTCCGCGATGTAGGTGCCGGCGAACTCGACGTTCTTTATCCACGCCAGCCGGTAGTCGATCGTGCCGAAGGCCTTGGCTGCCGCAGTGGTCGTGGCAGGCGCCGAGCTTGCCGCCGCCGCGCTGGCCGTGGCGCTGGCCGCAGCGGAGGCGCCGGTGCTGGCAGCGGCTGAGGTGGCGGAAGCGGCGCCGGAGGTGGCGGCACCCGAGCTCGAGGAGGACCCGCAGGCCTCGAGGATGGGCAACGTCATGACCAGGCCGGAGGCCTGCAGCCCGCGGCGGAGGAGCGTACGGCGGTCGATCGAGGACGGCATCAGGGCTCCAGATTGTCCGTGGTGGCGCCAAACCCGTTGGCGGACAGGCGAACCAGGTAGTTCGCTCCCGATCCCCCCGGACCGGCAACCGTCACGCTAGGCAGTTCAGGTTTCGCGGGAGTTGCTGTCCGTTGCCGATCGGTTAACACGCGCCCCTGCGACATCCGCCGGGTGTCTGTCTGTAAGCACAAGTGTGCCGACAAGGTCGGATTCGTCGTCGATATCCGTATCGTCACCTGGCACCTCGACGACATAGGGCCGGTGGGCGCCCGTCACCGCCCTGGCCCCGTCGTCCCCGTCGAGCGTCGCCAGCGCGGGGAACCAGGTGCCGTCGAACAGGTGTGGGTGACCCCTGCGGCCGTCGTAGCCGGCGCACAGCCACGGTTCGCCGGTCGCGCGCCAGGTCTCGATCAGCAGCCTGACGGCGGCTGCCGTGACGAAAGGCTGGTCGGCCAGCAGCACGACGACCGCGTCGGTCCCCGGCGGCAGGGACGAGACGGCCGAAGCGAGGACATGTCCCATGCCGCGCTGCCAGTCACCGACCACGGAGATCGTGGCCGTGGGCATGTGCTTCTGGACCGTGGGCCGGATGAGGGCCGCGCCAGAACCCAGCATTACCAGGCAGTTGTCCGCCGGAGCAGCGGCGCCCAGGGCGCGTGCCACGAGGGCGAGGCCACCGACCTGCTCCAGCTGCTTGGGCCGGCCCAGCCGGCGCGCCGCCCCAGCGGCCAGCACGACGGCGGTCACGCTCACCAGACGTGCACCCGCCCCGGCGAGAGCACGAGCGGGGCCCCGTCGCGCCCGTTGCGTACGGCGACGACCTCGGCCAGCACGGACAGGGCGGTCTGCGCAGCCGATGCGCCACCCAGGTTGAGGCCGGCAGGGCCATGGATGAGCTCGGCGCCCGGGATGTGGGCGAGCCGGGCGAGTCGCTCCTCGTGCGTGGCCCGGCTCCCGATGGCGGCGACGTAGCCACAACAGCTGCGCAGCGCCTGCACCAGCGCGGCGTCGTCCAGCCTGGGTTCGTGGGTCAGGGCGACCAGGGAGTCGTCGGGACCGAGCGGATGACCCCCGAGCCAGGCCGAAGGCCACGCCCGTACGAGGGTCGCGGCCGGCACCCGGTCCTCCAGCGCGTACGCGGGTCGCGGTTCGAGGACCACCACCCGGAAGCCTGCTGCCGCGGCAAAGGCGGACAGCGACATCGCGATGTCGGTCGCGCCGACCAGGACCAGGCGTGGGGCCGCCCGGATCGTGTCGACCATGACCTCGGTGTCCGGATACGGCCCGATCCTGGTCTCGTACGGCGGCTCGAGGCTGGTGCGCAACGTCAAGGGCGGCCGGTCGCTCTCCGTCGGGGGCGAGTCGAGCACGAGACCGACGGCCGCGCAGACCATCTCGTCGAACAGCTCACTGATCAGGACGCTCACCGAGCCGGTGCAGGCGGGCCCCGTCTCCCATGCCGGGCGGGAGTCCGGCCCGAGGTCGCAGCGGACCAGGGTGGCTGGCGCCCCCGCCAGCACCGCCGCAGCGGTGGTGAGGACGTCGCCGTCGACGCAGCCGCCTGCGACGGAGCCGGCCCATCGCCCGTCGGCGGCCACCGCCATGGTCGCCCCGACTGGCCGGCCGGTGGTCCCCGTACGGGAGACGACCCTGGCCAGGGCGACAGGCTGCCCGTCCGCGCTGCAGGCGCGAACGAACGGCCAGACCTCGGCGAGCACTCAGCCCGCCAGGTGCGCGGTTGTCTCAGTGGGTTCAGGCATCTCGGCGACCAGGTTACGCCAGGCGAGGCTCAGCCGGTCGGCCTTCGTATGCATCTCGACGGTCGGGTCGAGGTGGATCTGCCGGTGCCCGTAGCGCTCGAGGATCCGCAGGTCCTCGTCCAGGATGGTGTCCTCGTCCTTGACGAACGCCGCCAGGCGCACAGGGTCGCCGTCGAGGTCGTCCCGGGCCAGGAGCTTGTAGACGCGGGTGCTCTCCCCGGACTCGGGCTGGCAGACGAACAGGATGCCGATGGTCCAGCCGAGGGTGGGGAACGACAGCCGCAGCGTGACCGCGTAGCCGGCGTAGCCCTGCTTGAAAAGATCCTGTGGCTGCAGGGCTTCTCGCTCGCCGGCGGCGACCAGCGGGTCGTCCATCGTCCGGTACCACGTCGAGAACGTCGTTCCGACCGTCCACTCGCCATGCTCGATGCCGGACTCCTCGACCCTCGCCGCCTCCGCTGCGCCGAAGGTCGCGGCGTGCACGAACGGGAAATGCGCCGCGTCGAGGAAGTTGTCGACCAGCTGGGCGGCACTGACCGGTGTCCGCACGATCGTCGAGCTGGTCAGGTCGAAGCCCGGCGTGCCGAACTCGGGGAAGGCCGGCAGCGGCGCCAGTGGCTCGAGGGGGGCCAGCCAGACCAGGCCGTAGCGCTCGATGACGCCGTACGGGGCCGGCAGCGTTGCCCGCTTGCTGATCCGCTCGGTCTTGCCCAGCGCCGGGATGTCGACGCAGCCGCCATCGGCGCCGAATCGCCAGCCGTGGTAGCCGCACTGCAGCGTGCCCTGGACGACGGAGCCCGCCGACAACGGCGCCAGCCGGTGGGGGCAGACGTCGGGAAACGCGCGCAGGCCCTCCGGGAACCGGACCAGCACCCAGGGCTGCCCGAGCAGCATCACCGGGTGCGGGGTGTCGCCCACCTCGGCGGACGTCGCGACGACGTGCCAGGCGGCCAGCATCCGCCGGCTGCAGTTGTCCAGGGTGCCGGTGCGCAGGCCCCTGGCCGCCGGGGCCTCCGCAGAGATGACCGCGAGCTCCATGCGACCGACGCTAACTTCGCCGCATTTCACACAGGTTACTGTTTCGGTCCTTTTGGCCGAGCCGACCTCGGGGGCTTGACACACTCATCGGGCGCCGGACATCGTGTTCCACCCGCAACCGCAGATTGCCTGCGGATCAAGCGATCTGGAGCGACTTGTCCCTCGTTCGGCCCTCGAGCGCCGCAGAAGCGGGCGAGGCGATGGCGCGTGGGGACGACCAGGTGCTGCTGGCCGGCGGCACGGACCTCATGGTGGCCGTCAACGGCCGGCGGCGGACCCCCGGCGGATTCGTCAGTCTCCGCCACGCGAGCGACCTGCACGGCCTCACGGTGGGCCCGGACAGCGTACGGATCGGCGCGATGACGACGTACGCGCAGCTCGTGGCCCGGCCGCCGGAGCTCGCGGGGCTGCCGATGCTCTGCGACCTGGCCGGCCGCCTCGGCACGCCGGCGCAGCGCAACGCCGGCACCATCGGCGGCGGCGTCGGATCCGCGCGCTGGAACGGCGACGCGATCGCCGCTCTCGTGGCCCTGGGTGCCCGGCTGGACGTCGTGTCGGCCGCCGGCAGCCGCCAGGTGGCGATCGAGGACTGGCTGGACCGCGACGGGCGCGGCCCCACCGACGTGCTGCGCTCGATCGCGGTGAGGGTGCCGACTGGGCCGCAGGTGTGGTTGCGGGTGGCGGAGCGGGCGACGGCGGCAGAGGCCTCGGCCACCTGCGCCCTGGTCGTCGACGTCACGCGGCGCACTGTCCGGTGCGTGATCGGGTCGGTGGCGCGTGCGCCGATCCGTGCGCTGGCTGCCGAGGCGCTGCTGACCGACGCCCTCGACTGGTCCCGACCGGTCGCCGCGCCCGAGCTGTGTCGCGAGTTCGGGCGCGCGGTCAAGGGCGCGGTCGTGGCCAGGACGACCTACCGGGTGGGATCCGACCATCGCCGGCACCTGGCCGGGGTTCTCGCCGGGCGCGCCCTCATGCGTGCGCTCGGCGAGCCTGCGCACGGTGCCGTGTGAGCCTCTCGCTGACCGTCGACGGTGTCCCGTACGAGGTGCTCGACGCGCCGGAGAACGCCAACCTGGCCGACGTGCTCCGGCATCACCTGGGCCTCACCGCGACCAAGGACGCCTGCTACGAAGGGCGTTGCGGATCCTGCTCGGTGCTGCTCGGCCGCGTCCTCGTGACGGCCTGTACGGTGCTCGCCGCCGACGTCACCGAGCCGGTCGTCACCGCGTCCGGCCTCGGCAGCTCCGACGAGCCCTCGGACGTGCAGCGCGCGCTGGTCGAGGCCGGCGGGGTGCAGTGCGGATTCTGCATCCCGGGCATGGTGATCGCCGCCACCGACCTGCTCGAGGGCAACCCGGCCCCGACCGAGGAGCAGGTGCGACGGGGCCTGGCCGGCAACCTGTGCCGCTGTACCGGCTACGGTCGGATCGTGGATGCCGTCCTCTCAGCAGCCCGCGGCCGGACGTCACCGTGACCCGCGGCGTCGGAGCCAGCACGCTCCGGCCGGACGGGATGGCCAAGGCGACCGGGGAGTTCCTGTTCGCCGGCGACCTGACCGAGCCGGACATGCTGTGGGGCGCCGTCCTGCGCTGTCCCTTCCCGCACGCCCGGCTGGTCTCCCTCGACCTGGCGCCCGCGCGCGCCGTGCCCGGCGTCGTCGCGGTGCTCTCTGCCCAGGACGTGCCCGGACTGGCGACGTACGGTCTCGACCAGCCGGACCAGCCGGTGTTCGTCTCGGACGTTGCGCGGTTCCACGGCGAGCCGGTGGTGGCGGTTGCCGCGACCACGGCGGCCGCTGCCCGGGCCGGCTGCGCTGCGGTCGTGACCGTGTGGGAACGGTTGCCGGTCGTGGTCGACACCGAGGAGGCGCTGGCCGGGCCGCCGCTGCGCCCCGAGGGCAACCTCTTCCGCCGGGTGGTCATCGACAAGGGCGACCCCTCCGCCGAGGGCGAGGTCGTCGTCGAGCAGACCTACGTCATCGGCACCCAGGACCAGGCCTTCCTCGGCACCGAGGCCGCGATCGCGATGCCTGACGGCACGGGCGGCGTACGGCTGCGCGTGGCAACGCAGGACCTGCACGCCGACCGCGGCCAGATCGCGGCCTGCCTCGGCCTCGCGCCCGAGCAGGTGACGATCACCCTCGGCGGTGTCGGTGGGGCGTTCGGCGGCCGTGAGGACATGAGCCTGCAGGTGCACGTCTGCCTGCTGGCGCTGGGCACCGGGCGGCCGGTCAAGATGGTCTACAGCCGCGAGGAGTCCTTCCTCGGCCACGTCCACCGCCACGCCATGCGGCTGCACTATCGGACCAGCGCTGACCGCGACGGCCGGCTGGTGAGCCAACGGGCGCGGATCCTGCTCGACGGCGGCGCCTACGCCAGCACGACCGGCCCGGTGACCGGCAACGCCGCGACGATGGCGGCCGGCCCCTACGTCGTCCCCAACGTCAGCATCGATGCCTACGGCGTGCGGACGAACAACCCGCCCTCCGGTGCCATGCGCGGGTTCGGAGCGGTGCAGGTCTGTGCCGCGTACGAGGCGCAGATGGACCTGCTCGCGGCTGCGCTGGGCCTTGACCCGCTGGAGCTCCGCAGGCGCAACGCCCTGACGACGGGGGACGCGCTCGCCACCGGTCAGCTCGTGCACAGTGCGGCCCCGATCCGCCGGCTGATCGACACCGTCGCCACGATGCCGCTGCCCGAGCCCTGGTCCGGCTCGGTCGAGGACCTGCCCGGCGGTCCGGCAGCCGACCCGGCCCGCGTACGCCGTGGCGTCGGCTACGGACTCGGCTTCAAGAACCTCGCGTTCTCCGAGGGTTTCGACGATCCGTCCACCGCGTCCGTCCTGGTCGAGGTCGCCGCCGGCCGTACGAGGGCCGTGGTGCACACGGCCTGCGCGGAGGTCGGCCAGGGCTTCGTCACCGTGGTCGAGCAGATCGTCCGTACCGAGCTCGGAGTCGAGGACGTGGTCGTGCTGGACGCCGACACGCTGATCGGGCCGGCCGGGTCGACGAGCGCCTCCCGGCAGACCTGGGTCTCCGGCGGGGCGGTGCAGCTCGCCTGCACCGCGGTGGCGCACCAGCTGGTCGCGCAGGTTGCCCACGCAGCCGGTGTGCCGGCCGCGGGCCTGCTGCTGCGCGAGGGGGTCGTGGTCGGCGAGGGTGTCCACGTGTCGCTGCCCGAGGCGCTCGCCAACGGCGCCGTACGGGCCGAGCGGACCTTCCGGCACCGCAAGACGTCCGCTCTCGACGCGCGCGGCCAGGGTGACGCGCACGTGGCCTGGTCGTTCGTCATCCACCGTGCGGTGGTGGATGTCGATCTCGACCTCGGTACGGTACGGGTCGTGCAGCTCGCCACGGTGCAGGACGTCGGCAAGGCGCTCAACCCGTTGTCCGTCCTCGGCCAGCTCGAGGGCGGCACGGCCCAGGGTGTCGGCTTCGCGCTGACCGAGGAGCTCGCGCTGGAAGGCGGCTTCGTCACCCACCCGACGTTCTCCGAATACCTCATCCCCAACGCCGTCGACCTGCCCATGCTGATGGTCGAGCTGGTCGAGGAGCCTGAGCCCGACGCACCGTTCGGCGCGAAGGGCGTGGGTGAGGCGCCCACCGTGTCCTCACCGGCTGCCGTGATGGCGGCGATGCGCGCGGCGACCGGGCTCGCGTTGAACCACATGCCCGTACGGGCCGAGCATCTCGCCGCCGGGTCGGTGCTGTGACCTGGTCCCTGCGCTCGACGGCTGTCGTCCTCCCCGACGGCGTCCGCCCGGCGACCTTGGTGATGGCAGACGGCCGGATCGCCGCGGTGCTCGGCCACGACCTGGCGTCGGAGGGTGTGGTCGACGTCGGCTCCCTCACGGTCTCGCCCGGCCTCGTCGACAGTCACGTCCACGTCAACGAGCCCGGCCGCACCGAGTGGGAGGGCTTTGCCACGGCGACCCGCGCCGCGGCCTCCGGCGGTGTGACGACGCTGGTCGACATGCCCCTCAACTCGGTCCCGCCGACCACCACCGTGTCCGCCCTGGAGCTCAAGCGGTCAGCGGCCGCGGGCAAGGTCCACGTCGACGTCGCCTTCTGGGGTGGGGTGACGTCGTCGGACACGTCGGCGGTCGCTTCCCTTGCCGATGCTGGGGTTTGCGGCTTCAAGGTCTTTCTCGTCCCCTCGGGCGTCGACGAGTACGGATGGGTGGACGCAGGCGGGCTGACCGCCGCGCTCTCGGCGGCCGGAGACCTGCCGGTGCTGGTGCACGCCGAGGCACCGGGGCCGCTGGAGGGTGCACCGCGGCCCCACGGTCGTTCCTATGCCGCCTATCTCGCATCCCGCCCGGACTCCGCCGAGGTCGTAGCCCTCGAGATGGTGCTGGCAGCGCTGCGGGCGACCCGTGGCCGGGCGCACATCCTGCACCTGTCCTCGGCCGACGGGCTTGCCGTCACCGAACGGGCAAGGGGTGTGGGGCTGCGGCTGAGTGTGGAGACCTGCCCGCACTACCTTTCCCTTGCCGCAGAGGACATCCCGGACGGGGCAACGCAGGCCAAGTGCGCCCCGCCCATCCGCGGGCGGGTCAACCGCGAGCTGCTCTGGGCGGCGCTCGGCGACGGCCGCATCGACTTCGTCGCCTCCGACCACTCGCCGGCCCCTCCCGCGGTCAAGGCGTTGGACACCGGCGACTTCGGTGCCGCGTGGGGTGGGATCGCCGGCCTGCAGACAGCGCTGCCGGTCGTCTGGACCGAGGCATCGAACCGCGGCCACGGCCTCCTGGACCTGGCCCGCTGGCAGTCGCAACGGCCCGCCGCGATGGCCGGTCTCGCCGGCAAGGGCTCGATCGCCGTCGGCAACGACGCAGACCTGGTGGTTTGGGACCCGGACGCCTCGTTCGTCCTCGACGCGACGGCACTCGCGCAGCGACACGCCATCTCGCCCTGGCACGGCCGTACGCTGCGGGGTGTGGTGCACACGACCTACCTCCGTGGCATGGCCGTCGACATCGGCGGTGAGCCGAACGGGGTGCTGTTGCGGCGAGGGGAGCGAGTCGCATGAGTGACCTCCTCGACCTGCCCGACCTCGCGGCCGAACGGTTCGGCGGGACCGTCGTCGCCTGCAGCGACGACTTCTTCGGCTCGGCCCGTCGGCTGCTGCACGCGGCAGCGCCGGTGTCGCGCAAGGGGACGTTCGACGAGAACGGCCAGTGGATGGACGGCTGGGAGAGCAGCCGACGCCGGGACGGGCGTGAGGACGACTGGGTGGTCGTCCGCCTCGGCGCTGCCGGCGTGGTCCGCCTCGCGGTGATCGACACGTCGTTCTTCGACGGCAACCAGCCCGCGACCGCGATGCTCGAAGGCGCGTGCTTGCCCGGGAACCCAAGTCCCGCCGAGGTTCTCGCCGCAGAGTGGACGTCGCTGCTCTCGGACGTGGACCTCCTTCCGGACCACGTGCACATCCTCCCGCTCGAGCCAGCCGTACGGGTCACCCACGTCCGGCTGACCATCCGCCCCGACGGGGGCGTAGCACGACTGCGGCTGCACGGCGTCGCCCTGCCAGACCCGGCCGACCTCGACGGGTTGACCGTCGATCTCGCCGCAGCCCAGCTCGGCGGCGAGGTGGTGGCCTGCAGCGACATGCACTTCGGCCGGCGTACCAACCTCATCGCGCCCGGGGAGTCCCGCGTGATGGCCGAGGGGTGGGAGACGCGCCGCCGCCGCGGGCCCGGCTACGACTGGGCGCTGGTCCGGCTGGCCGGCGAGGGCTCGATCCGCCGGGTCGCCGTGGACACCCGGCTGTTCCGCGGCAACGCCCCCGCCTCCTGCGATCTGGAGACCGGGTCGTCCGCCGATGGTCCCTGGCAGCCCCTGCTGACCGGCGTGCCGCTCCAGCCGGACCAGGCGCACGACCTGGCCGTGGCCGAGCCGCGTGTCGCGCGGTGGGTCCGGCTCTCGGTCCACCCGGACGGCGGCGTGTCCCGGCTGCGCGTCATCGGCAACCTCACGGCGGCCGGCCGGCGCGAGCTGGCCCTGTCGTGGTTGCTGGCCCTGCCCTCAAGCGAGCTCCGCGCGGTTCTGCTGCAGGCCTGCGGATCCCGGGCCTGGGTCGATGCCATGCTGGCGGCGCGGCCCTGGCCGGACGGCCCGCTCGAGGCGGCCAGCGCCGCCTGGTCTGCCCTCGGGCCCGAAGACTGGCGCGAGGCATTGGCAGCCCATCCGCGGATCGGCGACCGGACGCCGGCCGGATCGCAGGAGAGCCGAGAGCAGTCGGCGACAGCCGGTGCCGATGAGGCCGTCCTTGCCGAGATCGCGGCGGGAAACCTTGCGTACGAGGAGAAGTTCGCCATGACCTACGTGGTGCGAGCCTCCGGACGCAGTGCCGCGGAGCTGCTGGCCGTCCTGCGATCGCGGCTGGGCAACGCACCCACCGAGGAGCTCGCCGTCGCCGCGGCGCAGCAGGCGGAGATCACGGCACTGCGACTCGGGCGGCTCCTGGACGGGCCCGACTGATGGGACTTTCGACGCACGTCCTCGATACCGCTGCTGGGCGGCCGGCGGCCGGCGTTCCGGTGATGGTGCAGCGACTCGCCGCAGACGGGTGGCGGGAGGTCGGCCGATCCGTGACCGACAACGACGGCAGGGCAACGGATCTGGTGCCGGTTGCTGAGTTCGTGGCGGGCCGTTACCGGTTGCTCTTCGACACTGCGACGGTGCTCGGCCCCGACGCGTGGCTGCCGTCGGTGACGGTGGAGTTCATGGTGTCCGACGCGGCCGGGCGCCTGCACGTACCACTGTTGTTGTCGCCATTCGGCTATACGACCTACCGCGGGAGCTGATGTGAGCGAGCTGATCCGGCACAGCTATGGCAAGGACGGCGTTCGGCTGGTCAAGGTGGTTCGCGACGGTGACGTGCACACCGTGCACGACCTGACCGTACGGGTCTGGCTCGAGGGGGACTTCTCCGCCGCCTTCCTGGCGGGCGACAACTCCACGTCGCTGCCCACGGACACCATGCGCAGCACTGCCTACGTCATCGCGCAGGACACGTCGCTGGCGGACGTCGAGCGCTACGGCATCGCGGTGCTCACCCGCATCCTCGACGTGGTCCCGGCCTGCGCCCGCGCCAACCTGTCGATCGTCGAACACACCTGGACGCGTCTTGCACCCGGGGGGACCGAGCATCCCCACGCCTTTCGGGGCGCCGCCGGCGTCGGAACCGCGACCGTTTCACTGTCCCGCGGTGAGCCGGCAGTCGTGACCAGCGGCCTCGACGAGCTGTTGCTGCTGAAGACGACAGCCTCGGAGTACCAAGGGTTCCTGGCCGACGAATACACCGTCCTCAAGCCGACCGACGACCGGATCATGGCCACGTCCGTAGCTGCGTCGTGGACCTGGCTCAGCGAACCGGTCTCGTACGCCGGCGCGCGCCGGCGGGTCCAGGCCGCCTTCGAGCAGGTCTTCGCGGAGAACTACTCGAAGGCCGTGCAGCAGACGTTGTACCAGATGGCGGAGGCTGCGTTGGTCGAGGTCCCGGAGATCGGCCAGGTGCGGCTGACCCTGCCGAACCGGCATCACGTCACGGTGGACTTCACGCCGTTCGGCCGGACCAACGACAACGAGATCTTCGTGGTGCTCGACCGCCCGTACGGGTTGATCGAGGGCACCGTCGGGCGAAGCTAGTGAATTCCCAAGTCAGCAGCGCGCCAGACCAGGGCTTCCAGCATCGCGCGGGTGGCCGGCTCCTCGCTGATGTGCGGCCTCGTGCTGGCGAGCCGCGCCGTGACCTCGGGAAGTCGCGATCGCAGGAACGCCGAGGTCGCGGCCCATCGGCTGACCAGCTGGCCCGGGTGCAGGTCCCAGCCCTGCCACAGCCCGCGAGCCAGGGCGCGCTCGACCAGCCGGGCGTGCGTGCGCCAGGCGTGGGCGACCTCATCGCCGATCGGCAGGATGTTGCTCGACCCGTCGCTGACGGCTACGCCGGTGCCCGCGGCGGCCAGCTGCAGCAGATCCTTTGCTGCGTCGGCGATCGGGGCATCGATGCGTTGGTCCTGCGGCGAGACTCCCAGCCCTGCGGTGAAGTCGTACGTCCCGAAGTGCAGGCCCGTCACCCGGCCTCGTCCGGCAGCGATCAGCAGCGGGACGGTGGTCCGCCCGGCGCTGTCGAGCACCCCCTCGGCGGTTTCCACCTGCAGCTCGAGCGCGGTCGGTTTGCTGTCCAGCGCCGTCTCGATCCGGGTCAGGGCATCGACCGCGACGGTGACCTGCTCGGGCGCCGATACCTTGGGCAGCGTGACGATGCCCGGCGGGAGGCCCGCGTCCCGCAGCCCGGTCAGCCAGAGGTCGAGGGTGCGCAGCGACCGCTCGGCCGTCTTCCCCTCGAGCGACTTCACCCGCACTCCGTACGAGACCGGCGGATCCTCGGCCAGCACGTTGAGGCAACGGGCGACCTCGGCATCCTCGACGTCGTCGGAGCGGACGCCATAGCCGTCCTCGAGGTCGACGCGCAGGTCGGCAACCGGGCGCTCGTGCAGGATCCGTACGACATCGTCGTAGGTGTGCTCGGGCAACTCGATGCCGAGAATGCCTGCCAGCACGGCAGAGTCGGGTGCACGGCGGACCAGCAGGGCGAGGGCCTCCTCGCCCCACTCTCTAGTCTCGTGGGGACGCAGCCGGTCGGCGGGGACGTAGCAGGTATGCGCCGGTTGGCGGGGCGTATGACCGGGTCGGGTTGCGGCCAGCCGCGCATCGACGGCGGCCAGCGGAGCGAGGAGCTCGCGACGGCGTGCTGGTCCAAGCGACTCGCGGCCCGCCATCATGGTCCTCCTCCGGTGGTGCGGGTCAGCGTACCGGGCGGCTACGAGGGACGGAGCATCTGATGGAAGGTGTCGAGCTGCTGGCCGGCGACGCTGCCGGCTCGCTGTCGGACGAGGTGCTTGCTCTTGCGCTCGCCCTGCACCGGCAGCACCGGCCGGCGCATGCCGGGTTGCTCGCGGCACGCGCCGAGCGGGCGTCGCGGCCGGTGCCCCGTGACCGGCTGGTGGGCACCGGACTCCGGGCCGGCCAGGGTGACTGGCGGGTTGCCGAGCGGCCGGAATGGCTACGGGACAGGCGATGTGAGATCACCGGGCCGGCTGAGCCGGTGATGATGGTCAACGCCCTGACCTGTGGCGCAGCGGTGTTCATGGCCGATTTGGAGGATGCGCTCAGTCCGACCTGGGCCAACATCAACGGCGGCTACGCCGCACTGCGCGACGCTGCGGCGGGGACCTTGTCCCGTACCAAGCCTGACGGAACCGTCGTGACGCCCGGCGAGGACTCGGCAGTGCTCGTCGTACGGCCCCGGGGTCTGCACCTGCCGGAGCCACGCGTGCTGATCGACGGCGATCCGGCGGTCGGGCCGCTGCTGGACATCGCCGCGGTGGCGACGCACACGGCGGTGCCGCTGCGCGACCGTGGTCGGGGGCTGGGTCTCTACCTGCCCAAGCTCGAGGACGCGGCCGAGGCGGCCTGGTGGCACGCGGTGCTCCTCGACGTCGAGGCGGCCGTCGGGGTCGAGCCGGCCTCCACGCCGGTCACCGTACTCATCGAGACCCTGCCGCTGTCCCTGCAGATGGACGACGTCCTGTACGCCCTGCGGGACCGGCCGGTCGCCCTCAACGCCGGCCGCTGGGACTACTTGTTCAGCGTCATCAAGACCCTCGGCGACGACCCCTTGCACATCCTGCCGGACCGGTCGGCGGTGACCATGACGGTTCCGTTCATGGCCGCGTACGCGTCCCGGCTGGTCGCGGTCTGCCACTCTCGCGGGGCGCAGGCGATCGGCGGCATGGCAGCGTTCATCCCCAACCGGCGCAAGCCCGAGGTGACGGCGGTGGCGCTGGCCAAGGTCCGGGCGGACAAGGAGCGCGAGGCCGGCCTCGGTTACGACGGGACGTGGGTCGCGCACCCGGACCTCGTGCCGATCGCCCTGGAGGTCTTCGACGCGGCTCTGGCCGGTCGGGTGGACCAGCGGGACGTGCTGCCTGAGGTGACGGAGGGCGTCGACGCGCTGCTTGACACCAGGGTCTCCGGGGCCTCGATCACCACGACCGGGCTGCGCGAGAACGTCGCCGTCGGGCTGGCCTACCTCACCGCATGGCTGGGTGGCCGTGGCGCCGCCGCCGTCAACGACCTGATGGAGGACGTGGCGACCGCTGAGGTCTCGCGGTGCCAGGTGTGGCAGTGGGTGCACCACGGGGTGCTGCTCGACGGCGAGACGCCGGCGACGGTCGAGCTGGTGGAGGAGTTGCTGGCCGAGGAGGTGGACGCGCTGGCTGCCTCCGGCGCCGATGCCGGTCTCGTACGGGCTGCGGCGGGGGTGTTTCGTGCGGTGGCGCTCAGGCCCGTACTGCCGCCCTTCCTCACGCTTGAGGCGCTGCCGCTGCTGTCACCCGCGGTCTGACGCAGTGTGACCCGGCGTCTGCGGAGAGTGGCTTGGCTAGAGTCGGCGGCGTGGGACCCGGAAAGTAACGCCCAGGACACAGAACGCGCTCTTCTTGGCAACATCGCGTCGGTCCGGACGCAAGAACTGCAAGAAAATTGGTATAGACCCCCTGGACAACTGGACTAGACCAGTCATTGGCACTAGGGTCAGCCAGCAGAGGACGGTACGCGACGGCGGCCCGGCTGTCTTGCGGCTTCCGCGGGTCCTGACTCCCGCAGGTTGAGGCCAAACTCCCACGACTACAGGAGATTTTCATGAATCGGTTCGTTGCGGGCGCCACCGCCGCAAGTGCCCTGCTCGTACTCACCGCCTGCGGGAGCGGCAGCAGCTCCAAGGGAACCACCGCGACCAGCGGAGCCGCGACCAGCGGGGCCGCGACGAGCGGGGCTGCGACGAGTGCCGCGGGGGGCGGAAGCCCGGTCACGCTCAAGCTCGTGGCTCCCGACTACGGCAGCGGTCCTGCCGACGCGAGCGCCGCGTACTGGAAGACCGTGACGGACGACTTCACCAAGGCCAACCCGAGCATCAAGGTCGAGACGACCGTGATCAACTGGAACGACCTGGCCACCAAGGTCGCCACGATGGTCCAGAACGGCCAGCAGCCGGACGTCTACGTGGGCGGCGACTACGCCGGCTTCGTCAAGGACAAGCTGCTCTACCCGGTGAGCGACGTCCTCTCGGCTGCGACGCAGGCCAACCTGCTCAAGCCGTTCGCCGACAAGGGCATCGTGGGCGGCACGGCGTACGGCATCCCGTTCGTCTCCAGCGCCCGCGCGCTGTTCTACAACAAGGACCTGGTGCCGACGGCGCCCACCACCTGGGACCAGATCCAGACGGCCGCGGCCGCCGTGAAGGCCAAGGGCAAGATCGGCTTCGGGCTGCCGCTGGGATCCGAGGAGGCTCAGGCGGAGACGATGCTCTGGGAGCTCGGCAACGGTGGCGGCTACACCGACGCCTCCGGCAAGTGGACGATCAACAGCCCGGCCAACGTCGCGACCTTCACCTGGCTGCAGGGGCTGGTCAAGGCCGGCGACACCGAGCCCAACCCGGCCAACAAGAACCGCACCGACCTGTGGAAGCAGTTCGCCTCCGGCCAGATCGGCATGATCAACGGCTCGCCGGCCCTGCTGCCCATCATCAAGTCGACCAATGCCAAGCTCAACTTCGGCGTGGCGCCTGTGGCCGGCAAGACCGGCCCGCTGACCACGACCCTGGGCGTTGCCGACTTCCTGATGGCCTTCAACAAGTCCGGCCACAAGGACGCGATCAAGAAGTTCCTCGACTTCACCTACCAGGACACCTACCAGGAGAAGTTCGACCTGGAGTACTCCCTGCTGCCGGTGACCACCTCCGCCACCACAGCCCTGCAGAGCGACGCCAACCTCAAGCCGTTCCTCACGGCGCTGCCGACCGCGACGTTCTACCCGTTCACCGACCCGGCCTGGACCCCGGTGAGCGCGCAGATCAAGCAGATCATCGGGACCGCACTGACCGGTGACCCGGCCAAGGTCCTCGGCCAGATCCAGGCGACGGCGACGAAGAAGTAAACCTTGCCCGGCCCGCGGTGCCGCCCTTGACGGCACCGCGGGCCGTGGCTTTGTCTGTGCAAAGGGATCCATGCCAGGAGGATGGGATGTCAAGCACCGCAGTCGTTGTGCCACCGGACACGGCGTCCGGTCCACCTCGGCGGAGGCGCACTCGACGGCAGGTCCTCGGGCGACGGCTCTCCCCCCTGCTCTGGGTCGGGCCGGCGGTCCTGCTGATCGCCTTCTCGGTCATCTGGCCGGTCGTCACGATGGTGCAGTCGGCGTTCCTGCGGATCAGCTCGTACGGGATCGTCGACGGCTCGGCGGGCTGGGCCAACTTCCAGAACCTGTTCAACGAGCCGGACATCAGCGCGATCCTCTGGCGTACGGTCGTATGGGTCCTTGCCGTGGTGACCTTGACCTTGGTGATCTCCCTCGCTCTGGCCCAGCTCTACAACGAGCAGTTCCCGTTGCGCCGGCTGGCCCGATGGGCGCTGATCGCACCGTGGGCCGCGTCGGTGCTGATGACCTCCATCGTCTTCAAGTGGATGCTCGACCCGAACAACGGTGCGATCAACCTGGTGCTCCGCGACCTGGGTCTCCTCGACCAGCTGGGCAGCGCCTCGGCCGACCATCTGGGCAAGGCCGCGACGGCGATGCCCTGGCTCATCGCGGTCGCCGTCTTCGTGTCGCTGCCCTTCACCACCTATGCCATCCTTGCCGGGCTCAGTGCCGTCCCGTCGGAGGTCTATGAGGCCGCGAAGGTCGACGGGGCAGGGACGTTCCGGACCTACGTGTCGATCACGCTGCCGCTGCTGAGGCCGGCGTTGACCGTCGCAGCGCTGATCAACGTGATGAACGTCTTCAACTCGTTCCCGATCATCTGGGCGATGACGCACGGGCAGCCTGGCTACGACACGGCGACCACAACGGTCTTCATGTACGTCCTCAAGGGCTCCGACATCGGCGAGTCGGCCGCGCTGTCGGTGGTCAACTTCGGCATCGTCATCGTCGTGGTCGGCCTCTTCCTCCGCGTCGCCCGCTGGAACACGGAGGTCGACTAGATGACGGCGATCCCGGTAGCAGCAGGCGTTCGGCGTCGCCGGCGCAAGGCAGGCATCCGCAAGACGGCCATCGCGGTCACCGCCTATGTCATCGCGCTGCTGTTCATCCTGCCCTACCTCGAGATGGTGGTGACCGCGTTGCGGCCGCCGGCGGAGCTCCTCGACCACAACTACCTGCCGCACCACTTCGCCTGGGGCAACTTCACCTCTTTCTGGTCCGCCGGGCTGGGGCACAACCTCAACGTCACGCTGATGGTCGCCGGCGGCTCCACGCTGCTGGTGCTCCTCGTAGCGCTCCCGGCGGCCTACTACACGGCGCGCAAGCGGTTCCGTGGTCGCACTCTGTTCCTGCTGCTGGTCCTGGTGACCCAGATGTTCCAGCCGACCTCGCTGCTGGTCGGCATCTACCGCGAGTTCTTCGCGCTGCACCTGCTCGACTCGATCTGGGCCCTGATCCTGGTCAACGCAGGCTTCAACCTCGCGTTTGCGACCTGGATCCTCAACGCCTACTTCGCCTCCATCCCGCGCGAGCTCGAGGAGGCGGCCCTGGTCGACGGTCTTGGTCAGTTCGGCACGTTGTGCCGGGTGACATTGCCGTTGGCGATGCCGGGTGTGGTGACGGCGCTGATCTTCACCTTCATCGCGGCGTGGAACGAGTTCATCGTCGCGCTGACCCTGACGACGAGCCCGGGCAAGCAACCGCTGACGGTGGCGCTCAACTCGTTCATCGGTCAGTACCAGGTGGACTGGCAGCACCTGTTCGCCGGCTCGGTCATTGCGACGTTGCCGGTGATCGTGCTCTTCGCCCTGATCGAGCGCAAGGTGGTCAGCGGCCTCACCGCCGGCTCGATCAAGTAGCCGGGCGGCCGGCGCCGGTTGTCGCCTTCGTGAGGGTTGGTCATCTCCTGGGGGTTGTGTACCGATCACCGATCGGTCTAGCGTCCCGCTATCACCGCGTCGCCGCCCGGGTGCGCGGGTGCACGGTCTGGGGTCCGCAATGAGGCGTACTTGGCGTGGTGCGGTCGTACTGGGCGTCTGCTTGACCATGACGTCAGCCGGTTCAACGGTGCTGTCCGGGCATGTCGCCCAGGCGCGCGGGATGAGCTACAACGGCCTGACGGCAATGCAGAAGCGGTTGGTGTCCGGTGGCTTCGCCACCGCGCTGGGCCCGGCGTCCACGGGGTTGCTCAAGCCCAACGTGGCCATCGGCGGTGGTGACGACAACGGAGGCGTCGAGGACCTGACCACGCCACCGGCGCAGCTCAGCCCGGCCGGCCAGCCGTCCAACTACCAGCCGGCCTCGACCACGACGGCCGCCTGTGCCACCCGGCGCGGCGCGAACGTGAAGGTCAACCAGGACTGCGCGACGGTGACCGACGGGGACCTGCAGGGTCGTGGCCAGTCGCAGAACGAGACCTCCATCACGCACGACCCGAACCAGCCCGACCACCTGGTGGCGAGCTACAACGACTACCGCCGCGGTGACGGGAACTGCTACGGCGCCTACTCGCGCGACGGCGGCCGGTCGTGGAGCGACACGACGATCCCGACGGGCTTCACGCGTGGGACCGCGTTCGGCACCGCCCGGCAGTACTGGCAGGCCGGCGGCGACACGTCCGTCGCGTTCGACACCAAGGGCAACGCCTACTTCAGCTGCCAGGTGTTCAACCGTGGCAGCGGGGTCTCGCCGAACCCCGACCAGTCCAGCGCGTTCTACGTCTTCCGCTCGACCGGAAACGGTGGCGCCTCGTGGAACTTCCCCGGCCGGCCGGTACGGGAGAACTCCGACCCCACCGGTGTCGGCGCGGTCCTCGAGGACAAGCAGCTGATGACGGTCGACGCTCACAAAGGCAGCCCGTTCCAGGACCGGGTCTACGTGAGCTGGACCGAGTTCGCCGCGGACGGGTCGGCGTACATCTACGAGGCCCACAGCGCCGACTACGGTGAGCACTTCAGCTCGCCGGTGCTCGTCAGCACGACCTCCGCCTTCTGTGACCCGAACTCGTTCGGGGTCCCCACGTCGCCCAGCAACTGCAACGAGAACCAGTTCTCGCAGCCGTTCACCGGCAGCGACGGAGCGCTCTACATCACCTACGCGAACTTCAACAACCAGAACCCGACCCCCAGCCCGACCAGTCCTGACAACCGCTACCAGGTCCTCCTGGTCCGGTCCACGGACGGCGGTGCGACGTTCGGGGCGCCGGTCAAGGTCGGCGACTACTACGACCTGCCCGACTGCGCGACGTACCAGGCCGGTGCCGACGCCGGTCGCTCCTGTGTGCCGGAGAAGAACGCGACCACGAACTCGATCTTCCGGGCCGCGAACTACCCGGTCGGCGCCGTCGACCCGACCGACCCGGCGCACGTCGTGGTCACCTACGCCTCGTACATCAACAGCACGTCGAAGGAGGCGAACGGTTGCGCGCCCGCCGGCTTCTCCCCGTTCGGCAACCCGGACTACACCGGGGTCAAGACGGCTGGTGCCTGCAACAACGGCATCCTGATCAGCGAGTCGCAGAACGCCGCCGCCAGCTTCACCGGCTCCACGCGGGACCCGCGCACCATGCCGACGGTCAACCCGACCAGGGCGCAGGGCACGAGTGACCAGTTCTGGCAGTGGGCGGACTTCTCCGCCAGCGGCCAGCTCGCGGTGAGCTACTACGACCGGCAGTACGGCAGTGACGAGGCGACGGGTTACTCCGACATCAGCGTCAGCACCGTCGGGACGCACGCCGTTTCCGTCGCCAGGGCCACTTCGTCGTCGATGCCGCCGCCCACCGGGTTCAGCGGCCTGTTCTTCGGCGACTACAGCGGAATGACGGTGGTTGGCCGGTACGCAATGCCTCTGTGGAGCGACACCAGGGACCCGGAGCTGTTCCTGTGCCCCGGCACCGGAGTGACGGGTGTGCCGCCGCAGGTCTGCACCGGCTCGGCCGCCAATGCGCCGCTCGCGAACGACCAGGACGCCTTCACGACCAAGGTGGCGCTGAGCGGAGGCGGCCACTAGGCCGGGCCTGGATCAGCGCGTGAGCATGCCGCGGGGCGGCCTCCGGTTGGAAGGCCGCCCCGTGGCTGAGCTGGCGGGGATGTACTCGCCGGCGAAGCCCCCAGCCGAAGCTGCCGGGGACGGGAGCGAGAGGAAGCGCTGACCTTGCGACCAAGTAGCCCCACTGGTCAGGGCTTGCCGGTGGGCCTCGACGTGGCCGACGCCGTCGGTGCGTTCGGCAGGTTCGGGCTCTTGACCGGCTTCACCGTCTTGGTCGGTTTCGGCGTGGGGGTGGGTTGTGGCTTGCCCGTCGGCTTCTGGGTCGGCTTGGGCGTCCTGGCCGCCTTCGGCGTCTTCGTGGGTTTCGCGCTCGGCTTTGCGGTTGGTTTCGCGGCTGGGGTCGGCTTGGGTGTCGGGGCAGCCGTCTTCTGCACCGGAGGCAGCGGAGGCAGTGGAGGCGGCGGAGTCGCTCGGCGCGAGGGGGAAGCGGTCGGTGCTCTCGAAGGCACCTTGGTCGACGTCGGCGAGCTCACCGGGGTGACTGCCGCAGCGGCGGACGTTGTCGGCGCTGGGAGCCGGGGGGCGTGGTCCGACGGGGAGGCGGTCGGTCGCGGCGCGGGAGTGGCACGGGGGCCGGTGGTCCTGGGCGCTTTCGGAGCGGTGGCCGTTGCGGTGGCCGGTGCGGCCGCACTCGCCGACGCCGCCTCGGCGAAAGCGGGTCCCGCGCCGAGGACGGTGGTCGGGCCGACGGCGGCCACCACGACGGCAGTTGCGCCGGCTGTCATCGTGCCCGCATGCGCGGCGGCGCGTACGACCGTCATTGAGCTCTGTCCCGCCAGGGGCAGCCCGGCCAGCCAAGCCGCCGGGCCCATCGCTACGCTCAGCCGGCGACGGGGGACGGTGAGCAGCGCGCGAACGACGTCGGGGTCGAAGTGCGTGCCGGCGCAGTTGACCAGCTCGCGCAGTGCCGCCTCGCGCCTGATCGGGCGGCTGTACGGGCGGGCGGCCGTCATCGCCTCGAAGCAGTCGGCCACGCAGACGACCCGCGCACCGAAGCTGATGTCCTCACCGCGCAGGCCGGCCGGGTAGCCGGTGCCGTCCCAACGCTCGTGGTGCTCGGCGATCACCCGTTCCATCGGCGAGAGCCATGCGAGGAGCGGCGCCGCGATGACTGCACCTGCGGCCGGGTGCTGGCGCAGGACGTCCCACTCGGCGGGCGTCGGCTTTCCCGGCTTGCCGAGCAGCTTTGACGGCACCTGGAGCTTGCCGATGTCGTGCAGCAGGGCCGCCCAGCGCAGCCGGTCCCGGTCTGTGGCCGTCATGTCGAGCCGTTCCGCGATGAGATCTGCGTACGCCCGTACGCGTTCCGCGTGGCCCCGGGTGAAGCGGTCGTGCGCCGAGAGGGCGGTCAGCAGTCGCAGGATGCGCTCGGCGGCCGCCTGGGCCGTCTCGTCGGGAGGCGCGACGGCCAGCTGGGCCAGGGCGGACCGGCTGCTGCCGCGCTGTGCCAGCCCGAGCCGGGAGGGCGCGCTCTCCGGGAAGGTCAGCGACATCTCGAGCAAGGCAGCGAGCGGCAACGACCGGTCGACGCACTTGCTGACCAGGCGCGCGACCAGCCAGCTCACGCACAGGAGCAGGCCGAACCAGGCGACCTGGCCGATCGTCGCCGCAGGCCGGGGGAGCACGCGGGACAGCAGGACCATGCACGACGTTGCCGCAGCGAAGGGCACCGCCACGGTTGCCGCCCGGATCGACCACGCGAGCTTGCGCCGCGCGCGCCACTCAGGCATCCGTTGGACCGCTTGGCTGCTCACCCTCACCTCCCCACGGCACTGTCGGGGAGTTGTCGGCAGGCGGACCACCCAACTGGCTAGCCTGAACGCAGTCGCGCCGTCGGCTGAACGCCAGCCCAGGACGGTAGGGCGTCCTCGTGCGTGGACCGTGAGTGTCGTTCGGCGGCACATCGTCGTAACGTGCCTGACATCCGGCGCTTCTAGCGTCGGTCCCGCCCGAGAGGGTTGCTCGAGTCGACTGGAGGAGCGTGCGGTGCTGCTGACCCCCCACGAACAGGACAGGCTGCTGGTCCACGTCGCGGCGATGGTCGCGCGTGACCGCAAGGCCAGGGGTGTCCTCCTCAACTACCCAGAGGCGATCGCCTTGCTGACCTCGTACGTGCTCGAAGCTGCGCGGGACGGACGCCCGGTGATCGAGCTGATGGAGACGGGTCGCCACGTGCTCTCGCGGGACGAGGTGATGCCCGGCATCCCCGAGATGATCGAGTCGGTCCAGGTGGAGGCGACCTTCCCGGACGGCACCAAGCTGGTCACCCTGCACCGGCCGATCCCGTGATCCCCGGCGAGGTCATCACCCCCGAGGGCACGGTGACGAGCAACGTCGACCTGCCGACCATCACCCTCGAGGTGGTCAACACCGGCGACCGGCCGATCCAGGTCGGCTCGCACTACCACCTCTCGGCCTGCAACCCGGCACTGCGGTTCGACCGCGAGGCGGCCTGGGGCATGCGGTTGGACATCCCCGCCGGGACCGCGGTCCGGTTCGAGCCGGGCGTCGAGCGCGAGGTGCAGCTCGTACGCATCGGGGGCGCCCGGGTGGTCCCCGGTCTGCGCCCGGAGGCGTCGGGGCCGTTGGACGGAGACCGCAGTGGCGCATGACCTGACCCGATCCCGCTACGCCGCGCTGTTCGGGCCGACCACCGGCGACCGCGTACGGCTCGCCGACACCGACTTGTTCATCGAGGTCACCGAGGACCGCAGCCGTGGCCCGCACGGCGGTGACGAGGTCGTCTTCGGGGGTGGCAAGGTGATCCGCGAATCGATGGGCCAGAGCCGGGCCACCCGGGCCCAGGGCGCCCTCGACACGGTCATCACCGGCGCGATCGTGCTCGACCACTGGGGCGTGGTCAAGGCCGACGTCGGCATCCTCGATGGCCGCATCGTCGGGCTTGGCAAGGCGGGCAACCCCGACACCATGGACGGGGTCGACCCCCGACTGGTCATCGGACCGTCGACCGAGGTGATCGCGGGCAACGGCCGCATCCTCACGGCCGGCGCGATTGACTGCCACGTGCACCTGATCGCGCCGCAGCAGGTCGACGAGGCACTCGGCTCCGGTGTCACCACGTGGATCGCCGGCGGCACCGGCCCGGCCGAGGGCACCAAGGCCACCACGATCACCCCCGGACCGTGGTATCTCGCCCGGATGTTCGAGGCCATGGATGGCTTGCCGATCAATGTTGCCTTGCTGGGCAAGGGAAATACCGTCTCCGAAGACTCGATGATGGAGCAGATCCTCGGTGGAGCCTCAGGCTTCAAGCTGCACGAGGACTGGGGCACCACGCCGGCGGTCATCGACGCGAGCCTGAGAGTGGCCGACCGTACGGGCCTTCAGGTCGCCATCCACACCGACACGCTCAACGAGGCCGGCTTCGTCGAGGACACCCTGGCGGCGATCGCCGGCCGGGGCATCCACGCCTACCACACCGAGGGCGCGGGCGGCGGCCACGCCCCAGACATCATCACGGTGGCGGGGGAGTCCTACGTGCTTCCCTCATCGACCAACCCGACCCGGCCGCACACCGTCAACACGCTCGCCGAGCACCTCGACATGCTCATGGTCTGTCACCACCTCAACCCTTCGGTACCAGAGGATCTGGCCTTCGCCGAGAGCCGCATCCGACCGTCGACGATCGCCGCAGAGGACGTGCTGCACGACATGGGCGCGATCTCGATGATCGGGTCGGACAGCCAGGCGATGGGGCGCGTCGGCGAGGTCATCATGCGCACCTGGCAGACAGCGCACTCGATGAAGCTGCGCCGAGGCTTCGCGCCGGGCGACGTCGACAACGACAACGAGCGGGCCAAGCGCTACGTCGCGAAGTACACGATCTGCCCCGCGATCGCTCACGGTCTCGAGGGCGAGGTCGGCTCGGTCGAGGAGGGCAAGCTCGCCGACCTGGTGCTCTGGGATCCCGCCTTCTTCGGCGTACGCCCGCACGTCGTGCTCAAGGGCGGCTTCATTGCCTGGGCGGCGATGGGTGACGCCAATGCCTCGATCCCCACGCCGCAGCCGGTTTTCCCCCGGCCCATGTGGGGCGCCTCTCCGTCGGCTGCTGCTGCCACGTCCGTCTTCTTCGTGGCGCCGATGGCGATCGAGGACGGCCTGGCCGACCGGCTCTCGGTGGCCCGTCGGCTCGCGCCGGTCGCCGACGTCCGCCGTCGCACCAAGGCGGACATGGTCAACAACGACGCGCTGCCGCGGATCGAGGTCGAGCCGGACACGTTCACCGTACGGATCGACGGCGAGGTGGTCGAAGGCGCACCACTGTCGGTCGTCCCCATGGCCCAGCGCTACTTCCTCTTCTGATGAACGCCGCGCTGCTGCTGCTGGCCGATGGGCGGCTGCCGTCCGGTGGCCACGCTCACTCCGGCGGCCTCGAGCAGGCGATCGTCGACGGCAGGGTCAGCTCGGTCGCCGACGTCGGGCTGTTCGTGCGTGGCGTCCTGGTCGGCTCGGGGCTGACCTCGGCTGCCATCGCGGCAGTCTCGTGCGCCCAGGCCGGACACTGGGAGCTGCTCTGCGCGGAGTTCGCCGCCCGCACCCCGTCGGCCGCCGCGCGCCGGGCGGCCGCTGCGCAGGGACGGGCACTGCTGCGTACGGGCCGGCGGGTCTGGCCGTCGGCGGCGCTCGAAACCCTTGCGGGCTTCACCGACCGGCCGCCGCTGCCGGTGGTCCAGGGTGCGGTGGCCTCTGCCGCCGGGCTGTCACCGGCCGACGTAGCACTCGCCTGCGTGCACGGCATGTCGACGGGCGCGGCCTCAGCGGGCGTCCGGCTGCTCGGGCTCGACCCGATCGAGGTTGCCGGCATGCTGGCCGAGCTGACAGCCGAGGTGGACCGGATTGCCTCGCTGGCAGCGAGTTTCGCTCACACGGACCTCCGGCAGCTGGCCCTGCTGCCGGCCACCACAGGCCCGCTGCTCGACATCCTCGCCGAGCGGCACGACGACCGGGAGATGAGTCTCTTTGCTTCATGACCATGAGCATGAGCCGGACGAGCTCCCGCACGTGCACGGTGCCGAGGACGAGGAGCGTGTGGCACCGCCCGCAATGACTGGCGGCGTACGGCGGCCGCTGCGGATCGGCATCGGCGGACCTGTCGGTTCCGGCAAGACGGCGCTCGTCGCAGCACTGTGCCGTGCGCTCGCCGACCGGCTGGCGCTGGCAGTCGTGACCAACGACATCTACACGACAGAGGATGCCGAGTTCCTGCGCAGGGCAGGCGTTCTCGCCGAGGAGCGGATCTCCGCGGTCCGTACGGGCTGCTGCCCGCACACAGCCATCCGTGACGACATCACCGCCAATCTCGATGCGGTCGAGGACCTGGAGGCACGGTTCGCACCACTCGACCTGATTCTGGTCGAGAGCGGCGGTGACAATCTGACGGCGACGTTCAGCAAGGGGCTGGTCGACCACCAGATCTTCGTCGTCGATGTCGCCGGAGGCGACAAGGTCCCGCGCAAGGGCGGCCCCGGTGTCACGGGTGCAGACCTGCTGGTCATCAACAAGACCGACCTGGCACCACTCGTCGGCGCAGACCTGTCCGTGATGGACCGCGACGCCAAGGCCGTGCGTGGTGAGGCACCGGTCATCTTCTCCTCGCTCCGCGAGGCCCCATCGACGCCCGACGTCTCGGCGTGGGTGCTCGCGCGGATCGCTGACTGGTCGCGGGTCGGGTGAAGGCCCGCGCCCGCGTCGTCGCGGGCCCCGGCGGCCCTTACACCGCGGCCGTCCTGCGCAGCGACCTGCCGATCGTGCTCCGACCGGCAGACGACGCGATCCACCTCGCCCAGGGAGCGGCTGGTCCCCTCGGCGGCGACGACCTCGAGCTGTCGATCGAGGTGCCGGCCGGGCTGTCGCTGCGCTTGCGGGCTGTGGCCTCGACCCTGGTCCTGCCGTCTGCCGCCGGCGGCACCGCCCGCATCGTGGTCAGGGCGGTCGTCGGTGCCGGGGCGTCGTTGGAACTGTTGCTCGAGCCGGTCGTCGTTGCCGACGGGGCATCGGTCGAGCTGATCACCGAGATCGACCTCGCGGCAGCTGCGTCCCTGCTGTGGCGCGAGGAGGTGGTGCTCGGTCGCTACGGAGAGTCCGGCGGCGAGGCGACCACGCGCATCGATGTCACGCGAGGTGGACTTCCCCTGCTGCGTACGGGCTCTCAGCTGCGCGGCGGAGATTCCGTCACACACGGTCCCGCCGTGCTGGGCACCGGTCGAGCGGCCGGTTCGTTGCTGTCGGTCGGGTACGGGGACAGGGCCTGCCAGCCAGGGCCTGACATGGCGGCCATGTCCCTGGCCGGCGGGGGCATCCTGTTCACCGCCGTTGCCGCGTCCGCCATCGTCCTTCGTCGCGCGCTGGACGCGCAGACTCCCGCACCCGCTGACCTCGCGACGGTCTAGGAGCCTGCTGTCCTTCGCCTGGGGTCAGCGTTCGCTGTCGGGTCGGTAGTCCCAGGGTTTGGTGGTGTAGGTGCGGCCGAGGGGGGTGCTCACGTGCAGGGTGCCGTCGGGGTCTTGCCGGGTGTGGTAGTGGCCGTGGGTTTTGGCCCGGTGGGTGTACCGGCACAGGGAGGCGAGGTTGCGAGCGGACGTGGATCCGCCTTGGTCGTCGGGGTCCGGCTGGTGTCGGAAGGGTTGGGTGTGGTCGAGGTCGCAGTTCTCGGCGGGTTGGGTGCAGCCGGGGAACCGGCAGTGCCGGTCCCGGGCCCGAATGTAGGTGTCGAGGTCTTTGGGTGGTCGGTAGGTGCGGGTGTGGTAGTCGAGGAGGTGTCCGTCGAC
>JAWWOO010000105.1:0-73802 GCA_033851545.1 Frankiales bacterium | reverse complement strand
ATCACCGCGATCCGGTCGGCGATGACCCGGGCGACGGACAGGTCGTGGGTTACGAACACCACTGCCATGTTGAGCTCGCGCCGCAGCTGCTGGATGAGGTTGAGGACCGTGGCGGCGAGGGACACGTCGAGCGCACTCGTCGGCTCGTCGCAGAGCAGGACCCTGGGGGGTACGACGGTGGCGCGGGCCAGGGCGACCCGCTGGCGCTGTCCGCCGGAGAGCTCGCCGGTGCGCGCCCGGGCCACCGTCTCCGGCAGGCCGACCTTGTCCAGTGCCGCCAGCATCCGCTCACGGCGGACCGCCTTGGGCAGCCCCTCGGTGCGCAGCCGCTCGTCGAGCAGGTCCCCGACGGTGAGCCACGGGGTGAGCGAGGCACCGGCGTCCTGGAAGACCATCTGCGGGCGGCCGCCGGAGGCGATCGTCACGTCACCGGCCTCGTGCGTCTCCAGCCCGGCGAGCACGCGCAGCAGCGTCGACTTGCCGGAGCCGCTCTCGCCCACGATGGCAACCGACTCGCCCTCGCCGATGTCGAGGGAGATCCGGCGCAGGGCCGACAGCTTGACCTTGCGGCCACGACCGGCCTTGACCCGGAACGTCTTGTCGACATCGCCGATGCGGGCGGCCCACTCGTCGGTCTCAGCAACGACCGGCGGCTCGGTGACCAGGGTCAACGTCGGGGCGCCCTCGGCCTCGGGGGCGGCTGCCAGGTGCAGGACCTGCTGGACCGCGGCGAGACAGGCCCGCGAGTGCGTACCGAAGCTCGACGCATCCGCCTCCTGCGGCAGCTCCTCGCCGGTCCCCGACACCGGGCGGGGTTCGGGGGCGATGGTGTGACAGTCCGCCACGACCAACGGGCACCTGGGCGCGTAGCCACATCCCGGCAGCGGGCTGGACGGGTCGGGAGCGCCGCCGACCAGCGCCAGCACCGGGCGGCTGCGGTCGGTCGTGAGCGAGAGCCGCGAGCGGATGAGACCCACGGTGTACGGGTGGGAGGGCTCGCGAAGGATGGTCGCCGTCGGTCCCACCTCGGCGAGCCGGCCCGCGTACATCACGGCCACCCGGTCGGCGACCTGTGCGGCCACCCCCAGGTCGTGGGTGATCAGCAGGACGCTGCAGCCGACCTCGTCCCGCAGGCCGCGGAGCAGGTTGAGCACCTGCGCCTGCACCGTCACGTCCAGCGCTGTGGTCGGCTCGTCGGCCACCAGCAGCGCCGGGTCGCCGGCGACCGCCATGGCGATCATGACGCGCTGGCGCAGGCCACCGGAGAGCTCGTGCGGAAAGCTCGACATCCGGCGCTCCGCCTCAGGGATGCCGACCGCGCGGAGCAGCCGAAGCGCTTCGGCACCGGAGCCGGTGGCCTCAGCGACCTGGCGGCCGATCCGCATGGTGGGGTTGAGGGAGGTCATCGGGTCCTGGAAGACCGCGCCCATGTGCAGCTTGCGGACCTGCCGGCGGACCTCGGTGCTGCTGGTGAGCATGTCGGTGCCCGCGACGGTGATCGCCCCGCTCGTACGCGGCTTCGAGGCCTCGGGGAGCAACCCCAGCAGGGCGAGACTCAGGACGCTCTTGCCCGAGCCGGATTCGCCTACGAGGCCGAGGATCTCCCCGGCGGCGATGTCCAGGCTGACGCCGCGTACGGCCTCGATCTGCCGGCCACTGCGGGTGAATCCGACGTGGAGATCACGGACGACAGCTACGGCGTCAGAGGCCACGACCGCTGGGGTTGCGGGAGTTTCGTCGGTCTCGGCGCGGGCTGGCTGCGTCATCACACGCCGCCCCGGTCAGCCGGAGCGAGCGCTGGGAACCGGGCCGACCCTGAAAAGCAGCGAGACATCCGTCACCTCCGACGTACGGGTGCCGACCGGGGAGCAGCCGACGACGACTGTCTCCCGGGTTTTTATCCCGCCGTGGAGCGGATCGGCCGGGCCATCCGGCTGACTCGCCTGTACCTCTCGGTCCAGGCCTCCAGCTGATGTGGCCGGAGCGGAACCCTAGGTACGCCCCACCTGAGTGGGTCGAGTTCATCTCACCGCCCGCGTGTGTCCCGGCATTTCCGGGCGTGTGTCGGTCGTGTGAACACTCCAGCGAACTGCGCTCAGGTCCGGTCCGCCGGCTTCGCCGACCACATCGTCGTCGAGAGGCTGCAGCCGTCGGCATACTGAGCCCATGCGCCTCCTGGTGATCGACCATCCCCTCGTCGCCCACAAGGTGACCGCCCTTCGCGACGTCCGTACTGACTCGCCGACGTTTCGCCGGCTGGTCGACGAGCTGGTCACGTTGCTCGCGTACGAGGCGACCCGCGACGTGCGGGTCGAGCCGGTGGCCGTGACGACGCCGGTTGCGGACACCGTGGGCGTCCGCCTCGGCCGCCCGGTGCCGCTGGTCGTCCCGGTGCTGCGGGCCGGCCTCGGCATGCTCGATGGGATGGCCCGGCTGCTGCCCAGCGCCGAGGTCGGGTTCCTCGGCATGGTCCGTGACGAGGACACCCTGCAGCCGTCGATGTACGCCTCGCGGATGCCCGACGACCTCTCGGGCCGCGAGGTCTTCGTGCTCGACCCGATGCTCGCCACCGGCGGCACGCTCGGCGCCACGGTCAGGCTGATGCTCGACCGGGGAGCCTCCCGGGTCACCTGCATCACGCTGCTGGCGGCGCCCGAGGGCATTGCGGCGATGCGCCTCTCGCTCGGCGACGGGGTCGTGCCGGTCAGCGTGGTCACCGCGGCCCTGGACGAGCGGCTGAACGACAAGGGCTACATCGTGCCCGGTCTCGGGGACGCCGGCGACCGGCTGTACGGAAGCGCCGGTTGACCTGATCGCCGGAACATTTCCGGTGATTTGCGACGCCGGTCGGACGAGCCGTCGCGTACCGGCTCTGTAACAGATAGGTTTCCGCGACCGGGATCGTCGCGAGCGTTCACCTCGCGGGGTTTAGTGTGGCCCGGTCGTCAAACTCCGGACACCATGATCCCGTGGCCGGGCCTTAGGAAGGGGAATCCGTGCGCACTCATCGTGCGGTACGTCTCGCCGCTGTGGGACTGGTCTCCGCCATGTCCGTCGCAGCGTGCGGGAGCAGCTCCAGCAGCAAGCCCGGTGCCGCCGCGCAGACCACCACGTCGGCGGCTGCTTCGTCGACCGCATCCGCCACCACCGCTCCCGCCACATCGGCTGCCGCCTCCGTCGGGGTCCCGACCTCGGCTGCTGCCTCCTCGACCGCCCCGCCGGTCAAGAGCAACGCCAGGGTCGGCCTGGTCTTCGACATCGGCGGCAAGGGTGACAAGTCGTTCAACGACGCCGCTGACGCCGGTCTGACCAAGGCCGTCGCCGACATGGGCGTCACATCAAAGGAGCTCGCCCCTAACGCCGGCGGCACTGACCGCGAGCAGCTGCTCAAGCTGCTGGCCTCGCAGGGCTACAACCCCGTGGTCGCCGTCGGCTTCTCCTTCGACGCCGCAGTCAAGAAGATCGCCAAGGCCTACCCGAAGACGACGTTCGCCATCATCGACGACGTGGTCGACCTACCGAACGTCGCCTCGCTGACGTTCGCAGCCAACCAGGGCTCCTACCTGGTCGGCGCCGCTGCGGCGCTCAAGTCCAAGACCGGCAGCGTCGGCTTCATCGGCGGCGTGAACGTGCCGCTCCTGCAGGCGTTCCAGGCCGGGTTCGATGCCGGTGCCAAGCACGTCAACCCCGCCATCAAGATCCAGGACGCCTACCTCACCGAGCCGCCGGACTTCGGCGGCTTCAACGCGCCTGACAAGGCCAAGGTGTCGGCCAAGGGCATGTACGACAAGGGCGCCGATGTGATCTTCGCGGCGGCCGGCGGCTCCGGCGCCGGCGTCTTCCTCGCGGCCAAGGCCGCCGGCAAGTTCGCCATCGGCGTCGACTCCGACCAGTACCTCACGGCCGACGCAGCGGTCAAGAGCGTCATCATCACTTCGGCGCTCAAGCGGGTCGACACCGCGGTCTACCTGTTCATCAAGGACTTCGCGTCCGGCAAGAAGGACAGCGGCGTCCAGACCTACGACCTCAAGAACGACGGCGTCGGCTACGCGACGTCCGGCGGCCAGGTCGACGACATCAAGACCCAGCTCGAGGCGATCAAGGCCGACATCATCAGCGGCAAGATCACCGTACCCAGCAAGCCCTAGCACCAGCTGCGTGACAGCGGGGGCCCGGGGCCGCAGATCTGTGCGGCCGCGGGTCTTTGCTATCGGCGGGCACAACAACGAAGATCCGAGTTGGTCCAGATTCCTCAGGCACACCGAAGTGCGGAGCGTGCTGCATGACCGTCCCTGAAGCCGAGGCGCCCCTCGCGGTCGAGCTGGTCGGGATCACCAAGCGGTTCCCCGGCGTCGTGGCCAACCGTGACATCAACCTCCGCGTCCGCCGCGGACAGGTGCACGCGGTCGTCGGCGAGAACGGCGCCGGCAAGTCGACCCTGATGAAGATCCTGTACGGGATGCAGCGACCCGACGAGGGCACCATCCGGGTCGACGGCAAGGAGGTGGCGTTCCGGTCCCCCACCGACGCCATCAACGCCGGCATCGGCATGGTCCACCAGCACTTCATGCTCGCCGACAACTTCACCGTGCTCGAGAACGTCGTCCTGGGCAGCGAGCCGACCAGGGCCGGCCGCCTCGACCGGGCAGAGGCCAGACGCCGGATCAGGGCGATCTCCGACGAGTACGGGCTCGGCGTCCAGCCCGACCGCATTGTCGAGGATCTCGGCGTCGGCGACCGGCAACGGGTCGAGATCCTCAAGGTCCTCTACCGGGGCGCCCGCATCCTCATCCTCGACGAGCCGACGGCCGTGCTCGTTCCGCAGGAGGTCGACGAGCTCTTCGGCAACCTCGCAGAGCTGCGCGCCGAGGGGGTGACCGTGGTGTTCATCTCGCACAAGCTCGACGAGGTGCTCAAGGTGGCCGACGCCATCACGGTGATCCGGGCCGGCACCACCGTGGCGGAGGTCTCGCCTGCCGACGTGACCCCTCGCGACCTGGCCCAGCTGATGGTCGGCAGCGAGCTGCCGACGCCGGAGACCCGCGAGTCGACCGTCACCGACCAGGTGCAGCTGTCGGTCCGCGGCGTCTCCCTCGACTCCGCGGCCGGTGGCCGGCGGCTGCTCGACGACGTCAGCTTCGACCTGCACCGCGGCGAGGTCGTCGGCATCGCCGGCATCGAGGGCAACGGCCAGGCCGAGCTGGTCGAGCTGCTGATCGGCCTTCGCACACCACGCACCGGCACCGTGCTGCTGGGCGACACCGACGTCACCGACTGGCCGACCCTGCGCCGGCGAGAGGCCGGCATCGGCTACATCCCCGAGGACCGGCACCGGCAGGGGCTGCTGCTGCCGTCCCCGCTCTGGGAGAACCGCGTGCTGGGTCACCAGTCGCGTCCGCCCTCGGTGCGCGGGATCTGGATCGACCGCCGCTCCGCCCGCGCCGACACCCGGCGCATCATCAGCGAGTACGACGTGCGCACCCCCGGACCGGACACACCGGCGTTCGCGCTCTCGGGCGGCAACCAGCAGAAGTTCATCGTCGGCCGCGAGATGAGCGGCGACCCCACCGTCCTCATCGCGGCGCATCCCACCCGCGGCGTTGACGTCGGCGCCCAGGCCGCGATCTGGGAGCACCTGCGCCAGGCAAGATCCAGCGGGTTGGCGACCCTGCTGGTCTCTGCCGACCTCGAGGAGCTCATCGGCATGTCCGACACCCTCTACGTCATGCTGCGCGGCGCGCTCGTGGCCCGGCTCGACCCGGCCTCGGTGACCCCTGAACAGCTGGGCTCGTACATGACCGGTGCCGCCCTGGCCCAAGGAGCGCAGTCGTGACCGGCGCGCCCATGCCGGTCCGCAAACCGCGCTCGGTCGACCTGGCCGGCCTCGGCTACAACGTGGCGGCCCTCGTGCTGGCCATCGGTGTCGCGGTCGTCATCGGCGGCCTGGCCGTCGAGCTCAGCGGCCACAACGCGATCAGTGCCTACCGGTTGATGCTGCGCTACGCCGCGTGCAACCAGGCCGACAGCAGCACCCCGTGCACGGCGGACTCGGTCATCGACATCATCAACCGTGCAGTCCCCTACTACCTGTCGGCGCTGGCGGTCGCGATCGGCTTCCGGATGGCGCTGTTCAACATCGGGGTCGAGGGCCAGTACCGGCTGGCTGCCGTTGCGGCCGCGATCGCCGGCGTGGAGATCCACCTGCCCGCCGTCCTGCAGGTACCCCTGATGATCATCATCGCGATGGCTGTCGGCGCGATCTGGGCCGGCATCGCGGCCGTCCTCAAGGTGACCCGTGGGGTCTCCGAGGTCATCTCGACGATCATGCTGAACTACATCGCGTTAGGGCTGATCTCCTTCATCCTCAGCTCCTACCTGTCGGGCAACAACACCGACAGCAACAACCTGTCGATCGCCACCCCCGACCTGCCCTCGGCCAGCCAGATGCCCGGCTTCAACCGGCTGCTGCACGATCTCGGCCTCCTCGGCAGCCACCCCGACCAGGTGCCGGGGTTCCTGCTCGTCGCCGCGATCATCGGCACCGTCTTCTACTTCGTCGTCGAACGTTCGCGGTTCGGCTTCGACCTGCGGGCCAGCGGCCTCAACCCGTTCGCCGCCCAAGCCGGCGGCGTCAGCTCCGCCCGGATGATCGTCATCACGATGCTGATCTCCGGAGCGCTGGCGGGGCTGGTCGGCCTGCCCTATCTGATGGGCCAGGCCTACAGCTACTCCAGCGAGTTCCCCGCCAACCTCGGCTTCAACGGCATCGCGGTCGCCCTGCTCGGCCGCAACAAACCGATCGGCATTGCTTTCGCCGCCGTGCTGTGGGGATTCCTCGAACGCTCGGCGCAGATCCTCGACCTCAACGGCATCCCGCAGGAGATCTACGTGCTGATGCAGGGATCGATCGTGCTGGCCGTCGTGGTCGCGTACGAGATCGTCCGGCGGGCCAAGGTGCGCAGGGCCGAACGCGAGGTCGCCCGCCAGGTGCCAGAGGCGCTGGGTGGCGCCGTGGAGGTGACCGCGTGAGTACGACCCTCGAGGCCCCGATCGCGGAGCCCCTGCGCCGGCAAGGCATCCGCGGCGTGGGCGGCGCGCAGTGGCTGCTGATCAGTGCCGTGATCCTGGTGCTGCTGAGCTTTGTCCGTGCCACGACCGGCGCCACCGACCTGACCTCCGACGGCACCATCGGTGCGGCCCTCACCCTCGCCGTGCCGATCGGGCTGGCCGGCTTGGGCGGCCTGTTCGCCGAGCGGGTCGGCGTGGTGAACATCGGCCTCGAAGGCATGATGATCCTGGGCACCTGGTTCGGCGCGTACGGCGGCTGGCAGTGGGGGCCCTGGCGTGGCGTCGCCTTCGGCATCCTCGGCGGCGCGCTGGGCGGCCTGCTGCACGCGATCGTCACGGTGACGTTCGGCGTCGACCACATCATCTCCGGCGTCTCGATCAACCTGCTCGGTGCCGGGCTGGCCCGTTACCTGTCCGGCGTGATCTTCACCGGCCACTCTGGCGGCGGTGCCACCCAATCACCGCCGGGCAAGGGAGCGATCAGCACCTTCGACGTGCCGGTCCTCTCGGGCGGGTGGGGCAGCCCCGATGTGCTGGGGTCACTGGAGAAGCACCACTGGTTCCTGATCTCCGACCTGGCCGGCATCCTGCGGGGCCTCACCGTCGGCGTGTCCTGGCTGACCCTGCTGGCCGTGCTTTTGGTCCCTGCGACCTACCTGTTCTTCTGGCGCACCAAGCTCGGTCTGCGGATGCGCTCGGTCGGCGAGAGCCCGCTGGCCGCAGAGTCGCTCGGCGTGCCCGTCTACAGGATGAAGTACATCGGCGTGGTCGTCTCCGGTGCCCTCGCCGGGCTGGCCGGGTCGTTCCTGGTCATCGTCGGGGCCAACTACTACCGCGAGGGCCAGACCGGCGGCCGCGGCTTCATCGGCCTGGCGGCCATGATCTTCGGCAACTGGCGACCCGGCGGGCTCGCTGCCGGCGCCTCGCTGTTCGGCTACGCCGACGGTCTGCAGCTGCGCCAGAAGTCCGCAGTACACGGGCTTCTGCTCTTCGTGGCGCTGCTGCTCGTGCTGATTGCCGTGCGGGCCGTACTGCGCCGCCAGTTCGTGCAGGCGCTGGTCGCGGCCGCGGTCGCGGTCGCGTTCGCCCTGTGGTTCAGCCTGTCGACGGTCGTGCCGTCCGGCATCGTCAGCTTCACCCCGCACATCACCACCTTGCTGGTGCTGGCGCTCGCCTCGCAAAGACTGCGACCACCGGCAGCCGACGGGGTCCCGTACCGAAAGGGTGAAGCCGGATGACCGAGCTGATCGACTGGGAGCCGTTGCGCGAGGCCGCGACAGCTGTGGCCCGCAACGCCTACGCGCCCTACTCGCGGCTGCACGTCGGCGCGGCTGCGCTGGTCGACGACGGCCGCGTCGTCATCGGCTGCAACGTAGAGAACGCCTCGTACGGGCTCGGTCTGTGCGCTGAGTGCTCCCTGGCCAGCATGTTGCAGGTCACCGGCGGCGGCCGGCTGGTCGCGATCAGCGTGGTCGCCGGCGACGGCCAGTTCCTCGCGCCGTGCGGCCGCTGCCGCCAGGTGCTGTACGAGTTCGGCGGTGCCGGCCTGCTCCTCGACGCCGGGGGCGACGCCGCCCCGTACACCTTGTCATACCTGTTGCCGCTGGCCTTCGGCCCGGACGACATCGACGCACGACGGGAGGCCTGAGCCACTGTGGACATCGTCGACCTGATCCGGGCCAAGCGAGGCGGAGCGCGGCTCGCCGACGAGCAGATCTCCTGGCTGCTCAAGGCCTATGTTGCGGGGGACGTCGCCGACGAGCAGGTGTCGGCGCTGCTGATGGCCATCGTCTTCCAGGGGATGACCCGCGACGAGCTGGCCTTCTGGACCCAGTGCATGATCGACAGCGGTGAGCGCCTCGACCTGTCCTCCGTCACGAAGCCGACCGTCGACAAACACTCGACCGGCGGCGTCGGAGACAAGATCTCGCTGGTGCTGGCGCCACTGATCGCTGCCTGCGGTGCCGCGATGCCGCAGCTGTCCGGTCGCGGCCTCGGCCACACCGGCGGCACGCTGGACAAGATGGAGGCCATCCCCGGTTTCCGCTCCGACCTCGACCCGGCCCAGATGATCGGCATCCTCGAGTCGGTGGGCGCGGTCATCGCCGCGGCCGGCCCGGGCCTGGTGCCGGTCGACCGCAAGCTCTACGCACTGCGCGACGTGACCGGCACCGTCGAGTCGCGCTATCTCATCGCCAGCTCCATCATGTCCAAGAAGATCGCCGAGGGCACCGCCTCCCTGGTGCTCGACGTCAAGGTCGGCACCGGTGCCTTCCTGCCCGATCCCGTCGAGGCCAGCGAGCTCGCCGCGTTGATGGTCGAGCTGGGCGAGGCACACGGCGTACGGACGACGGCGCTGCTCACTGCGATGGACACACCGCTCGGCGTCGCCGCCGGCAACGCCCTCGAGGTGACCGAGTCGATCGAGGTCCTGCAGGGCGGCGGCCCCGCCGACGTACGCGACCTGACGCTCGCCTTGGCCCGCGAGATGCTTGCCCTGGCCGGCATCGACGTCGACCCCGCGACCCGGCTGGACGACGGCTCGGCCTACGACGCCTGGCGGGCGATGCTGCAAGCCCAGGGTGGCGACCCGGACGCCAAGCTGCCGCAGGCACAGCACTCGGACACCGTGCTTGCCGACGCGGGCGGCTATCTGAGCACGCTCGAGGCCCGCTCGGTCGGCATTGCCGCCTGGCGGCTCGGTGCCGGCCGGGCCCGCAAGGAGGACCCCGTCTCCCCCACTGCCGGGGTCCTCTGCCTCGCCAAGCCAGGCGACCCGGTACGCGCCGGGCAGCCGCTGCTCACCTTGTTGACCGACGAGCCCGAGCGGTTCGAGCGGGCCCGCGCGGCACTGACCGGCGCGATCGTCATCAGTGCCCAGCCGCCGGCAGCAACGCAGCTCGTGATCGACCGGATCGGTTCCTGACCCTTACCAAGGAGACCCATTGCTCACCGACGAGCAGCGCCAGAACTTCGACCGGGACGGCTTTCTCGTGCTCGAGGATGCCGTGGACCTCGACGCGTGCGCCCGGCTGATGACCCGTGCCGAGGAGCTGGTCGAGGCATTCGAGCCCGAGACCGTCTCGGTGTTCTCGACCAAGGACCAGGCCCGGACGACGGACGACTACTTCCTGTCCTCTGGCGGCGAGGTCCGCTTCTTCTTCGAGGAGGAGGCCTTCGATGACGAGGGTCACCTGAGACAGCCGAAAGAGCTGTCCATCAACAAGATCGGGCATGCCGAGCACGACCTGGACCCGGTTTTCTCGGAGTTCTCCCGGCAGCCGGCGTTCGCCGCGATCGCCGCCGACCTCGGCTTCACCGATCCCCTGCTGCTGCAGTCGATGTACATCTTCAAGCAGCCCAAGATCGGCGGCGAGGTGGTCAACCACCAGGACGCGACCTTCCTCTACACCGACCCGATCACCGTGACCGGCTTCTGGGTGGCGCTGCAGGACGCGACGCTCGAAAACGGCTGCCTGTGGGCACTTCCCGGCGGCCACAAGACCACGCTGCGCAAACGGTTCGCCGTCAACGACGACCGTACGACGCGGTTCGACACCCTCGACCCGGCCCCGTTGCCGCCCTCCGACGACCCGGCGATGGTCCCGCTGGAGGCCAAGGCAGGCACGCTGGTCCTGCTGCACGGCCTGCTCCCGCACGCCTCCGGGCCCAACCGGTCAGCGAAGTCCCGGCACGCCTACTCGGTGCACATCGTCGACGGCGGCGCCGACTACCCCGCAGACAACTGGCTGCAGCGTCCCGCCGACCAGCCCCTGCGCGGCTTCTAGGACAGCGGCGCGTCGCCCGCTGTTCACCGGCCCGTTGCCCCCTGGCTGCGTCCGGCCGGTAGGAAAGCAGGCATGACCCAGGCGCCGGCACGGCCGCATGTCGAAACGGCTGCGGCCTCAGGCGCGTTGGTAGCGACATCCCTCAGCAAGGCCTACGCCGGCCGGACCGCGGTCGACGGCGTGTCGCTGGAGCTGCGCCCTGGCCACCTGCACGGGCTGCTGGGCCCCAACGGGGCCGGCAAGAGCACGCTCCTCCGGATGCTGCTCGGACTGGTCCGCCCGGACGCAGGCACCCTCGTCGTCGACGGCCGGGAATTGCGGCCGGACGAGCCGCGCGGGCTGCGCGGCATCGCCGGCTTCGTCGACACCCCGAGCTTCTACCCCTACCTCACGGCGAGCCGCAACCTCGAGCTGCTCGCCGCGTGGGACGGGGCGCAGAGCCACGGCAGGGTCGAGGAGATGCTGGCCCTCGTCGGCCTCTCCGACCGGGCACAGACCAGGGTCCGCGGCTTCTCGACCGGGATGCGGCAACGACTCGGCCTGGCGGCCGCCCTGATCAGCGACCCCGACCTGCTGATCCTCGACGAGCCGACGTCCGGCCTTGACCCGGCCGGTGTACGGGACCTGCACGGCGTGCTGCTCGCGCTCGCCCGCTCGGGGCGCTCCGTCCTGCTCAGCAGTCATGCGCTCGACGAGGTCGAACGGCTGTGCAGCGACGTCACGGTTCTGCGCGCGGGCGCCGTCGTCTACTCGGGCGGGCTCGCGGCGCTGCGGGCCCGTACGGGAAACCGGGTGTGGCGCCTGGAGGCCAGCGACAACGACCGTGCGCAGTCGATCGCCATCCGCCATTCGCTCCTGAACGTCGAGCGGCCGTCGTCCGGAGGCCTGTGCATACGCGGCGGCCAGGACGACCTTGACCGCTATCTACTCCAGCTGGCCCGCAGCTCGGTCGTCGTACGCGAGCTGGTTCGCGACGAAATCGACTTCGAGGCGCTCTACCTACAGCTGACCGAGCAGCCCGCGGCGCGGTCATGACAGACACCCTCGCCGTCCGGCTTCGCACAGCGCCGGCGCGGCCGCTCTGGCAGACCTACCAGTGGGAGCTCGAGAAGGTCAGCGCCCAGGTCCGCACCAGGGCAGCCGCTGCGGTCTGCGTGTTTGGGCCCTTCATCTTCGCCCTCGGGCTGAAGGCCTCATCAACGGTGCCGGCCGACACCTTGTTCGGCCGCTGGGTCGACGACTCGGGCTACGCAGTTCCCCTGGTGGTGCTGGGTTTTGCCGGCTCCTGGGGGTTTCCGTTGCTGACCGCGCTCGTCGCAGGCGACATCTTTTCCGCGGAGGACCACTACGGGACCTGGACCGCGATCCTGCCGCGGTCGGTAGGCCGGCGCAGTGTCTTCGTCGGCAAAGTGCTGGCCGCGCTGACCTACGCCGTGGCCGTGGTCGTCCTCCTGGCCGTGAGCAGCCTGGCCGCCGGCCTGCTCCTCGTGGGCCCTCAGAGCCTCGTCGGCCTGTCGGGCAACGTCGTCACGTCGGGCCAGGCCACCGTGCTGGTACTGGCGAGTTGGGCGGCCGCCCTGCCCGCGGTGCTCGTCTCCGGCAGCTTCGCCGTCCTCGTCTCGGTTGCCACCCGGAACAGTCTCGCCGGCATCGTGCTGCCCACGGTCGCCGGCCTGGCGCTCCAGCTGCTGCTGTTGGTCGGCGGTCTCGGTCCGCTCCAGTCGTGGCTGCCCAATGCCGGATTCGTTGCCTGGCATGGGCTCTGGGCCGACCCGGCCTTCCTGCGCCCGCTGGCGCTGGCCACGGCCTCCGCCGTGGGTTACGCCGCCGGTTGCCTGTTGCTCGCCTGGTCACTGTTCCACCGGCGTGACTTCGCGACGGCCTGAATGACCGCCCGCAGCCGAGGATCAGCGTGGCTGGCAACCGGTGTTCTCCTGCTCGTGGCCACGTCGGGTTGCTCCTCGGGAACGGTCACGCACCAGGCCTTGAACCGTGCGTTCGGGCAGACCTTCGCGCGGATGTACGCGCTGCAGCAACAGGAGCTGGGGCACGTGCTGGGCCGTCCGGCCGACAGCGCGGCCACCTGCAGCCGCAGCGGGTCAGCAGCCACGAGCGGCAGCGGGGCCTGGCTGTGCACCGTGCATTTCCCAGCCCCCGACGGGCACCTGGACCCGGTGTCCTTCGACGTCGATGTGGCGCCGATCGGCTGCTACACCGCGACGGGACCGCCGGCTGTTGTTGGGCCGCTGCAGCTGCGCACTCCGAGCGGCGGCACGGTCACCAACCCGCTCTTCGCATTCGACGGCTGCTTCGACCCGACCTGACCTCGGGAACCCTTGGTACCGCGAATATCCGGCGAGTCGCCATCGGCTGTTCATCTGGCTGTCGCCCCCGCCGTTGTGACTGGACATAGCCTGACCAAGGTCCGATTTGACCGTTTCACGGGGCTTGGCGACTCAGGAGGAACTTATGGCCGACGTACCTATCGGCAACGGCAAGGTCAGGCGCAAGACCCGAGGCGTGACGGTGGCCGGTGCCGCCTTCGCGTTGGCAGTGGCCGGCACCGGAGCGGTGGCCGTGGCTGCCGGTGGTGGCACCTTCGGCAACGAGAAGGTCGGCCAGGAAAGCGCGCAGGGCAAGCTGCTGCCGAGCAATCAGCGGATCACCCCCCTGGGCAAGCGGACCGTCGTCAACAACGGCCGGCTGCTGTCCAGCACGCTCAGCCCGAGCGGCAAGACCGTCGCGGCACTCACCTGGGAGAACTTCGCCGGCTTCCTGAGCATCTTCGACGCCTCCACCGGCAAGCTGGTCCAGCAGGTCGGGTCGGGCGAGAAGCCGATCGGTGACACCACGGTCGCCGCCGACGGACCCTACTACTCCCCCGACGGCAAGACGCTGTGGGTGTCGCAGACCTCGGACATCCTGCGCTATGCCGTGAACGCCGACGGCACCCTCGCGCCGAACCCCCTCAGCATCCCGCTGCTGAACGCGACCACGGGTCCGTACCTCCCTTCGGGCATGTGGGAGACGCCGGACGAGAAGACCGTCTACGTGGCCTTGAACGGCGCGAACACGCTCGGCGTCATCGACGTCGCGAGTCACACCCTGGTCAAGCAGATCCCGGTCGGCATTGCGCCGCGGCAGGTGGCCTGGGCCGCCGGGAAGCTCTACGTCTCCAACGAGGGCGGCCGGCCAACCGTGGCCGGCGATGTCACCAACCTCACCGACAACACCCCGGTCGTCTCCGACCCGGTGACCGGCGCTGCCGTCAGCGGCACGGTCTCCGTCGTCGACCCGTCGACAGCCACCCAGACGAGCACCATCAAGGTGGGCCTGGAGCCGACGGCGCTCAAGCTGTCCGGAAGCGCGCTGTTCGTCGCGAACTCCAACGGGGACAGCGTCTCGGTCATCGACACCACCAGCAACGTCGTCAAGCAGACGTTCAACGTGGCTCCGTTGCCGGGCTCGACGGTCGGCAGCAACCCGAACGCGATCGAGGTGCTCGGCAACACGGTCCTGGTCAGCATCGGCCGTGACAACGCGCTCGCCGTCTACCGCTACAACGGGATGTCCTCGCCCATCCAGTACAAAGGCCTCATCCCCACCGACTGGTATCCGGTCAACGTGCAGTTCGACGCGAAGATCGGCCGCGTGGTCGTGACCAATGACAAGGGCATCGGCTCGCGTGGCCCGCAAACCCCGATCGACGCCGGCCCCGACGCCAACGTGGTGACCGGGCACAACACCTACAACGACACCGGGTCGATCACGCAGTTCACCCCACCGACCGACGCCGACCTGGCCAACCTGACCCACCAGGTGTTCCTGAACAACGACTGGCAGAAGCTGCTGGCGAGCCCGCCGGTCACCAGCGCTGCAAAGCCTGTCGCGATTCCGGCCAAGCTCGGCGACCCGTCGAAGATCAAGCACGTCTTCCTGATCGTGAAGGAGAACCGGACGTACGACCAAGTCCTCGGCGACATCGGCAAGGGCAACTCCGACCCGACGCTGGTGCAGTACGGCGCGAGCGTCACGCCGAACCAACACGCCCTGGCGAACAAGTACGGCCTGTTCGACAACTTCTACGACGAGGGCACCCTCTCGGCCGACGGGCACAACTGGCTGATGCAGGCCGATGCCAACGACTACATCGAGAAGGAGTTCGGCGCGTTCTGGCGCAGCTACCCGGCGCAGGGTGGCGACGCGCTCGCGTACCAGCGGGACGGTTTCCTCTGGAACGCCGCTCAGAAGGCGGGCAACACGGTGGCCGCCTTCGGCGAGTACGCCAACTTCTTCAACGTGCCGGCAACCGGAGCACCCACCTGGGCCGACTGGTACCAGGACTCGAAGATCCTCGAGGGCAAGGCCTCCGGGCCGCTGCCAGTGCCGATCGACAAGTACAAGACCTACTCGGACATCCCGTCGCTCAACGCCATCCTCGACCCCAACTACCCGCGGTTCGACACCGACGTGCCGGACCAGTACCGGGTCGACATCTGGAAGCAGTCGTTCGCCAAGGCGGAGAAGGCCAACACCCTGGCCAACCTCAACCTGCTCTGGGTGCCGGACGACCACACGGCCGGCACGTCGGGCACCGACCCGTACCCGACGGCGCAGGTCGCCGACAACGACCTCGCCGTGGGCCGGATCGTGGACACCATCACGCACTCGGCCGACTGGAAGGACTCGGCGATCTTCATCCTCGAGGACGACTCCCAGGCAGGCGTCGACCATGTCGACGGCCACCGTGCCCCGCTCTACGTGGTGAGCCCGTACGCAAAGACCAACGTGGTCAACAGCACCTACTACAGCCAGCTCAACGTCGTGAAGACGATCGAGCAGATCCTGGGCATCGCCCCGATGAACCAGGAGGACCGGGCAGCCGAGCCCATGCGGGACGCGTTCACGGACGCACCCAACTTCTCGCCGTTCAACCAGCTGCCCAACCAGATCCCGCTCACCTTCGGGCTGGCCAACTCCACGCCGGGCGCATCGCCGGCCGCGAACGCCTCGGCACAGGCGCCCGCGCCTGCGGTGCCTGCTGCTGCCAAGGACATCGCCGCGCAGTGGCAGGGATGGAGCGCCCACCAGCAGTTCGGCGGGGGCAAACCCCTTGCGGACGCCTCGAACCCGGCGATGCTCAACCGCCTCGACTGGTACACCGCAACCGGCTGGACCAAGCCTTACCCCGGCGACAAGGCCATCCTGGGCCCGTACCAGGTGCCGGGCTGGGACAAGCCGGCGCAGGACCTCGGCTGACCTGATCAGCCCTCGGGCCCCGTTGCCGGCGACGAAGCCGGCTGCGGGGCCCGAGGTAGGTTCCCGATAGGGAGTCCACAGTCAAAAATCAGTTCCTCGTCGGCTGCGGCTCGAGGACCGGAACCGTGTCGAGAACGACGCGGCTGCTTCGACCTCCGGGTGAATTGCGGCCACAAGGGGCCGAGCCGAGAGAGGATGAAGCCATGCGATACATGCTTTTGCAGGCCTACGGAGACGTCGAGCTCGAGGGCTGCGGGCCCATGACCGAGTGGGCGCCCGACGACGTGAGGGCCCACATCGACTTCCAGCACGCTCTCAATGCCGAGCTGCTGGACAGCGGCGAGCTGGTCGACGCGCAGGGCCTGGCCGGCCCGGACGTCGCGAAGTTCGTGGTGTCCGACGGCGTCAACCCGCCGAAGATCATCGACGGGCCTTACCCGGAGTCGAAGGAGCTGCTGGCGGGCTACCGCCTGGTCGACGTCGACAGCCTCGACCGCGCCATCGAGATCGCCGCGCGCTCGTCGGCCGCACCGGGCCCGGGCGGACTGCCGATCCAGCAGCCGATCGAGGTGCGCCAGGTGATGGGCGCGCCGGACCCCGAGGTGTGACCCCTCCCGACGTCGAGGACCTGCTACGCGAGCTCGGCCCGCAGGCCCTCGGCGCGGTCGCCCGCAGGTACGGCGCGTTCGCCGAGGCCGAGGACGCGGTGCAGGAAGCGCTCGCCACCGCCGCCGTGGATTGGCCGGCGGGGCTGCCCGACAGACCTTTGTCCTGGCTCATCACCGTGGCATCCCGGCGGCTGGTCGACGAGTACCGCCGGACGGATGCCCGCCGAAGGCGCGAGGAGCTCGCCGCGTCGCTCTCCATCCATCGGCAAGAGACGGTGTCCTCCTCGGACGACTCACTCGTGATGCTCTTCCTCTGCTGCGACGACACGCTCTCGTCGACACTGTCGATCCCGTTGACGCTGCGTGCGGTCGCCGGCCTCACAACGCGCGAGATCGCCGCGGCCTACCTCGTTCCCGAGTCGACGATGGCGCAACGCATCAGCCGGGCGAAGGCCAAGCTGAGAGGCCGCCGCTTCGAGCTACCCGCCGACCCGACCGCGCGCCTTCGCTCAGTGTGCGAGGTCCTGTACCTGCTCTTCAACGAGGGCTACACCTCTTCGAGCGGACCGGACCTGTCGCGCGTCGACCTGTCCGGCGAGGCGATCCGGCTGGCCCGGATGCTCTACGGCCAGGTACCAGGCGACCCCGAGGTGGCGGGTCTGCTCGCCCTGATGCTCCTCACCGAGGCCCGTCGGTCGGCCCGCACGTCCGAAGACGGCGCCCTCGTGCCGCTGGCCGAGCAAAACCGCTCGCTCTGGGACCGAGCGCTGATCAGCGAGGGCCTGCAGCTGCTCAACGCGACCCTGGCCGCCGGCCGCATCGGCGAGTACCAGCTGATCGCCTCGATCTCCGCGCTCCATGACGAAGCCACCTCGCACGCCTCGACTCGCTGGGCGGAGGTCGCGAAGGCGTACACCCGACTGGAGTCCTTGACGGGCAACCCGATGGTGCGCCTCAACCGTGCCGTCGCGGTCGCGATGGTGGAGGGACCTGCCTCAGGACTCGCGCTCCTGGACGGGCTCGAGCTGCGTGACTCCCACCGGCTGCATGCCGTCCGTGCGCACCTGCTCGAGAGATCTGGTGACCTCGCTGAGGCGGCCCGGTGCTACGCCGCCGCTGCGGCTCGCACCGACAACGCACGCGAGCGCGACTACCTCGTCGAGCAGGCGGCGCGCGTCAACGCCAAGTGAGACCGATCCTCGCTCCGCACAGAGCAGGCGACGCACTGCTCGGCGGCCCCGGCCTCATGGCCTCCGGCGCCGGCGCCGGCGTTGGGCCAGGCCCGGGCTGCTGACAGGGCAGTTTCAACGACGACGCCGACGTCTCCGGGCTGACCCGGATCACCGAGGAACGCCTGCTGGAACGGAGACACCGTGCCAATCGTCGAGGACCGTCGGCATTCACCGTGGACTTACCCGGCCCGGTAGGGTGAGTACTGCGAAGGGGAGTAGCCCGCTCGTCATCGGTCGACATGCTGCCCCTTTGGGGGCCGGTCGGTGAGACCTGAGATGTGCCTCGGGTCGGGCGAGACCTTCGGTTGGGTACGGCCCTGTCCTTTTGGCCGGTCCCGCCGAAGGCACTCCTGGGGCCGGCGGTGGTGACCAGCCCGCAGCCTTGCGGAGTTACCACTGTGAACCTGACTGTCGCTTTGACCGTGTTCGGCCTGATCTTTGTCGGGGAGCTGCCGGACAAGTCCGCGCTGGCCTCCCTCGTGCTGGGCAGCCGCTACCGCCCGTCCTGGGTCTTTGCCGGGGTCGCCGCCGCGTTCGCGGCGCACATGGTGCTGGCCGTCGCCGCCGGGGAGCTGCTAACCCTGCTGCCACACCGGATGCTCGAGGTGATCGTTGGCGCGCTCTTCCTCGCCGGCGCCGTTCTGCTGCTGCGCGAACGCGGTGAGGAAGGGGAAAATGCCGGGGACACCATGGCCGGCAAGCCAGCCACCTTCACCCGGGTCGCCAGCACGTCGTTCGTCATCGTCGCGGTCGCCGAGTTCGGGGACCTCACCCAGATCATCGCCGCCAACCTCGCCGCGAAGTACAACGACCCGATCACCGTCGGCGTCTCCTCGATCCTGGCGCTGTGGGCAGTCGCCGGCCTGGCCATCGTCGGCGGCAAGAACCTGCTTCGCGTCATCCCCCTCAAAGCGCTGACCCGGACAGCCGCGGTCATCATGCTGGTCCTCGCGGTAGTCACCCTGATCGCTGCGATCCGTGGCTGATCCGGCAGAGCACGCTGGTGATCATGCGCCGGCAGGGTCATGTCCTCGAAGGCACCCACGACAGCGACGCCCCGCAACCCATTGGGCCGGGGGCGTGCTGTGGGACGGGCCGTTGAGTTGACGGCCGGGGAGCCTGCCTTACGGAAGCGTGACCGAGCCGACGCACACGTGGGTACCCCTCGTGGCCACGGCGTGGATCCGATCGGCGCCGACGCGGTCGGCTGGGTGGACCTCGACCTGGAGGCCGCTGAGGCCGGTCGTCCTGGTCCCCTTGAAGATCGACGACCCATTGTCGGTGAGGGCGACCTTCCAGACCTGACCGGCGACGTCGGTGTCGACCTCGAACTCGACCTCGACGCGGCCGTCGTCGTGCTTCGCCTTGAGCTTCCACCCGTCGGCGCCGGGGCAGGCGCCGCGGGCGGTCACAGCGGCGCCGCCTCCACCGCCGCCGTGACCGTCTTTGGCCATGGCGGGTGCGGCGAGGGCGGTCGGGATGATCAGGCTGGCACCGAGGGCGAGGACACCGAGGCTGCGGCGACCGGTGATGAGCGACATGACGTTCTCCTTCGTCGAGCTGGATGGGATGCGCCCACCCTGCCGACGACGGGGTTCCGTACACCATTGGTCATTCGGCCTAGACCCTCTTCGGGAGCGCACGGAGCAGGTACTAGAACCATCGCCCTATCGCACCCTGAACCGGGAGTCGCTTAGACACGTCTCACCTACTAAGCACCCGGTCGGAGTCTCATCATGAATCGCATCCTGCTCTTCAGCGTCGCCGGCGTGGCCGCCACAGCCGTCGCCGCCACTCCCGCCGTCGCGGGCCTCAGCGGCAACCGTTCCTTCAGTCACAACCTGCCGGTACGGGCCCCGACGGCCGCGCGGACGGTGCACTTCGCCGACGAGGACCACCCCACGGCCACCCCGACCACGCCACAAGGGTCCCCGACCCCGACCCACACCAGCCCGACGCGCGCCGCCAAGCAGGAGTCCGAGCCGGGCGACGACCACGGTGGCGACCGGGTCACTACCGCCCCGACCGGCACCGCCGCCCCGACCAGCCGGCACGAGGCCGAGCCGGGCGACGACCACCGGGGCGACCGGTCCCCGACCGCCACCGGGACGGGCGCCGCGACCACTTCGCCGCGGCCGACCAGGTCGCCCGAGCCGGCGGCCACCACCCCGAGCCATGAGCCCGGCGATGACCGCGGCGGCCTCACCCCGACCGCGACCAGCGCCACGCTGGCACCGACGACGACGCCCGCGCCCACCAGCTCGCAGCCGGGCGACCGGCACGGCGGTGGCGGCAGTGGCGGCGACGATGGCGGATCCCATGGCTGACCCCGCGTGATCGCGCCCCCCGAGCCCGACCCCTGGCTGTTCGACGCACCGGAGACGGCGCCGCCGCCGCCCGGCAGCTGGTCGACGCTGGCCAGCGCCGCTGACCGGCGGCGCGAGGCCGACGACGGTGCCCCGCTGCGCCGGATGTTCCTGCAGGTCATCGCCGCCACCCTGGTGGTGCTCGGCGTCGTCGCCGCCGGCGGGGCTGTCGTCGCCCGCCAGACCGCCGAGCGGCAGGGGGTGCACGACGCCGCCGCCCTGGCCGACGTGATCGCGACCAGCGCCGCCCAGCCCCAGCTCACCGATGCGATGCTCACCGACGCGGCTCTGACCCAGCGCGTCTTCGGACCACTGGCCGGCAGCCTCGTGTCCGGGTCCGTCGTACGGGTCAAGATCTGGACCCCCTCCGGAAGCATCCTGTGGTCGGACGAGAGCCGGTTGGTGGGCCGCACGTTCCCGCTCGACGACGAGGCCCGCGATGCCTTGACCGCCCCCAAGACCGTCGCCGCCGTCAGCGACCTCACCCGACCGGAGAACGAGTTCGAGCGCACGCAGGGCCGGTTGCTCGAGGTCTACCGCCCGGTGTGGACACCCGCTGGGGAGCCGCTGCTCATGGAGGCCTACTTCCGCTACGGCGACGTCTCGGCCCGAGGCAGCCAGCTGTGGCGCGGCTTCTCCGGCATCATGCTCAGCAGCTTGCTCGCCGTGCTGCTGCTCCTCACGCCCATCGTCTGGACCCTCGCCGGCCGCACCCGGCGGGCCCAGGCACAACGCGAGGCGCTGCTGCAGCGCGCCGCCGACGTGTCCCTGGACGAGCGGCGGCGCATCGCCGGTGAGCTGCACGACGGCCTCGTACAAGAGCTGGCCGCGGCGTCGTTCGCCGTTGCGGCACAGGCAGAGTCGGCTGCGAAGCGGGGCGAACCGGCGGTGGCCAGCGCGCTCCGCGACACCGCCTCGACCGTACGGGCCGGCCTCGGCGGCCTGCGCTCGTTGCTGGTCGACCTCTACCCGCCCAACCTGCGCTCGGCCGGGTTGCCGGCGGCCCTGCGCGACCTGGCGGCGACGCTCGAGGGGCGCGACGCCGCGATCGAGCTCGCCGTCGACGAGGCAGCCGCGGCCCGACTCGACCCGACCAGCCAGGAGGCAGTGTTCCGGGTCGCCCAGGAGGCGCTGCGCAACGCGGTGCGCCATGCCAGGGCCACCGGCATCCGGCTCTCCCTCACCGTCGAGCCGCTCCCCGGAGGCGACGTCGTGCGTCTCGATGTCGCCGACGACGGGGTCGGCCTGCCGGGGGGCGTTCCGGAGAGCAGGCCGGACAGCTTCGGGCTGCGGCTGATGATGGACCAGGCCGAGTCCGTCGGCGCGTGGCTCGGCGTCCGCTCGGCGCCCGGTGCGGGCACCACCGTACGGCTCGAGGTGCCCGCGTGATCCGGGTGATGCTGGTCGACGACCACCGGCTGGTACGCGACGGCCTGACCCAGCTGCTGGCCGGTGCCCCCGACATCGAGGTGGTCGGTGAGGCGGCCGACGGCGCGGAGGTGCTCGACCAGGCCAGGAGCTGCACCCCCGAGGTCGTGCTCATGGACCTGTCCATGCCCGGTGTCGACGGGGTGGCCGCGACCCGGTTCCTGCTGGCCGAACTGCCCGCTGTACGGGTGATCGCGCTCACCTCGTTCAGCGGCCGCCAACAGGTCGACGACGCCCTCGCCGCCGGCGCGATCGGCTACCTGCTCAAGGACTCCACCCCCGACGTGCTGTTCGACGCGGTGCGGGCCGCCGCCGCCGGGCACTCGCCGTTCGACCCGCGGGTGGCCGCTGCACTGCTGCCCTCGCGTCCTGCCGCGCCGGCGTCCCTGCTCAGCTCACGTGAGACCGAGGTGCTCAGGCTCGCGGCGAAGGGGCTGGCCAACAAGCAGATCGCCCGCAGCCTCGGGATCAGCGAGCACACGGTGAAGATCCACCTGGGCAACGTCTTCCGCGCGATCGGGGTCAGCGACCGGGTCTCGGCCGCCAACTGGGCCGGCGAGCACCTCCCCCTGACCTGATCACCCAGCCATCGATCCGGCCGGGACGGTGGTTCGTCCGATGGTGATGATGCTCGGAGTCGGCGCCTTGACCATGGGTCCGATGAGTTCTCAGCTCGGCAGAAGTCGAACTGCCATGACGACGACGCTCATGCTTGAAACTGCCGAGGTAGCCATCGCCTACGACGTCCACGGCCCGCTGCCCACGGCCGACGGACGCCCACCGCTGGTCATGATCGGCCAGCCCATGGACGCCGGCGGCTTCGGTACGTTGGCCTCGCATTTTCCCGACCGGACCGTGGTCACCTATGACCCGCGCGGCCTCGGCCGCAGCATCCGCAAGGACGGCCGGGTCGACCATGCGCCCACGGTCCAGGCGGACGACGTGCACGCCGTTGTCGAGGCGCTCGGCGTTGGACCGGTCGAGATGTTCGCGAGCAGTGGCGGCGCGGTGACCGCGCTCGCGCTCGTCGCGGCGTACCCCAACGACGTGACCACCCTGGTGGCGCACGAGCCGCCCATCATCCCGGTGCTTCCGGACGCCGAGGCTGCCGAGCGCGCCCGCGCCGGCGTTCGTGACGCGTACGAGGCCAAGGGGTCGAGTGCCGGGATGGCGGCGTTCATCGCCATGACGTCGTGGCGAGGCGAGTTCACCGACGACTACTTCGCCCAGCCCGCACCGGACCCGGTCCAGTTCGGGATGCCGACCGAGGACGACGGCTCCCGTGAGGACCCGCTGCTCTCCGACCGGTCCTGGGCGGTCAGCAGCTATCGCCCCGACGTCGACGCGCTGGCCGCGGCGCCGACGCGCGTGGTGATCGCCGTGGGCGAGGAGTCCCTGGGCACCTTCACTGGACGCACGTCCCTAGCCACAGCCGAGCTGCTCGGGCAACAGGCGACCGTGTTCCCGAGCCACCATGGCGGCTTCATCGGCGGCGAGTTCGGATACGCAGGCCAACCCGAGGCCTTCGCGCGCCGACTGCGCGAGGTCCTCGACGACGACAACTGACGCCGTACACCTGGCGTGTCAGAGGTGGGGAGCGACGACGACCTCTCGGCCAGGGCTGGATGCGTGGCGGCACCCATACCCTGACCGAGAGGTCCTCACCTCATCACCCGACAACACCCCCCGCGTCACCAACCTCCGTCAATGGGGTGGCTAGTTGGCGCCGAGCACCTTGAAGGCCTGGCTGACGAAGATGTGGTGCGGCCAGTTGACGCCGATGTAGTGGACCTCGTACTCGCCGTTGCTCAGCTGGACAACACGGTCCACTACGCCGCCCGGGTAGGCCGCCAGCGCCGCTTCGGTCGCCTGATTCGCGGTCGTGCCGCTGACGATCGTGCCCGACCCCTCGGTGTAGTTCGCCGGGATCTGACCGGACTGCTTTGCCGTGCTCGGCGCACCTTGTTGGAAGGGGACCACCCCTGCCGCTGAGGCTGCAGCAGATCCGCCGCTGCCGGCCGGTTGCACCGTCACCTGCGTTGCGGTGATGGTCGTCCCGCTGGTCGTGCCAAGCACCAGGACAGATTCGCCTGTGGTGATGGCACTCGCCGAGGTCGAGTTCGTCCCGTTCTGGTACGTCGTGGAGGACGCCTCGTCGACGGTCACCTTCTGACCCGTTGCGGTCGACAGGGTGAAGCTCGACGTGGACACGCTGGCGACCGTGCCGGATGCTCCCCCTGCGGCCGGCCCAGACCGAGCGTTGGATCCCCCACCGCCGGCTGCGGCACCACCGGCTGCGGGACCGCCGGCTGCGGGACCGCCAGCGACGGCGGCGGGCACGGGGCTCGCTGAGGTCGTCGAGCTGGACGTGGGGAGAACGACGGAAAGCACAATCGCCGCAGCCACCAGCACAGCGGCCACCGCCCACGTCAGCTTCTTCGACAGCAATTGCCGAACCCTTGGCCAGCGGGCCTGCTTGGCCATGGATACCGAGCCGGACGAGTCGGGCGACGCGTCCGAGGCGGGGCTAGCCGGAAGGGTCTCGCGGGGGCTGGTTGGTTGGTAATCCTTCATGACGACGCTCCTTTGACTGGACAACTACGCAGAGACTTCCCGCCGTTCCTGCGAGGTCCCTTTGTGCCGCCTGTGACCAGAGCGTGATTGCTCAGAACTCTCCCGTCTCTCATGGACCGGTCAGGCCTGCTGTGCCCGCCAGGAGATTTAGGACGCGGAGTTGGGCACCAGGTCGCGGTCGTCGAGACCGGCTCGCTCGGGACTCTGCACGTCGCTGCGCGTCCTGGCGACGTACGCGACGAGGGCGACGATGAGCACCGTGACGAGGGCCGCCACGGTGCCGTCACCCCAGCCGACCCCGCCGGCCTTCGAGTGCGGTTTGCCAAGCCAGTCGGCAAACGAGGCTCCGAGCGGGCGGGTGAGCACGTACGCGGCCCAGAAGGCGACGACGCCGTTGAGGCCGAGCTTCCACCAGGCCAGACCCGGCAGGACGATGGCGACCGCGAAGAACACGCCTGAGGCAAAGTAGCCCCAGTGGAACACGAACGCCGTCAGGTCGCCGGCGGCCGTGCCGAGGGCGAACGTGGCCAGAACCGTTATCCAGTAGAACATCTCGCGGCGCTGGGTCACGATGCTGTGGATCGACAGGGTGCCCTCGCTGCGGTACCAGACGGTCAGGACGACAGCCACGGCAAGCGCGTAGAACGTGCTCGAGACCGTGTAGGGCACCCCGAGGATCTTGTGCGGCCCGTCCGCCGCCATGGTGCCGAAGACGGCGACCATCACGACGGCGAACCAGTAGACCGGGGCCTCGTACCGTTCGGTGCGAAGTTGCAGCCAGAGCGCGATGACGAGTCCGACGAGCCCCACGAAGCCGGCCAGGGCGATGTTGACGCCGGCCAGCCAGTCCGACGTGGCCTCGCCCATGCCGGTGGTGAGGATCTTGATGACCCAGAAGATTGCCGTAATCTCCGGCACTTTCGCGGCGACCGGTTGGCGCAGGCCAGCCCGCAGTTCGGCCAGTAACGGCATGGCAAGGGTCCTCTCCCCAAGGGCTCTGTCCGGACCAGTGAAACATCCGGATGTGTCGAGGGGGTGAGATGAGGGTGAGAGCACGAGGGCCCGGTACGGCAGCCTGCGCCGTACCGGGCCCTCAGGGACTGACTAGTGCAGCGTCAGGGTCGCCGTGTGCTCCACCCGGACGGCCTTGAGGGCGCGCGGGTTGATGCCCAGCACCGACAGGATCGTCGGGGCGATCTGCGTGGTCTCGACCGCATTGCCGCTCACGCCGGCGTGGACGGCGGGGCCGGCAACGACCAGCGGGACGTGCCGGTCCTGCGGGTCGTTGCCACCGTGCTCGGCGATCTTCTTGGTGCCGCCGGTGAAGACGGTGCCGTGCTGGGCGATGCCGATCAGGTCCGGGACCCGTGAGTCGCTGTGCGCGACACCCATGAAGTTCGACGCGCCCCAGCCGGCGTAGATCTTGGACAGCCCACTGCTGGTGTACGCCTTCGCCGTGCCCGCGATGTCGGTCGCCTTGGCGTGGCCGTCGGTGGCCGTACCGTTGCCCGCGTAGCCACGCAGGAAGGCGGCGGCGAAGTCGGCTGCGGCCTGGGAACGGGCACTGAGCCAGACCAGCATCCCGTCGTCGTCCGAGGCGTGGGCGACGAGGTCGGCGCCCTGGTGACCGGCGGCCTTCCAGGCGGCGTTGAGCGCGTCGACGATCGCCCCGTCGTCGATCCGGGTCAGCGACGCGCCGTTCTGTGGAGACTGGCCATGCTTGGCCGAGAGGATCACCGTGGTCGACGATGCCAGGTGGTGGAACCGCAGCGCCGAGGTGAGCCGGCCGACCTGGGTGTTGACGTAGTCCAGCGCACCGGAGAGCAGCGGTCCGGGCGTCACGCCGTCGGCGAGGTAGCCGCCGGCGAGGCTCGGGGAGACGGGCAGCTTCTGGGCAGTGGACACGCTCTGGAAGTTCAGCCCGAAGATGGCGGGAACGCCGACGGGCCGGCTGCCCGAGTGGTCGAAACCGTTGATCTCGTTGAGGACCGCGCCGACCTTGTACGTGTCGTACTGCCGGGTGTCCGCGTTGTCCGTCGTCCAGTCGCCGGTCGCCGTGTCGCTGTTGATCTCCGGCGTGAACAGGTCCTGGATCCCGGTGCCGGAAGGACCGTTGAGGATGTCGTAGGCGGCGTGCTTGTCCGACCAGGCCGTGCGCAGGCCGTGGCTGCGCGCGACTTCGAAGACCGTGTTCACCTTGACGTAGGAGTGCGGGTAGACCGGCAGGCAGGTCTTGGGGTCGACCGGCAGCTTGGCCGGGTCCAGCAGGGTCTGGGGCGTACTGGTCATCGACAGGATGCTGCCCGGCAGCCCGGCGAGACCCTGGCCGGCGTCGAGCTTGGTCAGGTCCCGGTCAGCCGACTCGTCGTAGTTGACGTCGGTGCCGTGCGGGGCCGTCGTGCAGTCGATCGTGCCCGGCGCGTCCAGCGCGTGGTTGTACGAGACGTCGTAGTAGACACCGGTCGTCTTCGGGTTGCCGCCGGTGACCTGGGCGACCATGCCGGGGAAGGAGTCGGAGGGGAAAGGCGTGCTGGCATTGCTGAACTGCCGCCCGCGCTTGACCAGCGCTGCGAGAGCCGAGGACGGATGGGCCTTCACGTACCACGCGAGGTCGGACTGGTGCAGCCCGTCGACGGAGATGAGCAGCACGTGCTTGCTGGTCCTGGCCGGTGACGCGGCAACTGCCTGAGCCGACACCCCCGCGGCCAGCAGGCTTGCGGCACCGGCTACTGCGGCGACACGTCGATAGCGGAGAGCCATGTCCCGATGTCCTTTCCGGGCCGGTCAGATGCCGGCGCACACAGGAAAGGTCTACTGACGGCAGTTGACCACAAAGGTTGACCGAGACGAACAATCCGTGAACACCGCGGATATGTCGGCCCGAATTCTTCTCATCAATGCCACAGCATTTCTCGGCTCAGCCGATCGGCAGGTGCATCACGACCTCTGCTCCGCCCTCCGGGAGGTTCGCCGCCGTGGCGTGCCCGCCGTGCGCCTCGGCGACGGCCTGGACGATGGCGAGGCCGAGTCCGCTGCCACCACTGTGGTCGCTGCGAGCCGCGTCCGGGCGGGTGAACCGCTCGAAGGCCCGCGGCAGGAACTCCGGCACGAACCCGGGTCCACTGTCCCGTACGGCGATCGTCGTCATACCGTCGTGCGCCGCCGCCTCGACGACCGTCCTGCCACCGGGTCCCGCAGCACGTACGGCGTTGGCGAGCAGGTTGTCCAGCGCCTGCCGGATCCGGTCGGCGTCCAGCTCGGCGTGCAGCCCAGGGGCCGGCAGCACCGCCACATCGACCCGCGCAGCCGAAGCGGTCAGCAGCCGGGTGGCCACCGCCTGGCGCAGCAGTGGCTCCACCATCACGTCGGCCTTGACCACCTGCAGCGCACCGTCGTCCGAGCGGGCGAGGAAGAGCAGGTCGTTGGCGAGCCGGGCCAGCCGCTCGACCTCCTCGGCAGCCGCACCCACGGCCGCCGCCAGCTCCCCGCGGGTGCGCTGCGGGCGGTTGGCCAGCTCGAGCTCCATCTGCAGGACCGCGAGCGGGCCGCGCAGCTCGTGGCCGGCGTCGGCGACGAACCGGCGCTGCCGGGCCAGCGCATGCGCGAGCCGGTCGATCAATGCGTTGAACGTGGTGCCCAGTGCGGCCAGCTCGTCCCGCCCGCGCGGCACCCGCACGCGTACCGAGAGGTCGTCAGCCGTCATCGCCTCGACCGACCGGCGCATCCGCTCCACCGCGCGCAGGGCCGCCGATCCCAGCGCCCACGACCCGATCGCCGAGAGCAGCACCACGAGGGCACCGGCCACGTAGAGGCTGTGCCGCAGGTTCTCCATGGTCTCCCGCATCTCGACCAGGGGCGCGGCCACCAGCACCGTCCAGGTCCCGTCCGGGCGGGTGACCGGCTCTACCAGCACGCGGTACGGGATCCCGCCGGCCTCCCGCGTCCGCAGCACGGGGCCCGTCCTGCGGGGCCGGCCCGGGTCGGTCAGGACGGCACCGGTGAGCGACGGCGACTGCTCGGCGATCGAGCCGTCCGGGCGGACGACCCGGGTCAGCAGGCCGCCCACGTCGCTGTTGGCCGGGGGCGGGGCCACCGTCGTCGTGCCGGACAGCTCGCCGAGACCGGCCCGCAACGGGACGACCCGGCTGAGCACCGAGGCGTCGGTCGCGTCGAGCAGGCCCACCTTCAGCTCGTGCAGGTAGAGCCAGCCACCCAGGACGACCACCAGGACCGAGGCGAGGGTGAACAGCGCGGTGAGCCGCAGCCGCAGCGGCACGTCAGTCCGCTGGGGCGATCGGGCGTAGCCGGTAGCCGATGCCCCGTACGGTCTCGAGGTCGTCCCAGTCGGTCGACTCCTGCAGCCGGCGGCGCAGGCTTCCGATGTGCTGGTCGACCACGTTGCTGCGCGGGTCCGCCGCGATGTCCCACACCTCCGCGAGCAGCCGGGACCGGCTGAAGACCTCGCCCGGATGGCGCAGCAGCAGCTCGAGCAGGTCGAACTGCGTCGGCGCGAGGAACACCTCGTGGTCGCCGTTCCAGACCCGGCGCCCCGACGGGTCGATCCGCACCTGGCCGTTGGTCAGGGTCGGCGGCCGTTCGCGGGCCCCCCGGCGGACCAGCGCCCGCAGCCTCGCCGTCAGCTCGGTGAAGGCGAACGGCTTGACCACGTAGTCGTCGGCGCCGCACTCCAGGCCCCGTACGCGCCAGTCGACCTCGTCGCGAGCGGTCAGCATCAGGACCGGCGCCCAGCGGCCGGAGCGCCGCATGTCGGCGCACACCTCGAAGCCGTCTGCGCCGGGGAGCATGACGTCCAGGACCACGGCGTCGTAGGTCCGCTGGGCGGTCCACTCCATCGCCTCGAGGCCGTCACCTGTCACGTCGACGGAGTAGCCCTCCTCGGTCAGCCCGCGGTGGAGCAGCGACGCCATCCGCGCGTTGTCCTCGACCACCAGAAGGCGCATCCATCGATGATGACGCGCCGCACGTGTACGGCGGATGAGCGGAACGTGAGCGACCCGCTCAGGCGGAGATGAGGTCGGGCTCCTCGGAGGGCTCCGTACGGTCGAGCCGGGTCGCGGACAGGAACACGACCATGGCCAGGATGGCGGCCAGGAAGATGACGCTGGTGAGCACGGTGCCGAGGCCGAGCCCGCCGTCTGCCGTCGCCTGGGACAGGTAGTCGCCGATGGAGGCGCCGAGCGGCCGGGTGAGGATGTAGGCGAGCCAGAACGCGAGAACCGCCTGTGACGCACTGCGGGCGTCGAGTACGGAGTCCCGCCACCGCAAGGCGAAGTGCCCGGCGGCGACCGCGGCGATCAGGCCCGCGAAGAGCAGGGCGGACTGCCAGTAGCCGACGCCGAGCCGCTCAGCTGTCAGGTCCCCTGCGGCCGTCCCGAGGGCGAAGGTGAACAGGATGGCCAGCCAGTACCACGCCTCGCGCCGCGTGGTGGTGATGCTGTGGATGGACAGGGTGCGTTCACTGGCGAACCAGCCCGCGAAGACCGCAGCGAGCACGACGGCGAAGACCACCGTCGTCGTGACCAGCGAGATGCCGACGTTGTCGGTCAGGTTGTCCGTGATCAGGGTGCCGACGACGCTGATGAGGACGACGGAGAGCCAGTAGACCCCTGGTACGTAGGCACTTGCGCGAAACTGGAAGGCCAGCGCCACGACAAGTGCTGCGGCCATGACCCAGGTCGTGTTCGTCAGCCCGAGGTTGAGCTTCTGATTCAGGTTGTCGGCGAAGGTCTCCCCCACCGTGGTGCAGAGGATCTTGATCACCCAGAAGTAGACGGTGATCTCGGGGACTTTGTTCAGCATGTCGCGACGGGTGGGGACGGCGGCCTCAGAGGTCATGCCGGGGCACGCTAATGGGCGCTCATGTGCCTCCCATGAGCATCAGTTACCCTGGTAGCACGGCAAATTTTCCTCATCCGACACACACGCACGTTCCGTACGGTTCTTCCCGATGAAGCCACCAGGAGCCCGATCCGGGACCGCCGTGGTGATCGCGCGCTACTGGCACCATCTTGCGCTGCTCGCGCTCGCGGCAGCGTGCGCCTGGGCCTACGGAGCCCACCGCGGGCAGTCCTGGCACTTTTTCGTCGAGGGCAGCCGGTCGCTGTTCTGCGCCGGCGGCACCGGGCCGTGCGGATTGCACGTCTACGCCGCTCACCCGGAGCTGCAGATCGGGCCGCTGAGCTTCGTCGCGGCCCGTCTGGTGACCTTGTGGGACGACGGCGCACCGGTCGCTGAGCTGGCCATGACGTTGCTCGGGCTCGGCGCCCTGCTCGTCCTCGAGCACGACGCGCGACGTTCGGTGGGCACACTGGCACGGGAACGCCTGCAGCGCCGGGTGTTCCTGGCCGGTGTGGTCTTCGTGCCCGCCTGGGTCGACCTGTCCGTACGTTTCGCGCACCTCGACGACGTCCTCGCGTTGACGTTCACCGCCCTCGCCGTACGGGCCGTGGTCCGCGGTGGGTCGACGTCCGTAGGTGTGCTCCTGGCACTGGCCACGCTGTCGAAGCCGTGGGCGATCGCGTTCCTTCCGCTCGCGTGGGCCGTTCCGGCCGGGCAGCGCCTCCGGACGACTGCCTGGGCGGTCGTCCCGGTCGTGCTCACCGCGGCCTTGTTCGTCATCGCCGATCCGACGACCCTGACCGCCGCCAGGTTCGGGATCCCCAACAGCCCCGCATCCTCGCTCCGGGTGCTGGGCGTGACGGCGGGGACGACCCCGTCCTGGGACCGGCCGGCGCAGTTCGTGCTCGGGCTCATCCTCGGCGGCATCGCCGTGCTCCGGGGGCGATGGGCCGCGGCGGTGATGGTGGCAGCAGCCGCAAGGATCGCGCTCGACCCCGGCGTCTACAGCTACTACACCGCTGCGATCCTGCTCGGAGCGGTGATCTGGGACGTCCACGCAAGGGCCGGGACTTCCCGGTCTGGACCTGGCTGGTCTTCGGCGCCCTCTTCCTCTGCCGCTACCTGCCACTGGGCGACCGGGTCCTCGGCGGTCTCCGGCTGGGTGTCTGCGTCGCCGTGGTCGCAGCCGCCCTGCTGGTGTCCCGCCCGCTCGGCGCGACGTTCCTGAGGGCGCCCGCGATGGGCGACCCCGCAGGGGTCCGGTAACGTGAGCGAACGATGAGCGTGATCAGCTCCACCGTCGACCAGATCCTCACCCTCCACGGCCCACCTGCGTACGCGCTGGTGGGTGCTCTGGTGTTCGCCGAGGCCGCCCTGTTCGTCGGCTTCGTGCTGCCGGGTGAGACGGCTGTCGTCCTCGGCGGCGTGCTCGCCGAGCGCCACAGCGTGTCGCTCACGCTCGTCATCATCGTCGCTGTGGCGTCGGCGATCATCGGCGACAGCGTCGGCTATGAGGTCGGCCGGCACTTCGGCCCGCGGCTGCTCGGGCTCACGGTGTTCGACCGGCACCGCGAGGCCTTGGAGAAGGGCCAGGCCGCGCTCAAGCGCAACGGGGGCCGGGCGGTCTTCCTCGGCCGGTTCACCGCGTTCCTGCGTGCGGTCATGCCAGGACTCGCCGGCACCTCCAAGATGGCGTACCGGAGGTTCCTGGCCTTCAACGCCCTCGGCGGACTGGTCTGGGCGATCGGCTTCACGATGCTCGGCTACCTCGCCGGCGCGAGCTATCAGAAGGTCCAGAAGGTTGCGGGCACCGCCAGCGAGGTCCTCCTCGGTCTGGTCATCCTGCTCGTCGTCGTGCTCGTCATCCGCCGCCGCCGGGCCGAGCGGTCGTCCGAGTCCCCACCGACGCCACCGGACGACTAGATCAGGACGACCGCGCGAGCCAGGCAGCGGTCTGCAGACGGGCGGTGGCCTCGGCCTCTGCCGTCGCCCCGACGTGGTCGAGCGCGAGCAGCACGGCACCGACCACCGGAGCGTCAGTGACAACCCGCAAGGTCACGTCGGGAGCCTGCGTACGGATCCGCCGCTCGACGTCCGCGAGCAGCCCGTCGTGACCGGCGCGGAGGATGCCGCCACCGAGTACGACGTCCGCCTTGGCTGCCAGCAGGTCCAGCCTGCCCAGGGAAACCGTTGCCATGGCGGCGATCTCGAGCGCCAACCGGTCCACCAGCTTGACCGCGACCCAATCCCCGGCCGCGGCATGGGCGAACACCAGCGGGGTCAGCTCAGCGAGCCGGTGTTCGTCGATCCGGCCGAAGTGCAACGCCTCCCCGACGGCCAACACCGACGGCAGGCCGAAGTGGTCGGCGACCGCAGTTTGCAGGGACGACGGCTCCGCCCGGCCGTCCTCACTGCGGGCGGCCCACCACAGCGCTTTCTCCCCCAGATGACCGCCGCCGCCCCAGTCCCCGGTGATCGGGCCGAGCGAGGGAAAGCGCGACGTCGCTCCGTCGTGGCGGACGCCGACGCAGTTGATGCCGGTCCCGCAGATCACCGCGACCGCGTCCGGGTTGTTGGTCCCGGCACGGAGCAGGGCGAAGACGTCGTTGTCGACGACGTGGGACGGAGCCCAGCCGGCCGCGACCACCCGACGCTCCACCTCCTCGACCTCGGCCGGCAGGTCGACCCCGGCGAGGTAGACGGCGGCGTGCCCGGCGACCGGGCCGCTGCCGACCACGAGGCCGCACTGCCACGCGACGTCCTCGACCAGGGCCTGGACCCGGCTCATCGCCAGGTCGATCCCGATCATCTGCGGGTTCGTGCCGGCGCCCCGCGCGTGGGCCAGCAGCCGCCCTTGCCGATCGGCCAGCAGGACGTCGGTCTTGCTGCCGCCGCCGTCGACGGCGAGGACCGCGGGAAGGGTCACTGCGCCCACGGCAGGTAGCGGGCGTTGGCCGCGAGCAGCAGGTCGGTCAGCCGCTCCGCCCGGTCGAGCTGGCCGACGAGCGGATGGGCCAGCAAGGCACGGAACACCCGCTCGCGGCCACCGTGCAAGGCCGCGTCGAGTGCGAGCTCCTCGTACGCGGACACATGCTGCACGAGGCCGGAGTACAACGGGGCCAGCGGTTGCACCGCGACCGGTGTCGCCCCGTGCGCACCGACGACGGCCGGCACCTCGACCACGGCGTCATCGGACAAGCCGGCGAACGTGCCGTTGTTGCGCAGGTTGACGACCTGCACGTCGCGGCGGTCGGACGTCAGTGAGGCGACCAGATCCACTGCTGCCTCGGAGTAGTAGGCCCCGCCGCGCTGCCCGAGCAAGGCCGGCTTGGTGTCGAGCTCCGGGTCGGCGTAGATCTCGAGCAGCTCGCTCTCGATGGCTGCGACCGTGGCCGCGCGGGACGGCTCGGCTCGCTGCTCGGACACAACCGCGTCGTGCTGGTAGAAGTAGCGCAGATAGTAGGACGGCAGCACGCCGAGTCGGCGTGACAGCTCGAGCGGCATGCCCGTACGGCCGGCCAGCTCCTCGCCATGCTCAGCCATCAGCCGCGGCAGCACGTCGATGCCGTCCAGCCGGATCGCCCGCTCCCAGGTGAGGTGGTTGAGGCCGACGTGGTCGAGGGAGATCCGCGACGCATCGACTCCGAGCAGCTGCGCGGCCTGACGCTGGTAGCCGATCGCGACGTTGCACAGGCCGACCGCCCGGTGGCCGGCGTCGAGCAGGGCACGGGTGACGATGCCGACCGGGTTGGTGAAGTCGACGATCCAGGCATCGGGCCTGGCCAGCTTGCGGACCCGCTCGGCGACGTCGAGAACCACCGGCACCGTACGCAGCGCCTTGGCCAGTCCGCCCGCCCCGGTGGTCTCCTGGCCCACGCAGCCGCACTCCAGCGGCAGCGTCTCGTCCACCGCCCTGGCTGCCTGCCCGCCGATCCGCAGCTGGAGCAGCACCACGTCGGCATCAGAGACCGCAGCGTCGAAATCGGTCGTCCAGCTGACCACGCCGTCGTGGCCCTCGCGCGAGAACATCCGCCGGCCAAGGGATCCGACGAGCGCCAGCCGATCCGCTGCCGGGTCGGTTAGGACCAGCTGCTCCACCGGCAACGTGTCACGCAGCCTGGCGATGCCGTCGACCAGCTCGGGAGTGTAGGTCGAGCCGCCGCCCACCACGGTCAGCTTCATCCCTTGACTCCTGTCAGCGTGACGCCCTGAACGAAGGCCTTCTGGGCGAAGAAGAACAGCACGATCACGGGCACCATGACGAGGAGAGTGGCTGCCATCACGAGGTTCCACTGCACCTGGTAGAGCGTACGGAACTGCGAGAGCCCGTAGGACAGCGTCCAGTGTGCGCTGTTCTCGCTGGTGTAGAGCAACGGCCCGTAGTAGTCGTTCCAGCACAGCAGAAACATGAACATCCCCGTGGCCGCGAGGGCCGGCCTGGCCATCGGCAGGATGACCCGGGTCATCACCTGCCACTCACTGCAGCCGTCACAGCGGGCGGCGTCGCCGTACTCCTCGGGGATGGTAAGGAGGAACTGCCGCAGCAGGAAGATGCTGAACGCGTCCCCGAACAGGTTGGGCAGGATCAGCGGCCACAGCGACCCGGTGAGGTTGAGCTTGGCCCACATCAGGTAGATGGGCACCTGCGTGACCTGCGGCGGCAAGGTCATGGCCGCCAGCACCGCCAGGAAGGCAAGATTGGCGCCCCTGAACCGGATCCGGGCCATGGCATAGGCCGCGGGCACGCTCGACAACAGCATGAAGAGCGTCGCGAGAACGGCGTACTCCAGCGTGTTGCCGAAGTAGGAGAACATCGGAGCGGTCTGGAAGACCTTGGCGAAGTTGCCAGGGTGCCACGAGTGCGGCCACAGGCTGGCGGTGCCGGCCTGCTCCGTGGTCATCATCGACGTCAGGATGATGAATGCGAACGGCAGGACGAAGGCCAGCGCGAGCGCCACCGCGACGGAGTGCTTGGCCAGCCAGACGAGCTTGCCCTCCGTACGGACCCTGCGCACCGAGCGCATCGGTGTGACCGGCCGGGTGCCAGCGGCGACGGCGGTCATGCCTCGGCTCCGCGGAAGGACCCGGACCGCCGGAGCAGGAACACGATGAAACCGATCGCGATGAGGAACATCAGCACGGACATGGCACTCGCGTAGCCGAGGTAGAAGTTGGTGAAGCCCTCCTGGTAGAGCCATTGCGAGAAGGTCAGCGTCGAGCCGTTGGGGTAGCCGAGCGTGGTCGCCGTGCCGGCCCCGTTGTTCGCCTGGCCGCTGGCGACCTGGGCCGCCACCGTCGCCTGCGTGAAGTACTGCAGCATGTCGATGACGCCGGTGATGGTCGCGAACAGCAGCACCGGCTTGATCGACGGGATGGTGACGTAGCGGAAGCGCTGCAGGCCGTTGGCCCCGTCGAGGCTGGCGGCCTCGTACTGGTCCTGCGGTACGTCGAGCAGGCTGGCCAGAAAGATGATCATGATGTCGCCGATGCCCCACAGTCCCAGCAGCACCAGGGCGGGCTTCGACCACGTCGAGTCGCCGAACCAGCCTGGCTGCGAGAGGTGCGCGAAACCCAGCACCTGGTTGACCGGGCCGACGGCGGGGTTGAACAGGAAGACGAAGGCCACCGTCGCTGCGACCGGCGGAGCCAGCGCCGGCAGGTAGAACAATGTCCGCAGCAGTCCCGCCCGCCGCTTGATCTGCGTGACGATGCCGGCCGTGCCCAGTGCGAACAGGATGCGGCACGGGACCATCACCACGACCAGCCACAAGGTGTTGCGCAGCGCCTGCCAGACGACCGGGTCCTCGGTGAAGAAATACTTGTAGTTGCGCAGCCCCACCCATTGCGGCGAGGACAGCAGGTCGAAGCGGGTGAAGGAGAAATAGAAAGTGGCGAACAGCGGGTAGACGAAGAAGACGATCAGGCCGATCGTCGCGGGCGCCATCAACGCGGCGGTGAACAGGCCCCTCCGACCGGTCAAGGTGCGGTGCCGAGCTTCAGCGCGTCGTTGATCTGCTGGTCAACGCCGTTCAGGCCGCCCTGCAGGTTGGTGCCCGCCTTGCCGGTCTGCCATTTCTGGATCCAGTTCTGGAAGGTCACCTGATAGGCGCCGCCGTTGGGGCTGGCCGGGGTGGTCGCGGTGCTGGGGTTGGCGAACACGTCGAGGAACGTCTTGAAGTTGGTGTCCGCCTCCAGGTCCGGCGAGTTGAGCGCCGGGTTCCACGTCGGGACATTCTTGATGCCGTTGGCGAGCTTGACCATCGCGGCGGTGTCGGAGGTGAGGTACTTGATGAGAACCCAGGCAGCCTCGGGGTTCTTCGCGCCCTTGCCGATCCCGATGATGTTGCCGGTGACGTAGCCGCCGCCGTACAGGTTGGTCTTGTCGTCGGCCGTCGGGAACGGCGCCGTCGCGTACGACAGCTCCGGGTGCTCGCTCTTGAGGAAGGCGTTGCGGTATTCCCCGTCGATCATCATCGCGACCTTGCCCTTCTCGAAGTCGTTGTCGGCCGAGAACTCCTGTCCGGCTCCGGCGACGAACTTCGCGAGCTTGTCCTGACCGTAGAACTTGGTCAGCGTCTGGATCCAGGTGAGGTACGGCTGCCAGTTCTTGTCGCTGCCGATGTTCGAGGTGCCGTCGGGCTTGAGCCAGGTGGCACCGTACGTGGGCGCATAGTGGGCAGGTGCGTTCTCGTAGTAGCCGACGGTCGGCACGTAGCCGGCGACCTTGATCGACCCGTCCGCGTTGCGCTTCGTCAGCTTCTCGGCCATCGCCGTGAGCTCGCTCATCGTCTTCGGCGGCGAGGTGTAGCCGGCTGCGGCCAGCAACGTCTTGTTGTAGTAGAGCCCGTAGGTGTCGGCCAGGAACGGCATCTCGCAGCGCACCCCCTTGTACTCGGTGTAGGACTGCACCGACTGCGGGATCTGGCTGAGGTCGACCTTGTCACGGGCGATGTACGGGCCCAGGTCGCGGAAAGCCCCCGTGGAGCAGAACTTCCCGGTGATGTCGGTGGAGTAGGACAGGTCGACGTCGGGTCCCTTGCCGGCCGAGATCGCCTGGGTGGCCTTGGTGTCGTCCTGCCCGGACTTCACCACGACCTTGATGTCGGGGTAGGCCTTCTCGAAGTCGGCCACGACTCCGTCGATGGCTTTGGCCTCCCGGCCGGTGAAGAAGTGCCAGAGCTGCACGGTGCCGCTGACCTTGGCCGGCGCTGACGGCAGCGGCGAGGCGGAGGTGGCCACCGCTGCTGCCGAGCCTGCCGCCTTGGTGGCCGTGGTCGTGACGCCCCCTGGCCCCCCGTGCGCTGAGCTGCCGCTCGTGCCGCACGCGGCCAGGGTCAGCGCGACCGCGCTGAGGGAGGCGACGGCGGCAGTCCTACGCAGACGTGCTGTCACTGAACTGCTCCTTCGTACGGGCGAGGTGGGGCTTGCTGCTGTGGGGGGTGCCGAAGTGCACGTCCCGGACGAGCTCCAGGGCCATCACGAGTGCGCCCGCGCTGACGGCGTTGCCCTCGACGGCGCTGAGCGCCACGCGCGGCCGGAGGGGGGTCAGGTCGCGCAGCTTGCGCTCCACGAGGCCGCGCAGGACGGCGCCGCCGGCCAGCGCCACATCACCGGTGAGCACGACCAGGCTGGGGTCGAGGACCGCGACGATGGTGGACAGGCCGGTGGCCAGCCGGGTGGAAAGCTCTGCCAGCAACGGCTTTCCGGCGGCGCCGGCCCCAGCAGCCCGTCGTACGGCGGCCTCGGCCGTGCGACCGCTGAAGCCGTGCTCCTTGGCCAGCCGCAGCACCGCCGGACCGCCGACGAGGTCCTGGAACCGGCGACCCCGGGCGTGGTGTGGCGCTCCTGCCACCGGCATGTAGCCGATCTCCCCCGCGCCGCCGGTGGCCCCGCGGTGCAGGGTGCCGCCGAGGTCGATGGCCATGCCCAGGCCGGCACTCACCCAGAGCATGGCGAAGCTGTCCACGTCGCGGGCCACCCCGGCATCCCGCTCGGCGATGGCGGCCAGGTTGACGTTGTTCTCCAAGGCCACGGGCACGCCGAGCAGGTCCTGCAGGGTGGACAGGACGCCGGGCCTGGACCAGGTCGTGAGATGGGTGGCATGAGCCAACCGGTCGGTGGTCGGGTCGTACACGCCGGGGGCACCGATGACGACGTGGTCGACCCCTGTCACCCCGGCCGCCGCGGTGGCGGCCACCAGCCCGCGCCGGATGTCCGCGACCGGGTCGGTGCCGCCACCGCGACCGGTGCGGACGACCGCCTCGCCGGTGACGCGCCCGGCGAGGTCGGCGACCGTCACGGTGAGCTGCGACGGGACGACGTCGACGGCGGCAACGTGGGCCGCCGACCCGTCCACCGCGTACAGCTGGGCACCGGGGCCGCGGGCACCGGTGCTCAGGCCCACCGGGATGACCAGGCCGTCCGCCTCGAGCCGGCTGAGCAGCTGGGACGCGGTCACCTTGGACAAGCCGGTCAGCTCACCCAGCTGGGTGCGCGACAGCGAGCCATGGCGCAGCAGCAGATCGAGCGCGGCACGGTCGTTGATCGCCCGGAGCAGCTGCGGCGTGCCAGTGCGGTTCAACGACCCTCCTCGGCGAACGACACTGTAAGGAAAGTTTCCTGTCAGTGCCGGGAACGTAGCGAGGCAGCCGCCAGCCCGTCAAGAGGTCTAATCCAGTTGTTACACGCCCGTCACCGGCTGGGTCAGACGCCGACCGGGTGCCAGACGGTCTTGGTCTCGAGGAACGCTGTCAGCCGCGCCGTCCCGGGATCGGTGTACCAGTCCGTCTCCGACGGTAGGAGGACCCGCTTGACGTTGTCGGCGGCCGCATGTTCGAGCTCAGCCACCACACTCCACTCGACACCGGCAAGGTCGATCGCGTTGACGTCCATGTGGGCGGCCAGCCCGGGCGCCAGCTCGGCGGTGAACCCGGTGAGCAGGTTGACCACACCACCTGGGAGGTCGGAGGTCGCCAGCACCTCGCTCAGCGTGACAGCCGGCAGCGGCGACCGCTCGCTGGCAACGACCACGCAGGTGTTGCCGGTGAGGATGATCGGCGCGACCACGGAGACCAGCCCGAGCAAGGACGGCGACTGCGGTGCGATGACCGCGACGACGCCGGTCGGCTCGGGGACGGAGAAGTTGAAGTACGGGCCGACGACCGGGTTGGCAGCGCCGGCGACGGCGGCGATCTTGTCGGACCACCCGGCGTACCAGACCCAGCGGTCGATCGCCTCGGCAACCTCACGCTGCGCGTCGGCGGGCGACAGTCCGCCGGCGAGGGCAACCTCGTCGACGAACTGCGAACGCCGGCCCTCGAGCAGCTCGGCGACCCGGTAGAGGATCTGCCCCCGGTTGTAGGCGGTAGCCGCCGACCACGAGGGGAACGCCTTGCGGGCCGCCACGACGGAATCCCTGGCGTCCTTGCGCGAGGCCTGCGCCGCGTTGGCGAGGAAATGGCCGGACCCGCCGACGATTTCGTAGGTCCGCCCCGACTCCGAACGCGGGAACGCACCGCCGATGTAGAGCTTGTACGTCTTCCGTACGCCGATCCGGTCCTCAGCCATGCGACCCTTTCGCAAGGTAGGCGGCAAGCCCGGGGACGCCGCCCTCGCGGCCGAACCCCGACTCCTTGTAGCCGCCGAACGGCGACGCCGGGTCGAACCGGTTGAACGTGTTGGCCCACACGACGCCGGCCCGCAGCCGTTGCGCCATCCAGAGGATGCGCGAGCCTTTCTCCGTCCAGACGCCGGCCGAGAGTCCGTACGGCGTGTTGTTGGCCTTCTCGACCGCCTCGTCGGGGGTCCGGAAGGTCAGCACCGACAGCACCGGGCCGAAGATCTCCTCGCGGGCGATCCGGGTCGACTGCGCGACATCGGTGAACAACGTCGGCGCGAACCAGAAGCCGGTCCCCGGCAGCTCGCACTCGGGACTCCAGCGGGTCGCACCCTCGGCCACCCCGGAGTCGGCAAGGGCGGTGATCCGGGCCAGCTGCTCCGCGGAGTTGATCGCGCCGATGTCGGTGTTCTTGTCCATCGGGTCGCCGAGCCGCAGCGTGCCGAGACGCCGCTTGAGCTTGTCCAGCAAGGGATCCAGCACCGACTCCTGCACGAGCAGGCGGGACCCGGCGCAGCAGACGTGGCCCTGGTTGAAGAAGATTCCGTTGACGATGCCCTCGACAGCCTGGTCGATCGGCGCGTCGTCAAAGACGATGTTCGCCGCCTTGCCACCGAGCTCGAGGGTGAGCTTGGTGCGGGACCCGGCCAGCGTCCGCAGGATCTCCTTGCCCACCTCGGTCGAGCCGGTGAACGCCACCTTGTCGACGCCCGGATGGCCGACCAGCGCCCGGCCGGTCTCGCCGGCGCCGGTGAGGATGTTGACCACCCCCGGCGGGAGGTCCGCCTGCTGGCAGATCTCGGCGAACAGCAGGGCTGTCAGCGGCGTGGTCTCGGCCGGTTTGAGGACCACCGTGTTGCCGGCGGCCAAGGCAGGCGCGATCTTCCAGGCCAGCATCAGCAGCGGGAAGTTCCACGGGATGACCTGGGCCGCCACGCCCAGCGGCTGCGGGTCCGGGCCTAGACCGGCGTAGGGGAGCTTGTCCGCCCAGCCCGCGTAGTAGAAGAAATGTGCTGCTGCTAAAGGGATGTCCACGTCGCGGGACTCGCGGATCGGCTTGCCGTTGTCGAGGGTCTCGACGACGGCCAGCTCGCGCGAGCGCTCCTGCAGGATGCGGGCGATCCGGAAGAGATACTTCGCCCGCTCGCGTCCGGGCAGCGCCCGCCACACCTCGTCATAGGCCTTGCGGGCGGCCAGCACCGCGCGGTCCACATCCTCGGCGCCCGCGGTGGCCACCTCGGCCAGCACCTCCTCCGTCGCGGGGCTGATCGTCTTGAACGCCTCGCCCCCGAATGGGTCGACGAACTGTCCGCCGATGTAGAGCCCGTACGAGGAACGCAGCTTGGCCACGTCCCGCGACTCGGGCGCCGGTGCGTAGTCGAAGGTCATCGCGGGCCCATCAGTCGAGGGTGAAGTAGTCGGGACCGGCGTAGCGCCCGGTTGCCTGCTTGAACCGCTGCATGAGCAGGTCGTTGAGCAGGCTGGAGGCGCCGATCCGGAACAGGTCGGGGGTCAGCCAGTCCTCGCCGCACGTCTCCTTGACGACGACGAGGTACTTGATCGCGTCCTTGGCGGTGCGGATGCCGCCGGCCGCCTTGACGCCCACTTTGGCGCCGGTCGCCTCGGCGAAGTCGCGTACGGCCTCGAGCATCACGAGGATCACCGGCAGCGTCGATGCCGGGGAGACCTTGCCGGTCGAGGTCTTGATGAAGTCGGCGCCGGCCAGCATGGACAGCCACGACGCGCGGCGGACGTTGTCGTAGGTCACCAGCTCGCCCGTCTCGAGGATGACCTTGAGGTGAGCCGGCCCGCAGGCCTCCTTGACGGCGACGATCTCGTCGAACACGTGCTGGTAGCGACCGGAGAGGAATGCGCCGCGATCGATCACCATGTCGATCTCGTCGGCGGCCGCGGCGACCGCATCCTTGGTGTCGGCCAGCTTGACCGCCAGCGAGGAGCGGCCGGACGGAAACGCGGTGGCGACGCTGGCCGCCTTGACCCCGCTGCCCCGCAGCCGGTCGACGACAGTCGGGATCATGTCGGGATAGACGCACACGGCGGCCACGGCAGGTGCGGTGGGGTCCGACGGGTCCGGCCGGCGGGCCTTGGCGCACAGGGCGGCCACCTTGCCCACCGTGTCGGCGCCCTCGAGCGTGGTCAGGTCCACCATCCGGATCGCCATGTCCAGCGCCCAGAGCTTGGCGTCCTTCTTGATGCTGCGGGTGCCCAAGCCGGCGATCCGACCCTCGGCGCCGACGGCATCGACACCCGGGAGGCCGTGCAGGAACAGCCGAAGGGAGGCCTCCGAACGGGTTGCGTCCGCGAAGCCGGCGTACGCCGGCAGTGTCGCCTCTGTCGCGCTCATGTCGTGCTCACTGAGCGACGATAGCGCGACGGCCGGAAACCGGTCGCCGCGCCGCCTCCCCGGGTAGTCACCGTGCGGGGTCCTGCTCAGCAGTGTCCGCGCAGCTCAGATCAGGCCGGTGAGCTGCTGCACCGACGCCCTGATGGCCGCCAGTTGGCCGGCGGCAACGGCACGTGCGTCGGCGACTGACGAGGTCACCGGCACCCTCACCTCGAGGTAGGCCTTGAGCTTGGGCTCGGTCCCGCTGGGTCGCACCACCACGCGCCCGTACGGGTCGGCGGGATCCCCGAGCCAGTAGGTGATCCCGTCCGTCGGGGGCACGGCGGCGGAGCCTTCGAGCAGGTCGACGGTGCGGGCGACCGGGTGACCGCCCAGGGACGTTGGCCGGGCAGACCGCAACGTGGCCATCGCAGTTGAGATCTCGTCGAGGGAGGCCACCCGTACCGACCACTGCTCGGTGGCGTGCAGTCCATATTCGCGGGCCAGCTCGTCGAGGCGGTCCACCAGCGTGAGCCCCTGCGCCTTGAGCTCGGCGGCCAGCTCGGCCACGGCGAGGGCGGCGCCGATCCCGTCCTTGTCGCGAACCACCCCTGGCCCACGGACGGCGCCGATGCAGTAGCCCAACGCCTCCTCGTAGCCGAAGACGAACCTGGCCCCCGGGTGGTCCGCCCGCATGATCCACTTGAACCCGGTCAGCGTCTCGGCGTAGTGCACGCCGTGTACCTCGGCCATCCGGCGGAGCAGCGTGGACGAAACGATCGTGGTCACCACCAACCGGTCGGCGCCGCTGGTGTGCCTCAGCACATGGTCGGCCAGCAGGGCTCCCAGCTCATCGCCGCGCAGGATGCGGTCACCGACGGCGACGCAGCACCGGTCGGCATCCGGGTCGTTGGCGATGACGAGGTCCGCACCCGAGGAGGCGCCGAGGGCCAGCGCCAGGTCCATCGCACCGGGCTCCTCCGGGTTGGGGAACGGCACGGTCGGGAACTCCGGGTCCGGCGCCGCCTGCTCGGCCACCACGACCGGCGGCATGAAACCGGCCTGAGCGAAGGCCCGGAGCAGGACGTCGCGGCCGACGCCGTGCAACGGCGTGTACGCGACAAGCAGGTCCCGCGCAGGGGTCAGCGACTGGCCGACGACGGCCGCGACGTAAGCGTCCAGCAGGTCCTCGCCGGCAACGGTCCACCCCTTGCCGCGGGGCACCTCGGCGAGCCGGCCGACAGCGTCGATCGCGGCGGAGATCTCGGCATCTGCCGGCGGCACGATCTGGCTGCCGGAGCCGAGGTAGACCTTGTAGCCGTTGTCCGCCGCCGGGTTGTGGCTGGCCGTGACCATGACCCCGGCAGCGCAGCCGAGCCGCAGGATCGCGTACGCCAGCACGGGGGTCGGCGTGGGCCGGGGCAGCAGGATCGCCTCGAGGCCGGCTCCGCGCATGACCTCGAGGGTGTCGATCGCGAACATGTCGGAGTCGTGCCGGGCGTCGAAACCGACCACCACGCGGCCGCCGCCGTGGGAGGTGAGGTAGGCAGCGAGACCCGCCGCCGCCCTGGTCACCGTGGCGCGGTTCATCCGGTTGGGGCCGGCACCGAGCGCTCCGCGCAGGCCCGCCGTACCGAACTGCAGCCGGCCCGCGAACCGGTCCGCGATGTCGTCCCACGCCTTGACCGCCATCAGCCGGGACAGTTCGGCACGGGTCCGCGGGTCGGGGTCGTCCGCAATCCACGACAACGCTGCCGTACGGAGGTCGGTCACGTGGTGCGAGCCGCTGTCGACGCCAGCAGCGCGGGCAGCTCGCTGAGGTTGGCGATCTCGACCACGTTGTCGTGGCCGGCCCACGAACCGACGTGCTCGTGCTCCCAGACCAGGTGGTAGGGCACGTGGACCGCGCGGGCACCGAGCTCGATGACCGGGACGATGTCGCTGCGGACGCTGTTGCCGACCATCAGGAACCGCTCGGGCGGGCAGCCGAGGACGCGCAGCAGCTCGGCGTACTTCGCGGCGTTCTTCTCGCTGATGATCTCGACGTGGTCGAAGGCCTCGGCCAGGCCGGACTTCTCGAGCTTGCGCTCCTGGTCCAGCAGGTCGCCCTTGGTGACCAGGACGACCCGGTGCCCGAGGTCGCGCAGCGCCCACACCGCCTCTGCTGCGCCGGGCAGCAGCTCGACCGGTGCGCTGAGCATGTCCCTGGCCAGGTCGAGGATCTGCTCGACCAGCCTTGCGTGCAGCTCCGGTCCGGCCAGCCGGGCTGCGGTCTCGACGGCCGACAGCGCGAAGCCCTTGATGCCGTACCCGAAGAGCGCGAGGTTGCCCCGCTCGACCCTGCTCAGGGTCTCGCCGACCAGCGCATCATCGGCGAAATCGGCAAGCAGGGCGCGGAACTGCGCCTGCGCCTGCTGGAAAAGGTCTTCGCAACGCCACAGTGTGTCGTCGCCGTCGAGCCCGACGACCTCGATCGGCTTTGCCTGGTCACCCCACACCTCGCCAGTTTGGCATGTACGGGCGGCGGTAACGTCCCAACATGACCAATCAGACGCTGCCGGCGCTCCTGCTCGGGGTGGACGACGCGTACGAACGGCTTTCGGCCCGGCTTCAGGGTCTCGGTCGCGACGAATACCTTTGGGAGCCGGTCCCCGACAACTGGAGCATCCGACCGGTCGAGGACCGCTGGGTCGCCGACTGGGCCGACCCCAACCCGGTTCCGGCGCCGGTCACCACGATCGCGTGGCGGATGTGGCACATCGGGCTGCAGTGCCTCACCTCGTACGTCTCCCCGTCCCTCGGTGACTGGCCGCTGCCGGTGCGCGGCCGCGCCTGGTTCGGCGACGTCGACCCGGCCCTGGACGCCCTCAAGACGTCGTACGAGGTCTTCCGGGCGCGCATCCTGGACCTCGGCGAGGACGGTCTGTGGACGCGGCTGGGGCCGGACTGGGGCCCGTACGCCGAGTCGACCTGGGCCGACCTGGTCGTGCACGCGCTCGACGAGCTGGCTCACCACGGGGCCGAGATCGGCCTGCTGCGCGACCTCTACCTCAGGCTGAGCTGAAGGCGACGATCATTCGGGCAGGTCCAGCTCCATGACGTCCGAAGGCCTGGTCGGAAGCGGGCGGCGCGGTTCCCGTACGCCTGCTCCCCCGTCGTCGTCCGGCGGCCCCTGGCGGCGGCGCGACCACCGGCTGATGGCCCTCGCGCTCCAGCCACGGCGGCGGGCCGGCGACTGGACGACCCTGGTGATCGCCGTCGAGAACGGGTTGACCGCGCGCCGGAGCGCCCGCTCGGCCTGGGTCCGCGTCGGAACGCCCATGCGCCGACTATCCCTCGGCCTGGCTACGGTTGGCCAGTGCCGAACCAACGATTTCACGTCGCAGCCGCTGTCTACGGAGTCCTGCTGGACGGCGACCGGCTGCTGCTGATCCGCCGAGCCGGTACGGGCTACCGCGACGGGCAGGTCTCCATACCGGCCGGGCACCTCGACGGCGGGGAGGATGCGGTGAGCGGGATGCTCCGCGAGCTGCGCGAGGAGGTTCTGGTCGAGGCCGACCGATCCTCGTGCCGGCTGGCGGTCGTGATGCACCGGGCGCCGGAGGATCCGCAGGACGCTGAGTACCTCGACCTGTTCTTCACCATCGGCAGCTGGCGGGGCACGCCATCGATCGGCGAGCCGGACAAGTGCAGCGAGCTGATCTGGGCCGATCGGGCGGCACTGCCCGCGGACATCGTCGACTATGTCGGCGTCGGGCTGCAGGCGATCGTCGACGGCGAGCCTTTGGTCACGTACGGCTGGGGTGCACTGTGAAGGTCACCAAGGCTGAACCGCGCGATCGCGCACTAGAGGTTGCCGAGGCGACGTATCGGATCTCGTACTGGCGGGAGCATGCGATCACCGATTACGCCGACCGGCCGGCCAACCTCGAGCAGATCGACATGGCCTGGGAGAGCGAGGAGTGGCTGGTGTCCGGGAGCAACATCTTCGAGGTGCTGGCCTGGGCGGACGAAGGTGCGGACGGCTGGCAGGTCACCGAGATCTGCGCGATCGTGCCTGATGCGTATGGGAAGGCGGTCGGTCTGGTCCGGCTGCAGGGCTACGACCCGACCGCCGACGAGGGCTGCTGAGCGCAGGGCCGTTCGTGGAACATTGTTGATGCCAGGGCGAACACGATGGCCCACAGACTGCATGGGGCGTCACAGGGCCAGTGCAACCGCTCGGCACGGTGCCCCGTCCGCGCCGGTCAGCCGCAACGGGAGGACGCTCAGCAGATAGGGCCCGGCGTCGAGATCCTCGAGTCCGCAGAGGTTCTCGACGATGACGCCGTCGGCGGCGGCAATCAGCCGGTGCGAGGCGAACCCGTCGGCCGCCGGCTGGTCGAACCGGGTCTCGTCCAGGTTGGGCGCGTCGACCGCGAACGTCCGGACGCCGAGCTCCAGTGCACGGGCGCAGGCATCCGCCTCGAGGTAGGGATGGTCGAAGTAGGCGTCGGTCCCCCGGTGCGCCGGCCAGCCGGTGAACAGCACCAACGCAGCGTCCGGACCGAGCGCAGACTCCCATGCGGCCAGGCGATCCCAACCGATCATGGTACGGGGCGCCAGTCCTCGTACGTCGATCAGCACCAGGCGACAGACGAACCGGGACAGCGGCACCTCGTCGATCCGCAGGCCGTCCTCGGCGAAGTGCCAGGGCGCGTCGACATGGGTGCCGGTCTGCGAGCCGAGCGAGATCTGCTGGACGTGGAAGCCCTCCACAGCGAGGGTTGTGGCCGGTGAGGAGACGAACACCGGGTCGCCCGGATAGACCTGTGTCCCGGCGTCGAGCGGGATGGAGAGGTCGACCAGCTCAACCACGCTTTGCCTGCAGGGCAAGCAATCCCAGGAACTCGTAGGCAACGTTGGCCCCGGCCAGAGCGGTGAGCTCGGCGTGGTCGTAGGCCGGCGCCACCTCGACGACGTCGCCACCGACCAGGTTGAGGCCGTCGAGCCCGCGCAGGATCATCTGCAGCTCGCGGGTGGTCAGGCCACCAGGCTCCGGCGTGCCGGTGCCCGGAGCGTGCGCCGGGTCGAGCACGTCGATGTCGACGGACAGGTAGACCGGCAGGTCGCCGACCCGCTCGCGGATCCGGTCGACGGCGGCGTCGGGGCCGTGCCGGGCGACCTCCATCGTCGTGATCGCCGCGAAGCCGAGCTCCCGGTCGGAGTCGAGGTCGCTCTGCGCGTAGAGCGGCCCACGGATGCCGACGTGCGCGGAGGACTCCAGCGCCAGCAGACCCTCCTCGCTGGCCCGGCGAAACGGCGTGCCATGGGTGTACGGGGCACCGAAGTAGGTGTCCCAGGTGTCCAGGTGCGCGTCGAAGTGCACCAGCGCGATCGGCCCATGCTGGGCGTGCAGAGCGCGCAGCAGCGGCAGCGCGATGGTGTGGTCCCCGCCGAGCGTGACGATCCGGTCGGCCTGGGAGAGCAGCGAGCGAGCGGCCGACTCGATCGTCGCCACCGCCTCCAGCAGGTCGAACGGGTTGACCCCGACGTCCCCGGCGTCCGCCACCTGGTGCACGTCCCACGGGTGGACGTCGAGCTGCGGGTGGAACGGCCGCAGCAGCTTGGAGCCCGCCCGCAGCGCCTGCGGCCCGAAGCGGGCTCCCGGCCGGTAGGTCGTGCCGCTGTCGAACGGGACGCCGAGGATGGCCACCGCTGCCCGGCCGACGTCCTGGAGCCGCGGCAGCCGGGCGAACGTGTCCGGCCCGGCGTACCGCGGGAGCTCCAGACCGTTGGGCGGGCCGATCGGCCCGGGCTCGGACGTCACAAGTCCAGCAGGTATCGCCGGCGCTCCCAGTCGGTGACCTGGGCGTGGTAGTCGTCCCACTCCGCGCGTCGCATCTCCGCGTACTCCTTCACGAACTGCGGTGCAAAGACCTCGTGCACCAGCGGGTCGGCTTCGAATGCCTCGATGCCTTCCAGCAGGTTACGCGGCAGCGGCACGGCGCCCGCCTGAGCGGCAGTGCCACCGACCCAGTCGTAGGTCGCCGCGGACACCGGCTCGCCGGGGTCGAGCGCCTCGGAGATCCCTTCGAGCCCAGCGGCCAGCATCAGCGCCGACGTGAGGTAGGTGTTCGCGGCCGAGTCGACACCCCGGTTCTCCACCGCAGGGCGGTTGGCCGGCAGCCGCAGCATGCACGACCGGTTGTTGTAGCCGTAGGCAGCGAACATCGGGGCCCACGAGATCGAGCCGTCGGCCAGCCGGGGCGCCAGCCGCTTGTACGAGTTGACCGTCGGCGTCGCGAGCGCGGCCAGCGAACGGGCGTGCCTCATGATGCCGGCGACGAACGAGTAGGCGGTCTTGCTCCAGCCCTGCCCGCTCGGGTCGTCGGCGTCGCGGAAGAGGTTGTTGCCGGTCTCGAGGTCCTCGAGGCTCATGTTGTAGTGGTGGCCGGAGCCCCAGCCGCCCGTGGTCGGCTTGGGCATGAACGTGGCCGTCAGCCCGCACTGCTTGGCGATCTGCCGCGCCATCAGCCGGAACAGCGTGATCCGGTCGGACATGGCCAGCGCGTCCGCGTAGGCGAAGTCGAACTCGAACTGCCCGTCGCCGCCCTCGTGGTCGAAGGAGAACACGCCGAACCCCAGCGTCTGCATCGCCGAGACCATCTTGTCCAGGAAGGGCATGGCGTCCATCGTCGACTCCATGTCGTACGCCGGCGTCGGGCGCATGGTGCCGCTCTTCGCCATCGGCACCAGCGGCGCCGTCGGGTCGGTCACCTCCTGGAACGCGTAGAACTCCGTCTCGACGCCGAGGTTGAACCGCATGCCCTGGTCGGCGGCCAGCGCCAGCTGCTTCTTGAGGATCGAACGCGGGCACAGCGCCCACGGCTCACGGCCGCCGAAGGACATGTCCGCGGCCATCCAGGCGAACCGGGTGTCCCACGGCAAGACCTGCAACGTCGAGACGTCCGGCATCGCGACGACCTCATCCTCGTACGGGTTCATCGCGCCGAGGCCGCCCATTCCGCGCGGGGTGTAGCGCTCGGAACCGGCCAGCAGGTTGGGCAGGTGGTCGACAGGGACGAACTTCGACTTGCTGCGGCCCATCACGTCGACCCAGCCGCCGGTGACGTAGCGGACCCCGTCGTCCTGCAGCTGCTGGGCCAACCGGGCGTGCTCATCGGCGAGTGGGTGGACGGTGTCCATGATCAATCCTCCTGGTAGTCAGACGAAGTAGGGCGGTACGGGGGCTATGCCGAGCGGTGGCTCTTCGGTACGGCCGCGCACGACCCGCTCGGCGACCGCTGCGGCGATCAGGTCGAGCAGGCTGCGGCCAAGATCGGCGGTGGCTTCGGACGGGCGTCCGGTGACGCCGTTCGTCGACAGCGCCGGAGCGGTGTAGCGGAACACCAGCCCGTCGGTGCGGTCCTCGTCGTCGGCCTCGGCGATCCGATCCGCCCGTACGAGGTCCGGGGCGATCGCGAGCACCAGCGACGTCTCGGCCCGGTTGGCGTGGATGTCGTCGCCGTCGGCGGTGGTCAGCGCGTACACCTCGGGATCGCAGGCCCACCAGTCGATGGCGCCCACCCTCAGCTCGGGGTGGTGCAGCCGCAGGACGTCGGTGGCGATGCCGATGGTGGCGGTGTTGCCGAGGTGGGCGTTGACGAACAGCAGCCGCTTCAGCCCGGACATCGCAGCCCACAGCGCGTACTGCTTGATGACCGCGGCCATCAGCTCGGGGCTGAGCGACAAGGTGCCGGGCAGGACGGTGCCGTGCCCGTACGAGACTCCGACCGGCAGCGCCGGCAGCACCAGCGCGCCGGTCCGTGCGGAGGCCGCGTCGCAGATCGCCTGCGCGACCAGCGTGTCCGTCCCGACCGGCAGGTGCGGCTCGTGCTGCTCGGTGGCCCCGACGGGCACCAGACCGACAGCGTTCCCTTGGCCCGACGCCACGCCGTCGCGGACCTCCGGCCAGGTGAGCTCGGCCCAGCGGCGGCTTGCGGATTGCATACAAAACAGCGTGCGACGCCGCCGTGTCGGGCAGGGTTCGGCCGGATTACCTCGGCGTTAACCGACCCTCGCGCTGGTCACGGTCAAGGAGCCGGTGCACTGCCGCGGCCTCGGGTCGGCCGTTAGGCAGTGAACGCGCCATGGCGCGCCGGTTGCCGTACGGCGAACCGGGCAGTCGCCGGTGTTGATCGCGGCGACACGTGGAAGGCTTGCCGACATGACGGATCTTCAGGTGTGGGCGCCCCGCGCGCAACAGGTCGAGGTCGAGACCGGGGGCGAGCGGCACCCGATGTACCGCCGGCCCGACGGCTGGTGGCACGCCTCGATCCTCACCCTCACGGCCGGTGAGGACTACGCCTACGTCCTCGACGGCAGGGACCCGCTGCCCGACCCGCGCTCGGAGTGGCAGCCGTACGGTGTGCACGGCCCCAGCCGGCTGGTCGACCATGCCGCGTTCGGCTGGACCGACGACCGGTGGCACGGGACCCCGCTGCGAGGCAGGGTCGTGTACGAGCTGCACGTCGGCACGTTCAGTCCCGAAGGCACGTTCGACGGCGTCATCGACCACCTCGACCACCTCGCCGACCTCGGCGTGGACCTGGTCGAGCTGCTGCCGGTCAACGCCTTCCCCGGCCGCTGGGGCTGGGGCTACGAGGGAGTCGACCTCTACGCGGTCCAGGCCTCGTACGGCGGTCCGGAGGGTCTCAAGCGCCTGGTCGACGCCTGCCACGCCCGCGGCATCGGCGTGATCATGGACGTGGTCTACAACCACTTCGGCCCGTCCGGCAACTATCTCCCACAGTTCGGGCCCTACCTCACCGACAAGCACCAGACGCCCTGGGGTTCGGCGGTCAACTACGACGACGCCGGGTCGGACGAGGTGCGCCGGTTCGTGCTGGACAACGCGGCGATGTGGCTCCGGGACTACCACTGCGACGGGCTGCGCCTCGACGCCGTCCACGCGATCATCGACACCTCGGCCATCCACCTCCTGTCCGAGCTTTCCGCCGAGGTCGGGGCGCTGTCGGCGCAGCTCGGTCGCACGTTGTTCCTGATCGCCGAGAGCGACCTGAACGACCCTCGCGTGGTCACGCCGCGGGAGGCGAACGGCCTCGGCATGGACGCCCAGTGGTCCGACGACTTCCACCACGCGTTGCACACCGTGCTGACCGGCGAGCACGAGGGCTACTACGGCGACTTCGGCTCGCTGGACGACCTGGCGGTGGCGCTGACCGAGGGCTACGTCCACGGCGGGCGGTTCTCGCAGCACCGCGACCGGCGGCACGGGGCCCCGTACCGCGGGCTGTCCGGGCACCGGCTGCTCGGCTACCTGCAGGACCACGACCAGGTCGGCAACCGCGCGGCCGGCGCCCGGATCTCGACCCAGCTCTCGGCCGGGTTGCTGCAGGTCGGCGCCGCGCTGGTGCTGACCAGCCCGTTCACGCCCCTGCTCTGGATGGGCGAGGAGTGGGGCGCCCGCACCCCCTGGCAGTTCTTCACCGACCACGACGACGTGGACCTGGGTCGGGCGATCACCGACGGGAGGCGGCAGGAGTTCGTCGCCTTCGGTTGGGACCCTTCGGACGTGCCCGACCCGCAGGACCCGGCCACGTTCGAGCGGTCACGTCTGGACTGGGCCGAGCTGGACAAGGACAAGGACGCCGAGCACTCGATTTTCGCCTTCTACCGGCGGCTGATCCGGCTGCGTCGTGACCTGCCGGACTTGACCGACCCGGACCTCGACGCCGTGACGGTCGCCTATGACGACGACAAGCGCTGGATCGCCGTACGCCGCGGCAGCGTCGCCATCCTCGCCAACCTCGCGGCCGGCGAGCAGCGGCTGCCGACACCCGCGCCGGTGGTCGACGTCGTGCTCGCCAGCGCCGAGGGGTTCATGTTCGATGCTGACGGGGTGACCCTGCCGGCTGAGTCCGTGGCGATCGCCAGGCTGTCGGGCCCGGCGGCGATGTAGGAGTCGTTGCCCGTAGATCGCGGGCAACGCAGAGGCTGCCGGGCCCACCACCCACGACACCAGGCCTCCGTCGCATTCCGCCGATGCGTGGTTGGATCCGGTGTGGACGATCTCGAGACCGCCTATGCCTACCCCTCCGACCGCTGGCTGCGCTGCAACTTCGTGGTGTCGGCCGACGGCGCCGCGTCGCTGGACGGAAGCTCGGAGCGGCTGTCCGGGGCGCCGGACAAGCGGGTGTTCGGCATCCTGCGGGCGCTGTGCGACGTGGTGGTGGTCGGCGCCGGGACGGCTCGGGCCGAGGACTACCAGCCCGTACGGATCGGGCCCAGTCGGGCTGAGATCCGCGCCAGGCACGGCCTTTCCGCCTGTCCGCCGATCGCGGTGGTGACCCGCACCCTCGACCTCGAGCTGACCAGGCCGTTGTTCACGCAGGCTCAGGCCCGGACGATCGTGGTCACCTCGTCGGCGGTGCCGGACCCGCGGTTGGCAGAGGCCCGCACGGTGGCCGACGTCATCGTGCTGGACGATCTCGCGGGCCTGCCCCAGCAACTGGCCGAACGAGGGCTAGGGCGCGTGCTGTGCGAGGGCGGGCCCGATCTGTTCGGCGACCTGTTGCGGGCCGGGCTCGTCGACGAGCTGTGCCTCACGGTGAGCCCGCAGCTGGTCGGCTCATTGTCGGAGCATCGCCTCACCGGGTCGACGCCCTTGCCCCGACCGCTCAGCCTCACGCTGGCCGGGTCCCGTACGGAGGAGAACTTCCTGTTCCTGCGCTACCTCGTCGATCGTCAGTTGGGCCCATCGAGATAGTCATCGGGTTGACCGTCGCCGGCCATCTCCTGGTCGACCTGCACGGAGCTCAACCCGGCGCCGGGGCCGGCCAGCTCCTGCTCCTCCAGGCTGCCGCCCTCGGTGTCGCTGCCATCACTCGGGTCACTGGGCAGGTCGGACGTCTCGGTCATGGCTGCTCCTGTCTGCTGGGGTGGCAGGGTGGTGCCCCGTCCCCCAGCACCGGAAAACCTGACAGGATCAGCCCGTGGACCTGCCCGTGATGCCTCCCGTGTCCCCCATGCTCGCCAAGGCAGTCAAGGGGATGCCGACCCCGGACAGCACCCCGGCCGGCCTGCTGTACGAACCGAAGTGGGACGGGTTCAGGTGCATCGTGTTCCGCGACGGGGACGAGGTCGAGCTGGGCAGCCGCAACGAGCGACCGCTCACCCGCTACTTCCCCGACGTCGTGGAGGCGGTCAAGGCGCAGCTGCCCGAGCGGTGCGTCGTCGACGGCGAGATCGTGATCGTGACGCCGACGGGGCTCGACTTCGACCTGCTGCAGCTGCGGCTGCACCCGGCCGACTCGCGCGTCCGCAAGCTGGCGGCCGAGACGCCAGCATCGTTCGTCGCCTTCGACCTGTTGGCGATCGGGGACGAGTCGTTGATGGCCGAGCCCTTGTCCGTACGGCGATCGCGGCTCGAAGCGGCGCTGTCGACGTCCGCCGCGCCGGTCTATCTCACGCCGGCGACCTACGACGTCGCCGAGGCCGAGCAGTGGTTCACCGCCTTCGAAGGCGCCGGCCTGGACGGCGTCATCGCCAAGCCGCTGGACATCCCGTACCGGCCCGACGTCCGGGCGATGTTCAAGGTCAAGCACGCCCGTACCGCGGACTGCGTCGTGGCCGGGTTCCGCTGGCACAAGAGCGGTCCGGTGGTCGGCTCACTGATCCTCGGCCTGTACGACGACGGCGGAGACCTGCACCACGTCGGCGTCGCCGCCTCGTTCACCATGAAGCGGCGGGCCGAGCTGGTCGACGAGCTTGCCCCGTACCGAACGGATGCCATGGCCGGCCACCCGTGGCAGGCCTGGGGGCAGGCGACCGAGGAGGCCGAGCGGATGCCGGGGTCGGCCAGCCGATGGAACGCCGGCAAGGACTTGTCCTGGGAGCCGCTGCGGCCCGAGCTCGTGGTCGAGGTGGCCTATGACCAGATGCAGGGCGACCGGTTCCGGCACGCGACCCAGTTCGTCCGCTGGCGCACCGACCGCGACCCGGCCTCCTGCGACTACGCGCAGCTCGAGAAGCCGGTGACGTTCGCCCTGGCCGACATCTTCGGCTGAGGCCTGGCCCTAGGTCAGCCACGGGACCCGGCTTGGCAGCAACCGGCAGCGTCACATAGCGTTGTATACATGCGCTATCGACCCCTCGGCAACTCCGGACTGCTGGTCTCCGTCGTCGGCCTCGGCTGCAACAACTTCGGCCCCCGCCTGGACCTGGCCGGGACCAAGGCGGTCATCGGTGCCGCCATCGACGAGGGCATCACCCTGCTCGACACGGCCGACATGTACGGCAACGGCCAGTCCGAGGAGCTGATCGGCCAGGTCCTCGGGGCGCGTCGGGACCAGGTGCTGATCGCCACCAAATGGGGGAACTACCGGGCCGACATGGGGTACGGACCCAGCGCGGGCGCCCCGGGCGGTCGCGGCTACATCCGGCGCGCGATCGAGGCCAGTCTGACCAGGCTGAAGACGGACCACATCGACCTCTACCAGCTCCACCTGCCCGACCCGGTGACGCCGATAGAGGAAACCCTCGCCGCCCTGCACGAGCTGATCGCCGAGGGCAAGATCCGCTACATCGGGTCGTCCAACTTCGCCGGCTGGCAGATCGCCGACGCGGACCACGTGGCCCGCGAGAACGGCTTCGCCCCGTTCGTGTCGGCGCAGAACCACTACTCGCTGCTCGAGCGGGACGTCGAGGCCGAGGTCATTCCCGCCTGCCAAGCGTTCGGTGTGGGCCTGCTGCCGTTCTACCCGCTGGCCAACGGCCTGCTCACCGGCAAGGTACGCCGGGAGACAGGGGCGCCGGCCGACTCCCGCCTGGCCACCCGCGAGGCCTACCTCACCGACGACAAGTTCGACCGGGTCGAGGCCCTCGAGAAGTGGGGCGCCGAGCACGGCCGCACCTTGCTCGAGATCGCCATCGGCGCGCTGGCAGCGCAGCCGGCCGTCGGCTCGGTCATCGCCGGGGCCATGAAGCCCGAGCAGGTCCGGGCAAACGCCGCCGCTGCCGAGTGGGTCCCGTCAGCTGAGGAGCTGGCCCAGATCAAGCAGCTGGCGCCCTAGGCACGAACCCCTCCCACGGCACCACCCGCTCGAACGCCGCGGCGGCCCGCAGCGTCAGCGCGTCCGACCACCGGGGGCCCATGATCTGCAGCCCCACCGGCAGACCGTCGGCAAGGCCGGCCGGCACGGACGTGGCCGGCAGCCCGGCCAGGTTGGCCGGCAGGCAGCTCGTGCACCAGTCGTCGAAGAACGGGTCGACCGGCACGCCGTCGATGGCGACCGGTGTCTGCAGTCCGACCGGGAACGCCGTCAGCTGCATCGTCGGCGTGAGCAGGAGGTCGTACGAACCGAAGAACTCGCCCCACAGTCGACTGTGGGCGGCCTTCGCGTGCATCGCCGCGATGTAGTCGGCAGCGGAGATGTCGCGGCCGGCCTCGATCAGCTCGGGAATGCCTTCGGACATGACGGCTCGGAACTCCGCCAGCAGCGGCCCTTCGGAGACGAATCCCTCGGCGCAGGCGATCGTGTTCCACAGGTCGGTGGGGTGCGGCACCGCCGGGTAGGCCTCGACCAGCGTGCAGCCGAGTCCCTGGAAGACTTCGACGGCCGTACGGAACACCGCCCGCACGCCGGGGTCGACCGACAGCCCGCCCATGTCCTCGGACCACGCGATCCGCAGGCCGGAAACGTCTCCTGAGACCGCAGCGATGAGATCCGAGCCGGCGAGGCCCGGATAGGTCATGTCGTCCTCGACCGCCGGCCCGACGATGACGGACAGCATCAGAGCCGCGTCCCGTACCGACCTGGCCAACGGCCCGTCGACCGAGAGTGTCTTCCAGCCAAGGAATCCAGGATCCTTCGGTACGGCACCGAACGTCGGCTTGTGCCCGACGACCCCGCAGAACGCCGCCGGGATCCGGATGGAGCCGCCGCCGTCCGTACCCAGCGCCAGGCAGGTCACCCCGGCGGCGACCGAAGCGGCCGCTCCCCCACTGGACCCCCCCGGGGTTCGGCCGAGGTCCCAGGGGTTGCGGGTCAGCCCGTGCAGCAGGTTGTCGGTGTAGCCGCGATAGCAGAACTCCGGATTGTTGGTCTTGCCCACGATCACCGCACCGGCGGCCCGCAGCCGGGCGACCGCGACGTTGTCCTCCGGCGGCAGGAAGTCGCGCAGCGCCAACGACCCGTTGGTCGCGGGCGTCCCCGTCATCCAGATGTGGTCCTTGACGGAGACCGGTACGCCGAGCAGCGGGAGCTCAGATCCCCTCGCCGCCAGGGCATCTGCCTCATAGGCCGCCTCCATGGCCGACTCCCGGAGCACGACGGTGAAGGCGTTCACCTCGTCGTCACGAGCAGCCGTCAATGCCGCTGTGACCACGTCGACCGACGTCGTGACGCCCGTACGGATGTCCTGGGCCGTCTGCCAGGCGTCTGCCATCAGGACTTCGAGAGGTCAGGACGGCTGTGGGTAGCCGCCACCGCCTCGAGCTCACGGGACTCCTCCTCGGCGACCCTTGTCTCGGCCTCGACGTCGATGGTCCTCGCGAGGTACCAGTAGAGGAGGCCCGCGATCGGCAGCCCGATGAACAACGAGACGTCGGTGCCGTTGAGATCCTTGCCGACGAACCCCGTGTACCAGCTGCCGATGACGAAGAACGGCGTCATGGCGCCGAACCCGACCAGGTACGCGACGATGCCGCGCCACCCCCAGCGGCCGTACATCCCGTTCGGGTTGAAGATCTCGGCGATGGCGTAGTGCCCCTTGCGGACGATGTAGTAGTCGACCAGGTTGACCGCCGTCCAGGGGATGAAGAAGTAGAGGACGAGCAGCAGGAAGTTCTGGAAGTCGGCCATGAAGCTGCCACTGATGAACATGGCCGGGATGACCGACAGCAGGGCCGTCACCGACACCGTTACGACGCGGATGGTCGTCGTGGGCTCGATCTTGCGGACCGAGTCGATGGCGCTGATGAGGGTGAGGGAGCCGCCGTACATGTTCAGCGCTGTCACCGACACCAGCCCCAGCACGGAGAACAGCAGCACGACGGCACCGAAGCCGCTGAAGACGTGATCACCCGCCGCGTTGATCGACGCGACCGTGTCGAACGCCTCCTTGCTGTGCCCTGACCACCAGGACGCGAGCGCCGCTCCCAGGCACATCAGCCACGCGCCGCCCAGGGCGGAACCCCAGTAGGTCCACAGGAAGGTGTTGCGCACCCCGACGGTCGGCGGCAGGTAGCGGGAGTAGTCGGAGACGTAGATCGCCCAGCTGATCTGGTAGCCGGCCACGACGCCGAACTGGGCGAAGAACGGCACGACCTTGAAGCCGCCGAGGTCGAACGAGGCTGCCGGGTAGTGCAGCGTGAACAGGCTGATCGTCAGCACGCCGAAGATCAGCACGAAGCCGGCGAACAGCCAGCGCTCGCAGGCGTGGATGAGGTCGTAGCCGACGAGGGCGATCACCGCCGCCGCCACGGTGACGACGACGGTCCACAGCTTGACCGGACCGCCGGCCGTCGTATTGAGCGCGCCGCCGGCCAGGAGGGTGTTGAAGATGTTGAAGCCGAAGTACTGCACATAGGCGAACAGCCACACCAGCAGCGCGCCGACGTAGCCGAACTGGGGTCGCGACTGGATCATCTGCGGCAAGCCGAGCTGCGGACCCTGCGCTGAGTGGAAGGCCATGAAGAAGGTGCCGAGCAACGCGCCGGCCAGGATCGCGATCAGCGACCAGATCAGATTGCCCCCGGCGAGGAACGAGGTCGTGCCCACCAGCAGTGTGGCGATCTGAGCGTTGCTCATGAACCACAGCGGCCCCTGGCTCCAGACCTTGCCGTGCCGTTCGTTCAGTGGCACGTAGTCGATCGAGCGGACCTCGACCCCGCCAATCCGGGACGGCCGCGACGTACCCGTGTCCATGGCCATGCGCGCACCCATCTGCTCCGACGATGCACCCCGCAGGCGGGAACATAGCGCCCAGCACTGCCGGCGGCCACCGACACGCGGACAGCTGGAGGAGGCTAGTCCTGACCGTCCGGGTCGGCGGCCGGCTTGCGGGCGCGCGAGGGCTGTACGCGCATCGGCTCGCCCTCCATCTTGGGATACTGCGGAGGGTACGGCGCCTCGCCGATGCCTTGATCTGCGTCCCGGGAAGCCCACGCCAGCAGAGGATCCAGCGAGCAGACGGCCTCATCGATCCCCGCGTGCAGGTCGCCGAGGCGGGCGAACCGCTCCGGCATCGTGGCGATCGTGAAGTCCCTGGTTGAGACCTCGACGATCTCCTCCCACGTACAAGGCGCGGACACCGTGCCGTCCGGCCGGGCCCGCGATGAGTAGGCCGACGCGATCGTCCGGTCGCGGGCGTTCTGGTTGAAGTCGAGGAACACCTTCTCGCCGCGCTCCTCCTTCCACCACTTCGTCGTGATCAGGTCGGGCATCCGCCGCTCGAGCTCGCGGCCGAACGCCAGCGCAGCCCGGCGCACCTCGGTGAACGACCAACGCGGCTCGATCCGTACGTAGACGTGGATACCGCGGTTGCCTGACGTCTTGGGCCAGCCGGTCATCCCGAGCTCGTCGAGCATCGCGCGCATCACCGGAATCGCAAGTTGCGCATCTGCGAAGTCCGTGCCGGGCTGCGGGTCGAGGTCGAGGCGCATCTCGTCCGGCCGCTCGGTGTCCGCCCGTCGCGACGGCCACGGGTGGAAGTCGATGGTGCCGGTGTTCACCAGCCAGATGATGTCCGCCAGCTTCGTCGGACACGCGGCCGCGGCCGAACGCCCGCTGGGGAACCGTACGGTCACCGTCTCGATCCACGGTGGGGCATGCGTCGGCAGCCGCTTCTGATAGATCGGCTCGCTCTCGGCCCCGTCGATGTGCCGCTTGACGTACGTCGGCCGCTCGCGCAGTGCCCGCAGGATCCCGTCGCCGACGGAGAGGTAGTAGTTGACCAGGTCGAGCTTGGTCTCCCCACGCTCGCTGAAGAACGGCTTCTGCGGGTTGGTGATCTTGACGGTGAAGCCGTCGACGTCGATCTCGACGAACGGAGACGCGGCCATACCCGGCACGCTACCGGAACCGACGTCCGGATCAGCACGTCTCGCGCCGGTGTCGCAACCTCACGAACGGCGTTGGCAGGTGTCAACCGGAGGCCGTAAGGGAAGGCAAAGCAATAGTCAAGCGCCGTGGTCAAGGCCTGCCGGGGCCCTCGTCGAGAGGAGCGGTCGTCATGGTCAGCCTTCTGCACCCGCACTTCCCCGGCAGCAAGTTCCGAGGCACCGACGCCGAAGCGTTGTCCTACCTCAAGGACACCGGCTGGACGAGCCGCCTGGCCACGCCCTCACCGGCCGTCCATCTCGCGGGCGGGCTGCTGCTGGTCGGCGCCGGGACCTGGGCCGGCGTCGCGGTCGGCCGCCACCATCTGGCCGCGGGTGTCGGCTTGGCCGTCGTGGCGGCGGCCCTCGCCCTGCTCGACCTGTTGCCGGCGGCCTGGACGCTGAGCCACCGCCAGTACACCGGGCAGTACCTCGCCGCCCGGCTCCGCTACGGCAGCGGGCGCCCGCGCCTCCACCCGTACGTCGTCCTCGTCGGCCTGCCGGCCCTGACCGCCCTGGCGGCCGCGTTCACCCCGGCGGACGGTTCGGTGACTACCCGGCTGACGTGGGGTGTGCTGGGCGCGGCGATCGGACTCGTCGCCGGCCTGCTGCGGGTAGCCCATGCCACGCGCATGATCCCGCCCACGACGTCCTTACCGTGATCTGACGAACGGCCCGCGGACATGCCGCTGCCCCGAGGCCGTCGTAGCCTCGATCCCATGACCTACGACATCGAGAAGACCGACGCCCAGTGGCGCGAGGAGCTGTCCCCCGACGAGTACGCCGTCCTGCGCAAGGCCGGCACCGAACGCGCCGGCACCGGCAAGCTGCTGTACGAGGACCGGGTTGGTGTCTACAGCTGCCGGGCCTGTGGGCAGGAGCTGTTCCGATCGCAGGCCAAGTTCGACTCGCACTGCGGGTGGCCGAGCTTCTACGAGCCCGAGGAGGGCGACAAGGTCATCCTGCGTGCCGACAACAGCCTGTTCATGAAGCGGGTCGAGGTGCTCTGCTCCCGGTGCGGTTCACACCTGGGCCACGTCTTCGACGACGCACCCCAGACGCCGACCGGTGACCGCTTCTGCATGAACTCGGTGTCGCTGACCTTCCAGCCGGTGGAGGTCCAGGCGTAGGCGATACTGGCCGCATGCCCAAGGCCTACGTGATCTGCGACATCGACGTGACCGACCCGGAGGCGTACGCGGACTATCGCGTGCTCTCGACCGCGGCCGGCGAGCAGTACGGCGCGACCTACCTCGTCCGCGGCGGTGCCACGACCGTCCTCGAGGGTGAGTGGTCGCCGGGCCGGCTGGTCATCCTCGAGTTCGAGGACGCCGCCGCCGCCCAGCGCTGGTACGACTCGCCGGAGTACACCGCGGCCCGCGCGGTCCGGCAGCGCTCGGCCACGTCGAGCTTCCTGCTCGCCGAGGGCACCTGAGCTCAGGGGGTGTGCGTCCGCAGCTGGGCGATGCCCACGTCGAGAGCAGCCTCGAGGTGGGTCAGGCTGCCCGTCGTCAGCATTACCATGACGCCGCCCTGGATGCCGGCGAGCAGCGCCGCGGCCGTCTGTTCGACGTCCAGGCCTGAGCCGATCTTGCGGCGGCCCTGCATCTCGCGGATGCCGGTGGCAATGTCGCCCTGCCACCGACTCAGCAGCTGAGTGGTGACCGCCTGGGCACCCGGCGTGTTGCGCCCGATCTGGGTAATTAAGACGCTGAGCGGGCACTGCTGCCCCTGCCCGCGGTAGCGCGCCACCACGTCGTCCCGCCACGCCTGCCAGGCCGCCCAGCTGGTCAGCTTCGAGAGGTGCGGCTGCTGGTCGGCGATCACCCGATCCGCCTCGTGCTGGGCAACGGCCAGCAGCAGCTGCTCGCGCCCGTCCGGGAAGTAGTGGAACAGCTGTCCCTTGCTGGTGCCTGTACGCAGCCGCACGTCGTCGAGCGTCGTCAACGCCACCCCACGCTCGCGCATCTCGAGGGCGGCACCCTCGATGATGCGCCGGCGGGTCGCCTCGCCCTTGGCCGTCCACGTCTCCATGACCACTCCTTTTTGGACTTGCAGGTCCATTTTTAGCATGGCACGTTGTGGACCAGGAAGTCCAAAGATGGAGGAAGTCATGACGGCAAGGCTCGAAGGACGAACGGCGCTGGTCACCGGTTCGACCAGCGGCATCGGATCGGCGATCGCTGTCGCCCTGGCCGCGGAGGGCGCCCACGTCATCGTCAGCGGGCGCGACGCCGAAAACGGCAAGCTCGTGGTGGCGGGCATCGTCGACGCGGGCGGGCGGGCCGACCTCGTCACCGCCGACCTCGCTGAGGGAGCCGACGCCGTACGGGCCCTGGCGGCAGAGGCAACGGTCCTCGCCGGCGGCCACCTCGACGTCCTCGTCAACAACGCTGCCCTGCTGATCACCCCAGCACCGACGGCGGACGTCGAGGAGGGACTGATCGACCGCGCGTTCGCGATCAACGTGAGGGCGGCCTTCCTGCTCACCGGGCTGGTCGCGCCCACCATGGTCGCGCGAGGGTCCGGCTCCATCGTCAACATAGGGTCGATCAACGGGCTGTTCGGCATGGCGGAGTCGGCGCTCTACAGCGCCACCAAGGCGACCATCCACTCGCTCACCAAGTCCTGGGCGGCGGAGTTCGGGCCGTACGGGGTGCGGGTGAACACCGTCGCGCCGGGGCCCACGCTGACGGACAAGATCGCCTCCTCGCAGATGATCCAGGAGCGGCTCGCCCCGATGCTGGCCGCCCTGCCCTCGCGCCGCGCGAGCACCCCGGCGGAAGTGGCAGCAGCGGTCGTGTTCCTCGCCAGCGACGACGCTTCGAACATCCATGGCGCCACGTTGTCGGTCGACGGCGGCCGCTCGGCGATCTGACGGCCACGGACACGGTCAGGGCAGGGCGGTGAGGAGCTCGCCGACCGACTTGCGGGCGCCCGTGTAGAAGGGCACCTCGATCCGGGTGTGGACCCGCGCCGTCGCCCCTCGCAGGTGCCGCATCAGGTCGACGATCCGGTGCAGCTCGTCAGCCTCGAACGCCAGCATCCACTCGTAGTCGCCGAGGGCGAAGGAGGCCACCGTGTTGGCCCGCACGTCGGGGTATTCGCGCGCCATCAGCCCGTGCTCGGACAGCATCGCCCGGCGCTCATCGTCGGGCAGGAGATACCACTCGTACGAGCGGACGAACGGGTAGACGCACACGTACTTCTTGGGGTCGAGGCCGGCGAGGTAGGCCGGGATGTGCCCCTTGTTGAACTCGGCCGGCCGGTGCAGGGCCATCGCGGACCACACCGGCTCGCAGGCCCGGCCCAGGCGGGTGCGCCGGAACGCGGAGTAGACCGCCTGCAGGTCCTCCGAGGTCGGCGCCACCCACCAGAACAGGAAGTCGGCGTCGGCCCGGAACCCGGCGACGTCATAGCAACCGCGGGTCAGCACGCCCTTGGCCTCGAACTGCTCGAGCAGCTCCTCGACCTCGGCTCCGGCGGCCTCGCGCTCGGACAGGTCACCCGTCTCGGCCTTGAAGACCGCGTAGAGCACATAGCGGATCTCGTTGTTCAGCTCGCGGGCCTTGGGCCTCTCCACAGCGTCGCTCATGTCGTCCATCATCCCACCAGCACCGGCAGCACCTGCTCGACGGCGGTCTGGGCGCTGCGGATGCAGGCGGGGATGCCGATGCCGTCGTACGCCGCCCCGCAGACTGCGAGTCCGGGCACGGCAGCGACGCCGGCCCGCACCGCCGTGACCCGCGCCAGGTGCCCCACGGCGTACTGCGGCAGCCCCCCACCCCACCGGCTGACCCGGGAGTCGAGCAGCGTCCCGACCGGACCCAGCATGTCGGTCAGGTCGGCCAGGCAGCCTGCCACGAGGTCGTCGTCGCTGCGCTGCAGGTCGGCCACGTCGCCGAACCGGCCCACCGAGCAGCGCACGAACATCGCACCGGAGCCGTTGCCGACGCCCGGCCACTTGCGCCCGACCAACGTGACCGCCTTGACCAGTCGGCCCTCGACTGCCGGCACCAGCCAGCCACTCAGGTCCGGCAGGTCGACCCCGGAAGAGAAGGCCAACGTGACGATCGCCATCGACGCGGACTCGACGCCCGCCAAGGCCTCAGCCGCCTCCGGGGCGCAACCGGCCAGCAGTCGCGCCGTCGGGGCAGCCGGCGTCGCCAGCACCACGGCGTCGGCCTCGAGGACGCTCTCGTCCGCGGTCGACCCGGTCACCACCCGCCAGCCGCCACCAGGCCGGGGCTCCAGCCGGCGCGCAGTCGTCATCGTCGCGACCTCAGCGCCCTGCGCTCGTACGGCAGCGGTCAGCACCTCGGCGAAACGGCCGAGACCTCCTGGTACGGAGGCGAACACCGGCCCGGACAGGTGCGCGGCCGAGGCCCGGGACGCGCGCGCGGCGCGGAGCAGCGAGCGGTGGGTGCGGGCCAGCGGGGCAAGCTGTGGCAGCGTGGCCTGCAACGACAGGTCATCCGCCCGGCCTGCGTAGACGCCTCCGAGCAGCGGATCCACCAACCGGTCGACGACCTCACGGCCGAGCCGCGCCGAGACGTAGGACCCGACGGACACGTCCTCGCCCATAAAGGTGCGCGGCAGCAGGACATCCAGGGCGAGCCGGGCCAGCCCGGAGGTCGACAGCACGCCGGACCGCTCGAGGCTGGCCAGGTCGCCGGGCACGCCCATGACGGTGTTGGCGGGCAGCGGCCGCAGCGAGCCCCGGCTCCACAGCGCCGCCTTGGTCGTGGCGGGGTGGACGATCTCGCCGCCGAGCCCGACCGCCCGGAGCAGGTCGACGCCTTCGGGCACCCGGGCCAGGACCGACTCGGCACCCTCGTCGACCTGCACGCCGGCGACGTCGGAGCCGCGCAGCTTGCCACCCGTACGGTCGGATCGCTCGAGCAGGGTCACCCGGGCGCTGCGTCTGCCGAGCTCGCGGGCCGCCGCGAGCCCGGAGATGCCACCGCCGACCACCACCACGTGCATCACCCGGTCAGCCTGTCATGCCCCGGCGACGGCCGCGCGCCCGGATCGTGACCCATCCGTGTCCAAGGCCGGTGGAACCGTCGACGGACCGGCAGCGTCCGATCGTACGGGTGGCTCGGCAGAGCCCGGCGGAAGACGAGGGGACCATGACCGGACACAGAACGGTACGGGCGACGATCGGCTCAGCGGTGGCGTTGGCGGTCGTGCTCGGCGCCACGGGATGCACTAGCAGCGGGTCGTCGAAGGCCACGTCCGCCGCCGGGACCAGCGCGGGACTCCCCCAGGCAGGTGCCGCGGCCGCTGCGGCTGCCGCGGCCGCGGCAGGGGCACCCTCCGCTGGTGCTCCCGCGGCCGCCACCTCTGCGGCGGCAAGCGCCGCCGCCAACAACGGCCCGCTGGAGGGCCGGCCGGCGTTCGGGGCGGACCCGACCGCCGGCCGTTCGATCATCTACACCGCCACGGTCAACGTGCAGGTCGCGACGGCACAGCTGGTCGCGGACAAGGCGGATCAGGCCGAACAATTTGCGCGGGACGCCGGCGGCTACGTCTTCTCCCGCGAGGGCCAGGCGGCCGACAACACGCCGCAGACCGTGCCGGCTGGGCAAACCCCGGCGCCGCAGGGCATCGCGGAGGCGGACATCACCATCAAGGTGCCGCCCGCGAACTACGGATCGCTGCTGAACCGGCTCGAGAAGCTCGGCACCGAGCTCAGCATCGAGCAGCACTCGCAGGACGTCACCGATCAGGTCGTCGACAGCCAGGCCCGCCTCAGCAGCCTCAAGGCCAGCGTCGAACGGGTCCGCGCGCTGCTGTCCAAGGCAACGACCATCGGGCAGATCGTCAGCGTCGAGGGCGAGCTGACCAAGCGCGAGTCCGACCTCGAGGCGATGGAGGGCAAGCTCAACGTCCTCAAGGCCCAGTCGGCACTGGCGACGCTCACCCTGCACCTCCAGTCCGCCCCGCCCAAGCCGGTGGTCGTCCCGCCCAAGCCGAAGCCAGCTCCCAAGCCTCATCACCCGATCCACGGGTTCGTCGGTGGTCTCAAGGCAGGCGGCCGCGGGTTCGCCACCGTTGCGATTGCCGTCGCCACCGTGGTCGGCGCGGTGCTGCCGTTCCTCGGCCTGTTCCTGGTCCTGGCGCTGGTGGCCTGGTGGGGCCGGCGGGTCTGGCTGAAGAACCGTCAACCCGCCAGGCCGGCCGAGCAGGCAACGCCATGAGGGCCCGTACGGGAGTCGTCGCGGCCACCGCTGTCACGCTGGTGCTGGCCGGCTGTGGCCAGACGAAAACCGCTGCCCCCCAGGCGATCCCGACCCGGCTGGCCGGCAATGTCGAGCAGCTCCACCGGGGCAGCCTGACCGCACGGGACGTCAGCGCGGCGCAGCAGCAGTTCGGCCTCGACCTGATGGCCAAGGTCTGTGGCACCGACGGTCCCAACACGCTGGTCTCCCCCGCGAGCGCCGCCGACGCGCTCGGCCTGCTCGACGCCTCCACCGGCGGTGACACCGCCAAGGCCATGGCAAAGCTGCTGCACCTGCCGGTCTGGGCACCGGCCGTCGTTGCTGCCGTCCATGACCACCGGGCCATCCTCGACCGGCTGGCGACCGGCAAGAACGACACCCTGCGCACGTCGAACCGGGTCTGGCCCGCGGCGGGCAACCCACCGACGTCGAAGTACCTCGACGACGTACGGACCGCGTACGGGGCCACGCTGCAGACGTTGGACTACCTGCGTCATGCGCAGTCCGCGACCGACACCATCAACGCGCAGGTGGGTAAGGACACCGACGGTCTGATCCCCAAGCTGTTCGACCAGCCGGTGGATCCGCAGACCTCAGCCGTGTTGACCAACGCCATCGTGCTGAAGGCGAAGTGGCGCGAGCCCTTCCTGCTGCGTCAGGCGAAGTCGCCCTTCACGACAGGCGATGGTGCCAAGCAGGTGTGGCTGATGGACTCGGCCAAGTCGGCCGGCTACAGCTCCGCTGGCGGCTGGCAGGCAGCGCAGATCCTTTACAGATCAGGCACTTTGCAGGCGGTCGCGATCCTGCCACCCAAAGGCACCAAGGCCTGCGCGCTGCCCACGGCAGCCGAGCTAAAAGGACTCACGGAGAGCACGACCGGCCGGACCAGCGTCGCCCTGCCGCAGATGCACCTGGACCAGACGCACGACCTGCTGAAGACCCTCGCCGGCATGGGGCTGCCCTTGGACGGCGACTACAGCGGGCTGGGCGGCTCGATCATCAGCCAGGTCGTGCAGAAGGACGTGATGACCGTGGACGAGCTCGGCACGGTCGCCGCCGGCGCCACCGGCATCGCCGTGGAGTCGTCCGCGGAGGCACAGCCGGAGCGCTCGCTCAGCTTCGACCGGCCGTTCCTGCTGCTGCTCGAGGACGTGGCCACGCACACGCCGCTGTTCCTTGCCTCCGTGGGTGATCCCTCAGTGACATGATGCCGACATGATGCCGACATGAGCGCAGACACCGCCTGGGTCGAGACGATGCCCGAGATCTACCACCGGGCCCTCGGCCCTGCGCTGTTCCAGCCCTTCGCCGCCCACCTCGCCGCAACGGTTGCGGCGATGTCCCCGCGCCGGGTCCTCGAGCTCGCCGCGGGAACGGGGATCGGCACGGCGGAGCTCGTACAGGCCCTGCCGGCGGCGGAGATAGTCGCCACCGACCTCAACCCGGCGATGGTGGCCTGGGCCGAGGCTCATGTCGGCGGCGCCACGTGGCTGCCGGCCGACGCCCAGGACCTCGACTTCCCGGACGGATCCTTCGACGTCGTCAGCTGCCAGTTCGGCGTGATGTTCTTCCCGGACAAGCCGGCGGCGTTCGCGGAGACGGCCCGGGTCCTGGCACCCGGCGGCGCGATGGTCTTTGCGGTGTGGGACGTCGTGACGGCGTCCCCCTTCCCCCACGCGATGGTCCAGAGCCTCGCAGCGGTCCTGCCCGAGGACCCGCCGAGCTTCATCGTCCGGGTGCCGCACGGCTACTCCGACCCCGAGCAGATCCGGGCAGACCTCGTGGCGGGTGGACTCGAGGCGGTGAGCATCGACCGGCTGGTGCTCTCCGGGACCGCCGTCTCGGCAAGGACGGTCGCCGAAGGGTTCGCCCTGGGCTCACCGCTGCGGTTCGCCCTGCAGGAGCGGGGGGAGCTGGCGGCGCTGACCGACCGGCTCGCGGAGGAGATGACGGCGCGGCTCGGTGAAGGGCCGCTCGAGGAGGTCAACACAGCCTGGGTGATCGTCGCCCGCCGGCTCAGCGGCCCGTGACACCGTCGATCCCCTGCCGGAGCAGGTCGGCGTGGCCGTTGTGCCTGGAATACTCGCCGATCAGGTGCACGTAGACCATCCGCAGCGACCACGTGTCGTCGCCCAGGACGAACGTGTGGTCGAACGGCAGGACGGCCACGGCCGCGTCCGCCAGCACCCACTCAGCTTGCAGCCGGGCGAAGTCGGCCTCCGCCGACCCGGCCGAGCCGTCGTCGAAGTCGGTGTCCTTGGCCAGCGACAGGTCGTACATCGGCTCGACCGCCTCACCAGCCGCCCGCTGCCGTAACCAGATCCGCTCAACCTTGGCGACGTGCCGTACGAGCCCGAGCAGTGACAACGTCGAGGGTGGCATCGACCGCATGGCCAGCCGCTCGGCGGTCAGCCCAGCGCAGATATTGAGCAGAGTTGCGCGTTCCCAGGCCAAGTAGCCCTCGAGTATCGGCCGGTCGTCGCCGGAGAGCGGGCCATCCACCGGCAGAGGTGCGGGTGCCGCCCAGGTCATCGAGCGGACTCGGCGTGCACCAGGTCGACGATCCGGGTGAGTACGTCCGGGTCGGTTGCCGGCAGCACCCCATGGCCGAGGTTGAACACGTGACCCTCGGCCGCGCGCCCCTCCGCCAGCACCCGGCGCACCTGCGTCGCGACGGCGTCCCACGGGGCGAAAACCACTGCTGGGTCGAGGTTTCCCTGCACGGCCCGACCGGTGCCGATCCGGGGGACGGCCTGGTCCAGCGGCAGCCGGAAGTCCACCCCCACGACGTCGGCGCCAGCCGACCCCATCAGGCCGAGCAGCTCGCCGGTGCCGACGCCGAAGTGGATCCGCGGCACTCCGAGGTCGGCAAGTCCGCCGAGAACCTTGGCGCTTGCGGGCAGCACGTACTGCTGGTAGTCACGCGCCGACAGGACCCCTGCCCAGGAGTCGAACAACTGCAGGGCAGAGGCGCCGGCAGCGACCTGCACTCGCAGGAACGACAGCGTGATGTCGGCGAGCCGGTCCAGCAGCGCAGCCCACAGCGGGTCGCCGGAGTACATCAGCGCCTTGGTCTTCTCGTGGTTCTTGGACGGGCCGCCCTCGATCAGATAGCTGGCGAGGGTGAAGGGCGCCCCGGCGAAGCCGATCAACGGCGTCTCCCCGAGGTCCCGTACGAGGGTGCCCATCGCCTCGGTGACGAAGCCGAGTGCCGACGGGTCCAGGGGCGGCAGCCGGTCCAGGTCCGCGATCGTCCGGATCGGGTCGGCGACCACGGGACCGACGCCCGGGACGATGTCCACGCCGAAGCCGTTGGCCTTGAGCGGCACCACGATGTCGCTGAAGAAGATCGCCGCGTCAACGCCGTAGCGGCGAACCGGCTGCATCGTGATCTCGTGGACCAGCGCCGCGTCCATGCAGGAGTCGAGCATCGCGATGCCCTGGCGCACCTTGCGGTACTCCGGCAGTGACCGCCCGGCCTGGCGCATGAACCACACCGGCGTGTGCGGCACCGGCTCCCGGCGGCATGCCCGCAGGAAAGCGCTGTCGGCAAGACCAGGGTGGGCGGGGACAACAGAGGGCGCAGTGGTCACCTGACCGATGCTCCCACGCGGTGGGTCAGGAGGCGCGGCGCAGGCCGGCCGCGGGGACGAGGCCGGCGAAGATCGCGCTGCTGCAGGCTGTGCAGACCCGCTCGGTGCAGTCCTCGCCGTGCCCGTCCAGGCAGGGCAGCAGCTCCACCTCGGTCTCGGCGTGGCAGACGGGGCAGTACCGGTGGTCGAGCATGGGGCACCTCCCTGGTCGCAACTGTGCTCACGGTGTCACGCCCCTGCGGGGCGGAGGGGGATTCGTCCCGGCGTGTCGGCCCGGCGCGACGACGGTGACGGATCAGGCCTCCGTGCAGGGTCTATGCCGGTGAGCGGGCACCCTAGGCTGGACTTCGTGACGATCGACCTTGTTGCCGCCGAGCGGTTCATCCACGCAAACGCCCGTCTGCTGGACCGCCACCGCGCGGCCGTGCTCCTGCACGGCGCCGCGGCGACCCCCGTGGTGAACACCTTGCGCGCCTACCGCAACGACGACGGCGGCTTCGGCCACGCCCTCGAACCTGACGTGCGCGCCCCGAACAGCGAGACCACCGCCGCGTTGCACGGCCTCGAGGTCCTGGCAGAGGTGGGTCGCCTCCACGAGCCGATGGTCACCGACGTCGCCGACTGGGTGGCGGGGATCGCCGACAGCGATGGTGGCGTCCCCTTCGTCCTGCCTTCCGCCGCCGCCTACCCACACGCCCCCTGGATGGTGCCGGAGGCCGGCGGCTCGCATCTCACGTTCGGTCTCGTCGCGCACCTGACGCAGGCCGGAGCAGCCTCGTCGTGGTTGGCTCAGGCCACGACATGGTGCTGGCGCAAGCTCGCCGACCCGGCCGCCCTCGGCGCCTACTGGCTGAAGTTCGCGCTGGACTTTCTCGACAGCCAGCACGACGAACAGCGGTGTCTCGAGGCGATCGAACAGCTGCGACCGCTCCTCGGTGCTGACGGCTCAGTTGACGTCCCCGGGGGCACCGAGGGCGAGAGCCTGAGCGCTTTGACACTCTCGCCGCGACCCGGTGCCCGAAGCCGCGCGATGTTCACCGACGAGCAGATTGCGCGGGGGCTCCTGCAGCTCGAGGCGGAACAGCAGGATGACGGCGGTTGGGACTTCGACTGGCTCGCCTGGTCACCAGGCCAGGCGGCGGAATGGCGCGGACTAGTGACCTTACGCGCCCTGATCGTGCTCCGGGCCCACGGCCGGCTCCCGGGCACGCCAGAGGCCTCCCGGTGACCAGGCTCAGCCGGCTGTGATCATCGGCACCGCGACCAGCAGCGCGGCGACGCCGATCAGCTGCAGCCGGGTCAGCCGCTCGCCGTGCACCTGCCGGGCCAGCAGCACCGTGGCCGCCGGATAGAGCGACCCGAGCACGACGATGATGCTGAACACGCCCAGGCGTACCGCTGAGCCGTAGATCGCGTTGGCCCCGGCGTCGGCCAGCCCGACCAGCCACAGACCGGCAGCGTCCCGTACGCCGAGGGACGGCCGCTGCCGCAGCACCAACCAGACCAGCAGCAGGATCGCCGACGCTGTCGAGCGCATGACCAGCAGGGTCATCAGCACCGAGGAGCGGGCGCCCTCGCCGATCCCGACCGTGACGAACCCGAACCCCAGGCCGGAAACGAACGCCAGCACCAGCGGCGTACGGGCCGGCGGCGAAGCGTCGTCAGCGGACCCGGACGCGCTCACGCCGATGGTGGCGAGGGTCGCCAGCAGCAGCCCGCTCAGCTGTACGGCGGACAGGTGCCCGCCTTGCGCCAGCCCGACGACCAGCGGAACAACCACTCCGGTCGCCGCCACCGGAGCGACGATGCCCATCGTGCCCGTGGCCAGCGCCCGGTAGAAGGCACTGACCGACAGCAGGCCGACCAGGCCACTGGCCAGCGCCCACGGCAGATAACCGCGGGGGGCCGCGTACTCCCCCGTCACCAGCACCGCGACCAGCAGCAGCGGCACGGCCGCCGGGAGGGTCACCGACACCACGGCCAGCGGTCGCAACCGGCGGGTGAAGGTGCCGCCGAGGAAGTCGGCCGTTCCCCAGAGCATGCTCGAGAGGATGGCCAGGACCTCAGCCACCGGCTGACTCGGGGATCACCGGCCCCACGATAGGCACGTCTCCCGGCGCGCCGTCCCCACGGCCCCCCGCCGCCGACCTACGCTGGCGCCATGTCCGTCCCCAACGGTGCCGGCGGGGTCGGCGGACCCTCCGACCCCGAGCCGCCCGCCTTCGCCCTCGCCGTCGCCAGCCTGCGTCGCGCCCGTCCCCGGCCCGAGGTGAGGCTGACCGAGGTCCGTCCCCCGCAGCGGCTCGCCCCGTACGCCGTCGCGATCTCCGGCTCGGTGCCGGTGCCGGGCAGCCCGGGCGCCGACAGCGCGCAGGAGGACGGCGACGACCTGGCCACCGGGCGGCTCGTCGTCCTGCACGACCCGGACGGCCACGAGTCCTGGCACGGGACGACCCGGCTGGTGGCCTATGTGCGCGCCGACCTGGATCCCGACATGGCCGACGACCCGATGCTGGCCAGCGTGGGCTGGAGCTGGCTGCTCGAGGCCCTGGCCGGCCACGGCGCCAAGGTCACGGCCGCCGGCGGCACGGTCACCCGGGCCAGCTCCGAAAGCTTCGGCGCCTTGTCCGAGCAACGGGCGACGGCCGAGCTCGAGGTGCGCGCGTCCTGGAGCCCGATGGAGGACGACCTCAGCGCACACCTGGCCGGCTGGTGCGACCTGCTGTGCTATGCCGCCGGGCTGCCGCCCGTCGCCCCGGGCGTGGCATCGCTGGCGGGCGCCCGGTCGCTGCGCCCCTGACGTTGTGGGGCGCTTTCGTACGGGACCCCGCGCGCGGTGCGACACTGTGGGACCGGGGCGCGGACGCCGTGGCCCCCCAGACACGAGGGTTGAAGGATGCGGGCCAGCGACGACGAGGGACGTCTGACCGACGACCGACCCAACCTCGCCGAACGCGAGCGCCGTCAGCACGCGCTGCTGCTCCACATGTCCGACATCCTGGTCGTGACCACAGCCGATGGCACCCTGACCGATGCCAGCCCCTCCGCGGCGCGGATCCTGGGCTACCCCGAGGGTTCCCTGGTCGGCCGGAACGTGCTCGACCTGATCCACCCCGACGACCGGGCGGCCGCCGCCGTGGCACTGCGGAGCATCGTCGACGAGCCTGGTCCGAGCCCGCCGATGCGGGTGCGGCTCCTGCTCGCCGACGACGGCTTCCGCCGCTACGAGGCACGAGCCAACAACCTGCTCGCCGACCCTGAGATCTCCGGCATCGTCATGGTGGCCAGCGACGTCACCGAGCAGTACCGCGTCGAACGCTCCCAGCAGTCACAGGCCCGGGTCCTCGAGCTGATCGCCGGCGAGGCACCCGTCACCGAGGCCCTGACCGCACTCGCCCAGTGGGTCGAGGAGCAGTTCGACGACGTCCTGTGCACGGTGATGCTCACCGAGCAGGACGCTGTGGGCACGGTCCTCACCGACGGCGCCTCGCCCAGCATGCCGGAGATCTACCGCCGGCGCATCGACCGGCTCCTGGCGTCGACCCCCTACTCCCCCTGCGCGATGGCGGTCACGACCAGCGAGCCGGTCCTGGTCCCCGACCTGCTGGCCGACGCGCGGTGGAGCGTCTTCCACGACCTGGCCGCCCTGATCGACGTCCGCGCCTGCTGGTCGTTCCCGGTCCGGTCCCCGGCCAACGGCCGGATCCTGGGCACGTTCGCCGTCTACCACCGCCTGCCGGGACTGCCGGGCACCGAGATCACCACCTTGATCGAGCGGGCCAGCCACCTCGTGGGCATCACCGTCGACCGGCAGCACCTGCTGTCCCGGCTTGCCCACCAGGCGCAGCACGACGCGCTGACCGGGTTGCCCAACCGCACCATGCTGATCGAGAGGCTCAGCGCGTCGCTCGACGGTCCCGCGCCTGCCGGGACCGGGCTGCTCGTCGTTTTCCTCGACCTCGACCGGCTCAAGATCGTCAACGACTCACTCGGCCACGAGGTCGGGGACGAGCTCCTGGTCACCATCGCCCAGCGGTTGCGCGCAGCCGTACCCGCCTCCGACGTCGTGGCGAGGTTCGGCGGCGACGAGTTCGTCGTCCTGACGCCGCGGACCGACGCCCCCGACCAGGCTGCCGACGTGGCCGAGCTCGTCCTGGCCGTCATCGCCGAACCGGTCGTCCTGGACTCACGGCTGATCACGCCGTCCGGCAGTGTGGGGGTCGTCCTCGCCCGCCCCGGTGACAACGCCACCGACGTGCTGCGCGACGCCGACATCGCCATGTACCGCGCCAAGCACCGAGGCGGCTCCGGCTACGAGATCTTCGACGTGCACATGCGCCAGCGCGCCTTCGACCGGCTCGACCTCGAGTCCCAGATCCGGCACGGGCTGACCACTGGGGAGTTCCGGGTCTTCTACCAACCGGTCGTCGACCTGACCCGGGCTGACCTGCTGGTCGGCTTCGAGGCGCTCGTCCGGTGGGAGCACCCCGAGCGGGGACTGCTGGCACCGGCGGCCTTCATCGAGCTGGCAGAGGAGACCGGACTGATCGTCCCGTTGGGCGAGTGGGTGCTGCGTACGGCGGCGGCCACCGTACGGTCCTGGGCCGACCGGTTCCCCGAGCTGCCGCTCACCCTGTCGGTCAACCTGGCGGCGCAGCAGCTGACGGCTCCCGGACTGCTGCCGACGGTGCGCGAGTGCATGCAGTCGGTGTCGCCGTGGTCGCTGGCGCTCGAGCTGA
>JAWWOO010000100.1:0-51800 GCA_033851545.1 Frankiales bacterium | reverse complement strand
CAACGGGACCACGATGACGCTGCGTACGGGGAACTCGTGGAGGAACGCGCCGTAGGTCTCCCGCAGCGCACCCTTGACCCGATCCGGGTCGATGTCGGCGATGAACACGGTCTCACCGGCCTCGACGGCAGCCTCGGCAAGCCCGTCGTTCTCCTGGTAGAGCAGGTCGAGCATCTCGCGGGCCCGCTCGTCGGGGTGCCCGTTGCTGACCGCGCGCAGCCCCTCGTCGCCGATCACCCACAGCGTCGCAGCGTCGCCGACGATGCGGGCGACCGCCTGGGCCACGTTGGTCATCAGCTCGCGGTCTTCGTGCGTGCCCTCCGCGAGCAGGTCGCACAGCTCGACGATCCGGGCGGTCCGCTCCGCGTCGCGGCGCAGCGCCTCGTCCGCCGTCCGCTGCTCGGTCACGTCGAGCACCTGGACGAAGAAGTAGAGCGGCTCGTACGGGGCTTCGCCGCCGCGTACGAGGGTGGCGTGCATGACACCGTGGACGACGTCACCGTCGGGGCGCAGGTAGCGCTTCTCCTGGCGGTAGGCCGGGACCTCACCGGTCACCAGCTCGACCAGCTTGGCCTCGCAGTCCACGAGGTCCTCAGGGTGCGTCGTCTCGCGGAAGCTGTGGCCGACCAGCTCCTCCTCGGTCATGCCGAGCATCTCGCAGAACGACGGGTTGACCTGCAGGTAGCACCCGTCCAGCCCGAGTACGACCATGCCGACGACGCCGGTGTCGAACATCCCGCCCCGTTCGACGTCGAGGTCGGGGCGCAGCCGGGCGTCGCTGAAGACCATCACCGCACCGGTCACCCGTCCGGCGGTGAACACCGGGGTGACGCGGTAGTCGACGAGCAGCGCAGTGTCGGACGACCGCCACAGCACCTCACCCTCGAGGCTGCGGGGTTGGCCGTCGGCCAGCACGGCGGCGACCGGGGACCCCTCGAAGGTCAGCGATCGGCCGTCGGCCGCGTGGTGCATGGCCCGGTCGTGCATGGAGCGGCCGATGAGGTCGTCCATGCTCCAGCCGAGCAGCCCCGCGGCGGCAGGGTTGGCGAAGACGACCTTGCCCAGGTCGTCGAGAACGCAGATGCCCTCGCTGGCGGCGTCCAGGACTGACTCGGGGGTCAACCCGGGGCCTGGCTCCGGCATGCGTTCACCTCGCTGTCGGCGGGCGTGGGCGGTCGAGTGGTCATGGGCATTTCGACATTTATGACTAGGCGCTGATGAGCCGTCTGCCTCACTCAGAGTAGTCTGCCAACTCCAAACGGCTTAAGCATCGGCTATGCCCGAACCGGTACGGGCGGTTTTCGCCCGCGCAGTCAGGGCGGAGCGCAACATCCCGGACGCGAGCGAGGCTCCGACGCCCTCACCGGCCCGCAGCCTCAGGTCGAGCAGCGGCTCCAGGCCGAGCGCTCCGAGCACCGCGGGGTGCGCGGCCTCCCGGCTGCGATGACCGGCGAGCAGGTGCGCGGCGGCGGCGGGCTCCAGCCGTACGGCGAGCAGCGCCGCGATCGACGTGGCGAGCCCGTCGAGCATGACGGGGACCCCTGCGGCAGCGGCGCCGAGGACCACACCGGCCAGGACGGCGAACTCGCCGCCGCCGAGCACCGCCAGCAGGTCCAGCGGGGTCTCCGGGGCCCTGGTCAGCGCGGCGGCCACGACGGCGACCTTGCGCGCGAGCATCGCCGAGTCGGCACCGGCACCGAGGCCGACCACCTCCTCAGCCCGCAGGCCCAGCGCCGCCGCGGTCAGTGCTGCGGCCACGGTCGTGTTGCCGACGCCGACCTCGCCCAGCGCTACCAACCCGGCCGCGGCCGACTGCTCGCCGATCCGCCGGCCGTAGCCGACGAGCAGGGCGACATCGGCCGTACGCAGCGCAGCGCCGTCCGCCAGGTCGCCGCCCGGCGCCTCGGGCCTGGCCAGGACGGCACCCTCGACCGGGTCGCCGGCAACCCCCGCGTCCACGACGGTCACGGTCAGGCCGTTGGCCGCAGCGGCGACCACCCCCAGCGCCTCGCCGGCGACGGCCGCCTCGAGCACGGCCCGGGTCACCGAGGTGGGGTAGGCGGAGATGCCGTGGGCGGTCACCGCATGGTCGGCGCCCACGAGCACCAGGCGGCCCCATCCGCCGGTGAGATCCACCGGGCCCAGCGCCAGGACCCGGTCCACCGCGCGGTCCAGGACGCCCAGCGAGGATGGCGGGCTGAGCAGCTCGTCGGCCCGGTCCCGTACGCCGACGACCGCATGCTGGTCGGGGGCGCGCAACCGCGAGACGGGCGACGCAGCGTCGCCGGAAGGCCAGCGGCCGGCGAAGACCACGTCCGCGAGCGGCGCCCGACTCGACCAGCCGGCCCGCTCGAGGCCCGGCTCCGGCGGTCGCTCATCCGGCCAGCCCAGGCACAGCCAGCCAAGGGTGACCACACCGTCGGGCAGGTGCAGCAGCCCGGCCAGCTCGGCCGGATCGAACAGGGTGACCCAGCCGAGGCCGAGTCCTTCGGCGCGGGCCGCCAGCCAGAGGTTCTGGATGGCACAGGCGCAGGACCACAGGTCGGCATCCGGGAAGGTCGACCGGCCCAGCACCCCGCCCGGCGGGGTGCGGCGGTCGCAGCAGACCACGACGCCGAGCGGCGCCTCGCGGATGCCCTCGAGCTGCAGGTCGGCGAGCCGCCGGCCGGCCTCTTCGGTGAGCAGCGCGGCCTGCGCCAGGCGCTCCCGGTCGGCCATCGTCGCCGCCCGCTGCCGGGTTTCGGCGTCGTCGACGACCAGGAACCGCCAGGGCTGCGAGTGACCGACCGACGGCGCCTGGTGTGCCGCTGCCAACACCCTGTCGAGCGTCTCCGCGGGCACCGGATCCGGCCGGAACCGCCGGATGTCGCGGCGGGCGCCGATCACCTCGTACACCGACTGGCGCGCGGCCGGGTCGAACGCCCAGGCCCGCGGGTCGCTGCCCCGCTCCGCGGCGGAAGTGCGGTCCCCGATCAGCGGGACGGGACGAGGCCAGGGCACGACCTCACTCTAGGCGGCAGAGGCGGCGCGCAGAACACGCCCTGAGCACGCTGGACGCGGACTTCAACGCCACCGTGGCCGTACATCTCGACGAGCGCCTCGGCTGAGTCGTCGTCTGGCTCAGTGGGCGACGAAGTGCGGACTGTGGATGAGACCCACGATCACGCCCTGCCCGGAATTGTCATGGCCGGGTCCAAGCGCCGGCCGCCGACAGGAAGGAACCGGAACTCAGCCGCCGGCGAACGGCGGCAGGACCTCGAGCACCGAGCCCGGCGCCAGCTGGATACCCGCGTGGTCGCGCCTGCCGACCGGCTCGTCGTCGACCAGGAACGATGCGCTGGCCAGGATCCGGCTCAGGCGGTCCCCGTGCCGGTGGGACGCCTCGGCGACGACCTCGGCCAGCGACCCTGCCGGGTAGTGCTCCTCGACGCGGCCGGCCGCCTCACGTGCGGCGGCCCAGAACCGTACGGTGACGTCGGTCACGAGCCGGTGGCCTCCTCGCAGCGGCCGAGCATGACCTCGACGTGCGCGCCGATCCGGCCGAGCAGCTCGGCGGAGGCGCCGGCTTCGGCGTGACCGAAACCGTCGACCAGCCACAGCTCGCTCGGCTGCCCGGCCGCCGCATAAAGCGCCTGCGCGTGGTCGACACCGAAGTAATGGTCGTCGCGGCCGTGCACGACCAGCAACGGGGTCGGCGCGATCTTGCCGACGACCTCGACCGGCGACGCGGGGTCTCGGGTCCAGGCGTCCCCGATCCGCAGGTTGTAGGCCCGCCGCGCGACAGCACGCCCGGGCTTGGTCTCGACCAGCCACATCAGCTTGCGCATCGGGGTGCTGTCGCGGAAGTGCCACCGGGACGGACCGCTGACGGCGATCACCGCGTCGACCCCGCCGGTCAGCCCGGCATGGCGCAGGACCACGGAAGATCCCATCGACCAGCCACACGTCACAACCGCGCTGTAGCCCAGCCCTCGGGCCGCCGCCACTGCCGCCTCGAGGTCCAGGACCTCGCGGTCGCCGAGGGTCGACACCCCGGTCGAACCGCCATGTCCCCGGAAATCAAAAAGCAACAATCCGGCGTACGGGGACAAACCGCGAGCCACCGACCGCAGCCCGGGCCGGTCGATGGACCCGGTGAAGCCGTGCGCCACGACGATCGCCACCTCGCGGGACCCGGCCACCACGCCTGCTGACGCCGGTCTGGGGACGTGCAAGGCCGTAAGACGCTCACCGTCGGAGGTCTCCAGCGCAAGCTGCTCTGCCCCGGGCAAAGGAGATCCGGGGTGGGGGAAGGGAGACGGGAGGTGCGGCATCAAGGTATTGTCCCTGTCAGCATCCAGTTGCACGACATCTGGATGACATCTGGACGACACCGCGGTCGTCTCCGCCCCGCTATCCCTGGGAGGAGCACCGTGACCACGCTGCTCATGCTGACCAGCGCGCTGACGCCATCCACTGCCGTCATGCCTGCTCTTGCCCTGCTCCCGCACACCGTGCGGGTCGCTTCGCCGGAGCCCGCGGCTCTGCTCGAAGCCCCCCCGTACGACGCTCTGCTGGTCGACGCCCGCCGCGACCTGATGGCTGCCCGCAGCCTGTGTCGGCTGCTGCGCACCACCGGCGTGACCTCACCGATGTTCGCCATCCTGACCGAGGGCGGCCTGGTCGCCCTCACCGCCGAGTGGGGCATCGACGACGTCCTGCTCGACAGCGCCGGCCCTGCCGAGGTCGACGCCCGGCTGCGCCTCGCGATGGGCCGCCGGCACTCCGACGAGCCGCCGACGACGACCTCCGAGCGCGGGGTCATCCGCGCGGGCGACGTGACCGTCGACGAGCACGCCTACACGGCCAAGCTCAACGGCAAGGCACTCGACCTGACCTTCAAGGAGTTCGAGCTGCTGAAGTTCCTCGCCCAGCACCCGGGCCGGGTGTTCTCCCGGGCCCAGCTGCTGCAGGAGGTCTGGGGCTACGACTACTACGGAGGCACCCGTACGGTCGACGTGCACGTGCGGCGGCTGCGGGCCAAGCTCGGCCCCGAGCACGAGGCGATGATCGGCACCGTCCGCAACGTCGGCTACAAGTTCGTCCGGCAGCCCACCTCGCTGACCGAGGGCGAGGGCGGCGAGCCCACCGACCCGGCGGTCGAGACGGTCGACCTGACCACGCCGGCGGACATCACCGCCTCCTGACCCACGGCCAACAAGCCGGACAGATGGGTCTAACGCCCACGCCGGCATTTACTCGCTGGCAGGCGCATCGAAGTACGACTGGCGCTGCGAACGGTCCCGAAGCCGCATCAGCAACTCGGTGAGCGCCTGGGCCTCTTCGCTATTGGCGGCTTTCGACGTCCGCCCGCACTCATGCGTCTTGACGAACGCCTGGTTGCGGACCAGCACGCCGAGGATGACCTGCGCATTGGGACTGGACGGCAACACCCCGATGAACCCCAACACCACGTCGACCATCCGGCCGAGCCAGTAGTCCTTGTCCGGCCGGGCGATGCCCACGTCGACTCGCTCCACGTCGTCCCAGCGCACACGGTGCCGCCCGAACTTGATGTCGTCGACGCCGACGCTGGCGCGGCGTCGACCGTCCCCGAGCCACAGGTACTTTGTGCCGCCCACCGCTTCGGTTCGCGCAAGACCAGAGAAGAGTTCAAGGACGGCCACGAACTGAGGGTAAGGCCGGACAGCCGCCCGTCCGTCTGCGGCGCCCGGAGCCGCACCGTTGGCCCGGCCCACCCGTCAGCGGAACTGGGGTACGGGCTCGAAGCGCTCGACGGAGACCAGCTCCGGCAGGTCCGACCCGCCGGCAGGGCCGGTCAGCTGGAGCACCCAGAAGCCCCCCTTGCGGGTGCTGAGGTCGGGGGGGACCGTGCCGCCCAGCGCCGTGAGCACGCCGGCGATCAGTCCGGGGATCACCGGACGCTGGCTGCTCACCACGGTGGGGACACCAGCGGCGGCCAGCGCCACCACCCGGTCGACACCGAGCAGGTCGTCCGGGTCGAACCCGGCCTCCGACATCGACGGCTCCGGGACCACGTCGACGCCGATGCTTGCCGCGTACGGGGCCACTGTGTCGATGCAGCGGGCGACGTCGGCCGAGTGCACCGCCTTGACGTCGTAGCCGGCCAGGATCGCGGTCAGCACCCGGGTCTGCTCCTCCCCCACCTCGTCCAGCGGGCGCAAGGTGTCATCGCCGGCCCAGCTCGCGCGGTCACCAGCGCTGCCGTGCCGGGCGATCACGAGCGGCCAGGTCGGCCGCAGGTCCGCAAGGAACCTCTCGATCGGTGCCACGTCGCGGTCCCAGGTCAGCCGCTTCAGCGCATCACCGGGGCTGAGCCAATGCAGCCCGTCGACCTCTTCGGTGGAGACCACGGCGGTCGGAGAGGGCTCGACGTACGGCATCACCCAGTAGCGGACCCGCTTGGGCAGGCCCTCCTTGAGGTAACGGATCTCGCCCAGCGGGCGGCCGAGGGTGACCCGGGCCCCGGTCTCCTCCTCGACCTCGCGGACCGCGCCGAGCAGCAGGTGCTCGCGCCGCTTGAGCTTGCCCTTGGGCAGCGACCAGTCGTCGTACTTCGGCCGGTGAACCAGCGCGATCTCGACCGATCCGTCGGACGTGTGACGGTAGAGCACACCGCCGGCCGCCTCGATGGCGATGCTTCCCCACAGCAGAGTCACGATGCGATCATCCCTCGGTCGTACGGGTCAGGTAGCCGAACTCGACTGTCCGGGCCACAGGTGAACGGAGGGTGAACACGACATGGACAGTCGGCGGCAGGCCTTGTCGACACGCCGAGCCGGGCAGCACCGTCGGGGGGAGCCCCTGGAGGAAAGCATGTCGTCCGAGACTCTCGCCACTCCCGCGACACCGCTCGGCCCGCACCGCGGCGCCCAGCAGGAGCTGTCCAAGCACATCAACGTGGTGCGGGAACGGCTGAGTCAGGAGTTCGAGCCCCGGGTCGACCCCGAGGTGGTCAGCCGCGAGGTCGACCTCGCCGCAGCACAGTTCGCCGGGGCCCGGATCACGGCCTACGTGCCCGTGCTGGTCAACCGTCAGGTCCGCCTTAAGCTGCGCGAGCTGGTCTCCGCGGCTTGATCTTCCGCTCTGCGATGTCCGGCGTTCACCTGCCGGCCACCTGCGCTGCGCCGCCGTGAGGTTGTCTGGACCGCATGACTGCCCTTGTCCTCGAGCCGACCAGCACCGAGACCGTCGAGGACGCCCCGAGCGTCTCCCGCCCTGCCTCCGGGTTGCGGGCGGTCGAGATCAGCGCCTGGTTCGGGGCCCGCCAGGTGCTCGACACGATCAGCCTCGACCTGCCGGCCCGTACGGTCTCCGCCCTGATCGGGCCTTCGGGCTGCGGCAAGTCGACGTTTCTGCGGATCCTCAACCGGATGCACGAGCTGATCCCGGGCGCGACCCTGGCCGGTGAGGTCCTGCTGGGCACGCAGACCGGGACCAGCCGGAGCGAGATCGACATCTACGATGCCGACCAGCGCACCACCGACACCCGCCGCAGGATCGGCATGGTGTTCCAGAAGCCCAACCCGTTCCCCGCCATGAGCATCGCCGACAACGTGCTGGCCGGACTCAAGCTGAGCGGCCTGCCCGGCGGCAGCAAGGCCGAGCGCGCCGCCCTGGTCGAGGAGTGCCTCACCCGCGCGGGGCTGTGGAACGAGGTCAAGAACCGTCTCGGCGCCGCCGGCGGCAGCCTGTCCGGCGGGCAGCAGCAACGGCTGTGCATCGCTCGTTCGCTGGCCGTACGGCCCGAGGTCCTGCTCATGGACGAGCCGTGCAGCGCCCTGGACCCGACGTCGACCCGGCGCATCGAGGAGACCATCCTCGACCTGGCCGCCGACGTCACCGTGGTCATCGTGACGCACAACATGCAACAGGCGCAGCGGGTCTCGTCGCAGTGCGCGTTCTTCCTCGCCGCCGAGGACCAGCCCGGCCGGATCGTCGAAGCCGGTGCCACGGAGCAGGTCTTCGGCGCGCCGGCCGACCCCCGTACTGCTGACTACGTGGGCGGCCGCTTCGGCTGAGCCCGCCGGGTTGGGTGAAGCGCTTCACGCTAACCTTCCTGCGTGACCAGCCCCCTTCTCGAGGACCGCTCCCGGCTCAGCGGTGACGAGCTCGCCGCCGTCCTGGACCTGGTGCACGACGTCACCGAGGCCGACGGCGTCCTCCCCCTGTCCGAGCACGTGATGCTGCACCTGCGCTACGGCGGCGACGCGCCCGTACGCAATCTGCTGCTGCGCGACCCCGACGGCCAGCTGGCCGGCTACGCCCACCTCGACGTCACGGACACCGTCGCCGGGTCGAGCGCCGAAGTTGCGGTGCGGCCGGCGTACCGGCGGCGAGGGTACGGGCAGCTGCTCGTCGAAGGGCTGCTGGCCCGGAGCCCGGACGGCCGGCTGCGCCTGTGGGCACACGGGCAGCACCCGGCGGCACGGGCGCTCGCTCTCGGCATGGGCTTCGAGACCTCACGGGTGCTGTGGCAGCTCCGCCGCTCGCTGCACGCTCCACTCGGGGAGGTCCCGCTGCCGGACGGCGTCACGGTGCGCACGTTCCGTCCGGGCGAGGACGAGCACGAGGTCATCGCGCTCAACGCGCGGGCGTTCGCGGCCTATCCCGACCAGGGTGGCTGGACGCTCGCCGACCTCGAACGACGGGAGCAGGAGTCCTGGTTCGACCCGGCCGGGTTCTTCCTGGCCGAGCACGAGGGCCGGATCGTCGGCTTCCACTGGACCAAGGTGCACGGCTCCGACCCGTCACCGGACAGCCACGGGCACGAGCCGATCGGCGAGGTCTACGTCCTGGGCGTCGATCCGACCTACCAGGGCCACGGCCTCGGCCAGGCACTCACCCTGGTCGGGCTGCGGCACCTGCGCTCACGCGGGCTGGCCCAGGTGATGCTCTACGTCGACGAGACCAACGCCCGGGCGATCGCGCTGTACGAGCGGCTCGGCTTCACCAAGTGGGACGTCGACGTCTCCTACCGGATGCCCTGACCGCCAGATCCGCGAAAACCGGCAAATCGCCCACTCTTCACCTCAGAGCACGTCGCTGTGAAGGGCTGGGCAGCCGACGTCGGCAGAACTCCGCGACCGTTCACCCTCCGTTCATCCGGCGCAGGCCGACCGGCCACCTTGGCCACCTAACTTCGGGGCAGGTGCTGCCGGAGCAATCCGGGGCGCCGATCACCAGCCCTCACGCGCCATCACCAACGGCCCCACAGGGGCATGGAGGATCTCCACGTGAAGCAAACCCGTACCGGCGGACTCGTCGCTCTGGCTGTGGCCAGCAGCCTGGCCATCTCCGCCTGCGGTTCCAACAGCAACGGCTCCTCGGCCAGCTCGAACACGACGAGCAGCGCGGCCGGCTCCGGCGCAGCCGCCGCCTCGGGTGCCTCGGGCGCCTGCGCGAGTGGCAGCCTCTCCGGCGCCGGCTCCAGCTTCCAAGGCCCGATGGAGCAGCAGTGGGCCAAGGACTTCGCCGCCAAGTGCAGCGGCGCCAAGGTCGACTACCAGCCGGTCGGCTCCGGCGCCGGCATCCAGCAGTTCGGCGCCGGCACGATCGACTTCGCCGGCTCGGACGTGCCGATGAAGACCGACGAGCAGGCGGCTGCCGACAAGACCTGCGGCAGCCCGGCCTGGCACCTGCCGATCACTGCCGGCGGCGTCGGCGTCACCTGGAACCTTCCGGGCGTCACCGACCTGACCTTCTCGGCCGCCACCCTCGCCGACATCTTCGACGGCAAGCTCAAGACCTGGAACGACCCCGAGATCAAGGCGGACAACACCGCCGCGACCCTGCCCGCGACGCCGATCTCGGTCGTCTACCGCGCCGACTCCTCGGGCACCAACGCCGTCTTCACCGGCTACCTCGACGCAGCCGCCAAGGCCAACTGGAAGCTCGGCACCGGCAAGACGATCACTTGGCCGGCCGGGCAGGGCGCGCAGAAGAGCGCCGGTGTCGCCGCCGCAGTCAAGCAGACGCCGGGCGCGATCACCTACGTCGAGCAGGCGTTCGCCACGTCCAACCAGCTCCCGCTGGCCAAGATCAAGAACGGCAGCAACGTGGTGGCCCTGACCACCGACTCCGTCACCGCTGCGATTGCCGGCGCCACCATCACCGGCACCGGCAACAACCTGGTCGCCACGGTCAACTATGCGCCGACCGACCCGAAGGCCTATCCGATCTCGACGCTCAGCTACGCGATCGTCTGCAGCAAGTACAAGTCGGCCGCCAAGGTCCCGCTGCTCAAGGCCTACCTGAGCTATGCGGCCGGCGCTGGTCAGGCCGCGGCGACCGGGCTGGGGTTCGCCCCGCTGCCGACCACCATCGCCAGTAAGGTCGCCACCACGATTGCAGCCATCAGCTAGTCAGCAGCACATGGATAGGACGAACAGCGTGGTTGCCCGCCGGGCCCTTTCGAGGACCGGCGGGCCAGCCGCGTTTTCGCAGCAGGATCGTCGTCACCGCGTGACCGAGGAGCAGACCATGCAGTCCCGAGCTAAGGCATCCGCACGGCGCGGGCCGTCATGACCCTGCTCGGCACAGCGCCGACTGAGCCGACCGCGCCCACGCTGGCCGGCCGCAAGGGCCGCGGCGACATGATCTCCCGGCTGGTGACCTCCACGGCCGGCGTCTTCGTCCTGGTCCTGCTCGCCGCGATCGCGATCTTCCTGATCGTCAAGGCTATCCCCGCGATCTCCAAGGACAGCACCAGCTTCTGGGGCACCAAGCTCTGGCAGCCGGACGCGGAGAAACCCACCTTCGGCGTGGCCGCGATCGCCTTCGGGACGATCGAGACGGCGATCATCGCCCTCGTCATCGCCTGGCCCGTGGCGATGGCCGTCGCGCTGTTCGTCGCGGAGTACGCCCCACGCCGGCTGGCCAAGATGATGGGCTACCTGCTGGACCTGCTCGCGGCCGTGCCCTCGGTGGTCTACGGACTGTGGGGCCTGATCTGGCTGGTGCCGCGGATGAAGGGGATCCAGGGCTGGATGGGACACCACCTGTCCTGGATCCCGCTGTTCAAGGACCGCTACGCCGGCCTGCCGACCCGGTCGCCGTTCGTGGTCGGCGTGGTGCTGGCCATCATGATCCTGCCGATCATCTCGGCCATCATCCGCGAGATCGTCGTCCAGGCCGACCCCGCGCAGAAGGAGGCCGCCCTCGCGCTCGGCGCGACGCACTGGGAGATGATCCGGATGGCCGTACTCCCGCCGAGCAAGTCCGGCATCATCGGCGCGACCATCCTCGGCCTGGGCCGGGCCCTCGGCGAGACGATCGCCGTCGCCCTCATCCTCGCCTCCTCGTTCGTGATCAACTGGAAGATCCTCGAGCAGGGCGGCAACACGATCGCCGCCAACATCGCCGTCCAGTTCGGCGAGTCCAACGCCACCGGGCGCTCGGCGCTGATCGCCAGCGGCCTGGTGCTGTTCGCGATCACCCTCATCGTCAACTTCGCCGCGCGGCTCGTGATCAGCCGGGGCAACAAGGGGAGGACGGCATGACCGCGTCCACCCTGCAGGCCGGATCGCAGTCCGCACTGCACCTCGGCGCGTCCGGCCGCCGCCGGCTGGTCGACCGGACGATGCGATCCCTCGCCTGGCTGTCCTTTCTCGTGGCACTGACCCCGTTGGTCATCGTCCTCGGCTACACGATCAGCCGCGGCGCCAAGCGGTTCGACCTGCGGTTCCTCAGCCACTCCATGGCCGGCGTCGCGCCGACCGACGCCGGGGGCGGGGCCTACCACGCCATCGTCGCCACCCTTGAGCAGGTCGCCATCACTAGCGTGATCTCGGTGCCCCTCGGCCTGGCGGCAGCCGTCTACCTGACCGAGTACGGCCGGGGGTGGCTGCCGCGGGCCATCCGGTTCTTCGTGGACGTCATGACCGGCGTGCCGTCGATCGTCGCCGGCCTGTTCATCTACGTGTTCTGGGTGCTCGGGCTGCACCAGGGCTTCTCCGGCTTCGCCGGCGCCCTCGCCCTGGTCATCCTCATGCTGCCGGTGATCATCCGGTCGGCCGAGGAGATGCTGCTGCTCGTTCCCACGGCGCTGCGCGAGGCGTCGTACGCGCTGGGGGTCCCGCAGTGGAAGACGATCATGCGGATCGTGCTGCCGACGGCGTCTGCCGGCCTGGTCACCGGCATCATGCTGGCCGTCGCCCGCGTGATCGGGGAAACCGCTCCACTGCTGCTCACCGTGTTCGGCACCGACTTCATCAACAACGACCCGTTCAGCGGCGCCCAGAGCGGCCTGCCGATGTTCATCTACAACCAGGCGCAGCAGCCGTACCAGACGGCCATCGACCGTGCATGGGCCGGAGCGCTTACGCTGATCCTGATCGTCGTCGTCCTGTACACAGCAGCCCGGTTGCTCACCCGACGCAACCTGCTCGCCGGCCGGAGGTAACCCGTGGCCAAGCGGATCGAGACCGACAAGCTCTCCTGCTTCTACGGGAGCTTCCGTGCCGTCGAGGGGGTGACCCTCACGATCGAGCCGAAGTCCGTCACGGCGCTCATCGGCCCCTCGGGCTGCGGCAAGTCGACCTACCTGCGCTCGCTCAACCGGCTGCACGAGGTGATCCCCGGCGCGCGCGTCGAGGGCAAGGTCCTGCTCGACGACGAGGACGTCTACGGCAATGGCGTGGACCCGGTCGCCGTACGCCGGTTGATCGGCATGGTCTTCCAGAAGCCCAACCCATTCCCCACCATGTCCATCTACGACAACGTGGTCGCGGGGCTGCGGCTCTCCGGCACCCGTAAGAAGGCGGACCTGGACGCCGCGGTGGAGAAGTCCCTGCGCGGCGCCAACCTCTGGAACGAGGTCAAGGACCGCCTCGGCAAGCCCGGCATGGGGCTGTCCGGCGGCCAGCAGCAACGCCTGTGCATCGCCCGCGCGATCGCCGTCGAACCGCAGGTGCTGCTGATGGACGAGCCGTGCAGCGCACTCGACCCGATCTCGACCCTGGCGATCGAGGACCTGATGGTCGAGATCAAGGACTCGTACACGATCGTCATCGTCACCCACAACATGCAGCAGGCGGCCCGGGTCAGCGACACCACCGCGTTCTTCAACGTCGATGTTGCCGGCGAGCCAGGCCGCCTGGTCGAAGTCGGGCCGACCTCGCGCATCTTTACCAACCCCACCGAGAAGCGCACCGAGGACTACATCACCGGCCGCTTCGGCTGAGCTGCCCCACGGGGACCCCGTCGTCGTCGACGGGCGACTTCGTTACGGCTCGACCGGGCTGAGGCGTCACAAAGTCGCCTCTGGATCCGGCGTACTAGACCTCGACGGGCGAGCCGGGCCGCTCGCCGGTGACGAGGAAGACCACCCGGCGGGCGACCGAGACGGCATGGTCGGCGAAGCGCTCGTAGTAGCGCCCGCACAGCGTCACGTCGATCGCCGCCTCGACCGAGACCCGGCGCTCGTCCGACAGCAGCCGAGTGAACAGCTTCTTCTGGTAGTCGTCCATGACGTCGTCGTCGCCCTCGAGCTCGAGCGCGAGGGACACATCGCGTCCGGCGATAACGCTGCCGGCCTTCTCGACGATCTGCTGGGCGACCTGGCCCATCTCCAGCACCGTCGAGCGCAGCTCGCGCGGAATGGCCTTGTCCGGGTAGCGCCGACGGGCCAGCTTGGCGACGTGCATGGCGTAGTCGCCCATCCGCTCGAGGTCGGCGACCATCCGCAGGCTGGTGATCAGCACGCGCAGGTCGGAGGCGACCGGCTGCTGGCGGGCGAGCAGATCAAGTGCGAGCTTCTCGACCTGGGCGTAGAGCGCGTCGACGTTGTCGTCGGCACTGATCACACCCTCGGCGAGGGCGAGGTCGGCGTCCAGGAGAGCCGTGGTAGCCCGGCCCATCATGCTGCCGACCAGACCGGCCATCTCCACGAGGTGATCGGTGATGGCGTCCAGGTCCTCGTGGTACGCGTCGCGCATGGCGGATGCTCCCTCAACTGTTGACGCAGGCCCGTCCAGACTGACGCCTGGCCGTGAACTGTGAGCCAAGGGTGGATGAACATAGGGCTCAGCATCCGCGTCACGGCGGCAGAAGCGCCCACCGTGCCTACTCTTGACCCGTGACAGCCGTGCTCGCAGGGATCATCGGGGTCCTGATCGGGGCCGTGCTTGTCGTTCTCATAGCCTACTTGCCTCCTGAGGGCTGGGCATGGCTCAGTCGCCGCCGGCCGGCGGCGGTCCTGCCGCCCACCGAGGTCACGACGCCCGCGGCCAACCTCGCGCTGGCGATCCTCGACCAGCTCCCCACGGCCACGATCGTGCTCAACCAGGCCGACGAGATCATGTTCGCCAACGGAGCCGCAGCCTCGACCGGGATGGTCAAGGGCAACCGGCTGACCAACGCCGAGCTGCGCGACCAGGCCCGCAAGACCCGCCGCGACGGGCGCATCCGAGAGGCCGAGCTCGACCTGGCCCGCGGCGAGGTGACCCGTGGCCCGCTGGCCGTACGGGCCCGGATCGTGCCGGTTGGCGGCGGCGACGTCGTGGTCATCGTCGACGACCTGACCGAGAGCCGCCGGATCGACGCCGTGCGCCGGGACTTCGTCGCGAACATCTCCCACGAGCTCAAGACGCCGGTGGGGGCGATCTCGCTGCTGGCCGAGGCGGTCGCCGAATCGACAGACGACCCGGTCACGGTCAGCCGCTTCGTCGGGCGGATCCAGCACGAGTCGGCCCGGCTGACCCGACTGGTCCAGGAGCTCATCGACCTGTCCCGGCTGCAGGGAGCCGAGCCGCTGCCCGAGGTCCGTCCGGTGTCCATGCGCATGATCGTCGGCGAGGCCGTCGACCGAGCCCGGCTGGCCGCCCAGACCAAGCAGATCCGCGTGGTCTTCGACGAGACCGACGCCCGGGTCATGGGCGACGAGCCACTCCTGGTGACCGCCATGGGCAACCTGATCGACAACGCGGTGGCCTACAGCCCGGAGAACACCCGGGTGGCCGTGGCCATCCGGGCCACCCAGGACGCGGTCGAGGTCTCCGTGACCGACCAGGGAATCGGCATCGCGGCGGGCGACGTCGACCGGATCTTCGAACGCTTCTACCGCGTCGACCCGGCCCGGTCCCGGGCCACCGGCGGCACCGGCCTGGGGCTGGCGATCGTCAAGCACATCGTGACCAACCACGGCGGCACGATCTCGGTGTGGAGCACGCCGGGCGCCGGATCCACCTTCACCGTACGGCTGCCTGCGGCACCCGCCGCTCTGACCCCGAGCCTGGAGGCTTCTGCGTGACCCGCATCCTGGTCGTCGAGGACGAGGAGTCGTTCTCCGACGCCCTGTCCTTCCTGCTCCGCCGCGAAGGCTTCGAGGTGACCATCGCCGGCACCGGACCGGACGCCCTCACCGAGTTCGACCGCACCGGCGCCGACCTCGTCCTGCTCGACCTGATGCTGCCCGGGCTGTCCGGCACCGAGGTCTGCCGCGCCATCCGGGCCAAGTCCCAGGTGCCGGTCATCATGCTTACCGCCAAGGACGGGGAGGTCGACAAGGTGGTCGGGCTCGAGATCGGTGCCGACGACTACGTCACCAAGCCGTTCTCCTCGCGCGAGCTGGTCGCCCGGATCCGCGCGGTGCTCCGCCGCCGTGGCGATGCCGAGCCGGCAGCCCCCGCGGCGGTCGAGGCCGGTCCCGTACGGATGGATGTCGAGCGGCACGTCGTGACCGTCAACGGCACCGGGGTGACACTGCCGCTGAAGGAGTTCGAGCTGCTGGAGTTCCTGCTGCGCAACGCCGGCCGGGTGCTGACCCGCGGCCAGCTGATCGACCGGGTCTGGGGCAGCGACTACGTCGGGGACACCAAGACCCTGGACGTGCACGTCAAGCGGCTGCGCTCCAAGATCGAGCCCGACCCGGCCTCGCCCAAGCACCTGCTGACCGTACGGGGGCTGGGCTACAAGTACGAGGCCTGACCGCTCGTCACTACAGGTCGGCCGAGCCCTCGCGGTAGACCTTCGCGGAGACGATCTTGCCGTCCCTGATCTCGAAGAAGACCGCGATGTCCATCCGTTGCAGCTCGCCGTCGACGGTGAGCTCCTCAACCAGCTGGACCGCCACCCGGCTCCCCTCGGCGACGAGATTGCCGAGCGTCAGCGAGGGGCTCAGCGTCCACAGCCACGGATCGAACAAGTGGGCCAGGCCGGCCTCGCCCTCGAAGACGTCGGCGCCCGTACGCCAGACGGCATCGGCCGCGAACCCGGCGAGTAGCCGCTCGGTCGAGTGCGCGTTGAACGCCGCGATGTGCTCGCGTACGGCGGCCGCGGCGTCGCTCATGGACCTCTCCCTCGCTCGTGCCGTCGGCGACTAGGCGACTCAGCCGAAGATCGGGTTGATGGCCACGTAGACGAGCGAGGCGACCAGGCCGGCTGCGGGGATGGTGAGGATCCAGGCGGCGACGATCGACCGGGCCACTCCCCAGCGGACCGCCGACAGCCCGTCGATCGACCCGACACCCATCACCGTGGAGGAGATGACGTGGGTGGTCGACACCGGCGCGGAAGCGTTCTGGGCCGCGAACATCAGCACGGTCGCCGCGGTCACGTCGACGGCGAAGCCGCGGGGCGGGTCCATCTTGATGATCCGCCGGCCGAGAGTGCGGATGATCCGCCAGCCGCCGGAGTAGGTGCCCAGCGCGATCGCGACCGCGGCCGAGAGCTTGACCCAGAACGGCACCTCGAACGCCTTGCCCGGGTGGCCGGCCAGCAGCGCGAGGGCGATCACGCCCATGGTCTTCTGGGCGTCCTGCATGCCGTGCGCCAGTGAGATGAACGCCGCGGCGATCGGCTGGAGCCGACGAAAGGTCTGGTTGACCGGCTTGGGCTTGGCCTTCCGGAACGCCCACAGGATGACCAGGATCACCAGGGCGCCGCCGACGAAGCCGACGAGCGGCGAGACCACCATCGGGATGACGACCTTCTGGACGATCACGTGCCAGTGCACCTTGGTCGACGAGGCCAGACCGGCGCCGATCAACCCGCCGATCAGGGAGTGCGTCGAGGACGAGGGCAGCCCGAAGTACCACGTGATGAGATTCCAGGTGATGGCGCCGAGCAGCGCCGCAGCCAGCACCACGAGCAGGTGATAGCTCTTTCCCGGGTCGATGATGCCGCCGCCGATGGTCTTGGCGACCTTGGGCGAGAAGAGCGTGGCGCCGAGCAGGTTGAAGATCGCGGCCACGGCGAGCGCCACCCGCGGCGAGAGCGCCCGGGTCGAGATCGAGCTGGCGATCGCGTTGGCCGAGTCGTGGAACCCGTTGGTGAAGTCGAAGAGCAGCGCGATCAGGACGACCACGACCAGGCCGGTGACGTGCACCGGTCAGGACTCCTTGACCACGATGGTCTCGACGGTGTCCGCGACGTGCTCGAAGGCGTCCGCAGCGCGCTCGAGCTCGTCGACGAGCTCCTTGAGCTTGAGCACCGTCAGTGCGTCGTACTCGCCGGAGAACAACCGGGCCACGAGCTTGCGATGGATCTGGTCGGCTTCGTTCTCGAGCCGGTTGGCCTCGATCCAGTACTCCTCGAGGTCCTTGAGGCCACGCAGTCGCGGCATCGCATCGGCCGCGATCGCGGCGGCCCGCTGCAGCACCTCGCACTGGGCGCTCACGCCGTCGGGCAGGTCGACGACCCCGTACAGGACGATCAGGTCGGCGGCGGCCTCGACGAAGTCCATGACGTCGTCCAGCCGGCTGGCCAGCCGGTAGATGTCCTCACGGTCGAAGGGCGTCACGAACGTGGAGTTGAGCTGGCGATAGATCCGGTGCGTCACGTCGTCGCCGGCGTGCTCGCAGTCGCGGATCTGAGCCCCGATGGCGGCTCGCTCCCCGATCGGCGCGACGACCAGCTTGCTGATCAGCTCGCACCCCACGACCAGGTTGGCCGCCGACTGGGTGAACAGGTCGTAGAAGCTGGTCTCTTGCGGAGTCAGACGAAGGCGCACGGGAGATGACCTCGCGTTGCTGAGGGGAACCGCCGCGGTCCGCGAGGCCTCGGCCGGGGGTCCGGTGGGGCCTCCGACGCGACGCCGGAAAAGGATGCTTACTGAAGTGTCACCGAAGGTTAGCCTGCCGGTTACCCCCCGGTGCTGGCAACCGGTCGGCTGACGCCCGCGTCGAGCTGACCCGTAGGCTCCCAGGCATGAGCGGCGCCGTCGACCCCGAGCTCGACCCGGACCTCGGCGCCGACACCCTGACCGCACCCTCGCGCCTGTTCCTGCTCAGTGTTATCGGGGTCGGTGGCGCCTTCGGCACGCTGGGGCGCTACGAGCTCGGCCTCCATGTCCGTACGGCGGGCAGCTACGGCTTCTCGTACGCGACCCTCGTCGCCAACCTCAGCGGCGCCTTCGCCCTGGGCGTGCTGGTGGCCCTGGTCGCGCGGCGCTGGCCGCGGTCGCACTACCTGCGCCCCGCGCTGGGAACGGGGGTCCTGGGCGGTTTCACCACGTTCAGCACTCTCATGGTCGAGACCGTGCAGCGGCTGGACCACGGTCATGCTGCCACCGGCCTGCTCTACGTCTGCGTGACGCTGGTGGGCGGGCTGGCAGCGGCGCTCACCGGGATGGCGCTCGGCGACCTCGGACGGCGTGCGTGACCGTCGCACTCATGATGCTGGCCGGTGCGCTCGGAGCCGTCGCCCGGTTCAGCCTCGACAGCGCGATCCAGCAGCGCGGGGACGAGAGCTACCCGTGGGGCACCTTCTGGATCAACGTCAGCGGCTGCCTCGTCCTTGGCCTGGTCATCGGCTGGGTCGACCACCATGGCGGAGCACGGCTCCAGACCGTCGCCGGTACGGGGTTCTGCGGCGCGTACACGACGTTCTCCACCTTCAGCGTCGAGTCGCTCCGGCTGGTCGAGGCGGGCCGCTACGCAACGGCGGCCCGCTACGTGGTGACCAGCCTCGTCGCGGGCGGGGTGGCGGCGGCCGCCGGGCTCGCCGTCGCCCGGTGACGCGGCAGACTGGAGGCATGACGCCCGGCTCAGCAGGTCAGCGCGGCCGGTGGCGGCTGGCCAAGCTCCAGCGCGAGACCGAGCGACGCCGGCTCGAGGCCCGGCACGCGATCGCCGTGGCCCGGCACCGGCGCGGCATCAGGCGGGCGCGGGCGTCGGTCGTCCAGTTCGGCTTCGGGACCGTCGGCAGCGCGGTCGGCGTCGTCCTGGCCTCCGGCTACGCCGAGCTGTGCTGGGCGGTCGCCGGCGTCCTGTGCGCGACCGAGACCGGGCTGTCCGTACGCAGGCTGCTGCGCCGGCGCGGCGTCCGGCCGCCCGCGCCTCCCTCGCTGCCCCCGCCCGTCCCCTCGCCACCGCCGCGGACCTCGGCGTCGTGGCCCGCGCTGCGCCGGCTCGAGACCGCCGTGACGGCCATCCGCCGGCTGGGGCCGGCGCTGCCCGCCGAGCTGGTCGAGGCGGCACGGCCGTCGGTGGACGCGGCACGCAGCGCGTACGACGTGGGACGCGCGCAGGCTGCCCAGATCGCGGCGACCGAGGCGGCCATCGCCGTCGTGGCCGCGGCGGAGCGGGAAGCTCTCGAGCAGGTACGCGGACAGCTGCTGGAGGAGCTGGTGCTCGCGGCAGAGGCCGTCGAACGGTTGCTGGGCAGCGTGACCCGGCTGATCGGAGCCCGATCGGGGTACGACGCGCGCGGGCAGCTCTCCGCCGCCACGGCTGAGGTCGTGGCGCGGACGTACGGGCTGGCCGCGGCGGCCCTGACGACCGCTCACCGCGAGCTCTGAGGAGGACGGCGATGACACAGCTGCCCGACGTGGCAACCGACAGCGGCGACTACTACTTCTGCATGACCCACCGCGAGGTCGAACGTGGCCAGGGCTGTCGGGCCGCGGACCGGATGGGCCCCTATCCCTCAGCGGAGGCGGCCGCGTCCTGGCAGCAATCGGTCGAGCAACGCAACGAGGCCGCGGACAAAGCGGACCGCGAGGACGAAGAAGACTAAGCCGTATCCTCCGTACGACGGTGTCGTTATGCGGGCGTGACTCCAAGCCTCCTCGCGGCCATCCAAGACCTTCCCGGTGACGAACGCCGTTTTGTGGCCCGCCCGACGGACCTCTCGGGGAGCTCCTGGACCGCAGCCCTCGGCACAGCCTGGACATCGGCCATGGGGACCGCGTGGACCGCGTCCGCCGCATCCTTGCCGGTGCAGCGGCAGGCCCTGAGCCGTGGCGGCACCAGCCCGAGCCGGCGCGGCGACGCCGCCCCGGCAGGCTTGCGGTGACCGGTATCGCCTGGACGATCGCCGCACTGTGCGTCGTGGGGGTCCTGCTCGTCATCGCCACCTGGGTGGCCTTCGGAGCCGCAGCGTCCGGGCGGGACGTCCTGCGGCTGCAGCAGAGCCTGGCATCGCTCGCCGAGACCACGCACGACTGGATGTGGAGCACGGACGAGCACGGCCGGCTGACCTCCAGCAATGCAGGGAGCCACTCCCTCCTCGGCTATGTCCCTGAGGACCTGATCGGCGTCGAGGCCTACGACCTGCTCGATCCGGCCAGCCGTACGGCCTGGCGGGCACGGGTCGGCGAGCTGAGCCGCCGCGGCCGCGGCTGGTCCGACGTCACCCTGCACATGCGCCACCGCGATGGCACTGCTGTCGACATCGAGTGCAGCGCCACTCCGATCGTCGGCAGGGACGGCCGGGTCATCGGGTTCGAGGGCACGGCCAGATCGCTGCCGGCCGACCGGGCGCTGGAGGCCAGCCGGGCACGTCAGCGCGACCGGATCGAGCGAGTGCTCGCCGACCAGTCCATCCGGATCGCGTTCCAGCCCATCGTCAGCCTGTCCACCGGCGCGATGGTCGGTGTCGAGGCCCTCGCCCGCTTCGACGCGGAGCCGTACCAGCCGCCGGACGTCTGGATGCGCGACGCCGCCGACGTGGGGCTCAGCGTCAGCCTCGAGCTGCAGGCCCTGCGGGCGGCACTGGACAACATCGCGATCCTGCCGGCCGGTCTCTACGTCTCGATCAACGCGTCGCCGCGGACCATCGCCGACCCAGCGTTCCTCGAGCTGCTGCTGAGCCACGAGACGCCGCTGGACCGGCTGGTGCTGGAGATCACGGAGCACGAGCTGGTCCCCGACTACCAGCCGCTCACCAACACCCTCGGCTACGCCCGCTCGCTGGGCCTGCGGCTCGCGGTCGACGACGCCGGCTCGGGCTACGCGTCGTTCCGGCACATCCTCACGTTGCGTCCCGACTACATCAAGCTGGACCGGGACCTCACCGCCGGCATCGACACCGACGCTGCCCGGCGGGCCCTCGCCAGCGCTGTCGTCATGTTCGCCCTCGAGCTGGATGCCGTCGTCACAGCCGAGGGGGTCGAGACGGCCGGCGAGCTGGACACGCTGTGCTCCTTGTCGGTCGACGCCGCCCAGGGCTACTACCTGGCCCGCCCCTCGACCGACGCGCTCGAATGGGCGCAATGGTCCGGCCGCCGGTTGCGGGTGGTCGGCCGCGAGCCCCGGGCGGCGAGCGGTTTCGCCTGATCCCCGGTTCGGGCAATGGGCCCGCGCGTCACCGCGCGCGTGGATAGGCTGAGCGGGCTCTGGTCCGTGATCACCCTGACCTTTGCGGGGGAGGCCCGTGGCTGACGCCGATCTCGAAGCGCAGCGGTCCCTGGCCCTGCTCGAGGCCCTGTTCACCGGCGCCGAGGTCGGGATCGGTGTGTTCGACCGCGAGCTTCGCTATCTGCGGGTCAACGACGTCTTGCTCAAGATCATCGGCCTGCCGACGGAGTCGTTGTACGGGCTGACCCCGGCCCAGGCGCTGCCAGGCATCGGCGGGGCGGTGGACGCGTTCCAGCGCGAGGTGATGGCGTCCGGCATGGCCCGGCGCGAGGTCGAGATCTGGGGCTCGACCCCGGCCGACCCGGACACGGAGCACTGCTTCGTCTGCTCCTACCTGCCGCTCACCGCGGAGGATGGCCTGATCCTCGGGATGGCCAGCATCGTCCGCGACCTCACCGAGCGTCGCCGGGCGACCGCTGCGCTCGAAGCCGGGCGAGAGCGGCTCGCTCTGCTCTCCCGCGTCGGGCAGATCGTCGGCTCCTCACTGAGCACGCGGGACACCCTGTCCGCCCTGGCGGCGATCACCGTCCCGCGGTTCGCCGACCATTGCATCGTCGACCTGCTCGACGAGCAACGACAAGGTCTGCAACGCGTGGCTCTGGTGAACGCACCCCAGCTCAGCGACGCCGGCCAGACCGCGTGGCGCGGCACCTCAGGGCCGGTCAGCTATCCACCGTCGCATCCGGTGTCGCTCGCGTTGGTAAGCGGCCGGCCCCAGCTGCTGCGGGAGGTGCCGCAGGCGATCATCGACATGGCAGCTCCGACCCCCGCGTCCGGGGCCTTCGCCTCCGCCATCGGGATCCGCAGCCTGATCACGCTCCCCCTGCTCAGCCGCAACCAGGTGCAGGGCGTGCTGTCCTTCGCCGTGTCCATCAGCGGGCGTGGATACGACTACGCCGACCTCGCGCTCGCCTCGGAGATCGCCGGCCGGTTCTCGGTGGCGCTGGACAACGCGCACGCGTACGAGAGCCAGCGACTGGTGGCCCTCACCCTGCAGCGCAGCATGCTGCCGCAGCAGCTGCCTGGCGTCGAAGGTCTCGAGGCCGAGTCGGTCTACCTGCCCGGGGGCGGCGACACCGAGGTGGGCGGCGACTGGTTCGACCTGATCCCGCTGTCCACCGGCCGTACGGGAATCGTCATCGGCGACGTGATGGGGCGCGGGGTGCACGCCGCGGCGGTCATGGGGCAACTGCGGGCGGCCACCCGGGCCTTCGCCGTCCTGGACCTTACGCCGGCGACCGTCCTGCACCATCTCGACGAGCTGGTCGTCGCCCTCGACTCGATCCAGCTGGTGACCTGCGTCTACGGCGTGTTCGACCCGGCGACGGGAGTCCTGACCGTTGCCAACGCCGGCCACCTGCCGCCCCTGCTGATCCGGGACGGCACCGCAGAGCGGATGGACCTCGACACCGGCACGTTGCTCGGCCTGGGCGACTCGCGGTTCAGCCAGCACGAGGTCGCCCTGCAGCCCGGGGATGCGATCGTGCTGTACACCGACGGCCTCGTCGAGTCGCGGGGCAGCGACCTCGACGTCGGCATCGAGCGGCTCCGGCTCGCGCTGACGGCGGACGCGCCGGTCGGAGAGACCTGCAGCGCGGCGCTGCGGGCGCTGCTCGACGACGACGGCGAGGAGTACGACGACGACGTCGCGATGCTGGTCCTGCGGGCCACCGGGCCCGATGCCGGCCGAGAGCCGCTCGAGCTGGCGTTGCCGGCCAGGATCGAGGCCCCCCGCGAGGCGCGGGACGCTGCCCGTACTGCGGTCGCCCGGTGGGGGCTGCCCCAGGACACCGCGGACACCGTCGCCCTCGTGGTGAGCGAGCTGGTCACCAACGCCGTCCTGCACACCGGGAGCTCGCCGACCCTGTGGCTGCGCACGTCGGCCGGCGCGGTCTATGTCGAGCTGGCCGACGACGACTCGCGGCCGCCGCGGATGCGCGACCCGACCGATCTCGAGGACGGCGGCCGGGGGCTGCACCTCGTCGAGGCGCTGACCCACCGGTGGGGCGTGCGCACCACGGCGACCGGCAAGATCGTCTGGTGCGAGATCATCTAGGAATGCCCAACAACACGCGGCCGGATAAATGTGCGCCGAGCGCCTATTACGCATGTCAAAAGGGATTTTCTCTGCTTGACAAATGCAGACGGCCGAGTCCAGTGTGCGTGCTGGGAGGCGGCGATGAGATATTCGCGCATAGCCCTGGTTGTTTCCGTCCTGGCCGGTTCGCTGGCCGTTGACAGTGCGGCGGTTGCTCGACCGGCGGACGATCTTCACGGAAATGGGGACGTCCACCACAAGGTCTGGACGCTCTCCTCGCAGGCCCTGCCGATCGGCCTTTTCGGCGGCATCGGCCTGAAGCTCGACAACCACCGGGTGATGTGGATCGGGGCGGAGACGGAGAATCCCGCAGACAACAACCGCACCTTCATCTACGACGTCGGCACGCGCACGATTCGCGAGACCGCTCCCGTCCCTGCTGCCAAACCGCTCAACGGCCTCATCGGCGCCGGCGTCCTCCGGGACGGCTCTGTGGTGGTGGCGGGCGGTGACGTCACGGACCCGACGACCGGTGCCCCGAACCCGGCGAGTCTGCTGTCCTACCGGTACGACCCGCACAGCAACCGCTGGTCCCGCACCGGCGACCTTCCCGAGGCCCAGGAGTGGTTCTTCACGCCCTCGACGCGCCTGCGCGACGGTCGGCTGCTCGTCGCCGGCGGCCGCGGCCGTCCAGAGCTGACCACGGGCAACACCAGTCATCATGCCTTCGTCTACGACGCGCACCGCGCCAGTGTCGTCGACGTAGTCGACCCGCAGACCGGCGCCCCTACCGGCAAAAAGGCAGTGGTGGCAGGCAAATGGGACTACACCCGCACCGCTGATGGCAAGGTCTCCGATCTGAGCGGTGGGCACCTGTTCGGCAACCTGGTCCGGCTGCAGGACGGCCGGGTGCTCGTCGCGGGAGGCCACAGCTTCTGGGCTTTCGGCGAGGAAGGCAACGGACCCGTGCCTGGATTCGCCACCGATGTCTCGGTGCTTGCCACGGACACACAGTTCTTCGACCCTGCTACCGGTATCTGGTCGGCGGGGATGCCGCTGCCCACCATCCCCGGCGAGGACGATGCGGTCACCGGCTCGCACGGCGGACGCGCCAACGGGGTGTGCCTCGCGGCGCTTCGGGACAACACCGTCGTCATCGCGGGCGGTCTAACACACTCCGATGGAGAGGCCCCCTTCGATCACCGGCTCACCCGCAGCAGCATCGTCGTGATGACGCCCGGTCGCGACCCACGCAACACCACCTACCAGATCTCTCCCAACGCGATCCCGTCCGGCGCCGGTTCAGGCGGCTTGTTTGGCGACGGGGGCCGCTTCCAGCTACCGTGCTACGTCCTGTCGACCGGCAAAGTTATGATCGCCGGTGGCCAGAACAGTGCGGGTGAAGACCTGTACGACGCCTACCTGTTCAACGCGCGGACTTTCGGCCTGACCCGGGCGCCGGACCTTGCGCACGGCCCCGCTCTCTGGACGCCGGCGGCCGGCTACCCGGCGGGATTCCAGTTCAGCGCCATCAGCACCAGGGAAGTCGGAATGCGCGATTCGCGTCTAGTTTTCCCTCGTGACGTGCTCGTCCTCGGCGGGGGGTACGACCCGCTCAGCCTTGACCCGGCTGGGACACGCCGCATCGAGCAATTCGGCGCGTTACGCGAGTGGGACGACTAAATCGCAGGCGGGAGAGGTCAGGTCTGCTTGACGGTCTTGAGGGTGAACGCGCGGGTGCACGAACCGCAGCGCCAGGAGCCGGCCGTCTCGTCGTACGGCCGCAGGTCCTCGTCGCCGCAGTAGGGACAGTAGAACGGGACCGCCCGCTCACCGGCCGTGGGCAACGGGCCTTCGGTCACGAGAGTGCTTCCTCCGGCGCCCGCTGCACCCAAGCCGCGAACGACTCCTCGGCGCCCCTGTCAGCCTCGAACGCTCGGAGCACCCGCTCGACGTAGTCGGTCAGCTCGGCGCTGGTTACCTTGAGGCCACGGACTTTCCGGCCGAAGTTGGGGTCGGCGTCGACCGCACCCATCGTCCCTCCGAGGTGGACCTGGAAGCCCTCCTCGCCGTTGACGATCGAGCCCTTGAGCCCGATGTCGGCGACCTGGAAACGGGCGCAGGAGTTGGGGCAGCCGTTGACGTTGATGCTGACCGGCTGGTCGAAGTCGGGCATCCGCTTCTCGAGGTCGGTGAACAGGTCCATCGCCCGCTGCTTGGTCTCGACGATCGCCAGCTTGCAGAACTCGATCCCGGTGCAGGCCATCATGCCGCGACGGAACGCGGAGGGCCGGGCCACCAGGTCGAGCGCCTGAAGCGCGTCGACCAGCGGGTCGACGTCAGCCTCGGAAACCCCGAGCAGCACGAGCTTCTGCTCGACCGTGGCCCGGATCTCGCCCTCACCGAAACGGTCGGCCAGCTCGGCGACCTGGGCCAGCAAGGTGCCGGAGACCCGGCCCACCTTGGGTGCCACGCCAACGTAGAACTTGCCGTCCTTCTGCCGGTGGACGCCAACGTGGTCGCGCGAGCCCGAGCCGACCGGCTCGGCGGCCGGGCCGTCCGGGAGGGCATAGCCGAGGTATTCCTTCTCGAGCACCTCGCGGAACTTCTCCGGACCCCAGTCGGCCATCAGGAACTTGACCCGGGCACGAGTGCGGAGCCTGCGGTAGCCGTAGTCACGGAAGACGGATGTGACGCCGGCCCAGACCTCCCTCACCTGGTCGGGCTGAACGAACACCCCCAGCCGGCGGGCGAACATCGGGTTGGTGGACAGGCCGCCGCCGACCCAGAGGTCGAAGCCGACCGACCCGTCCTCGCGGCGCACGCCGACGAAGGACACGTCGTTGACCTCGTGCACCGTGCAGTGCGAGACACAGCCGGAGATCGCGGTCTTCCACTTGCGGGGCAGGTTGGAGAACTCCTTGTTGCCCTCGGCGAACGCATTGACCTCACGCAGAACTGCTGTGGCGTCGAGGATCTCGTTCTCGTCGATGCCGGCGAGCGGGCAGCCGAGCATGTTGCGTGGTGTGTCACCGCAGGCCTCGGTCGAGGACAGCCCGACCGACTCCAGGCGGCGCCAGATCTCCGGCACGTCCTCGATCCGGATCCAGTGGTACTGCACGTTCTGCCGGTCGGTGATGTCGGCGACGTCACGGCCGAACTCGGTCGCGATGCCCGCCACGACCCGCAGCTGCTCGCTGGTCAGCCGGCCGCCGGGAATCCGTACGCGCATCATGAAGTAGGAGTCCTCGAGCTCCTCGGGCTCGAGCAGGGCGGTGCGGCCGCCGTCGATGCCGGGTGCGCGCTGGGTGTAGAGCCCCCACCAGCGCATCCGCCCGCGCAGGTCGGCGCCGTCGATCGACTCGAAGCCCCGTACGGAGTAGATGTTCTCGATGCGGGCGCGTACGTCGAGCCCGTCGTTGTCCTTCTTCATCTGCTCAGAGGCGTTGAGCGGCTCGCGGTGTCCCATCGCCCACTGGCCAGCGCCGGTGGGACGGGTCGGTCGTGCCATGGGTCGGGCTCCTCGGAGGGGACGGCTGGGCGGGCCGGAGTCGATCCGGTCCAGCCCTCCCAGCGTACGGCGTCCGCCAGCAGCAGCCCCCGGGGATTGTCGGCCGCGCGTCTCAGGGGGTGATACCCGGTGCTCCACCCCTGGACAATCCCCACCCGTGCGTGTGAGATTAGACGGGTGATCGACCTGATGCTCGTCGCGCGCCTGCACGTCGACCTTCAGCGTGTCACCAGCGCGGCCTGTCGCCTCGGCCGCTGACCGGGCTCTCTGCAGCCCCAACCCACCTCGCACCGCCTGGGCCGGAATATCCCGCCCCTTTGTGCCGGTTGCCGCGTGAGCGCACTTGACTCAGCGGCAAGACCCGCCGAACAACGTGACAGACAGATCGCGAGAGGAGGACGCCATGACTGCCGAGCTGGTCGACTACACCGCCGCCATGGCCGACTTCGCGACCCGGGCCGGAGAGCGGCTCGAGGGTGCCAGCCCGATCGAGATCCTCGAGTGGGCGGCCGAAACCTTCGGTGACGGCCTGGTCGTCGCCACCTCCCTGCAGGACTCCGTGACGGTCGACCTCGCGTCCCGCGTCCGGCCGGGCATCGACGTCGTCTTCCTGGACACCGGCTACCACTTCGCCGAGACCATCGGCATGCGCGACGCGGTCAGCTCCGCCTATCCGGTGACGTTCCTGAACATCACCCCCAAGCAGACGGTCGCCGAGCAGGACGCGCAGTACGGCAAGGAGCTGTGGCGGACCAACCCCGACCAGTGCTGCGCCCTGCGCAAGGTCAAGCCGCTCGAGGAGGCGCTGGCCCCCTACACCGCGTGGATCTCAGGGCTGCGCCGCGTCGAGGCGGTCACCCGACGCAACGCCCAGGCCGTCGAGTGGGACGCCAAGCGCGAGATGGTCAAGATCAACCCGATCGTCGCGTGGGATGACGAAGAGCTCGACAAGTACATCGCCCACCGCGGCATCCTGATCAACCCGCTGCAGTACGACGGCTACCCGTCCATCGGCTGTGCGCCGTGCACCCGCCGGGTCGCCCCCGGCGACGACCCGCGCAGCGGCCGGTGGGCCGGCAGCGGCAAGGTCGAGTGCGGCCTGCACGCCTGAGCCGCCTCGGTCAGCGGGCGGTCGTGACCTTGAACGTGGTCGAGCCCTTGCTGGCAGCCTCCCGTGCGGCGGCGGCTCCGGCGTAGTAGACGTGGATCGTCCGGGTGCCGGCCACCGGCCCCGCCTTGACGGAGAACGCGCAGGTCAGGGTGTGGCCGACCCGCTTCCAGGCGCAGGCGTGGCCTCGCCCGAAGCTGACCCGGTCGCCGTGGGCCGTCACGGTGACCTGTGACGGGCGGTAGGCGGGGACCGCCGCGGCGTCACCGAACTCGGTGCGGATCGCCGCCAGGCAGTGCACTGCGGCTCCGCTGGTCACCACCGAGCGGCTGCAGCGCACGACGACCGAGGTGGCCACCCCCCGTACGACCAGCTTGGTGACGGCTGCCGACCCCAGGAGCGCGTGGCTGCCCGAGTAGGTCGCGGTCAGCGCGATCCTGCTGCCCGGCGCGGCGTTGGCGGTGACTGCGAACGTGCACTGGCCCTTGGCGTTCAGCGTGCAGCTGCCGGCCGTGAACGCGTGCACCCCCGCCAACGGTGCCAGCCGCACGGTCCCGGAGGGCACCGGTCCGCGGGACCTGACGGTGACGAGGCAGCGGGCAGCGTGCCGATAGGGGACCGGCGGGCCGCACGACACGGTGGTCGTCGTGGCCGTCTTGATCACCGACGGCGGGCCGTCGTTGACCAACGGTGGCCGCGGCGTGAACGCGAACGTCGCGGTGGCCGGCGCGATCAGGGCGAACTGGTCCCCCGTGTAGTCGCCGGTGACCTGCTGCAGCCCGCCGCGGGCGCCCACGTGCAGCGTGAAGCCGGACACCGTCGCGCCTGTGGTGTTCACGTGCCCGCAGCCGTAGCCGGCCGGCAGGTCACAGGTCACCGTGCCCGAGGTCGTGACGAACGTGATCGCGTCCAGCGGGCCTACCGGCACCGGCTTGTGGTCGACGGTCGAGACCGACAGCTGGCAGTGCATCGTGGTCGATGCCGCCGGCGCGGTCTGCTCGCAGACCAGGGAGGCCACGGCCGCCGTAGGGATGATCGCCACGACCTGGCTGGCCGAGCCGGGCAGGTAGTTGCCGTCGCCGGAGTAGAGCGCGCGGACCGGCGGTGCCGGTGCGGACGGCGTTCCCTCGAAGACCTCGTACGCCAGGGTGCAGGCTCCGTTGACGAGGGTGCAGTCGTTGCCGCTGTCGAACGGGACCGGCTGGCCGTAGGCCTGGTCGAGCTCGACGGTCCCGGTCGGCACCGGGCCGCCCACAGCACCCTTGACGGTGATGGTGCAGGACGTCTTGGGCTGGGCCGCCGGCACACCGGCCGGGCAGACCAAGGTCACGACCGCGTCCGCGCGCGTGCCGTTGGCGATCGTCACCGTGCCCTCGCTGGGCAGCTCGTCGGCTGCGGCGTCACCGCCGTAGATGCCGGTGACCGTACGCAGCCCGTGCGTGCGGCCGAGGGTCACGGTGAACCCGCACTCGAGCGCGTAGTCCGCGGCGACCACTGCGGCCACACAGGTCGAGCCGTCGCCGGACGGCTTGTCATAGGCGACGGCGTCACCCGGGTCGGATGACCTCGCGGTCATGCCGGCCACCTGGGCGGGCAGCTGTGCCGGCCGGCTGTCCCAGCTGTAGCGCTGGTCGGCCACGGCGATCACGCAGTGAGAGGTGCCGCCCGGCGTCTGCTCGGTGCGGTCGCAGCTCACCGTCGTCACCGTGGGGCGCAGGCTCACGTCGACCGAGACCCGGGTCGTCGCCGTCGAGCCGTTCTGACCGACGAAGTCGACCACGAAGGCGAAGGTGCGCGGGCTCGCGCCCGGAGGGGTGGCGAGCACCGCGCTGACCTGGCAGGCGTCGCCGGAAACAGGGCAGGTCGTGGCGCTCCAGGTGGCGGGGAGCGCGTGGTTCGGGTCGAAGGTGAACGTGCCCGGCGTGCCGTAGTTGCCGTTGGCGTCGATGCTTGCCGCCCGGCAGTCGACCTGGTCGCCGTACGAGACCGCGGCGGTGCAGGTGACGTCAACGGTGGCGTTCGCCTGAGCCGCCTGGGCCGGTCCGGAGAGACCGATCATCGCGGACGCGGTGACCATGCCGGCGATCAGAAGCCGACCGAGTCGCGTCATGGAAGAACCGGTCATAACTCCACCCCTGCTCAGCCCTCGCCGTGGTCAAACGGCTGGGCCACGAACTCACTGTAGGTCGCGGCAAACCGGGGCAACAGTGATTCGCGGCGCACCTGGGGATATCCACCGAACCGTTATGCAGTGCAGCGGAGACCGGCCCGTGGGACGGTCCCGGCGATGAGGTAGGCGTCGACCGCGGCGTCGATGCACGGGCTCTTGCCGCCGCCGTAGACCGTGTGCCCGTCACCCTCGTAGGTCACCAGCCGGGCACTCGCCAGCTGGCCGGCGAGGTCCTGCGCCCACGCGTACGGCGTGGCCGGGTCACGCGTGGTGCCGATCACGACGATCGGCGCGGCCCCCCGCGCGGTCACCCTGGCCGGTAGCGCGGTCGCCGTACGGACCCAGCCGTCGCAGGTGATCAGGCCCCACGCCTCGAGCGGGCCGTAGAGCGGGGTGGCAGCCGCCCACTGGTGGGCGAAGGCCGCCGCCTGCTTGGTGGTGTACGCGGTGGGGACATCGGCGCAGCTGATCGCCGGGAAGGCGCTCAGCGCAGTCTCGTAGCCGGAGGCGTGCCGCCCGGACAGCGCGTCGGACAGCTGGAGGAGCAGCGCTCCGTCGCCGCTGTCGGCGTTCGCCAGCGCCAACCGCAGGACCGGCCAGCTCGTGGTCGAGTACAGCGCTGCCGACAGCCCGTTGACCGCCTCGCCCGCGTGCAGCAGACGTCCAGCCGAGGTGGCCAACGGGGTGGTGGAAACCTTGGCCAACAAGGCATCCAGCTTGGTACGGGCCTGTGCCGCCGTTCCCTGCCAGGGACAGTCGGTCCGGCCGACGCAGTCGGCCAGGAAGTCGCGCAGGTCACCCTCGAAGCCCGCTCCCTGCTGGCGGGACTGGGCTGCCGGGTCGATTCCGGGTGGCAGAGCGCCGTCCAGGACCAGCGCCCGGACGTTGCGCGGGAACTCGTCGGCGTAGACGGCGCCCAGCAAGGTGCCATAGCTCTTGCCGAGGTAGGTCAGCCTGGTGTCGCCGATGGCGGAGCGGATCAGGTCCAGGTCGCGGGCGGAGTAGGTGGTGCCGAGGTAGGGCAGCTCCCAGCCGGCCGTCTTGGCGCAGCCGACCGCCAGCCGGGCGGCGCGGGCCACCGCCGCGGTGACCTGGGCAGCGGTTCTGGGGATCGGATCCGCGGCCTCCATCGCGTCGAGCTGCGCCGTGGGCAGGCAGTGCAGGCCGGCGCTGACGCCGACGCCGCGCGGGTCGAAGCCCACGATGTCGAACCTGGCCCGTACGGCTGCGGGGATCGCCCGGTTGGCAGCGGTGAGATAGGCCAGCCCGGAGCCACCCGGCCCGCCGGGATTGATGACCAACGAACCGAGCCGGTGCGAGCCGGAGGCCGGCAGCCGGGCGACACCGACGTTGATCGTGCGCCCGCCGGGGTGCCGGTAGTCGAGCGGAACGCCCACGGTCGCGCACTGGTAGCCGCGCAGGTCGACGAAGTCGGCGGCCCCGAAGGACTGGCTGCACGGCTTCCAGACGGCCCGCTTGGCGTAGAAGGCTGCCAGCCCCCGGCCCGGAGTCACACCGCTGGTCCTGGTCGGGGTCACGGCCGCCGTGGCGGTCGGTTGAGGGCTCGGGGTGCTGTTGGTGGTCGGGACCGCCGAGGTCGCCGGGGGCGTTGCGGATGGGGCAGCGGCGGGCTTGTCCGGCCCACATCCGGCCAGCAGGACGAACGCCACGCCGACCGTCAGCAGGGTCGTACGGCTCACGTGCTCCGTCCGTCGTAGTCCGCCCGGGAACCGCAGACGCTCGCCTTGCTGCACGAGCGGCGCTCCCCGGAGGCGGACAGCCGGACGACCACGTTGCCGGCGGGCACGTTGTAGCCGACCAGCCGTCCCTCACCCTCGTCGGTCTCGACCGAGGCGCCCAGCGCCGGGAGGTCGGCCTTGAACTCCTGGTAGAGCGGGTGCTCATATTTCAGGCAGCACATGAGCCGGCCGCACGCGCCGGAGATCTTCAGCGGGTTGAGCGGCAGGTCCTGATCCTTGGCCATCCGGATCGAGACCGGCTCGAAGTCCTTGAGGAACGTGGCGCAGCACAGGTCGCGGCCGCACGGCCCGATACCGCCTTGTACGCGGGCCTCGTCGCGGGCGCCGACCTGACGCAGCTCGACGCGGGCGGACAGCGCGCGGGCGAGGTCTCGCACGAGGGCGCGGAAGTCGACCCGCTCGGGTGCCCCGAAGTAGACGGTGTAGCGCGGGCCGCCGCGGTCGGCCGGCTCCTTGATCGGGGCATTGGGGACGTAATCGAGGCCGACCAGCTTCATCGGCAGGTTGTGGTCGCGGACCAGCCGCTTGACCACCTTGCGGGCCTCGGCCCGCAGCGCCCGGTGCTTCTCGTCGCGGGCCAGGTCGGAGTCTTGGGCCATGCCGACAAGGGCATTGAGGGTGACCGGCTCGTCCACCCACTCGGGCGCCCAGACGCACTCGGCGACCTCGGGCCCCTCGTCGGTCGGGACCAGCACCTTGTCACCGACCCGGGGGGTGAGCTGGCCGGCGTCGAAGTAGTAGAGGCGGCCGTAGCGCTCGAAGCTGACCGCACACATCATCGGCACTGGACTGACCTCCTGCCCCAGAGCGTAGCCGGGCGGCGGCGGCAGGTGGGCCGTCCCGCCAGGCCCGAACGGTTGCGGCACCAGGGTCAAGTAATCGCCGAGGCGTCCGATCAGAGGGGGAAGGAACTCTGTCTCGCCGAGGAGACCGCCATGCGGTTCAGATCAGCCAGCTCCACCCGTCAGACCGGGAACGGGCAGGTCCCGTCCTCCCTGCGACCCCTGGTACGCGACCTGCAAGCCATCGCCGAGGGTGACCTCACGGTCCGGCTCGACGGCGGCGGCACGGCCGCCGGCCAGGCGATCGCCGCAGCGGGGAACCGCCTGGTCGATGACCTGCGCGGTGTGCTCACCGACGTGGCCACCGGCAAGGCCACCCTGGGAGGTGGCTGGCGGGAGGTCAACGACGTCGCCTGGGCGATGCTCGAGACCTCCGAGACGACGGCGGGGCGCGCCTCCACGGCCGCCGCCACCGCCAACGAGGTCTCCGACTCGATGCACCGCATCGCCGCCGCCACCGAGGAGCTCGCCGCGACGATCCGCGAGGTGGCGACGCACGCCTCCCTCGCGTCGTCGGTGGCCAACGACGTGTCCGGTCAGGTGGTCGCCGCCAACGGCACGGTCGGTCAGCTGGAGAGCTCGTCCCGCGAGATCCAGAAGGTCGTCGACCTGATCAGCTCGATCGCCAGCCAGACCCATCTGCTCGCCCTGAACGCGACGATCGAGGCTGCGCGGGCCGGCGATGCCGGTCTCGGCTTCACCGTCGTCGCCGGCGAGGTCAAGGCGCTCGCCGCGCAGACCTCCACCGCCACGACCAGCGTCACCCGCTCCGTGCAGTCGATCCAGAACGGTTCACAGGCTGCGGCCGACGTCATGAGCGCCGTCACTGACACCATCTCCCGGGTCAGCGACAACCAGGCGGCGATCGCCGCTGCGGTCGAGCAGCAGACGGCGACCACGCACGAGATCGGCCGCAACACCGCGATGGCCGCGCAGGGCTCGAGCAGCTTGGCAGGCAGCGTCGAGGAGCTGGTCGCCGCCGTACGCGCCACCGCCTACGCCGGCGCCCAGGCCCGTACCGTCGCCGGGGAGCTGTCCGAGATCGAGGACTCGCTCGGCGCTGTGCTCTCGCGGTACACGTTCGTCCCGGTCGAGCGCGAGGTGGCCGAGGAGGTCGCCGCCAGCGTCGCGACCACCGAGGACGGCGTCGTCACGATCGGCAACGACGTCTTCGGCACCGGTCTGTACGAGCTCTCGTACGGCGAGCACTGGCGGCACTCGAAGCGCAACGTCGAGTCGGGCGGCACCAACTCCTACTGCAGCATCCCCGGCGACACCGTGACCCTGCGCTTCCGCGGCCGCCGGGTGGCGTTCTTCGGCGTGCTCGAGGCCAACCACGGCATCGGCGCAATGTCCCTCGACGGCGGTCCTGAGACGCTGGTCGACGAGTACGGCACGTCGCGGGAGATCCGCCAGTTGTGGGAGAGCCCACTGCTGGACGACGCTGAGCACACGCTGACCTTCCGGGTCACCGGGCAGCTCAACCCGCTGTCGCGCTACATCTGGACGACGGTCGACCGCTTCGTGGTCACCCTCTAAGTCCACCAGCCCGTACGGCCCGATGCCCGCGCCACTTGGCGCGGGCATCGGCGTGCGGCAGCAGCTCGGCGCTCGGTCGGCGACAGCCGCCCCGTCAGCCGGCGGCGAGGGCGAGGGTCATCTCCTCGACGGCGAGCAGGACGGCGACGTTGCCGGCGATGCGTTCGCGGCAGGCGAGCACCGCGTCGACCCGGCGCAGGGTGGCCTCCGGCGTCGACCGCTGCGCCACCCGGGCCAGCTGGTCGCTCAGGTCACCGTGCACCAGCGGCACGGTCGAGCCGGTCTGCAGCAGCAGCACGTCCCGGTAGAAGGCGGCGAGATCGGTGAGTGCCCGGTCGAGTACGTCGCGCTGCGAGCGGGTCTCACGGGACTTCTGCCGGCGCTCGAGGTCCTTCATGATGCCGGCTGTGCCCCGCACCTTGACCTTGCCGCCGGCCCCTTCGCCGATCGCCTCACGCATCGCCGCGGTCTCGGCGACGGCGGTCGGCGTGGTGATCCGGGTGGACTCCTCCTCGCTGGCCTTGACCAGCGCGTCGGCGACCTCGAGGCAGTCACTCACCGAGGACAGCTGCAGTGGCACGGCGAGCGCGTCGCGGCGCTGCCGGCGCGCCTCGTCATCGGTCGCGAGCCGGCGGGCCCGGCCCACGTGCCCCTGGGCGGCGCGGGCGGCGAAGGAGGCGATCGCCGGGTCGACCCCGTCCACCCGTACGAGGTGCTCGGCCACCGCCGCCGCGGTCGGGGTGCGCAGCCGGACCAGCCGGCAGCGGGACCGGATGGTCGGCGGGAGGTCCTCGGGCGAGGGGAGGCAGAGCAGGAAGACCCCGCGGGGCGGAGGCTCCTCGATCGCCTTGAGCAGGGCGTTGGCCGCCGCCTCGGTCAGCCGGTCGGCGTCCTCGAGCAGGACGACCTGCCAGCCGCCGCGGCCGGGCGCCATCGCCGAGCGCAGCACGATCTGGCGGGCCTCTGCGACCCCGATCGACAGACCGGCGGGCGTCACGACGTCGACGTCGGGGTGGCTCCCAGCAAATACCGTCTGACAGACGTGGCACCGCCGCCCCTGCCCGCAACCGCCGTCCGGGCACTGCAGCGCGGCGGCGAAAGCCCGCGCGGCGACCGAGCGTCCCGACCCGGGCGGCCCGGTGAACAGCCAGGCGTGGGTGAAGCCGTGGGTGTGCTCGCCACGGGCCGCTGCGACCGCCTGCTGCAGCTGGCCGATCACCTCGTCCTGACCGACGAGGTCGTCGAAGACGCTCATCGCTCCTCCAATGCTGCGGCCAGGGGCAGCTCCGGTGGGCGGTGCGGCGGCGCCGGCAGCAGGCCTGCGACCCGGGCCCGTACGCGTGAGAACACTTGCTCCACCGGCAAAGTGGCATCGATGACGAGGTAGCGGTCAGGACCGGCCGCCGCGATGTCGAGGAAACCGGCCCGGACCCGGCGATGGAACTCGAGCGACTCGGACTCGATCCGGTCGGCCGGCTCGGCGAACCGGCGCAGGCCGATCGCCGGGTCGATGTCGAGCAGCACGGTCAGCTGGGGCAGCAGGCCGTCGGTCGCCCAGTCGGACAGCTCGCGGATCTCGACGGCCGGCAGCACCCGCCCCGCGCCCTGGTAGGCAACCGAAGAGTCGAGGTAGCGGTCGGTCACCACCACAGCCCCACGTGACAGCGCGGGCAGGATGACCGAGTCGACATGGGCAGCCCGGTCGGCGGCGTAGAGCAGCGCCTCCGCCCGCGGTGACAGGCCGGTGGTCTCGCGGTCCAGGAGCAGGGCGCGCAGCCGCGCCCCCACCGGGGTGCCGCCCGGCTCGTGCGTCGTCACCACCTCGTGGCCGAGCCCGGTCAGCCACTCGGCGAGCAGCCGCACCTGGGTGGACTTGCCGCCCCCCTCACCACCCTCGAAGGCGATGAACAGTCCCGTGGCGACCCGCGGCCGACCCCTGCGCCCGCCACGCACCGCCGCCCACAGATCGGAGCGTACGGAGACGCCTGGACGGTCGTCCATCTGGCGGAACGCGGCGACGCCGACTCCGATTGCGAGCAAGCCGGCGACGAACAGCAGCACGGTGACGCCGTCGTAGCGGATCTCGCCGGTGTGCCAGACCGACAGGTGGTGGTTGCCGATGAAGGCCGCGATGACCGGCGCCACCGACAACGTCAGCAGCAGGTCGACCTGCACGAGGGACTGCACGAGGGAGAACGTCCGGCCGCGTACGTCGTCCGGCACCTCGCCACCGAGCAACGTGTAGCCGGTCACCCAGGCCAGCCCGGCGAAGAACCCGACCACCGCGGTCACCGCGACGCCGATCACCAGGTTGGGCAGCACGGCGTCGATCGACAGGGTCACCCCGGCGCCGACGATGGACATGCCGAACTTGCGCCGCGCGCTGAGCTGGCGCAGCAGCTTGGGCCCGACCAGCATCCCGATCGCGAGGCCGGCGAACACCGCCCCGAACAGCACGCCGTACGCGGCGTCGCCACCGTGCAGGTCCCTGGCGAACTGCCGCCCGACGCCGACGACCGCGCCCCCGGCGGCGAACGCCCCGAGAATGCCGACGACCAGTCCTCGCACCATCGGCGTCGTCCCGACGAAGTGCCAGCCGTCGATGATCGCGCGGACGATGCTGGTCTGGGCGACGTCGCCCTCGTCCCGCCGCCGGCTGCCACCGTGCAGCGAGATCTCGCGCAGGCTGTAGATCGTCGCAGCCGAGATGAGGAACGTGGCGGCGTCGAAACCGAACGCCAGCATGATCGGCTCGTTGGCGAAGTAGGACTCCGGCGTGCTCAGCGCCCGGGTCAGGACCGACAGCAGCGAGAACAGCACGGCCGCGACCAGCGCCATGCCGTACGTCGTGACCAGCGAGATCTGGTTGGCCGCCTCGAGCCGCTCGCGGGGCACCAGGTTGGGGACCGATGCTTCCTTGGCGGGGATCCAGAACAGGCTGAAGATCTCGATCGCGAAGGACGCCGCCAGCAGGTAGGGCAGGTTGTGCACGATGATGATCGACGTGACCAGGCCGGCCCTGATCAGGTCGCAGAGCACCATCTGCTTGCGCCGGTCGAAGCGGTCGGCGAAGGCGCCCGCGAAGGGGCCGAACAGCACCGCAGGCGCCAGCCGGGACGCGAGCACCGCTCCGGTCGCGAACAGGCTGCTGCGGTAGCCCGACACGAGCGAGGCGGCATAGGCGGTCGCGGCGAGCAGGCCCAGCCAGTCACCGAGGCTGGACAGTCCGAGTGCGATCCACAACTTGCGGAACGCGGGGATGGCCAGGGCCTCGGACAGCTGGTGCGACGGCACGGTGGCGCCGGAGACGTCGTCCGGGTTGGGGACCGTCACCTCGCGCGGCATCTGCCGGGGCTTGCTGATCGCCGGATCCCCTCGTACGACGCGGATCACGCCTCCGGAGCGCTCAGGCCGGTCGGCGAGCTGACCACCCGACTGTAGCCGGGCGCGCCGACAAGCCACGAGCATCGTACGGGCCTCGGGGTCAGGCCTTCTTCGCGGCGGCCTTCTTCGCGGGAGCCTTCTTGGCTGCGGTCTTCTTCACCGCTGTCTTGGCCGCAGCCTTGGTGCCGGTCTTCTTGGCCGCCACCTTCTTGGCCGGGGCACGCCGGGTGGTCTTCTTCGCCGGCCCGCGTGCCCGTCGGTCCGCCAGCAGCTCCGAGGCGCGGGCGTCGGTGAGCTCCTCCACACTGTCGTCCTTGCGCAGGCTCGCGTTCGTCTCGCCGTCGGTCACGTAGGCGCCGAAGCGACCCTCCTTGACCACCATCGGCTGGCCGGAGACGGCGTCGTTGCCGAGCGTGCGCAGCGGCGGCGCGGCGGCTGCGCGCCCTCGAGGCTTGGGCTGGGCGAGCAGGGCCAGGGCGGCCGGCAGGTCGACGCTGAAGAGCTCCTCCTCGTTGGCGAGCGAGCGGGACTCCTTGCCGTGGGTGACGTACGGGCCGTAGCGGCCGTTCTGCGCCGTGATCGGCTCGCCGTCCTCGGCCAGCCCGACCACCCGGGGCAGGGACAGCAGCCGCAGCGCGTCCTCGAGCTCGACCGTCTCGACCGACATGTCCTTGAACAGCGACGCCGTCCTCGGCTTGTCCTTGGACCCGTCCGGCGGGACGGTCGCGACGTAGGGCCCGTACCGGCCGGCCTTGACCACGATCGGCAGGCCCGACCCGGGCTCGGTGCCCAGCTCGCGGTCGCCCTGCGGCGCCTCGAGCAGCTCGGCCGCGCGGTCCATGGTGACCTCGTCCGGCGGCGTGTCGTCCGGGATGCTCGCCCGGTCGTCGCCCCGCTGGAGATAGGGGCCGTAGCGCCCGACCCGGATGACGATCTCGCGCCCTTCGCTGTCGGTGCCCAGGGGGATCGAGTTGACCTCACGGGCGTCGATCTCGTCGAGCCGCTCGGAGACCATCGACTTGAGACCGGCCGTCGTGACGTCACGCGGCGCGTCACCGTTGGCGTCCGGCACGCCGAAGTAGAACCGGGTCAGCCACGGGGTGCTCTCGCGCTCGCCGTTGGCGATCTCGTCGAGGTCGTCCTCCATCGACGCGGTGAAGTTGTAGTCGACCAGCCGGCCGAAGTACTGCTCGAGCAGGCCGATCACCGAGAACGCGACGAACGACGGGACCAGCGCCGTGCCCTTCTTGAACACGTAGCCGCGGTCCTGGATGGTGCCGATGATCGAGGTGTAGGTCGACGGGCGGCCGACGCCCATCTCCTCGAGGGTCTTGATCAGCGACGCCTCGGTGAAGCGCGCCGGCGGGTTGGTCGCGTGCCCGGTCGGCTCGAGCCGGTCGACCCGGAGCGACTGGCCTTCGGCGAGGCGCGGCAGCCGCCGCTCGCGGTCCTCGAGCTCGGCGTCGGGGTCGTCAGCGCCCTCGACGTAGGCCCGCATGAAGCCGGGGAAGGTGATGGTGCGGCCGGTCGTCGAGAACTCAGCCCGCTCCCCCGCACTGGACGAGCCGGCGATCCGCACGGTCAGCGACTGCCCGCGGGCGTCGGTCATCTGCGAGGCGACGGTCCGCTGCCAGATCAGCTCGTAGAGCCGCAGCTCCTCGCCGGACAGCTCGCGGGCCAGCTCGCCAGGGGTCCGCCACGAGTCACCGGCGGGCCGGATGGCCTCGTGCGCCTCCTGGGCGTTCTTGACCTTCTTCTCGTAGCGCCGGGGCACGTCGGGCACGTACGGGTCGCCGTACAGTGCTCTGGCCTGGGCGCGGGCGGCGTTGAGCGCCGTCTCCGACAGCGTCGTCGAGTCGGTCCGCATGTAGGTGATGTAGCCGTTCTCGTACAGCCGCTGGGCCGTACGCATCGTCTGCTGGCTGGACAGCCGGAGCTTGCGGCCGGCCTCCTGCTGCAGCGTCGAGGTCATGAACGGCGGCGACGGACGGCGGGTGTAGGGCTTGTCCTCGACGCTGGTGACGGCGAACGCGGCACCCTCGAGGCGTACGGCCAGGGCGCGCGCGGCCGCCTCGTCGAGATGCAGCACGTTGGACGCCTTGCCGGTGAGCCGGCCGTCCTCACCGAAGTCACGGCCGCTCGCGACCCGGGCGCCGTCGACCGCCACCAGCTCGCCGTCGAAGGCGGACGGGTTGGCCGGGTCAGGCGCCGTACCGGCAAGCGCGGCGTCGAAGCCGGCCACGATGTCCCAGTAGCCCGCCGAGTGGAACCGCATCCGGGCCCGCTCGCGCTCGACGATCACCCGGGTGGCGACGGACTGCACGCGGCCGGCGGACAGCCGCGGCATGACCTTCTTCCACAGGACCGGGCTGACCTCGTAGCCGTAGAGGCGGTCGAGGATCCGCCGGGTCTCCTGGGCGTGAACCAGGTCCTGGTTGATCTCGCGCGGGTTAGCGACGGCCGCCGCGATGGCGGTGGGCGTGATCTCGTGGAAAACCATCCGACGTACGGGCAGCTGGGGGTTGAGTGCCTGGACCAGGTGCCAGGCGATGGCCTCGCCCTCGCGGTCCTCGTCTGTGGCGAGGTAGAGCTCGTCAACGTCCTTGAGCAGCCCCTTCAGCTTGGCGACCTGGGCCTTCTTGTCCGGCGTGACGATGTAGAGCGGCTCGAAGCCGTTGTCCACGTCGACGCCGAGCCGGGCCCAGGGCTTGTCCTTGTACGAGGCCGGGACCTCGTCAGCGTTTCGCGGCAGGTCGCGGATGTGGCCGATCGAGGACTCCACGACATAGCCCGAGCCGAGGTAACCGCCGATCGTCCGCGCCTTGGACGGGGACTCGACGATGACCAGGGCACGGCCATTGGCCGGCTTGCCGGCCGCTCCCGTGCGCGCTGCCTTGCTCGTTGCCACGTCACTCCTGTCGCTCTGGTTGCTGCCTTCGGAGCCTTGGACGCCTGGTCGGGCGCCCTTGTTCCGAAGGCACAGTGTCGCCTGTCCGGTGGCGAAACCGCTCACCGGGCCGGATCGCGCGTGTCGATCCCCCCGCCAGCTCCCGTCCGCACCCCCGGTCGGCAGACCGTGCCAGGGTCAACTCGACGAAGGCTCGCCGTAGTTCCCCGCCGCCCGGACACCGGGCAGCTCGTTCATCCCGACGCGCGCCTGACCGGCCGTCGGCCACGCTGCTGCCGGCACACCGAACGGCGCCGCGCCGACCAACTCGGCGAGGCGTACCAACCGGCGGGCACCGACCACACGGTACGCCGGACCGTCGGCAGCTCGTTGCCCTTGCTGCCCTTGCCCCACGAGCGCCGCCGTCACACCGGCCGTGGCCAGGGCTGCACCGGCCGCCGACCAGACGGCATCGCCGTCGTCAGGGCCCAGTCCCAGGCGGTAGCCGGTCGTGTCGGCCCCTCCCGCGGCGAGGCACCACCACCACAGCCGGGCACCGTCGACCCGCAGGCCGGCGGTTGGGTGCTTGCCGAGGGGCGAGTGCCAGCGCTGCGCGACCGCGTACAGCTGGGGCAGGTAGGCCGTCCGCACCAGCAAGCCGTCGGCGTCAGCTCCCGGCCCCAGCACGGCCAGGCCGCGCAGGAGGGCCTCGACGCGCCACTCGTCGCGGACCAGGACGCTGACCCGCGCGGCATCACCCCGTCGCTCGATCGACCCCGGTCCAGCCAACAGGCCCTCGAGGTCGTCGTACGACGGGTCGTTCATGCCGGCGGAGAACAGCGACATCTGACTCATCTGCGCTGAACGGTACGGCGAACGGGGCGCGTTCGCACGCATGTATGCACAGGCCGGTGATCCCAACAGTCACTGTGCGTGTACGGGACCAACGTCAGTGTCACCGAGCGTGACACAAGGCGATGCCGGTGTCACGCTGTCGGTCTCATTCGCTCCGCCGGGCGCAACGTCGCACCTGGCGTACCGTGAAAGGACCCGAATGCGCATCTCCTCAAGACTGTGGGTCAGCGCCACAGTGGCTGCGGTCGGCCTCGGATCGGCGGCCGTCGGACTACCCGGACAAGCCGTCGCCGCAAGCGGTGTCGCCCGGGTCGCCGACAACGTGCCGAGTTACGCGTCGACCGCCAACCTCACTGGCCACGCAGACGGCAGCTCAACGGTCACCGTCAGCGTCTACCTTCAGGGCCGCAGCTCTGCCGCCCTCGGCAGCCTGCTCCGCGACCTGCAGGACCCCCATAGCGCGCGCTATCACCAGTTCCTCAGCGCCGCGCAGTTCCGCCAGCAGTTCGCGCCCGCGCCGGCCGACGCCTCAGCCGTTCAGCAGTGGCTGAAGAAGGCGGGCTTCGTGATCGGCCACACGCCGGCCAACCGGGCCTACGTCGACGCCACCGGGACGGTCAGCCAGGTCGAGCAGACCTTCGGCGTGACCGAGAACACCTACCGGGTCGAGGGGCACACCGTACGCGGCAACGCGCAGGCGCCGGCCGTCCCGAGCGATCTCGCGTCGTCCGTCTCGTTCGTCGGCGGGCTCGACGACAGCGACTTCTTCGCGAAGCCGTCCAACACCAGCGCCGGCAAGCCGGCTGCCGGGCCGGGCGTCGGCTACTCCACACCGGGTCCGTGCTCGACCTACGCGGGAGACCACCCGGCGACGGTGACGCCGCCGGCCCACCAGTACGGCAGCAACCTGTCGTGGACGCCGTGCGGTTATGACCCGTTCCAGGTCCGCGTCGCCTACGGGCTGCCCGGCAACTACAGCACCGGTGACGCGTTGACCGGCCGCGGCATCCGCATCGGCATCACCGACGCGTTCGCCAGCCCGACCATCCAGGCCGACCTGGACCAGTACTCCCTCAACCACGGGCTGCCGCTGACCAAGATCGAGCAGCACGTCACCCCGGGCATCTACCGGTTCCCCGAGAACCGCTTCGACCCCCAGGGCTGGTACGGCGAGGAGAGCCTCGACGTCGATGCTGCGCACGCGATCGCGCCTGAGGCGACGTTGGTCTACGAGGGTGGCAACAACAGCAACGAGCCCCTGGACCACGCGCTCATCGACATGATCGACAACCACCGCGCCGACATCATCACCAACAGCTGGGGCATCAACGGCGACCCCAAGACCTTCGGCTCCTTCCACAACACCGAGGCGGCGCTGCAGCAGGCCGCAGCCACCGGGATCAGCGTGCTGTTCTCCTCCGGCGACACCGGTGACGTCGCGGCCGAGACCGGCCTCGCGCAGAGCAGCTGGCCGGCGAGCAGCCCGTACGCGACGGCAGTGGGCGGCACCAGCCTGCTGCTGACCAGTGCATCGGGCAGCAAGAGCGAGTTCGGCTGGGGCACCTACAAGAGCAACCTTGTCAACGCCGTCATCAGCCCGCCCGCAACCGGGACCACGGTCACGGCCGACGGCTACTCACCATGGCCGCCCGCCTTCCTGTACGGCAGCGGTGGCGGCCTGAGCCGCATCTTCGCCCAGCCGCCGTACCAGGTGGGCAAGGTCAACGGCCTCGGCACGTCGACCGTCACCGCGAGCGGGACACCGGTCACCTACTCGCAGCCGCGTCGCGTCGTCCCGGACGTCTCGATGGTCGGCGATCCCAACACTGGGCTGCTGTACGGGCAGACCTACGACGTCAGCGGTGACCCGCTGATCGACGCCGGCTGCACCCCAGTGGCGGGCAACCGTGAGTACTGCGAGCGCCGGATCGGCGGCACCAGCCTGTCGTCGCCGCTGTTCGCCGGCGTGCTGGCGCTGGTCGACCAGGCGCGACTCGACAACGGTGACGGTCTGCTCGGCTTCGCCAACCCGGCGCTCTACTCGCTCTCGAGTGGCCTGGTCGACGTGCTGGCGCCGGCAGCCCCGACCGCGGTTCTACGCAACGCCGAGGTGACCCCGACCTCGCTCCAGACGTCGGTGCGCACGATCAACTCGGTGCCACAGAGCGTCAACGGCCCGGTCATCGAAGGGGCTGACACCTCACTGCGGACCACCGCGGGCTACGACAACGTGACCGGCCTCGGGACTCCCGACATCCCCGGCCTCGTGGCGGCGCTCAGCTAATCGCGAGAGGACAATTCGCAGTCATGCCGGAGGGCGGTCCTGCAAAGGGACCGCCCTCCGGCATGTACCTCCAGCGTTGACAGCAAGCCAGAGCCCCGTTCATGCTCGGCTGCCATGAGGTTCCGGCCGCTTTCCGTGCTTTCGTCCACGCTCCGCGTCCCTGCCGTCGCGCTGGCCCTCCTCGCCGCGATCTTCGGACCCGCAGGCACGGCTGCCGCGGCCGGTGTCTACACCGTTGATCCCGTCATCGACATCAGCAGCTCGTGCGGGACCCAGAACGCCGAGGTCGAGCAGGCGACCGATCCCCGGCTCGGCTACGTGTACGAGACCTGGATGGGCTGCAGCGGCATCGCCTTCTCGCGGTCCATCGACGGCGCTCGCACGTTCGGCAAGCCGATCAACGTCCCGGGCTCGGTCGGGTCCACCTACAACTCATGGGACCCGGCCGTCACCGTCGCGCCGGACGGCACGGTCTACTCGGCGTTCATGCTGGGGCACGGCAGCCAGTGGTACCCCGTCGTGGCGGCGTCCTTCGACCACGGGGTGACGTTCCCGCGGGTGACGCCGCTGGTGCCGCCGGACCCGAAGAACTGGGGTGACCGGGTCTTCCTGGCGACCGGGCCGGACGGCACGCTCTACGTCACCTGGGACTACGGACCGAACCGCACCTCGGTGACCTTCCTGTGCTCGGCGAGCGGCAGCTGCGGCTACTCGACCGGAGACGTCAACGTCGTCCTGCAGAAGTCGACGGACCGCGGCCGGACGTTCGGTCCGATCACCCATGTGAGTCCGGGATTCCCCAGCTCCGGAGGGGACAGCGCGCCCTTGGTGGTCGAGCCCAACGGCCGGGTCGACGTGCTCTACCAGGGCTACACCATCACCGACACCACTACCTACGCCATGGAGCCGGCGTACGAGTACTTCACGTCGTCGGTCGATGGTGGGGCCACCTGGTCGACGCCTACGCGGGTAGGCGCCCAGGGCGGCACCATGTCCCTGTCGGAGTGGTGGATCGACGGTGACATCGCGCTGGACGCCGGAGGCAACCTCTACGCCAGCTGGGACACGCAGAAGACCGCGCCGGACGGCACCACGTACGACGTGGGCTGGCTGTCCTACTCCGTCAACCACGGGCGCACGTGGTCCGCGCCCATCCAGGGTCCATCGGACCGGCGCGACGTGCCGCACGTCATGCAGGTCACCGGCGGCGGAGCCGGCATCGCGTACGTCGCCTGGCTGTCGGACAGCAACCCCGCGGGCTACGCCGAGTATCTGCGGCCCTTCTCGGTGACCGCGGGATGGCTGGCGCCGGCTGTGCAGATCTCCGCGGAGTTCGGCGACCCGTCGGTGTGGCCGGGCGACACGTTCGGGATCTCGACGCTGTCGCCGAACGACGTGGTGCTGAGCTGGGGCAGTGCCACCCCCTCCAGCGGCAAGAAGTCCGACATCTTCGCTGCGCACGTTCACGTCCAGCTGCCCTGAACGACCGCCGGCGTTGGTCGCTGCTCCGAGACCTACGCGTCCTGGCGCTTCAAGGCCACGACGGCCACCAGCGTCAGGATCGCCGTGAGCCCCAGGAAGATGGCCGCCTCGGTGAGCTGGAAGGTCCAGTACTGGGAGGGTGGGTGATAGGTCGAGACTTCGCTGTAGCCGAGATCGGCCAGGCACTTGCTGGCCCCGGCCCGCGTGGCCGCGCCTGCGCAGCTGACAGGCAGCTTGATGGCGCCCTGGACGACATCTCCGTTGAGCACCACGGTGGTGCTCAGGAGCCAGGAGCCCAGCGGGGCGTTCGGGCCCGCGCCTATCGCGCCGGTCGAGGTGATGGTGTGCAGGAAATGCGGGCGGGCGAAGTTCTCCACGACCAGCCGGACGACGAAGAAGCCGGCAGCTGTGGTGGCGATGGCGGGCAACGTACGGCGCCAGAGCACGCCTGCCGCAAGTCCGAGCGCCGCCGCGAACAGGGTGTACGCGACCGGGACGGCCCCCTGGATGTCGAACTTCAGCCCCTCGAAGCGTTCGTGGTGGTAGGAGTTCAGGGTGCCCGACCACCAGGTCACGAGGCCCGAGAGGATGGCCCCCACCGCGGTCGAGGACACCAGCAGGAGCAGGATCTTCGAGCGGAGCCAGCTCCTCCGCGTGACCGACTGGGTCCACACCAGCTGATTGGTCCCGGCGTCCAGCTCACGGCCCACGATGGTGGCACCCCAGAACACCCCCACCAGCACGGGTACGAGCACCGTGAAGTTGACCAGGGCGACCAGCGCGCCGTCCCCCTGGAACAGGTTGAGCTCGCCGCAGGTGTTGTTCGCCCGGCACACCGACATCGCCGTGCTGTAGGTGTGCGCCATGCTCACGCCGGTCACCCACAGCAGGATCCCGAGGGCGGCGAGGACGCCCGCCGCGACTGCTCCCTGCAGGCGGTGCTGTCGCCACAGCAGCCAACTCATGCGGTCACCTCCTGCAAGGTCGCGCGACCGGCGGCCCGGCGGCCGCGGTCGAGATAGGCGAGCACGATGTCTTCGAGCCCCAGCTCGGAGACCTGCCAGAGCGGGTCGTGCACCGGTCCCTCGAGCTTCACCCAGACGCTGACCTGCCGCGGGGTCTGCTCGACCCGCAGGACCGTGTGGTCCCGCTCCAGGTCCCGGATGTCCCTTCGGGCGGCCGTCAGCAGCCGGTGGGTGGCCATCACCTCGTCCACTCCCTCTGCGAGCATCGTGTGGGCGGCGTCCAGGACCACCAGGTGGTCGCACACCCGCTCGAGGTCGCTCACCAGGTGCGTGGACAGGATCACGGTGAGGTCGGTGTCGGCGACCGCCTCGGTCAGAGTCGACAAGAAATCCCTGCGGGCCAAGGGATCCAGCGCCGCCACGGGTTCATCGAGGAGCAGCACAGACGGCTTCTTGCTGAGTGCGATGGCCAGTGCCACCTGCGCCCGCTGGCCGCCGGACAGGGTGCCGACGCGCTGGTCGAATGGGATGCCCAGCGACTCCAGCCGGTCCCGCGCCCCCTTGTCGTCCCAGCCCGGGTTGAGCGCAGCGCCCATCCGCAGGTGGTCCTCCGCCGTCCATCTGACGTACAGCGGCACCTCCTGGGCGAGATAGCCGACCTCGCTGAGGAAGTCGACCTCGTCCCCGGGCACCCTGCCCTCGACGATCGCGCTGCCGGCGGTGGGCTTGCTGAGTCCGGCCAGCATCCGCAGCAGGGTCGTCTTGCCGGCCCCGTTGGCGCCGACCAGACCGCAGACCCGCCCGGCCGGGAGGTCGAACGTGGCGTCCTGCAACGCCCACTTCTTGCCGTAGCGCTTGCCGAGCCCTGCGACCTGCACCGCGGCGGTCATGCGATCGCCTCGTCCCGGCTGGCCCGCAACGTCGAGCGCAGCATGCTCTCGATGTCGGGGTCGGACAGGCCGGCCGTACGTGCCTTGCCGATCCACGTGTTCAGCCCTTTCGCCAGCTGTGCCTGGACCATCGGTGGCGGACCATCCGGTCGTCGCACCACGAAGGTCCCGACCCCCTGCCGGCCCTCGACCAAGCCTTCTCGCTCGAGGTCGCGGTAGGCCTTGGACACCGTGTTCGGGTTGACCGCGAGCGCCCCCGCGACCTCCTTGACCGTCGGCAGCCGGTCGCCAGGGCGCAGGATGCCCGTCAGCAGCGCCTGGCGCACCTGTTCGACCAGCTGCGCGTACGGGGGGAGGCTCGACCGGCTCGCGAGATGGAACATCAACATGATGAGATCCCTAGTTCGCTAGATTACTAGTGAACTATGGCCCCGCGCCTGGTGTCCGTCAAGGCTCAGACGGCGCGGACCGGCAGCGGCTTGCTGACGGCGCCGAGATGGAAGGCATCGGCGGCCTTCACGAAGCGGTAGACATAGTGGCCCTTGGCCAGCAGCCGTACGACGACCGAGCGCTTGCCGTTGACGCCCAGACGCGCTGTGGCGCAAGGCTTCCAGGCGTTGTGCACCCAGCGCTGCACCGTCACCACCTGGCCGGCATGGCCGGGAATCGAGACGTTCAGCCCAACGGTGCGCCCGTGCTCGACGATCGGCTTGGTCACCGCTGCGATGACCGACGGCCTCACGACGACGGTGAGGACGTTGCTGACCGCGCCGCCCTCATCGCCCGAGGCCTGGAGGAGCAACCGGTAGTCAGACGTGCCCACCGGCCGGAACACCCCGGAGAGCAGACCTGAGGCCGGAACGGTCAGGGAGCCGACGGTCCTCCACACCGCGCGGCCGTGCGGGGTGGCCTGCACCTGCACGGTCGAGCCGCCCACCGCCGAGCCGTCCGCCTGCAGGGCCGTACCCGAGATCAGGGCGGCCGCCCCCTGGGTCACGCGCAGGGTCGACTGGCCGGTGGCGAACCTCGCGGTGAGCAAGGCCGGCTGCCGTGCGCCTGCAGCCGGTGCCCCGGTCGGCCAGCTGGCCGGGCTGGACGTGCCGACGCCGGCCGAGACGGGGACCTCGCCGCCGGAGGGACTGCCGATCGAGAACGTGACGCCCTCGGGACTCGTCCAGCTCTGCCCGTACGGGAGGACCGAGGTGCCGAGCCAGTGATCGCCCGGACTCTGGTCGAGCAGGTAGCTCTGCGCCGAGGCCCAGTACGAGGCCTCGCCGGACTTCGCGTCGACGGTGCTGTCGACGAGGTGCACGAGGACGCCGGCGGTGGCGCCCGGGGGCAGGGCACTGTCGGGGCCGGTCGCCGCGCGGTTCTCGAACCAGTACGACCGAGTCGTCGATGCGGCGAAGACCGCGGCGTGGACGGCCGTCGACTGCTGCTCGTACGGGACCAGGCCGAGCGTCGAGCCAGTCGTCAGCGTCGCCTTGCGGCCGGCGTCGAGCCAGCCCAGGTCGTCCTTCTGGCCGGCGGAGTACTCGGCCACCAGGCCCGAGGCGCCCATGGCGTCGAACGGGTCGCCGTAGTCGGCGTAGGTGCAGTTGTCGGCGGTGGCATCGGGCGCGACGGCCGCGGTCGCGGCGCCGGGGGTCGTACAGGCCGCGGAGTGCGCATGGTAGAGCCCGTAGTTGTGGCCCTGCTCGTGGATGGTGCTGCGGGTGTCCATCGTGCCGTTGAGCCAGACCCGGTTGCCGGGAGCCTCCGCGAAGCCGGCGACGTTGCGGCAACCGCTGTCCGTACTGGCCGGGAAGTAGACGACCACCCGGTCGAAGTCGGCGGCGGTGTAACCCGACGCGGTCAGCGCACGATTCGTGAGTTGGTCGGACACGTTGCTGTCTGAGCACAGCCCGGCCGGGGGTGCGCTGACGTGCACCCAGTCGGTAACCGTGGTCGAGAGGCTCAGATGACCGTACGAGGTCTGGTTGAACCAGGTGCTGTCGGCCGCGAAGACGTTCGCGGCCGAGGCCTGCGTGGTCGAGTCCGGCGCATTCCATTCGGCAAGGATCACCAGCACGCGGGTCGTGCCGCCGATCGCCGGGACGTCCGGGGCGAAGGCGGTGATCGAGGAGTGCTGCACGCTGATCGTGGCGCCCTGGAGCCGCCCGGTCAGCCGCACGGAGTCGCCGCTGCGGAAGGCGACGCCACTCCCGAGCTTGACGTCGTAGGCCCGGCCACCGGCCCGCAGCTCCTGGTGGTAGCCGTCGGCGCTCGGGTGCCCGGCGGTGCCGTCGACATGGACCAGCGTGTACGTGCCCTCGAGGGTCACCGAGGGCGGCGACACGGCGGCCTGCGCCACGGTCGGCGCGACCAGTGAGGCGACGAGAATGCCCAGAGCAGCGGCTCGGCGGAACAGCCTGCGGTTGCTGCGTTCCATGCTTCGGTGCCCCGTCCTCCATGACGTCTCGTGTAACGTCGGCAGCCCTGGACCACCCGGCGTTAGGCCATTTGGGTGACCGAGCAGTCGTGGGCAGGTCGTCCTGCCGCCCATCCGGAGGCTCCGGCCCCGACCTCGAAGGCGTCTGAATGTCCCGGTTCCACCGCAGCTCCCGTACGGCGATCGCTCTGGCCACCGTGGTTGCCGCGACCGTTGCCCTCACCGGCGGCACGCCCGGCGGCGCCGACGTCGCCTCCGCCGTCACGCGGGCCGACACGAGCGGCGACCCGGTGATCGCAGCCGCCGGCGACATCGCGTGCGACGCCCCCACCGAGGCAAGCGCGGTCGCGGCCCACGACGACCTGCAGTGCCAGGAGCAGAAGACGGCAGCGCTGCTGCAGGACCCGTCGATCGGCTCGGTGCTGGCCCTGGGCGACGACCAGTACTACTCCGGCGACCCCCAGCAGTTCCAGCTGATGTACGGCCGCAGCTGGGGCACCGTGCTGTCCAAGACCTACCCGGTGCCCGGCAACCACGAGTACTACGGGCCGGACGGCAAGGCGGCCGGCTACTTCTCGTACTTCGGTGCGCGGGCAGCGACACCCGGGAAGGGTTGGTACTCCTACGATCTCGGCCAGTGGCATCTGATCGCCCTGAACACCGGAAGCTGCAACGCGGTGGGCGGCTGCTCGCCGGCGTTCTCCGGCCACGCGGCGTCGGAGCAGTTCACGTGGCTGGTCAACGACCTCGCCCAGCACCCCAACCAGTGCATCCTGGCCTACTGGCACCACCCGGTGTTCTCGGGCGGGCTCGAGGCCGGCACCAAGGCGCTGAGCGGCCTCTATGCGGCGCTCTACGCCGCGCAGGCCGACGTGGTGCTCACCGGCCACAACCACGACTACGAGCGGTTCGCCCAGATGGACTCACTCGGCAATGCCGCGCCGGGCCGCGGTGTCCGGGAGTTCGTCGTGGGCACGGGCGGGCGCAGCCTGGAGAAGTTCGTCTCCAAGCCGGCGACCACCGAGGCGCGCTTCAACGACTCGTTCGGCGTCCTGAGGATGACGCTGCACCCGACCTCGTACGACTGGCAGTTCGTCGACGCCGCCGGGTCCCACAGCACCGACTCGGGCACGACGGCCTGCCACGTGGTCACACCCACGGTCGTGGCCCCGGCCAAGGTCCTGCGTGGCCAGCCGCTCGTGGTCACCGGCACCGGCCGGCCACTGACTCCGGTAACGCTGAACGTCAGCAACAGCAAGGGCTCCCGGTCGGTGCTGCTGCAACCCGACGCGACCGGCGCGTGGTCCACGACCCTGTCGACCACCCCGGACGGGGGGACGTACACCCTGGGCGCGACCTCGGGCACGCAGAGCTCGGTCCCCGTGACGTCCAGGATGGACGGTGTCACGCTGACCGGACCGGCGAGCGCACCGCGGGGTGGTCACGTGGTGCTGTCCGGCTTGGCGGAGCCTGGCCGAAGGGTCACCGTCTACGTGACCCGCCCTGCGGCTGGACCGCTGGCCTTCCGGACCGTAGCCACGACGCGGGGGACGTACGCCCTGACCGTGCCGCTGAATGCCGACGCCGGGTGGTACGCGGTGGCCAACTCCTACCGCACGGCCAAGGGTCACACGCTGGCCCACGGCCTCACGGTGGCGGGCCCGGTGAAGGCCGCGGCGAAGAAGCCGGTGACCATCGCCGGGCTGGCGGCGCCGCACACCAAGGTCACCGTGTTCACCCGCTCGTACCACGGCAAGTCAGCCATCGGGCACCCGGTGTTCGCCGACGCCCACGGGTCGTACAAGGTGACGGTGTCCTTCGCGGTCAGCACCATCTGGTGGGCGGTGTCCGGTGGCGCCCGCTCCCCGATCCACACCACCAAGATCCCGGCCGCGCCGAAGGTCCCCCGCTAGGTGGGACCGCCCGGTCTAGATGTCCCATCCACGAAGGTTGGTGACACGGGGGCTGTGGTGCGTGACGAGGTGAGGACCTCTCGGTGAGGGTGTGGGTGCCGCCAAGCATCCACTCCTAGCCAAGAGGTCCTCATGTCCCACG
>JAWWOO010000092.1:0-38843 GCA_033851545.1 Frankiales bacterium | reverse complement strand
GAGTCGATGGACGCCGTGCTGCAGGCCTTCACCAACGAGGGCATCGAGGTCGTCGACGGCGTGGATGCCGACGAGGAAGCCCCGGTCTCCCGCCGCGAGGCCGAGGAGCTGGCGCTCAAGGCGCCGACCAACGACCCCGTCCGGATGTACCTCAAGGAGATCGGCAAGGTCCCGCTCCTCACCGCCGAGGAGGAGGTCGACCTGGCCAAGCGGATCGAGGCCGGGCTGTTCTCCTCGGAGAAGCTCGCGACCAGCAAGAAGCTCCAGGACAAGATGCGCCGCGACCTCGAGTGGATCGAACGCGACGGACAGCTGGCCAAGAAGAAGCTGGTCGAGGCCAACCTGCGCCTCGTCGTCTCGATCGCCAAGCGCTACGTCGGGCGCGGCATGCTCTTCCTCGACCTGATCCAGGAAGGCAACCTGGGCCTGATCCGGGCGGTCGAGAAGTTCGACTACACCAAGGGCTACAAGTTCTCCACGTACGCGACCTGGTGGATCCGTCAGGCGATCACCCGCGCCATCGCCGACCAGGCCCGCACCATCCGGATCCCGGTGCACATGGTCGAGACGATCAACAAGCTGATCCGCATCCAGCGCCAGCTCCTGCAGGATCTCGGCCGTGAGCCGATGCCCGAGGAGATCGCCAAGGAGATGGACCTCACGCCCGACAAGGTGCGCGAGATCCTCAAGGTCTCCCAGGAGCCGGTCAGCCTCGAGACGCCGATCGGTGAGGAGGAGGACTCCCACCTCGGCGACTTTATCGAGGACTCCGACGCCGTCGTCCCCGTCGACGCGGCGTCGTTCATCCTGCTCCAGGAACAGCTCGACTCCGTGCTGCACACCCTGTCCGACCGTGAGAAGAAGGTCATCCAGCTGCGGTTCGGGCTGACCGATGGCCACCCGCGAACGCTCGAGGTGGTCGGCCGCGAGTTCGGGGTCACCCGTGAGCGGATCCGGCAGATCGAGTCCAAGACGCTCTCCAAGCTGCGCCACCCCAGCCGTTCGCAGAAGCTGCGCGACTACCTCGAGTAGGCCGGGACTATCTCGGGCCGTCCGGGGCACTAGATCGTCATGCCTCAGCCTGCCGCTCTTGATGCCCTCGAGAACACCACCGTCCTCGACCCCGTCGCGAGGGCCGTGACCTCCGTGGTGTCGGGCGCCCTGCGCTCCCGTACGGTCAAGGACCTGCTCCACGGCGTGTGGCTCGGCCACCCGCTGCACCCGGTACTCGTCCAGGTGCCGGTCGGCACGTGGACGTCGGCGGCCGTGCTCGATGCCCTGCCTGGCACGGGAACCGCGCCCGACCGGCTGATCGCGGTAGGGCTCCTCGGCCTGGTTCCCGCCGTCGCGACCGGCTGGACGGACTGGTCGGTGCTGCACGAGCAGCAGCAGCGGGTCGGTCTCGTGCATGCCGCCAGCAATGTCCTCGCCGGCAGCCTCTACGTCTCCTCACTGGTTGCCCGCCGGCGCGGGCACCGCGAGCGCGGCCGGCTCCTCGGCTGGGCCGGTTACTCCGTCGCGGGACTCGGCAGCTATCTCGGCGGGCACCTGGCCTACCGGCAGGCGGCCGGCACCAACCACGCCGAGTTCGTGCAGCACCTGGTCAAGGCCGGCTGGCACGACATCGGGGCGATGGACGATTTCGCCGAAGGCCGTCCGGCCACCCGCCGGCTCGGCGACGTCAGCCTGCTGGTGCTGCGCAGGGGTGACCGGGTCGACGTCCTGGCCAACCGGTGCGCCCACCTCGACGGGCCGCTGGCGAGCGGCCGGATCCACGCCGAGGGCGGCGAGGACTGTGTGACCTGCCCGTGGCATGGCAGCACCTTCAGGCTCCGTGACGGTGCTGTCGTGCACGGACCGGCCACCGCGCCGCAGCCGGTCTTCCGGACCCAGGTCGCCGACGGCCGGCTACGGGTGCTGCTCGAGGGCGCGGGCTGAGGCCTCGCGTCCTCTCAACCAGCCTTCCGAATGCGCGTGCTGCGTTGCCGTGCGGTCGGCTCGCGCAGCAGCCGGAGCACGGCCTGCTCGACCGGGCCGTGCGTCGCCAGAGAGCCGAACCGGTTGTCATGGCCGAGCTCGAGCAGGTCGTCGGCGATGGTGATGCCGTCGTCGTAGCGGTCGATGACCCGCGGGTCGATGTACGAGGCCCGGCAGACCGCCGGCGTGTTGCCGAGGTATTGGGCAACCTCGCTGACCGTGCGGGCGACCGCTCTCTTGCGCGCGGACGCCGAGGTGCTGGCGGGCAGTGACACGGCCAGGCCTACGGCAGCGAACACGGTGGCATGCCAGGTGCGGAAGTCCTTGGCGGAGGTCTCCACGCCGAACAGGTCCTGGAGGTAGCGGTTGACCTCGGCGCTGCCCGGATGCACCCACTCGCGGCCGGACCGGTAGGCCAGCAGCTCGTCGCCTCCGACCCGCCGGCGCTTGAGCGCGGCCACGACCTCGCAGACCGGCGGATCGGCGATGGTCTGGATTCGCTGCTTGGCGGCCTTGGCCGGGTAGTCGAAGGTGATCAGCCCGTCGCGTGCCACGGAGACATGGCTCTTCAGCAGCGTGGCCAGACCGTACGTGTGGTTGGCCTCGGCGTACTCCTCGCTGCCGATGCGGAAGAAGCCCAGGTCGAGGAGGCGTACGGCGGCCGAGAGCACCCGCTCGCGGGTCAGGCCGCCGGTGCGCAGGTTGGCCTCCAGCCGGGTGCGCACCTCGGGCAGCCGCTCGGCCATGAGCAGCACCCGGTCGAACTTCTCGGCGTCGCGCTGGCGGCGCCACAGCGGGTGGTAGAGATACTGCCGCCGGCCCGCCGCGTCCGTACCCAGTGCCTGGATGTGACCGTTGGGGTGGGGGGAGATCCAGACGTCGCGCCAGGCCGGCGGGATCACCAGGGCGTCGATGCGGGCGATCTCCAGCGGGTCGCAGACCTCGCTGCCGTCCGCGGTGCGGTAGCACCAGCCCTTGCCCCGCCGATGCCTCGTCAGTCCTGCTGCGGTGACCACCGACCGCCGTAGCCGGGGCACGGCGTGCCTCTAGGAGCCTGAGTCGGGCTCGATGTGCATGGCCCGCTCCTCGGGGGAGAAGCCGCCGAGGTCGGTGCCGACGTCGTCGGCATAGAGGTCGGCCTCCTCGTCAGGGTGTGCTCCCTCGTCCGGTGCGACGAGCCGGCCGGCTCGCTCGTCCGGGTCCTCGGGGAACGGGTTGGCGACGTCGTCAGGGACGTCACCGGGGTCCGTCCAGGGCTTGTCGAGCTGGCTCAGCACGTCCGGCTCCTCGTGGGACAGCCGCTGGCCGAGCGGCTCTCCGAGCTCGGCCTCGAGGTCGGTGGTGCCGTAGGCGTTGACATAGGTCGGGTGGTCGGTCGGCACCACCACGTCGTCCTGGACGTCGCCGGTGATGAGCTTGCCCGGCAGCGCGTCGTCGGTGGCCGGCAGACCGGCTTCCTCGTACGGGTCCGGCGGGTCGGGGATGGGGTGGTGGGTAGCCATGCGACCGGACTACCCCGGAGTGTGGGTCGGGCAAACAGGTCCGGTCACTCGTCCCCGCCGAACTCCTCGTGGCCGGCCGCGGGGTAGGGCGGCGGGCTGTCCGGGTCGCGCTCTGCTGCACCGTTGTGGGCGCCCGAACCGTCGTGGCTGCCGAAGAAGTGGCCGGCGCCGAAGCGGGAGCTGACCTTGTCGCCGACCTTCTCGTTGAGCTTGGCCGTGACCGTGCTCTTGGCCGTCGCCATCGCGCCGCTGGCTTGGGCCTGCAGCACGCCGGCAGTCTCCTGCACGGCGGGGCTGTCGATCAGCCGCCGTACGCCGTCGGTGATGGTGTCGTAGCGCTTTCGCCCGGCCTTGGTGCCCAGCACGTAGCCGGTCGCGAAGCCCGCCAGAAATGTCAGCTTGTAACGCATGGAGCTGCCTCCTCGAACGGACGCCGGGCCGCTTGGCACGTGCACCAATCGTACGGCTGCTGGCCGCCGATCTCGATACAGTAGGGTGGTCGTCGGTCCGGAGGCGCCTGGGTTCCCAGGCGGTGCCGGACGGCACGGTCCCGCGTAGCTCAATTGGCAGAGCAGCCGACTGTTAATCGGCAGGTTTCTGGTTCAAGTCCAGACGCGGGAGCCACAACAACTCGGCTCAGCCGGCGCCCGCCGTGGCGCGGTCATCGCTACTGGCCGCGGCTGGCCGGATCGACGCCGGCGAAGGTCAGGAAACTCGCTATCGTGTACGGGTCGCCCGTTGCCCCGAGGGTGGGCTGCCAGCCGGGTTGGGCGCGCAGGTAGCTCGTCGGGTCGGCCTCGAGCAGCCCGAGCAGCACCTCCGCCACGATCCGGCCGCCGACCGGGCCGAGGTAGCGACCCCCCGTGACCAGCTGCGCCTCCCGCAGGACGTAGAGCCACAGCGGGGTTGCGGTGTCCAGTCCGAGGCCGAAGCCGGCCAGGTCGACGAAGTCGGCACGGTGCAGCGGGGTGAAGCCGAGCCGTCGGGCCACCCGCTGGCCGGAGGGCAGTGCCCAGGTGAGGTGCCGCAGCAGGGTCCGCTGGGGCAGCGCCACCGGACCGGGATCACCCTGCAGGTGAGCGATGGCGCTCAGCGGCAGGCTGAACAGCGGCGTGGAGAGCACGGTATCGATCAGCTTGTTCGGACGTACGGCAGCGGTGTAGTCACCACCGAAGTCGAAGAACGTCTGCCAGCCGACGAACCGCCGCGGCGCCCGGAAACCACCCCGCAGGTCGTCTGGCTCGGTCGACGGGCCGGCGCCGTCGGCGACCTGGATCCGCGAGTCGAAGATCAGCCCGAAGAACGGGGCTCCGCCGTCGCCGGCGAGGTTGGCCCGGTACGAGGGCCGCACCATGCTGTGGCCGAACCGGTAGGCCGCGCCGGAGAACTCCACCGGGACGAAGGCCTGCACCTCGGGGCGGTAGCAGCGGCGACGGCTGTGCAGCACTGCGTCGACGGTCGCCTGGCCGACGAACAGCGGTAGGAACTGGTGCAGCACCAGCCACTGGTAGTGCCACGTGGTCAACCTGCGGGCCTCCAGGAACACGTCGATGGGCTCCGCCCCTGGGGTGCTCACCTGGTCGACCGCGTGGTTGTGGAACTGCGCGAAGGCCGCGTGCAGCCCGCTCAGGATGAGGTTGGAGTCGTTGCGGAAATCGGCGATCACCGCGGTGTGGTCCGGCCGCCGCGGAAGGTCCTCGAACTGCCCGCCGCTCTCGAGCAACAGCTTGGCCGGACTGGCCGGGTCGTACAGCTCGGACTGCATCATCGGGCCGGCGCCGTAGACCGAGTCCAGATCGAACCGGGGGCTCCGGCCGTTGGGCGACTTGGCCGGGTCGGCCTTGACCCCGAGCTTGGATGTGGCGTCAAAGGTCAGATCGTGGTCGATGAACTGGCCGACGAAGGTGACGCCCGCCGTGTGCACCGGGTTGTTCCGGTTGACCAGGCTGAGGGCGGGGTCGGTGATCAGCTTCACCGGGCCGCCCGCCGGCCCGAACAGGTCGTCCTTGGCGTCCAGCATGCCGCCCGGCTCGCCGATCGCGAGCAGGGCGGCCCGCAGCTCCGGGCTGTCCTCTGCGAACGGCGGCAGGTCGGGGAACATCCGGCCGAACGTCGCAGCGGAGGGAACCGCGTGGCCGTGCATCGGGCACCCCGACGGCGCCGCCGAGGCGGTGTCCAGCAGCCCTGGTACGACGCCGAGACCACCGGCGACGGCACCCCCGGCTCCGGCAATTCCGGCGCGGGTCAGGAACTGCCGTCGCGTGCTCCCTGTGCTCATCGTTGCCTCCCCGGGCCGATGCTCAGTGCCAGGGAACAGAGCAGCGCTCAGGCCAGGAGATACACGCCGCGTACGGGAGTCAACCCAGCTCCTGGACGCCCAGCAGACCTATGTCGCCCCCGGCCCGCCCGCGAGCTGTCCCGAGGACTCGACGAGGTAGTCGAGCCGCCGGGTGATGCCGGGTAGGGCGCCGATGCCGTGGCCGTCGGTGTCATGGAAGCTCTGCGGGTAGATCTGGTAGAAGACGGCCCGCTGCCACCATCGTCCGGCCATCAGCGGACCAGGCGGAAGAAGGAACGGATCTCGTCGACGAAGAGCTCCGGCTGCTCCATGGCTGCGAAGTGGCCACCCTTGTCGGGCTCACCCCAGTAGCGAATGTCGGTGTAGCGTTTCACGGCCCAACGCCGCGAGGGCCGAGGGATGTCCTTCGGGAAGATCGAGCAGCCGGTGGGGACGTTGACGGTGTCCGTGTTCGACACGGTGAACCATTCGGAGACCTGCTTGAAGCTCTCCCAGTACAGCCGGGCGGAGGAAGCGGCGGTTGCGGTGAGCCAGTAGAGCGTCACGTTGTCGAGGAGTTCGTCACGGGTCAACACCTTCTCCGGGTCGACGTCACTGTCGGTCCAGGAGCGGAACTTTTCGATGATCCAGGCGCACAGCCCGGCGGGCGAGTCCAGCAGGGGATAGCCGATTGTCTGCGGCTTCGTCGACTGCTCCGCGGAGTACCCGGACTCCCACTCCTGGGCATGCTTCAGTGCGACGAGCGTGGCCCGTTCCGTTTCGGTGAGGTCGTCGAACGTGGCCGGGTCCGGCGCGGCGATGGGTGGGTTGACGTGGATGCCGGCGACGTGTTCGACATCCTGCTGGCCGATGCTCGTCGTGATGCTGTTTCCCCAGTCGCTGCCCTGCGCGCCGTAGCGCTCATAGCCGAGCCGGGCCATCAGCCCAGCCCACGCCCCGGCGATGCGCTGCAAGTTCCACCCCGGCAGCGTTGGCTTGTCGCTGTAGCCGTAGCCGGGAAGCGTGGGGCACACGACGTGGAACGCGTCGGCCGCGTCACCGCCGTGGGCAGCGGGGTCGGTCAGTGGTCCGATCACCTTCAGGTATTCGACGATCGAGCCGGGCCAGCCGTTGGTGATGACGAGCGGGAGCGCGTCGGGGTGCGGCGAGCGGACGTGGACGAAGTGGATACCGAGCCCGTCGATCTCGGTACGGAACTGCGGCAGCGCGTTCAGGCGCGCCTCGATCACTCTCCAGTCGTAAGTCTCGGCCCAGTAGTGGCAGAGCTCCCGCAGGTAGGCGAGCGGCACGCCCTGGGACCAGTCGTTCACCGTCTCCGCCTCCGGCCAGCGGGTGCTGGCCAGGCGCCGGCGGAGGTCGTCGAGGTCGGCCTCGGGGGTCTCAATACGAAACGGTGTCACGTCGTGAGTCATCGTTGGGCCTTTCAGCGATCACCGCCAGAACCGCCTGATACCGCTGCTCAACCACGCTTAGCTCCCTCATGTGAGGGAGTGTCAAGCATCAGCCGAAACCACCGTCAAGCATCAGCCGAACACGGGTAAAGCCTCACCCGACACCGAACTGTCCAGCATCAGGCGAACTACAACATGCGGATGTGGGGCGGGTGGGGCTCGAACCCACGACCGAGGGATTATGAGTCCCGTGCTCTGACCGGCTGAGCTACCGCCCCATGGTCTGTCGAGGCGACAGCCTAGCGCCCATCCTTCGAGTGTCCGGTTCGCCGATCCCGCCCGTACCTGGGAGGCTTGTTGGCCTGTCCCGCAGGGACGCGGCGGAGACGCCGAGAACACCTCCGGAAGGGTGTGCATGGTCCCGGGAGACGCGCAGCACGACAACGCGGCCGGCACCACCCTGTCGGCGCCTACGCAGCGGGACCGGGAGATCGCGGTCGAACAGGCGCACGTCGACGTCGTGACCGCGCGGGTGGAGGAGCTGCGCCGCGAGGCAACCGTCGTACGGGACGAGCAGCTGGTCACGATCGACAAGGACCACGCCGGCTCGGTCTACGAACGAGACGTGATGGTCAACAGCATCGGGGAGCGGCTCCGGGTCCTCGAGCTGCAGTCCGACGGTCTGGTCTTCGGCCGGCTGGACACGGCGGAGGGCGAGCGGCTGCGGGTCGGCCGGATCGGCGTGCGCACCGCCAACAGTGACGTGCTCGTGGTCGACTGGCGGGCGCCCGCCGCCGCCGCCTTCTACTCGGCGACCGAGCGCAGACCGGAGGGGATCGCGCGCCGCCGGGTCATCACCTCGCGTGGTGACCGGGTGCTCGATGTCGACGACGAGGTGCTCGACGCCGAAGCCGCCGAGCGGCTGTCCCTGCCCACGATCGGTGGCGGCGCCCTGATGGCGGCGTTGCGCCGGTCCCGTGACGACCACATGCACGACATCGTCGCGACCATCCAGCACGAGCAGGACGAGGCGATCAGGGCGCCCGCGACGGGGGTCGTCCTCATCGACGGCGGTCCTGGTACGGGCAAGACGGTCGTGGCCCTGCACCGCGCCGCCTATCTGCTGCACGCCAACCGCGACCGGTACCGATCCTCCGGAGTCCTCGTGGTCGGCCCGACCGCGGTGTTCAGCCGCTACATCGAGCGGGTGCTGCCCTCCCTCGGCGAGACCACCGCCGCCCTGCTGTCGGTCGGCGAGCTGGCCGACGGCATCAGCGGCGCCCGCTACGACGACGTCGCCGCCGAGGTCAAAGGTTCTGACCGGATGGTGCCGATCCTGCGCGACGCGATGGTGGCGGCGCTGCCGCCGGCGCCGCCCCGTTTCTACTGCCCAGCGCTGACGACGACCGTCATGGTCGACCGGCGTGGGCTCGACCGGGTCAAGCACGAGGTCGCCACCAATGCCGCGCGGTCCGGCGGCAGCTACGACAAGATGATCCGCGCCGTCGCGCGGATGGTGCTCCGCGAGTACCGCCGGCACCAGCCGGAGCCCGAGGAGCTGGGACAGCTGTCGTTGGACGACGGCGAGCCGGACGCCTCGCCCCTGCCGCAGCAGCGGCCGGTCGACGTCGAGGACCTGCTCGCCGACGACGGCTTCCTCGACTTCGTCGACGCCATGTGGCCGCAGCAGAAACCGGTCGACATCCTCGAGCGGCTGCGCGACCGGCGGGTGCTGGAGAACGCCACCCGCACCACGTTGAACGAACGCGAGCGGCGGCTGCTCCTCGAGTCGTGGTCCCGGCCGGGCTGGTCGACCCACGACGTCGCCCTGGCAGACGAGCTGCGCTTCCTCGTCGGCGACCTGTCGGCGCCGCGGATCCGCGAGGATGACGAGCTGGCCGACGCCGGCTACGAGGAGCTCACCACGTTCGCCGACCGCAACCGCCGCAACGTCGCGGCCCGGGAGGACGACTACTCCGGCTATGCGCACGTCATTGTCGACGAGGCCCAGGACATCACACCGATGCAGTGGCGGGCGCTGGGCCGGCGCGGCCGGCGGGCCACCTGGACGATCGTCGGCGACCCGGCACAGCGCAGCTGGGATGACCGGGCCGAGGCCGAGGCGGCCCGCCGGGCCGCGACAGGTGGCAAGGCCGAGAAGCGGTTCCTGTTCGACACCAACTACCGCACCCCGGCCGAGGTGGTCACCCTCGCGGACGCCGTCCTGCGCCGGATCGAACCCCAGCACCACGGCGCCAACGCCGTACGCTCGACCGGCCGGCAGCCCGAGGTCGTCGACGCTGCAGGCGATCTCGACGCTGCCCTCGTACGGGCGGTCGGGTCCTTGCTGTCCGCCGTCGAAGGCACGGTCGGAGTTGTCGGCCCGGTCGCGGCGACACCGAGGCTGGCGGAGCTGGTCACGCCGCTCAACCCCGGCCGCGTGCGCTGTGTAAGCAGCCTCGAGGCCAAGGGCCTCGAGTTCGACGGGGTCGTCGTCGTGGCGCCAGGCGCGCTGGCGGCCGAGGCGGCGACGGGGGTGCGGCGGCTCTATGTGGCGCTGACCCGGGCCACGCAGCGGCTCATCGTCGTGGCGCCGGACGCCGCCGACCTCGCGGCCGCTGGCATCACCGCGTCGCCCGCGTCACCCTGAACATGTAGCAGCCCCAGGCGATGTTGGCTCGCGTCATGCCTCGAGCCCCGTACGAATGCTGTTCGCGCTGGCGGGATTCGGACCTTGGACTTGCGCGTCACGGTAGGCCGGGACCAGGCCACTTCGACCCATCCTCGTCCGACACCGTCCAGGCCCGGAAGTTGGCACGGATGAACCAGGCCGGTGCGAACACGTACGGCGACAGCACGAGCAGGATCAGACCCTCGAGGCAGAGCGTGACCAGCAGCCAGCGCGAGGTGGCCAGTGCCGCAAGGAGGCCGACCACGGCGACTGCCGGGATTGACATGACCAGCAGCAGCCGTCAGGCGAACGCGACCGAGACCTGGGTGTAGCCCAGCGACGCGAGCAGCGTGCCCAGCATCGAGCGGGTGTTCTCCTCGGCCCGCTGGAGGATGAAGGCGTCGCCCGCGGCCTGGGCGGCGATCTTGGCCTTGGCCGTCTGGTAGAGCTTGGCGTCCGACCCGCCAGAGCTGAAGGCCGCACCGACGTGGTCGAGCAGCCCGCTCTGCCGGCTGGCGACGTAGCTGTGGTCGGGGTCGACCGTCGTCTCGCCGAGCCGGGCGTGGGGGAGGGTGATCGCGATCGTGTGGTGGTCCTTGCCGATCACCATGCTGCTGGTGTCAAGTGCGGAGAAGTCCACCCCCGCCTGGACCGACCCGGCCGCCACGAACAGCGTCTCCTTGCCCTTGAGGAACGACGGCACGTACGCCGTCTCGTCCTTGAGGTCGACGACGACCTGCAGGTTGGCCTGCGCCGCGTCGTACGTGTGCAGGTCCGTCAGCGACTTGAGCAGGACCGGCCCGCTGCGGTCGACCGTCGTGGTCGCGAACGGGTTGTGGATCGAGGGCAGCAGATTGTGCAGCTGGCTCGCCCCGAAGATCAGCAGGACGACGACCACCGTCGTCGTCAGCAGGCGGTGTGACCCGCCACGGCTCCGGGTGTCACGCCGGACCTCACGATAACCGGACACCCATGCGGACATGCGACGACCTCCGACGTTGTGACGAGGATGAGAATGGGGCGCTAACGACGACCGTACGGGCGCGTGTTCCGCCCAGAGGCTTACCAAACCGTCAGGGTGTGGATACCTGGAGCTCGACCGCGGCGTCGTAGCGCTCAAGCACCAGCCTGGCCACGGCCGGATGCGCGCCGATCGGCGCCGGCACCACGTCGGCGGTGCACGCGGCGACCTTGTCCGCGAACTGGCCGGGGCTGAGCAGGTAGTTGACGACCACGACGGGTCCCTCTCCGCCGCCGGACCGGATGCTGTCGACCACGGCCCGGATCGTCGGCTCGGCGGCCGCGAACCCGATGGCGACCGGCTGCCCCAGCCGTTCGGCCAGCAGCGCTGCGAGGTCGTCGACGTCGCGCTTCGCGGCTGCGTGCGACGACCCGGCGGCGACCAGGACCAGGCGGGCGGGGCAACCCGTCCAGCCGGCCTCCGCCAGCCGCTCGACCAGCGCATCCACGAGGAGCGGGTGCGGGCCGAGGCGCCGGGCGATCATCACCCGTACGGGGGCGACGGACACCGCCTGCGGGATGTCGTGACGCACGTGGTAGCCGGTGGACAGCAGCAGGGGTACGGCGACCAGCGGCCGCTCGGCCTTCTCGGCCAGGTCCCGTACGCGCGGAGAGGCGTGGTCGAGCCAGCTGAGCTGCACGTCGAGTCCCGGGCGCATCGAGGCCACCAGGGCGACCAGCTCGGCCACGGTCGCCCGTCCACGCTGGTCCTGCGTCCCATGGGCGACCGCCAGCAGCGTCGGGCGCTCGTCCGTCGGCTCGCTCACGCTCTCGAGGCTACCGGCGCGTCAGGCCGCCGTGGCCCGGCCGAGGTAGGTCAGCGGCCCGGGATCGGCCACCGCGATCTCGTGGAACCCGAGCCGGTCGTAGAACTTCCGGGCACGGACGTTGGCCGTCAGCATGCCGACGTGCACGGCTCCGGCCCCCTCGGCGGCCAGGGCGCTCAGCATGGTGGCCATCAGGGCTCTGCCGTACCCCCGCCCCTGGTGGCTCGGCAGCAGGTCGATGTGCAGGTGGGCCGGGTAGCCGGCCAGCTCGGGGAGCAGCAGCCGTTCCGGATCGTGGTGCAGCGACACCATGTGCTCGTCCGGTGTCACGGGCGGACGATCCGGTACGGGATAGCGGTCGAGCATCAGCGGGATGTAGCGCTCGCGGTAGGCGCGGGCGAAGGCGGCCGTGTCCGCCGTCCCTGTCACGTAGCCGACCACGCCGCCCGCGTCCTCCAGGACGAAGGACAGCTGGGGCGCCAGCAGCACGTACGGCGCGGCGAACAGGTCGGGCATCAGGTCGTCGGTCGCCCACCTCCCGCGTGCGTCGCCGCCGGCGTCCGCAGTCAGCACGCAGATCTCGTACAGGCTGGGCCGGTCGTCTTCGCGGTAGGCCCTGATCTGCCCCGAACCGGAGTGCTCGCTCATGCGTCTCAGAGTAGGGAGCTGGAAAAGGATGCCGGATCGTGGCCGGTAACACAGCAATCTGCCTGTCCGAAAGACAGACACCAAGGGAAGATTGGGACGCGGCCCCTTCACCAGGGGCCGTCCGCGACCGAGATGGTCAAGGTCGACCATCCGGTCAGCGGAGCGGCAGTGCGGGGAGAGACAGCGATGGCAGCACAGTCGGTCATGCGGCACCGCAGCGGGCTGCTGGCGGCTGTCATCGCGCTGGTTGCCGCAGCAGCGCTCGCGCTCGCCGTGACGGCCTTCACCGCCGACCGCACCCGCTCCCCGTCAGCCGGGTCGGTCAACGGCGGGGGGGCCAACGGCACCGCGGTGCCAGCGGCCACGACCGCGCCACCGATCCCCAAGGTCAAGGTCGCCCTCGACGGGCTGACCAAGGGCATCCAGTCCTGGAGCAAGCCGCTCCGCTTGCATGTCAGCCACGGCACCCTGCTGACGGTCACGGCCACCGACAGCTCCGGGACCAAGATCGACGGTGCGATCACCGGCACCAAGTGGGCGAGCGCGACGTCGCTGACGCCGCTGCGGTCCTACCAGATCCAGGCCTACGTGCGAGGGCTCGACGGCGTCTCCGCCTATCACACGCTGACCGTCAAGACCGCCCCGCCGAACTACACCATCGCCACGCGGGTGACCATCCAGAGGGGCGCGGCGGTCGGCGTGGCCTTCCCGATCACGGTGATTTTCACGTCGCCGGTGGCGGACGCTGACCGGGCAGCTGTCGAGAGGGCCCTGGTCGTCCACACGTCGACCCCGGTGACCGGGGCGTGGCACTGGTTCTCCGCGACGGAGGTGCACTTCCGGCCGCAGAACTACTGGCCGGCGAACAGCACGATCACGCTGCACCGCGACCTCGCCGCTGTGCACATGGCCTCCGGCGGATGGGGGACCGACCAGCCCGACCTCAGCTTCACTGTCGGCGACTCGCACATCAGCACCGTCGACATCCAGACGCAGCGGATGACCGTGACCGTCAACGGCAAGGTCGTCGGTGTCTACAAGGTCAGCACCGGTCGGCCGCAGTACCCCACGCTCGGCGGGGTGCACACCGTGCTGGACAAGAAGCCCAGCGTCATCATGGACTCGAGCACGGTCGGCATCCCGAAGTTCCTGCCGGGGACCACCAAGAAGAACCCGGCCGCCTACTACGAGACCGTGCTGTGGGACGTCCGCATCTCCAACGGCGGTGCCTTTGTTCACGATGCCCCCTGGTCGACCAAGGAGCAGGGCCTGCGGGCCGTGAGTCACGGCTGCGTCAACCTTGCGCCCGCGCCGGCCGAGGCGTTCTACAAGCTGAGCCAGCTTGGTGACGTCGTCAACGTGGTCAATGCCGTGGTCGGGCCCAAGCTGACGGATCCCGGGATGATGGACTGGAACCTCAGCTGGACCGCCTGGCTCGCCGGCAGCGCCACCGGCGCGACCAGCGCCTGACCTTGGCCCAGGTCGCAAAGTCGAGGCGGACGACCGGTCGCCCCAGCGCATACGATGCCCGCATGATCGTGACGACCGTGGTCAGTCTCAAGGGTGGTGTGGGCAAGACCAGCATGGTGCTCGGCCTGGCCGGAGCGGCGCAGGCCAGTGGCCGCAAGGCGCTGGTCGTCGACCTCGACCCGCAGGCCAATGCCAGCCTGGTCCTCGGCGCCGACCGGGCCGACTTCACGTCCAACGACGTGCTGGCCGACGGCCGCAGCGGGGTGCTGATCGACGCGATCCAGCCGAGCAGCTGGGGTCCCGGCGTCGATGTCGTGCCCGCCGAGCTGGCGCTGGAGCACCGCAACGGTGACGGCCCGGGCATCGAGACCGCGCTCGCCCGGTCGATGGAAGGCCTGTCCGGCTACGACATCGTGCTCATCGACAGCCCGCCGACGCTGGGGGCGCTGGCGGTCGCGGCGCTGGCGGCCGGCCAGCGGGCGCTGATCGTCGTCGAACCCACCTTGTTCGCGCTGGTCGGGGCCGAGAAGATGCTGGACGCGATCAAGGTGGTCCGGCGCAACTACAACAAGCGGCTCAAGATCGCTGGCATCGTGGTCAACAAGGTCCGGCACACCACCGAGCACCAGTTCCGCCGCGAGGAGCTCGACACGGCCTATCCCGAGCTGGTCTGGGCCCCCGCGGTGCCGGACCGAGCGATCGCCTACCAGGCGCAGGGCGCCTTCCTGCCGGTCCAGGCCTGGCGCACCCCGTCGGCGGTCGAGCTCACGGACATCTTCGCCGACTTCCTCGAGCGCCTGCTCAAGCCGCTCCGCGGGTCGGCCAGCGACCGGGAGGCCTGAGTGGCCGCTGCCAAGACGCGGCGGGCGGTGCTCCGCAAGGCCGCAGACGCTGGTGTCCACCCCGCCGAGCCTCGGGTCGCCGGCAAGCCCGGCAGGCCCCGTACGGTGGCTCCGGAGGTCGCCAGCGGGGCAGCCAGGGCCCCGCGCGCCGGGGGCGGTCGCGGCACCAGGGAGTGATCGTCCGGACCAGAAGTGGCCGGCACCGGCTACGCCGGTCGGCGCATCAGCGGCCGTTTCGAGATGGCGATCTTTGGGGCAGCCGCGACCGATGGGGGAGCGGCCAGACCGGACCGTCGAGGGTTGACCAGCATGACCATGGCTCCCGTTCGCACCGCGCGACTCTCCGAGCTGAGCCTGGCCGCGCTCCGGCAGTACCGGCTGCAGCTGCGCGAGGAGGAGGACCGCGTCTCGTACTGGCGCCGGTTGCTCCAGGCCCGGCTGGACATGGTCGCCGCCGGCAAGCTGCAGAACGGTCCTATGTCGGCCCAGCAGATCGCGGCTGCCCTCGGTGACGGCGTCGCACGTCAGCGCCGCCTGGCCCTCGTCGCCACCGAGGTCGGCCAGCCGCTGCCCGAGCTGCCTGAGCTCGCCGCCTTGTGGGCGCACCCGCTCGGAGCTGGCCAGAACGGCGTTGCGGACGCTGCCGTCGTAGGTGGGCTTGCCGAGGCGGAGGCCCAGCTCTCGACCTATCGCACCAGCCTGCACCAGCTGCTCGACGCCGCAACCCGCGAGCTGATCCGGCGCTACCAGGCGGACCCGTCGTCCTGCCTCGAGGTCCTGCCGAGGCCGCCGGAGAGCTCCGCCGCTCACGTCTGAGGGACCCAGCCAGGTCCTGGGCCGATGGGGTGAATCACACCGGTGAAATTCGTTGACGCAAGGTCCTCAAGGATTTAGCCCAACTGGCCGAATCACAGGTGTGTAAGTCACCTCCGGATCTCCTCGAGACCCCCACGACCCTGGAGCGCCCTGTGACCAACCTCCGTTCCCTCCCGATGATCAACGTGGAAGCTGCAGCGCCGGTGACCGAGCTGACGGTCGTGCAGGACCTGACCGTCGTGGTGGTCGCAGCGCCTACCGTCGCGAGCCGCTACGTGATGGGCCTGCTGGCCGATGGCGTACCGCTGTCCCTGCTCTTCGACCTGGCCGACCCGACCGGGCCGTCGTCGGCGGACATCGCCTCCTCGGAGCTGGACAGCCGCAGCCCACTCGGTGACCTGATGACCTTCCGGGCGCGAGCTGCCGAGGGCACTGGGCCGGCCGCCAGGGTCCGCGCGGCCCTGCGTACGCTGCAGCTGGGCTGAGTCCTGGGCTCGGTCCGGATTCGGGACCCGGCGCGCCGGTTCGGTTCTCCGCCGGCGGCAGCCCGGTCTGGCAAGGTGATGCGGGTGGCCGGGTGAGCCGGATGCAGAGCGAGGAGGCGGGCGTGCGGGCTGACCGTCCTGCCCTGTGGCGCCGGCCGCTGCTGGTGGTGATCCGCTCCCGCGGCAGCTGGGCCCGGGCTTACACCCGTCGTCAGCTCCGGCTGGCCGACGAGGACCTGCTCAGCACCGAGCCGTTGGCCCGGCACGTCGACGAGGCCGCCGACGCTGTCGAGCGGACCCCCCATCCACAGCTGGCCGACAATCACCGCCAGCTGCGCCGCGAGCTGTTCACCTCGGTCCGCGCCGTCGAACGCCGGCTGGCCCGGTCCGGCGCCTACGAGCTGGGCAGCAGCGGCGCACTGGCCGACGAGGAGCTCGAGCGCTCGCTCGGCTACGTCGAGTCGGAGGTACGCCCTGGCCTGCTGCGGGTCGGCGAGGAGCTCGACGCCCCGCCCGCCGGGTGACCGTACGGGACCGACACGCCGCCGCGGTTACTGGTCGAGCGCGGCGGGATCAGGCAGAATCACCCGCAACAGGTGTTCGCGTGACAGGTCGCGGCCGCTCAGCTCGGTGAGGTCGTCGGGGAAGGCGCCCCTCGCGAGATGGAGGTCACTGTGTCCGTGCGCGGCACGCTGCACATCTACTCATGTCCACCTGCGCTGTGCCCGCATGTGGAGTGGGCGCTGGCGCATGAGCTGGGCACGGCGGTCACCCTGACCTGGCGGCCCCAGTCCATGGCCCTGGGCATGTTGCGCACCGAGGGGCAGTGGCAGGGGCCTGTCGGTGCCTCCGGTCGGCTGGCCACGGTCCTCAAGGGCTGGGCGATGCTGCGCTTCGACGTCACCGAGGAGCCGAGCGCCGGCTGCGACGGCGAGCGCTACAGCTTCACCCCAGCCCTCGGGTTGTTTCATGCCACCACCAGCGCCAACGGCGACATCATGGTCCGCGAGGACCGGCTGCGGGCCATGGTCGGTGAGGGTGGCGGCGACCTGCGCGAGCTGATGCGTTCCCTCAGCGGGCTGCTGGGCTCCGCCTGGGACGGCGAGCTCGAGCCCTACCGGCGGGCCGCTGACGGCCCTCCGGAACACCGGCTGACCCGGGTCGTCTGAGCGGGGGATCATGCGCAACCTCGAGCGGCTGCGGCAGATCTGCCTGGCCCTGCCGGAGGCCGAGGAACGTGAGACCTGGGGCGAGCCGACCATGCGGGTCCGCAACAAGATCTTCGCCTTCCCCCGGGAGACCCAGCTCACCGTCAAGGCCGACCCGGACGAGCGGCTGTCGCTGCTCGCCGACCCGCGGTTCTTCCTCCCGCCCTATGTCGGGACCAAGGGCTGGGTGGGCGTGCGCCTGCAGGGTGTGGGCGAGGCGACCCAGCCCGACTGGACCGAGATCGCCGAACTGATCACGACCAGCTATCGGCTGATCGCGCCCAAGCGGCTCTCGGCACTGCTCGACGACTAGGTCTAGTGATTGTCCTCGCGACGCTGCTGAGCGTTCGCGTCAGCGTTGCGACGACCGGCGGCTGTCCAGGTGGTGTCCTGGTTCAGGAAGAGCGTCAGCTCCTGGGCGCGCTGGTCCCGAAGGGTCTCACGGAGGGCCATCGCGCCCTTCGTCCCTCGCAGCCGGTGGCCTCGGTGGCGCGCCCTGCGGTCCATGACGGCGGCGACCAACAGGAAGGACCCGACCACGGAGCCGAGCACGATGACCACCATGGGTGAAGTATGCCCCCGTCGGCAGCTCCGAGGTGGGCGGTTTGTCCCTGGACAGCGGCGGTCTTGGGGCGCACCAGGTGCATCTTTGGCCTCAGAGGTCGGGCGCCCTCCGGTTTGCGTAGGTCATGCCGAGCAGGTCGTGCACGCTGCTGAGTGTGTTGTCCGCCAGCTGACGTGCTCGCTGGTTGCCTGCGTCGAGGACGTTGTCGAGGTAGCAGAGGTCGCCGGCGAGGCCGGCGCGGCGTCGCCGCAGCGGGCGGAGCAGCTCGTTGACGGCCTCCGTGAGCAGCTGTTTGAGGCGTCCCGCTCCGCCGTCCCCGACCTCGTCGGCGAGCTGGCGGGGGTCCTTCCCGGTGGTGGCGGCGAGCAGGTCGAGGAGGTTGGCGACGGCGGGGCGGGCGATCGGGTCATAGGTGATCCGCCGCTGACTGTCGGTGGGTGCGCGCCGGATCGTCGCGGCCGTTTGATCTTCGGATGCTTGCAGCGCGATGCCGTTGCCGCGGGTCTTGCTCATCTTCTGTCCGTCCAGTCCGGCCAGCATCGGGGTGTCGGTGAGCAGCGCCTCGGGCTCGGGGAACAGCGGTGGCTGGCCGCCGTAGCGCTCGTTGAATCGCCGGGCAACGAGCCGGGTCGTCTCGACGTGCGGCAGCTGATCAAGGCCGACCGGGACCAGGTTGGCCTGGCAGAACAAGATGTCGGCGGCCTGGTGGACGGGGTAGGTCAGCATGAGGCCGGTCGGCGGCTTGCCGGTGGCCTCGGTCTCGGCTTTCACGGTGGGGTTGCGGTGCAGCTCCGCATCGCTGACGAGGCTCAGGAAGGGCAGCACCAGCTCGTTGAGGGCGGGCACGGCGCTGTGCGTGAAGATCGTCGCCCGGCTGGGATCAATTCCGGCGGCAGGTAGTCGGCGACGACACCGCGGACGGTGCCCGGCAGCTGGTTGCCTGCGTGTTGGTCGGTCATCACCTGGTAGTCGGCTATCAGGACGATCACGTCGACGCCGAGGTTCTGAAGTCGGACCCGGTTCGCGAGGGTGCCGAGGTAGTGGCCGATGTGCAGTGGGCCGGTGGGTCGATCACCGGTCAGGACGCGGAAGTGTCCCGGTTCTGCCAGTACGTGCTGTTCGAGGGCAGTGCTGCGGTCGAGTGCTGCTCGTTGTGAGGGCGTGCGGTCGGACATCGGTGGTCTCCATGGGTGCGGAGGCCGACCCGTCGACGCAGCCGAGCGGAGCATTGGTCCCGGGAGGCTGCCTCGAGAGGGCAGCCCAGGACGTCAGTGGTCAGGGTCGCCGTTCGGGCGACCGCCACCAGCTGACCAGAACGCGGGACATGCTCCTCATCGTGCCTGCCGCCTCGGCTGATCGCAACCGACATCAGGGCGTCACCGGGCCGTACTCCTCGATCAGGGCTGCGATGCCGTCCAGGATGCGCAGCAGGCCGAAGTCGAACTCGTTGTCGATGTCGTCGTCGTCGCTGAGTGCGCCCGAGGCGATCGCCCTGCGCAAAGCCGGGAACCCGCTGTCCGGCAGCAGTCTCGCCAGCAGCTCGCCGTACTTCGGCATCACCTGCTCGCCGCCGGCGCCGGCGGCCAGGTCCGCGGTCAGGGTCGACTCGTTGCGGACGAAGCCGCTGATCAGCAGGGTCGTCGAGAGCTTCTCCTGCTCGGACAACGGGGTGTTCGCCTGCGCCCGGAGGGCTGCCTCGAGCCAGGCCACGTTGTTCGGCCCGAGCGGGGGAGCGCTGATCGGCACCCGCAGCGCCCACGGGTTCCGGCGGTATGCGGCGCGGACGCCCTCGGCCCACAGCGTGAGTCCCTCCCGCCAGTCCTGGGCCGCCGGGTCGATCGCCGGCGGCCGCCCGAGGGCGGTGTCAAACATCAACGTCAGCAGGTCGTCCTTGGCCGACACGTAGCGGTAGAGCGACATCGTGCCGACGCCGAGCTCGTTGGCCACCCGGGCCATCGACAGCGCGCCCACGCCCTCGGTCAAGGCCACCTCGATGCCGGCAGCGACCACCCGCTCGAGGGTGAGCCCCCGCCGCGGGCCCCGCGCCGGCCTCTGCTGCAGGCCCCAGGCCAGGCTGATGATCGGCGGCAGCCCGGGCGGGGCCGGTTGCTCTCCGGCGCCGTCGGCCGGGCCTGAGCCGCCCTCACGTCCAGCCATGCTCCGACGGCCCTCCAGCTCGCGATCCGGTTGACGACATCCTAGAACTGCGTATAGCGTACGCAATCGAGCGTACGACGTACGCAGTTATTTTTTGGGGAGGCACGGTGTCGGAGTCAACAGCTGCCATCGAGGCGGTCGGGCTGACCAAGTCCTACGCCGGGACAAGGGTTCTGGACGGCGTCGACCTGCGGGTCGAGGCCGGCGCCGTGTTCGCCCTGCTCGGTCCCAACGGGGCCGGCAAGACGACAGCCGTCCGGATCCTGGCGACGGTGACCCAGCCGGACGCGGGCCGGGCCCTCGTCGCCGGCTATGACGTGCTGGCCGCGCGACACGAGGTCCGCAGGCGGATCAGCCTGACCGGTCAGTACGCCGCGCTGGACGAGCTGCAAACCGGGACCGAGAACCTGCGGATGGTGGGGCGGCTGGTCGGACTCTCGGGGGGACAGGCGCGAACGAGGGCGGCCGACCTGCTCCGGCGCTTCGACCTCAGCGACGCTGCCGGGCGCCGGGTCGGGACCTACTCCGGTGGCATGCGCCGCCGGCTCGACCTGGCGGCCGGGCTGGTCGGGCGTCCGGAGGTGATCTTCCTCGACGAGCCGACAACCGGCCTCGACCCGCGCAGCCGCCAGGCGATGTGGGACGTGGTGACCGGACTGGCGCGGGAGGGAGCGACCGTCTTCCTCACCACGCAGTACCTCGACGAGGCCGACCGGCTGGCCGACCGGGTCGCCGTCATCGACGCCGGGCGGCTGGTGGCGCACGGCAGCGCCGCCGAGCTCAAGGCGCACGTGGCCGGGCAGCGGCTCGACCTGCGACTCGTCGACCTGGGGACGTACGAGCAGGTCGCAGCCGAGCTGGGACTACGGGCTATCCACACCGACCGCTCGCTGCTCACCGTCGGCATCGCCACCGAGGGAGACGCGGCCGAGGTGCGGGCGCTGCTCGACGAGGTCGACCCGGAACGATTCCGGATCAGCCGGTTCGCCCTGCACGAGGCGACGCTCGACGACGTCTTCTTCGCCCTGACCGGCCGTCCGACCGGCACCACCACCGCCACCGAATGGGAGACCGCAGATGTCTGAGCTGGTGCTTGGCCCAGCTAGTCGCCGGATGACCCGCACCCCTGTGCTCGTCGAGTCCGCCACCCTGGCGGCACGTGCGATGCGGCTGTCACTACGCAACGTCGAGGCGCTGATCATGGCGGTCGCGCTCCCGATCATGCTGATGGTCCTGTTCGTCTACCTCTTCGGCGGAGCGCTGAACACCGGCACGCCGTACGTGGACTACGTCGTCCCCGGCGTGATGCTGGTCTGCGCCGGCTTCGGGGCGGGCACGACGGCGGTCAGCGTCGCCCACGACCTGACCGGCGGCATCATGGACCGGTTCCGCTCGCTGGACGTTCGTGGTGAGGCGCTGATCCAGGGGCAGGTCGTTGCCAGCGTCCTGCGCAACCTGTTCTCCTCGGCGCTCGTCCTCGGCGTGGCCCTCGCGATCGGCTTCCGCTCCGACGCCGACCCCGCCCACTGGCTCGCGGCGCTCGGGATCCTGACCCTGTTCATCGTGGCGGTGTCCTGGCTGGCGGCCGCCTTGGGCATCCTGGCCAAGAACCCCGAGGGCGCCAGCGGGCTCACCTTCCTGATCAGCTTCCTGCCCTACCCCAGCAGTGCCTTCGTGCCCATCCATACGATGCCGTCCTGGCTCCGCGGGTTCGCCGAGCACCAGCCGGTCACCCCGGTGATCGACTCCATCCGGGTGCTCCTGCTCGGCGGTCACGTGGGCAGCAGCGCCTGGCAGGCGGTCGTCTGGAGCTTGGCCATCACGCTGGTCTCGGTGCTGCTGGCCGGCGGGTTGTTCCGGCGGCGTACAGGCTGAGGCCGCCGGCAGCGGGCCCGACTCGCCGTACGACACGCCAGAGTTCTCGCCACCTGGCCGGGTGGGCGGGGGTCGGTCAGGGGCGGCGGTTGTCGAGCCAGATGGTCAGGTCCTCGGGAGAGGACGGCCGTGCCACGTGGTAGCCCTGCGCGAGGTCGACGTCGATCGACGACAGCAGGTCCAGCGCGCTCGCCGTCTCGACGCCCTCAGCGGTCACGGCCATGCCGAACCGATGGGCGACGTCGACCACCAGCGACGCGATGTCGGCATCCCGCGGGTCGGTGTCGATGTCGATGACGAAGCCGCGGTCGAGCTTGAGGGTGTTGGCAGGCAGCTGCTTGAGGTAGGCCAGCGCCGAGTAGCCCGTACCGAAGTCGTCGATGGCCACCGAGATGCCGGCCCGCTGGCAGCGGCCGAGCGCCGCCATCGCCGACTCGCGGAACAGCGCCGACTCCGTGATCTCCAGCTGCAGTGCCTCGGGCGGCAGCTCGTGCCGGTCGAGTACGGACAACGCCTGCTGGGTGAACCCCGGGCGCTCGACGAGCTGGGCCGGGACGTTGACCGCCGCCTGCAGGACGTGACCAGCCTCCCGCCAGCGGGACAGCTGGCCCGCGGCCTGCTCCAGCGCCCACACCGAGATGCGCGCCGCCAGCCCGGCCTGCTCGGCGATCGGCATGAACAGCTCGGCCGCGAGCAGTCCGTGTACGGGGTGTTCCCAGCGGGCGAGCGCCTCGACGGCTCTCACCTGCCCATCGCGGAGGTCGAGCAGCGGCTGGTAGTGCAGCACCAGCTGGTCGGTCTCGAGTGCCTGCCGCAGCTCGGTCAGGGTGGTCCACCGCTTCACCTGGTTCGCGCCCATCGCGTCGGTGTAGACGGCCGGCACCCCCAGGCCGAGCCGCTTCGCGCGGTACATCGCCAGGTCCGCGGCGCGGAGCAGGCTGACCGGGTCCCGTCCGTGCTCGGGGGCGAACGCGATGCCGATGCTGGCGGTGACCCGGATCGGCACGCCAGCGACGACCAGGCCCGGGTCGAGCGCCGAGGAGACGTCCCCGGCCAGCTTCCAGGCATCGTCGGGCAGGTGGCCGTCGCAGACGATGGCGAACTCGTCGCCGCCGAGCCGGATCGGCATGGCTCCGCCGGCCGCAGTGGCCGCCAGCAGCCGTTGCCCGACCGCCTGCAGCACCCGGTCCCCGACCTCGTGGCCGAGCGCGTCGTTGACGTCCTTGAACCCGTCCAGGTCCAGCAGCAGCAGCGCCGTACGTTCGCCCCGGCCGAGCCGCGCGCTCAGGGCCTCCAGCAGCAGGTGCCGGTTGCCCAGTCCGGTCAGCTGGTCCATCGAGACCATGTCGATCAGCCTCCGCTCGACCGCTCGACGGCGGCGTACCTCGTCGCGCGACTCGGTCAGCAGCTGGGCATTGTCCACAGCGAGCGCAATCTGGGCGCCGACGCGGTGAGCGAAGAGCACGTCGTCCTCGTCGTACGGCGGCCTGCCCTCGTCCCGGCAGACGCCCAGGATGCCGATGGCTCGGTCGCGGGCCCGCAGCGGCACCATCAGCAGGCTCGACAGGCCGAACCGCGCGTAGTACGGCCGGTAGACCGCGTCGATCCGGCTGCCGAGCGCCTCGAACGAGGCGCGGGCCAGCAGGATCGGGGAGTCCGATCGGAGCGCCATCTCGAGCAGTCCGCCGGGCGCCGGTGCATGCCGGTGGCCCCCGACCACCTCGCGCATGAAGGCCCGGGCCTCGAGGTCGTCGTGGTGGAAGGCGACCGGCCGGACCATGCCGTCCTCGTCGAGGACCCACAGGACCGCTGCGTCACCAAGGGACGCGGCGACTGCCTGAGCGGCCACCCGGAGCAGCGCGCTGTAGTCCGTGGTGGCTGCGGCGAGCGTGTCCGCGATGTCGAGCAGACCCGGCACCGGCGCCGGCATCGCTGACAGTCCCCGGGGCCCCGATCCCCGTGTCATGGTCAGATGGTGACAGATTGCCGAGCTTTGCGGGCGTTTTCCGCTATAGCGGGATGTTGCCGTGGTGGCCGCGGGTCACCGCAGCCCCGGCAAGTGCGGCCACGATCTCGCTGCGGACCTCTGCCGGCGCGACGATCTTGTCGACGACCCCGAGGGTGACCGCCCGCTGGAGCCCGCCGGAGATGACCTCGTGCTCCTCGGCCAGCTGGGCCTCGACCTCGGGCCGCTGCTCCTCCGGCACCTCCGCCAGCCGTTTGCGGTGCAGGATCCGTACGGCGGCGACGGCGCCCATGACCGCCACCTCTGCCCCGGGCAGCGCGAACACAGCGGTGGCGCCGAGCGCCCGGCAGTTCATGGCGATGTAGGCACCGCCGTACGCCTTGCGGGTGACCAGGGTGACCCGGGGGACCGTGGCCTCGGCGAACGCGTGCAGCAGCTTGGCGCCGCGGCGCACGACGCCGTCCCACTCCTGCCCCACGCCCGGCAGGTAGCCGGGGACGTCGACGATGACGACCAGTGGTACGCCGAACGCGTCACACATCCGTACGAAGCGGGCGGCCTTCTCGGCGCTGGTGGAGTCGAGGCAGCCACCGAGGCGCATCGGGTTGTTGGCGATGACGCCGACGGTGCGGCCGGACATCCGGCCGAGAGTGGTGGTGATGTTCGGCGCCCACTTGGCGTGCAGCTCGACTCCGGGCCCGTCCAGCAGGCCGTCGACGATCGGGTGGACGTCGTAGGCCCGCTTGAGGTTCTCGGGCAGCACCGTGCTCAGGTCGAACTCCGGCACCGGGTCGGGGCTGAACCGGCCCTGGCGGGCCAGCAGCTCGGTGAGCTCGCGGGTCTTCTCGTACGCTGCGTCCTCGGTCTCGGCGACGACGTGCACGACGCCGGACCGGCGGCCGTGCACCTCAGGCCCGCCGAGGCGGGCCATGTCGACGTCCTCGCCGGTGACGCTGCGGACGACGTCCGGACCGGTGACGAAGACCCGGCCGTTGGGGGCGAGGATGACGATGTCGGTCAGTGCGGGACCGTAGGCCGCACCGCCGGCCGCCGGGCCGAGCACGACGGAGAGCTGAGGGATCCGACCGGACGCAACGGTCATTGCCGTGAACACCCGGCCGACCGCGTCGAGGGACTCGACGCCCTCGCGGAGCCGGGCTCCGCCGGAGTGCCACAAGCCGATGATCGGCGAGCGGTCGCGCATGGCCGCGTCGTAGGCCTCGACGATGTGCCGGCAGCCGGCCGTGCCCATCGCGCCGCCCTGGACCGTCGCATCGCTGGCGAACACGACGACCGGCGAGCCGCCGACGCGGCCGACCCCGGCGAGCACGCCGCTGGCGTCGTCCTCGGGGGTGATCGGCTCGAAGCTGCCCTCGTCGACGAACCGCTCGAGCCTCGTACGCGGTGAGCGCACGTCCGGCTTGCGCTCGACGACCAGGCCGCCGTCGACTGTGCCGCTCGTGGCTCCGACCAGGGTCACGCTGAGGTCCTTCCGGACGGGTACGGGCGGATCACGACTGCGGCGTTGGCGCCGCCGAAGCCGAAGCTGTTGGACAGCGCCGCCTTGCCGGCGAAGTCGATCTTGCGGTTGTCGTGCCGGATCAGGTCGAGCGTGATCTCCGGGTCCGGGTCCTCCAGGTTGCGGATCGCCGGGGCGAGGCCGTCCCTGATGGCGAGCACCGTGGCGATCGCCTCGACCGCGCCGGCCGCCCCGAGCATGTGACCGGTCATCGACTTGGTCGCGGTCACGGCTGCCCCGGGTGCGGCGTCGCCGAGGACCTCGAGGATCGCGCTCGCCTCGGCGAGGTCGCCCGCCGGGGTGGAGGTGGCGTGGGCGTTGATGTGCACGATGTCCGACGGTTCGACGCCGGCCTCGGCCATGGCCCGCAGCATCGCCCTGGCGGCGCCCTGACCGGACGGGTCCGGCGCGGCCATGTGGTAGGCGTCGGAGGTGACCCCGACCCCGGCGATCTCGGCGTAGATGTGGGCGCCGCGGGCCAGTGCGTGCGCCTCGGACTCGAGGACGAGCAGCCCGGCGCCCTCGCCGAGGATGAACCCGTCGCGGCCGGTGTCGTAGGGCCGGCTGGCGCCTTGGGGGTCGTCCTGCCGGGTCGAGAGCGCCTTCATCGACGCGAACGCCGCCATCGGCAGCGGGTGGATGCACGCCTCGGCGCCACCGGCGACGACCACGTCCGCGCGGCCGAGGCGGATCAGGTCGACCGCCCAGCTGAGTGCCTCGGTGCCGGACGCGCAGGCGCTGACCGGGGTGTGCGCGCCGCCGCGGGCGCCGAGCTTGAGCGACACCGTCGCGGCGGCACCGTTCGGCATCAGCATCTGGATGGTGTGCGGGCTGACCCGCCGGGCGCCCTTCTCGCGCAGCACGTCGTACTGGCCGTAGATCGTGGTGACGCCGCCAATGCCCGAGGCACAGACCACGGCGAAGCGGTCCGGATCGACCTCAGGGGAGCCGGCGTCGGCCCAGGCCTCGCGGGCGGCGATCAGGGCGAGCTGCTGGATCCGGTCGAGCGTGCGGGCCTCGACCCGGTCGAGCACCTCGGAGGGGTCCACGGCTACCGGTGCGGCGAGCCGCACCGGTAGCTCGGACCAGTCGGGCTCGAGGAGCGTCACGCCCGACCTGCCGGCGAGCAGCCCCTCCCAGGTCGACGCGACATCTCCGCCGACGGGCGTGGTCGCGCCGAGTCCGGTGACGACGACGGTGACCTGGTGCGCGGGGGTCATGCAGAGACACCAGCCTTGACGATGTACGTGACCGCGTCACCGACGGTGCGCAGGTCCTTGACGCTCTCGTCAGGGATGCGGACGCCGAACTTCTCCTCGGCGGCGACGACCACCTCGACCATGGACAGCGAGTCGACGTCCAGGTCGTCGGTGAAGCTCTTGTCCATCTGTACGTCGGACGCCGGGATACCGGTGACCTCGTTCACGATGTCGGCCAGGCCGGCGAGGACCTCGGTCTCGGTCATGCGGGTTGCCTCCTTGTGCTCGGCCGAGCTTCCGGCCTGTGGGGTGCGGCGGGTTCGCCGTACCTGTGTAGGGGTCAGTCTGAACGTTGGTCCAGCAGGAGCGAAATCAGGGGAGTGCGACGACCTGGCCGGCGTAGTTGAGTCCGGAGCCGAAACCGAGCAGCAGGGCCAGCGAGCCGCTCTCGACCTCGCCCGACTCGAGCACCCTGGCCAGTGCCATCGGGATGGACGCCGCCGAGGTGTTGCCGGACTCGATGACGTCGCGGGCGACCACGACGTCATCGCCGAGCCGCAGGGCGCGGACGACGGCGTCGATGATCCGGGCGTTGGCCTGGTGGAAGACGATGACCTTGAGGTCGGCGACCTCGACGCCGGCCCTGGCACAGGCCTCGCGCACCACCGGCGCCAACGAGGTGGTGGCCCAGCGGAAGACGGCGGGCCCCTCCATCCGGAGGAACGGGTCGGTGCCCAGGCAGGTGATCAGATCGCCGCGCCCGCCGTCGCTGCCCCACACGACCGGCCCGATGCCCGGCTCGTCCGAGGGGCCAACGACGACCGCACCTGCACCGTCGGCGAACAGGATGCAGGTGCCGCGGTCGGTCCAGTCGACCAGCGCGGACATCTTCTCGGCGCCGATCACCAGCACCCGCCGCGCGTTGCCCGACCGGATGGCGTCCGAGGCCTGCGCGACCGCGTACGGGAAGCCGGCGCAGGCGGCGTTGACGTCGAGGGCCCCCGGCGAGGGGATGCCGAGCCGGCTGGCGATCAGCGGCGCTGCGCCGGGCATCCGGTCGGCGTGCGAGCACGTCGCCACCAGGACCAGGTCCACGTCGGCCGGCGTCAGGCCCGCTGCGGCGAGGGCTTTGGCGCCGGCCGCTGCACCCATGTCGACGACGGTCTCGTCGGGGGCGGCGATCCGCCGGCTGACGATGCCGGTCCGCTCGCGGATCCACTGGTCGCTGGTGTCGACCATCGTCTCGAGCTCGCTGTTGGGCATCACCCGGACCGGGCGGTAGTCACCGACGCCGAGGATGCGGGCGCCGGGGGCGCCGGGGGCGAGCTTCACGCGGGGGCCTCCGTGGGATGGAGCCGGGCCAGCGGCTGTCCCGGGTTGACCGGGTCGCCGGATTCGGCAAGCCACTCGACCAGGACTCCGCCGTGGGGCGCGACGACGGTCTCCTGGCGGCCGCGGCTGTCGACCGTACCGATGGTGTCACCGCCGGCGACGACGCTGCCGATCGCGGTGTCCGCGGGGGCGAACAGGCCGGCAACGGGAGAGACGACCAGGCGCCAGGCGGGCGCAGCCTCGGGGGTGACCCGCTTGTGCGCCACGATCAGCGCGTGGGCTGCCGGCAGGTCGGCCGGGGTCTTGAGGGCGAGGGTCTCGACGCCCTTGAGGGTGCGCTTGACCAGGCCGGACAGCGTGCCGCCGGGAGTCAGCTCGATCACGGCGGTGACGCCTAGCTGGTCGAGCGACTTCATGCACAGGTCCCAGCGGACAGGGGCGGCCACCTGGCGGACCAGCCGCTGCAGCAGGTCGGCGCCGGAGGACACCACGGCACCGTCCGCGTTGGAGAGCAGCAGGACGTCGGGGTCCCGTACGGTCACCCCGCCGATGAAGGTCTCGAGGTGCTCGGCGGCGGGCGCCATGAACGAGGTGTGGAAGGCGCCGGCGACCGACAGCGGGATCACCCGGGCACCGGCCGGTGGCTCGCTCCTGAGCTTGTCGAGGTTCTCCTGGCGGCCGGCGGCGACGATCTGGCCGGCGCCGTTGTGGTTGGCGGCGGTCAAGTCCAGCGCCTCGACGTGGGCCAGCACCTCCGCCGGGTCGCCACCCAGGATGGCGCTCATCCCGGTGGGGTCGAGGGCAGCCGCGGCAGCCATCGCCTTGCCCCGAGCGCCGACCAGTGCGAGGGCTGCCTCAGGCGACAGCGCGCCGGCGAGCGCGGCCGTTGTCAACTCACCGACGCTGTGCCCGGCCACCACGCCGACGGCCCGCTTGGCCGAGTCGGAGCGGAACAGCGCATCCGCGGTCGCCAGTCCAGACGCGACGAGCAGCGGCTGGGCAACCGCCGTGTCGCGGATCCGGTCGGCGTCCCAGACCGTCCCTGCCGACACCAGGTCCACGCCGACGACCGTCGACCACCAGCGGAGCCGATCGGCAAAGCCGGGCACCGCCTCGATCCAGGGCGTCAGGAAACCGGGCGTCTGAGCGCCTTGACCGGGGGCGAGGATCGCGAGCACGTGACCAGCCTGCCCTGGGGCAGGGCGGGAGTCGCTGTCGGCTCCCACGAGTCTTCCGGGCGGGTTTTGGAGGTTTCCTCCAAAACCAGCGCGCGCATGCTCAGCGGGCAGGGGCCGGATCGGCCCCGCCGGCTGCCCCGAGCCGGCCGAAGGCCAGCGCCAGCTGCAGGGCGAAGGCGTCCCTCGGGTTGGTCGCGTCGCGTCCGCAGACGTCGATGACCTTCCGCAACCTGTACCGCACGGTGTTCGGGTGAACGAAAAGTAGCCGGGCGGTGCCCTCCAGGGAACCGGCCTGCTCGAGGTAGGTGGCGACGGTCTCGAGCAGGCTGCCACCGGCCTCGAGCAGCGTTCTGTAGATGTCCTCCACCAGCTGGGACTGCGCCTCGGTGTCCCCGGCGAGTGCCCGCTCGGGGAGCAGCTCGGCCGACGGCACCGGCCGCGGCGCGTCCGGCCACACGACCGCGGCGTACAGGCCGGACATGGCGGTTCTCGCGGAGTCCGCAGCCCGGCTCAGGTCGGGGACCACCGTGCCGAGGACGACCGGCCCGGGGGCGAACTCGCCGAGCATGGCCCTGGCCGCGGGCATCGGGTCCTCGGCGCCGCCGATGATGACCACCAGCCGGGCACCGTGCACGCCGGCGAGCACGTCGCTGTCGCTGCGCCGCGCGGCGCGGTGCACCGCGTCGATGATCGTCTGCGCGTCGCGGCCGCGGGGCGTACCGACGAGGACCGATACCGAGGCGTGGCTGCGCCAGCCGAGTGCCGCGACCCGCGAGGCCAGCGACTGGTCCTGCTCGCCGCGGAGCAGGGCGTCGACCACCAGGGCTTCGAGCCGGGCGTCCCACGCGCCGCGGGCCTCGGCGGTCTGGGCGTAGATCTCCGCGGCGGCGAAGGCAACCTCGCGGGAGTAGCGCAGGATCGCCTCCCGTAGGGCGGCCTCGTCGCCCGGCCCGGCCAGCGCCGGTACCTCCGACTCGACGACGTCCACGGTCAGCCGTACGAGCTCGACCGTCTGGTGCAGGGTGATCGCGCGGAGCAGCTCCCGGGGGGCCGCGCCGAACACCTCGCCACTGACCTGGGTGCCCCTGGCCGGGTCGCGCAGCCAGGCCACGAAGCCGGCGATGCCGGCCTGGGCGACCAGCGTGACCCAGGAGCGCTGCTCCGCGGGCATGTCGCGGAACCACTCGAGCCGCTCGTCCATCCGCTGCGTGGTCTGCGTGGCGAGTGCGCCGGTGGCGCGTTCGACCCGCCGTACCGTTGCGGCCCCCGGCGCCTTGGGCTGCCGGGAGCTCTGCGCGTCTGCCACGCGCGACAGCCTGCCACGGCTGCGGTAGGAAGATCCGGTGACCAGCCGTGACCCGCTCGAGGACCTGCGCCGGATCGTGTTCCTGCTCGACCGGCGGCGGGAGCCGGAGTACCGCGCCAAGGCCTTTCTCGGCGCTGCCCGTACGGTCGCCGAGCGTGGGCCGGCGGAGATCGCCGCCCGGGCAGCGGCAGGGACCCTGCAGGAGCTGCCCGGCATCGGCGAGGCCACGGCGGCGGTGATCAGCGAGTCGTTGCGCGGAGAGGTGCCGGCTTACCTGGCCAAGCTGGAGCCGGGCTCCGACGCGCCACTGGTGGCCGGCGGAGAGGCGATGCGGGCGGCGCTGCGCGGCGACTGCCACGTACACAGCGACTGGTCCGACGGCGGCGCGACGATCGAGGAGATGGCCAGGACCGCGATCGCGCTCGGCCACGACTATGTGGTGCTGACCGACCACTCGCCCCGGTTGACCGTCGCCAGGGGACTGACAAAGGAGCGGCTGCTCGACCAGCTCGACGTGGTGGCCCGGCTGAACGAGGAGCTGGCACCGTTCCGGATCCTGACCGGCATCGAGTGCGACATCCTGCTGGACGGCTCGCTGGACCAGGAGCCGGCGATGCTGGAGCGGCTCGACCTGGTCGTGGGCAGCGTGCACTCCAAATTGCGGATGCCCTCCGAGGAGATGACGCCGCGGATGGTGGCGGCGGTGGCCAACCCGCTGCTCGACATCCTCGGCCACTGCACCGGGCGACTGCTGATCGGCCGGGCCGGCAAGGGCAGGCCGGAGAGCGAGTTCGACGCCGAGATCGTCTTCGAGGCCTGCCGGACCTTCGGGGTCGCCGTCGAGATCAACAGCCGGCCCGAGCGGCTCGACCCGCCCATGCGGCTGCTCTCGCTCGCGGTGGAGATGGGCTGCACGTTCTCGATCGACACCGACGCGCACGCGACCGGACAGCTGGACTGGCAGCAGTACGGGTGCGCGCGGGCGGAGGCGGCGGGAGTCACGCCGGACCGGGTCGTCAACACCCGTACGGCCGACGGACTGAAGGAGTGGACCGCCGCCCGCACGTGACCGCGCGGCCAGCTCCCGTGGCCCGACGGGGCTGAGGGCTCAGACCTCGATCGGGGTGCCGGGACGCTCGGCGGCGATCGCTGGCGGGCACCGTACCGGAAACCCGCGTGCCTACCCGCCGGGAGGGGTCAGCTCTGGCCCGCGTGGCGCTGGTCGGGGATCAGCATCGCCAGCGGCAGGGTGAGGATGTCGGTGAACGTGTCGTCGATCGCGTCGGCGACGAGCAGCCCACGGGCGGCGTCGAGGCAGAGCTCGAGGACCATCCGCTGGCCACCGGTGGCTTCCTTGGACCCGCAGCGATGGCAGCGCCGGCTGATCGCCTCGAGCCCGGTGCGGTGCAGCATGGCCCACATCCGACGGCGTGAGGTGAGCACGGCGGCCCGCCAGGCCTCGTCCCGCGCCGTGTCGCGCAGGTCGCGGTTGACGGTCTCGGCGGTGTACATCAGGGAGTCGAACAGCCGGCGTCCGCGCTCGTCGTGGCAGCGTGCGGCGAGCAGCGGCAGGTTGGCCAGCACCTGCTTGACCTGGACGGCGTGTGGGCCGAGGTAAGGCTCGGCGTAGCCCTGGGCGGGGAACACCCGGCGCCACGGCCGCATCAGCGCCTGGAACTGGCCGTGGGTGAGCACCGGCTTCGCGTACGTGGCGGCGATGGCGTCCCGTACCGCCTTCAGCGCTGTCGTCGTGACCTGGGGGTCGATGGTCACGTAGTCGGCTTCGCCGGCCAGGTCGTCGTCGAAGAGCGCCACGACTGCCTCGAAGCAGGCGAGCACCTCGAGAACCAGGGGCGAGTCGGGGCTGAGCGCGTGGGCTCGGGCATCGGCGAGGTAGGGGCTGTTGCGCCACGCGTCGGCGAGCACCGGCAGCTCGGCATCGCCGATGTGCGGGAGGGCCGCGAGGACGCCGAGGATCTCGTCGATGTTCGGGTGCTGGTCCAGCTCGTGGATCGTCGTCCGGCGTCGCCGGATCCCTCGTAGTCCGCCCATGCAGGGATCCTCGGCTATCCGGTCACGTAGCGAGAGTGAAACGCCACGGAAAGGTTAGGTCCGGCGGGCAATATCCCCCGAAAGTGCTATGCCGGTAAGAGTCAGGCTACCCGCGCTGCATCGGGCGCCGCGCGGGTGCACACTGATCATCGCGTCCCTGGACGACCTGGGGCGGGGAGAGGACCGGGAACCCAGGGTGGGCGAGAGCGCAATCGGCAAGTTGGCCACCGTGGTCACCCGGATCCGCGGCACCGCCGGTCCCGGCGAGGTCTGCCTCCTCCTCGGCGGCACGTATGAGACCTTCCTCGCCTACAGCGACATCGCGCTGGAGCGTGGCCGCAAGGTCGTGGTCGTCAGCTCGCACAGCCCAGGCGCGTTCAACGTGACACCGTCGGGCGAGCCCGGCGACCGCAACCCGTACACCGACCCGTTGCCGGGACCCGACGCCAACGGCGTCGCCGGCGCAACTGAGAGGTAGCAACGATGCTGGGGTACCGCGTACCTGCGCCAAACGAGGCCATGCTGATCTCCGGGGGCAAGCAGAAGGCCGCCGGGGACAGCACGCTGCCGTTCAAGATCGTGACGGGCCACGGCGCGTGGATCCTGCCGATCCTGCGCAAGACCTCCTTCCTCACCCTGGCCATGCGCGAGGCTGCGGTGACCGAGGACTGCGTGACCCAGCAGGGGATCGCGCTTTCGGTACGGGCAGTCATCGCGTTCAAGGTGGGCAGCGACCAGGCCTCGATCGCCGCTGCGGCCCAGCGCTTTCTCGCCGACCAGAGCCAGATGGACGAGCTGACCGGGCAGATCTTCGCCGGCCACCTGCGCTCGATCGTCGGCAGCATGACCGTCGAGGCGATCATCCGCGAGCGGCAGACCCTCGCCGAGAACGTCCTGGACGCCTCCAAGATCGAGATGGCCAAGATCGGCCTGACCGTTGACAGCCTGCAGATCCAGTCGATCGACGACAAGGGGAGCGGCTACATCAAGGCGCTGGCCGCCCCGCACCAGGCGACAGTCAACCAGGCGGCGCAGATCGCCCAGGCCGCAGCCGACCAGGCCAGTGCCCAGGCTCAGCAGGAGAGCCAGCGCAACCAGGCGGAGTACGCCCGGCAGACCGCGGTCGCCCGCGCGCAGTATCAAGCGGAGATCGACAGCGCGCAGCAGAAGGCCGCCCAGGCCGGACCGCTGGCCGCGGCCCAGGCCCAGCAGGCCGTGCTCTCCGAGCAGGCGCTGGTCGCGGCCAAGAACGCCGAGCTGCGCGAGGCCGAGCTGATCGCCGAGGTGGTCAAGCCGGCGCAGGCCGAGGCGGCCCGGATCCGTACCCTCGCGACCGCGCAGGCGGAGGCCACCACGCTGAGCGCCGGCGCCGCCGCCGCTCAGGGCCGGATCGCGCTGGACCAGGCGATCATCAGCCAGCTGCCGGAGCTCGTACGGGCTGCCGCTGATGGGCTCAAGGGCTCCAACCTCACCATCCTCGACGGCACCGAGGGCGTGAACAGTGCGGTGGCTTCGCTCGCCTCGCAGGGCATGGCGATCCTCAACGCCGTGACCCAGGGCCTGGCCAACAACATCGGGCACCAGGCCGCCCTCACCCAGGCCCCCGACCGGCCGGCGCCGGGAGACCAGAAGCCGGAGTGAGCCGGCGGTGATCGACGTACGGCGTGCCGCCGACCGGTTCTGCACCCGGACCGGCTGGTTGACCTCGTGGCACAGCTTCTCGTACGGGCAGCACTACGACCCGGCCAACGTCGGGTTCGGGCCGCTGGTGGTGAGCAACCACGATCTGCTCGGGCCCGGCGCCGGGTTCGACGACCACCGGCACAGCGGCGTCGACCTGGTGACCTACGTGGTGGCCGGTGGGCTCGAGCACCGGGACTCGGACGGACATCACGAGGTCGTCTCCGCCGGCGAGCTGCAGCTGCTGCGCTCCGGCACCGGGGTCGTGCACAGCGAGCGCAATGCCTCGGCCGGACAACCGGTGGAGTACGTCCAGATGTGGCTGCGCTCCGACGGCCGCGCGACCTCGTACGACCGACCGGACGGGGTCTCCGTCGTGCTGCCCGCAGGGGTCCTGACGGTGGTCGAGCTGGAGCCGGGCGAACCGGTCGGCTGGCCGGAGGGCGCGTGCGTGCACGCCTATCTGGTCAGCGGCAGTGTGACTGACGGGCGGGGCCTCGAGCTGTCCGCTGGGGACGCGGTGCGGCTGTCCGGGAGCCCCGTCGACCTGTCCGCGGAAACTCACAGCACATTGCTGGCGTGGAGATTGCCAAACGACTGATCAAGAACGGGAAAAGGGGGAAAGTAGGCGTCCGGCGGCGCAACGGCGCACCGCTGAAAGGGGCGTCACCATGATCCACGTAGCCTCGGCGCAGACGAGCGAAGCGGTCGCCACGAACGACCCGGAATCCCTGCCAGACGCACCCACTGCTGCCGACGCTGAGCGAACCGGCGGTGAGACCGCAGCCGACGCCGCGGAGCCGCCCGAAGAACCCAACGGTCTCTGGCGCCGGTTGCGCCGCCGTCGGATCGGCGTGGCCGCCCTGCTGCCGGCGCTGCTGCTCGCGGCCATCTTCGTGGGGTCACCGTTCTCCGGGACGGCCGGGCACCCGATCGACCAGCCGACGACGAGCTCGGCACCCGCGCACCCGGCCTCGGGTCGCTGAGCGCAGCTGCTTCGGCGTGTCGATCGACGGTTCGGTGGAAAGCGCTGCAGAAACCGGCTCCCCGGCCGATGAAAGGGTGCAGACCCTGACCCGTAGAGCCGAGGAGCACGTTCATGCTGGCCAGCACGTGGATACGAAACCGTCCGATCGCGGTCAAGGTGCTCGCCGCCGTCGCAGTCGGCGTCGTCGCGCTGCTTGTCGTCGGCGGTTACGGCGTCAGCGCCTTGCAGGCAGTCGACAGTCGTGCCACATCGCTGTACACCCACGCCGTCAAGCCGTACGCGAGACTCACCAACCTGGTCGCCCTGGAGGGTGACACCCGGCGCCAGGTCCGCGACTACGCGTTGGCCCCGCCCGCGACGGACCACGCACCGCTCCGGACGCAGATGAAGTCGACGGACGCGCAGCTGGACGACGACATCGCGGCGTACCTCTCGATGGGAGGGGCGCAACTGGGCAACCGACGCGCCCTGATGGTCACCTTCCAGGCCCAGCTGGCGGAGTTCCGCAAGGTCCGTGACGTCAAGGTCATCCCGGCCGTCGACTCGGAGGACGTCGCCACCGCGCGCTACTACCTCAGCGGCACGATGCAGAAGATCGACGACTCCATGAGCCACCAGATCGACGACGTGCTGACTGCGGAGGATGCGGCAGCCAAGCGGCAGTCCGACGCGGCAGGCGCCACGTTCGCCTCTGCCCGAACCCTGCTCCTGGTCCTGCTCGCAGTCGGAACCGCGTGTGCCATGGCCCTGGGCTGGTTCGTCTCCCGCGGCATCGCCCGGCGGGTCCGCGCGGTCATGCAGGTGCTGGAGCAGGTCGAAAGAGGTGACCTCACCGGCGCCGTCGAGGTCGGCTCGCAGGACGAGGTCGGCCGGATGGGCAGCGCGCTGAACTCGGCGATCGGCGCCCTGCGCCGCACGGTCGAGGCGCTGAGCCGCAGCGCCGTCTCCGTGAGCAGCTCCAGCGGTCAGCTCACCGGCGTCTCCCGGGACATGAGCGTCTCCGCCGAACAGGTCAGCCGCCAGTCCGGCGTCGTGTCCGGCGCCGCCGAGGAGATCAGCTCGAACATGCAGTCGGTAGCCGGCGGGGCAGAGGAGATGCGGGTCTCCATCCGGGAGATCGCCCGCAACGCCTCGGACGCAGCGGACGTGACCTCCTCGGCCGTACGGTCTGCCGAGCGGGCCCGGGCCACCGTTGCCAAGCTGGGGACGTCGTCCTCGGAGATCAGCTCGGTGGTCAAGCTGATTCTCGGCATCGCCGAGCAGACGCACCTGTTGGCGCTGAACGCGACGATCGAGGCGGCCAGGGCGGGCGAGGCCGGCAAGGGCTTTGCGGTCGTGGCGCAGGAGGTCAAGGAGCTGGCCAGGGCCACAGCGCTGGCGACGGAAGGGATCGCGGAGCGGATCGACACGATCCAGTCCGACGGCGCCGAGGCGGTGGCCGCCATCACGGAGATCAGCGAGGTCATCGACCGGATCAGCGGCTACGCGACCACGATCGCTGCCGCCGTCGAGCAGCAGACGGCGACGACGGCGGAGATCGCCAGGACCGTGGCGGAGGTGGCCACCGGGAGCATCCAGATCGCCGCCAGCATGAACGGCGTGGCGGGTGCGGCGAACGTCACCTCGGCAGCCGTCGAGGAGAACCAGCGCGCTGCCGACGGCCTGCTCGCCATGAGCAACGAGCTCGCGCAGCTTGTCGAGCAGTTCACCCTGGCCTAACAGGCGGTCCGGTCAGGCGCCGGGCTCGTTGGCGCTGTCCGGGTCGCCCGCGAACTCGACGGTGATCGCTTCGGTGAGGCCGTACTTCGCGATCGCCTCGGCGAGCACCTCGTGCTTGACCTCGCCGCGGCGGGCGAGCTCGCTGAGTGCGGCAAGCGCCGTCCACTCGGCGTCCACCTGGAAGAACCGGCGCAGCGCCGGGCGGGTGTCCGAGCGGCCGAACCCGTCGGTGCCCAGGCTGCGCAGCCCTTGTGGGACCCACGGCGCGATCGCGTCCGGCACCGCCTTCATCCAGTCGCTGACCGCGATCACCGGACCCTGGGCCGGCTCGAGGCACTGGGTCACGTACGGGACCCGCTGCTCGTCATCGGGGTGCAGGAGGTTCCACTCGTCGACCTCCATGGCGTCGCGGCGCAGCTCGTTCCAGCTGGTCGCCGACCACACGTCTGCCGCCACACCCCAGTCCTCCGCGAGCAGGCTCTGTGCCTTGAGGGCCCAGTGGATGCCGGTGCCGGAGGCCAGCAGCTGGGCCTTGGGCCGGTCGTCGGCTTCCACCGGCTCGGCCGGCTGGTAGCGGTAGAGACCGCGGATGATGCCCTCGCGCAGGCCTTCGACCTGCGGCTCGGGCGGCTGCGGGATCGCCTCGTTGTAGACGGTGAGGTAGTAGTAGACGTTGTCGTCGCGCTCCCCGTACATCCGGTTGAGGCCTTCTTCGACGATGTAGGAGATCTCGAAGCCGAACGCCGGGTCGTAGACCATGATCGCCGGGTTGGTCGACGCGAGCAGCAGCGAGTGGCCGTCCTCGTGCTGGAGACCTTCGCCGTTGAGCGACGTGCGGCCGGCGGTGGCGCCGAGCAGGAAGCCCCGGCCCATCTGGTCGGCCATCGCCCAGGTCAGGTCGCCGATCCGCTGGAAGCCGAACATCGAGTAGAAGACGAACACCGGGATCATGTGCTCGCCGTGGGTCGCGTACGACGTGCCGGCGGCGATGACCGATGCCATCGACCCGGCCTCGTTGATGCCCTCGTGCAGGATCTGCCCGCTGACGTTCTCGCGGTAGGAGAGCAGCAGCTCGTGGTCGACCGGCTCGTAGGTCTGGCCGTGCGGGTTGTAGATCTTGGCCGACGGGAACATGGCGTCGATGCCGAAGGTCCGGGCCTCGTCCGGGATGATCGGGACGATCCGGTTGCCGAAGTTCTTGTCCCGCATCAGGTCCTTGAGCAGCCGGACGAACGTCATCGTCGTCGCCGCTGCCTGCTTGCCGGAGCCCTTGCGCAGGTCGAGGAAGCCACGGTTGTCGGCCGGGATGACCAGCGGCTTGGCCCGGTTGAGCCGCTTGGGCAACGAGCCGCCGAGGGCGGCGCGGCGCTCGAGGACGTACCGGACCTCCGGGGAGTCCGCGCCCGGGTGGAAGTAGGGCGGCAGGTCGGCGGCGAGCTCCTCGTCGGTGATCGGCAGGCCGAGCCGGTCGCGGAACGCCTTGAGCTCGGCCTTGTTGAGCTTCTTCATCTGGTGCGTGGCGTTGCGGGCCTCGAAGTTGGGGCCGAGCGTCCAACCCTTGACGGTCTGTACGAGGATCACGCTCGGCGTGCCGGTGTGCTCGCGGGCCGCCTGGTAGGCCGCGTACACCTTCTTGGCGTCGTGGCCGCCGCGGCCGAGGTGGACGATCTGCTCGTCGCTGAGGTGCTCGACCATCTTGAGCAGCCGCGGGTCGCGACCGAAGAAGTCCTTGCGGATGTAGTCACCGGTGCTGACCGAGTAGGTCTGGAACTGCCCGTCGGGCACGGTGGTCAGGTAGTGGACCAGGACGCCGTCGATGTCCTTGGCCAGCAGGTCGTCCCAGCCGCGGCCCCAGACCAGCTTGACGACGTTCCAGCCGGCGCCACGGAAGGAGCCCTCGAGCTCCTGCATGATCTTGCCGTTGCCGCGTACGGGACCGTCGAGGCGCTGCAGGTTGCAGTTGACGATCCAGGTGAGGTTGTCGAGGTTCTCCCGGGCGGCGATGTTGAGCGCGCCGAGCGACTCGACCTCGTCCATCTCGCCGTCGCCGAGGAACGCATAGACGTGGCTCGAGGACGCGTCCTTGATGCCGCGGTTGGTGAGGTAGCGGTTGAACCGGGCCTGGTAGATCGACTGGATCGGGCCGAGGCCCATCGAGACGGTCGGGAACTCCCAGAACTCCGGCATCAGCCGCGGGTGCGGGTAGGACGA
>JAWWOO010000090.1:0-42204 GCA_033851545.1 Frankiales bacterium | reverse complement strand
ACGGCGGCGGCCACCGTACGGTCCTGGGCCGAGCGGTTCCCCGCCCTGCCGCTGACCCTGTCGGTCAACCTGGCCGCGCAACAGCTCACGGCCACCGGACTGTTGATGACGGTGCGCGAGGCCATGGCGACGGTGTCGCCCTGGTCGTTGGCCCTCGAGCTGACCGAGTCCACCTTGATGGACGACACGGCGGCCGCGCGCGGGGTCATCGCCGACCTCGCCGCCACGGGCGTACTCCTCAGCATCGACGACTTCGGCACCGGCTTCTCCTCGCTCGGCTACCTGACCCGGCTGCCGGTCACGACGCTCAAGATCGACCGCAGCTTCATCATCGACCTGGAGACCAGCCCGGAGGCGGTGACCGTGGCCGAGATGGTGACCAGCCTGGGCGCTGCGCTGCGGCTGACAGTGATCGCCGAAGGCATCGAGACCACCGGTCAGCGCGAGACGCTGCTGGCGATGGGGTGCCGGTACGGGCAGGGCTACCTGTTCAGCCGTCCCGTGCCGGACGACCAGGCGACCGCGCTGCTCGAGGCGGTTTCGCGGGCCTGAGCTTCAGGCCCTGGTTCAGGCCCTGGCCGGCTCGGCGACCGGCTGCAGCCGGGTGCCGAACGGACCGGTGGACTGCCCGACCGTACGCGGCAGTCGCAGGCACAACGTCGTCGAGCCCCCGGGCGTCGAGCTCACGGTGAGCGAACCACCGGCCAGCCGGGCACGTTCGCGGAGCAGGCCCAGCCCGACGTGACGGCCCTTGTCCGGCTTGACCAACGCGGGGTCGAACCCGGGACCGGCATCGACGACCGTCGCGGTGAGCTCCTGCTCGGTCATCTCCAGCGTCGCCGATGCATCGTCGCCGTCGGCGTGCTTGACCACGTTGAGCAGGGCCTCCTGGAAGAACCGGTAGACGGTGATCGCGCTGACCAGAGACAGCGGGTAGGGGCGTTCCGGCCAGGTCAGGGCCACGACCAGCCCGTACCGGCTGGCCATGTCGTCGCGCAGGTGGGCCACGGCGCGTGCCAGGTCACCGTCGCGGAGGGCCGGCGGACGGGTCCGCGCCATCACCGCTCGTACCTGGTCCTCGGCCTCGCCCACGTAGTCGGTGGCCCGCTCGAGCTGGGCCATCGGCGCCGGCAGCTGCTCGAGAACACCCGCGAGCAGTGAGCGAGCCAGCATCAGGGACTGCGCCGCGGTGTCGTGCAGCTCAGCCGAGAGCTGGCCTCGGGTGGCCTCCTCGGCCGCGACCAGGCCGGACAGCAGCTCGTACATGCCGGCGCTGGCGTTCTCGGCCGTACGCCGCTGCCGCTCGGCCATCTCGTCGGAGACCCTGACCCGGACCTGCAGCGACTCGAGTGTGTGCAGCAGCGCGTCGAGCTCGAGGCTGGCGGCGAAGACCCCGAGAGTGCGGCGGGCGTCGGCCGTGGCCCCGGTGTCGGACTCGTCGAGCCGGCCGGTGGCCCGCACGGCCAGCCGGGCCAGCGAGCGGGAGATCCGTCGGGCAGCGAACCCAGCCACCCCTGCCGAAGCTGCACCGACGGCCAGCGCCACCAGCCAGCCCGCCGGCGACAGCGGGCGGCCGGCAATGGCCAAGCCCCCGGCGACCAGCGCCAAGACCAACAGGCCCGCTAAAGCAGTGACGCCGCTCGCCATGACGGCGAGCGGCAGACCACCACGTCTCAAGCTGGGTGAGGTCACGGCGTGCTGTCCGCCACCTCTACCTCGAGGACACCGGTCGTGGTCCACACGTCGTCGTCGGGGACGTGGGTCGGCATGGTGTCGGGCATGGCGAGCTCGTCGCTGTCGAGTGCGCGGGCCAGCTCGGGGTCGGCGGCGAGTGCGATGGCGCCCAGCAGCGAAGCGACGGCGCGCTCCGTGGCGTGGAGCTCTCCGACGATGTCGCCGACCGGGTCGGGGCCTTCGGGCATCGTGGCCAGCCGGCCCAGCCGTGCTGCGGACTCGCGGAGGGAGACCATCGCCGGCCAGGTGTTGGCACCCATGTCACCGAGGGCACGGGCGGCCTCGCCGGCCGCTTCTGCCATCTCGAGAGCCTCGTCGCGGGACTCGGTCAACTCGGCGACCGACATCCAGCTCGCGGCCTGACGGATCAGGACCCCGGCCATCGTCTGCTCACGCCGGTCGAAGGTCTCGCCGCCGACCGGACGCCGGGTGATCAGGATCGCCATCGGCGCCTGGACGTCGCCCAGGACGGCCGAGCAGTACGGGCGACCCTCGTCGACGCCCGTGGTCACGGCGCGGGAGCCCAGTGCGCGAAGCACCCAGGGCTCGTCGAACACGCCCTGCTCTGCCCGCTGGCGCATCACGTTGCGGTCGTCGCCGACGTAGCGCACCGGGCCGTCAGCCGTCATCACGACCATCTCGGCGTCTCCGCCGAAGATCCGGGCGGCCGCGCTGAGCACGACCCGGGCCGAGGCGTCACTCGATCGACCGGACACGCGCTCCTGGCCCTCGGCCAGCTCGGTGAACAGCCGGGTCTCCGCTGCCTGGCGGGTCTGCTGGTCGTAGGACACCCAGATCAAGCCGCAGGGCACGATCAGGGCCAGCAGGCCAAGCGGCGCGTGGAGCGTCAGCCACGCGGCCAACAGCCCCATGCTCGCGTTGGCGGCCGCGTTGAATGCGCTGAGCACGCCGGAGATGTTGAAGATGTCGGTGAGCCGGGTCGCCCCCCCGGTCAGCCAGATGATCACGACGACAGCGAGGTAGGTGACCAGCCAGAACGCACCGACACCGAGCGAAGCACCGAACACACCGTTGCCGGCGGACGTCGCGACCCAGCAGCCGACTGCGGCGGCGGCGGCGAACGACGCCGCGTTGAACTCCATCTTCAAGGAGCTCATCCCGCGGGCCCGCATGGCGACGAGCACACCAGCGGTGATCGCGACAACGCTCCAGGACCCGGGCGCGAAGACGAAGGCGGCCGAGATCGACGACTCCGTGAACGCGACCATCCAGTGCTGCTTGCCGATCTGGAGCTTGATGTTGCAGACCTCGCTGACAGCGACTGCAAGCACCATGACGGGCAGCGCCCACCAGTGAATCGAGCCCCAGCCGACCTGCGAGACGACGAGAGCGGCGGCCACGAGGAGCAGTGCTGAGGCGGCGTGGACGCGCCTATCGGTTCTGCTCATGCCCCATCACCTCCGTCGTCTCCCCAGGACTCGCTTCCCCAGGTGGTCGCGGCCCACTTGTTGGACGCCCACTTGTTGGACGCCCACTTGTTCGAGGCCCACTTGTTCGAGGCCCACTTGTTGGACGCCCACTTGTTGGACGCCCACTTGTTGCTGTCGAACGCGAGACCGGCGAACGCCTGCTCGGCCCATTTGTTCGAGCCCCACTTGTTCGAGCCCCACTTGTTGGAGTCCCAGACGGTGTCGCCCCAGCCGTTGAGGTTCCAGCTGCTGGAGACAAATGTTCCCTCACCGAGGGCCCCTGCGTCACCCATCCGCCAATCATCACGCGAACGGGCTAACCGCTTGGCCACCTTGGCCAGACCAGCGCCCGAGCCATGAGCGTAGATGGGATCGGCCGCGACGCGCAGGGCCGCCTTCACGTCTGCGGTGGAAACGCCCGGGTTGTCCGCGACGAACAGCGCTGCCAGGCCGCTCACGATGGCGGTCGCCTCGCTCGTACCGGAGCCCCTGTAGAAGCCGTTGGGCTGCAGCGCGGCCGGGTTCGCCGCGACGATAGCCGAGTCGGCCGGCAGGACGCCGAGGATGCCGACGCCGGGAGCAATCAGGTCCGGCTTGGTCACACCGGCGATGACGCCGCTGCCGCTGAACGGCGCGAGCTTGGGCCACCAGCCCAGAGTGTCGGCAGCTCCGACGGTGATCACGCGCGGGTCGAAGCCCGGGTCCGTCACCTGGCCGGCGGTGTTGCCCGCGGACACCACGACATTGGTCCCGAGGTAGCGCAGGGTCTCGGTCGCGAGGTTCAGCGGGTCCTGGCCGTAGCCGCCCACCTCGTCGCTGGACAGGCCGAAGGACAGGTTCACGACCGCCTCGGTCGCAGCATTCGTAGCGACCCAGTTGAGGCCGGCCATCATGGCGCCAAAGGATGAGGTCCCGTCGGCGCCGGCCACCTTGACCACATCGATGACCGCTCCGGGCGCGACGCCGAGGGTACGGCCGCCCTTGACCGAGCCACCGCCGGCGATCAGCGACGCCATGAACGTGCCGTGGCCGTACGCGTCGTCGAAGACGCCACTGGTCTTGATGTCCGCGCCGTCAACCCAGCCGGACGTGTCGACCGCGTCGACGAGGTGACCGGAGGCCCGGTTGAGATAGGCACTGTCGCTGACCCCGGTGTCGACGAGCGCGACGTGGACACCGGCCCCTGCGCCGGGGTGACCCGCCTGGCCGCCCAGACCCTGCCAGGCGAAGCTGCTGCCGCCGTTCTGGTTGAGCCCATAGCCGGTGGGGCGGATCTTCTTGTCCGCGGCGACGCCGAGGACGCCGGGAGCGGCCGCCAGCCGGCGCAGAGCCGCTGCCGAGCCGTGGACCAGCTCGCTGTGGATGGAGGAGAGCACCGCGTCCACCGTCACGCCCGGAACGGTCACGGAAGTGACGCCGCTGAGCGCGACGACCGCCCGACCGGTGGGGACGGTCGTGCTCGCAGCGGAGGCGGCGGGCGAGCTCGCGACCATCGCCGACAGGAGCAGGGCGGGTGCCGTGATCGCCGTCAAGGCGCTAGCTGCTCGTCGCTTGTGCTGCGATGCAGGCACGCGAACCTCCGCAGGGTGACGGCTCCGGGCAGTCCGGCTCCAGGTTGTGCATCGGCAAGGCACAACCCGGACTTTCGGACTGCGCCGTGTTTCCCCCGAATGGAGCAGTCAGAACGGACACCGATCCGGCGACTCACAGCCACGAAAGCCGACCGATTCAGCACACCGGACAACCCCTGGGCCCGCCGGCTGGCATGCTGCAGGAGTTGTCCGACACCGCGGGACGGCCGACGATCAATGCTCCAGACGGAGCAACGCGAGACCGATTGCTGCTACAGACACACGTGAGGCCAGCCGACATACAGGTCACTGACCATCTGGTCCCAGGTCATCGTTCAGCACACTTCTGGAGAGGCACCACAGATGGAGGAAGCGGTGACAGCGCTCGTGGAACGGGCCGGCATCCCGGCTGGCCCTGGGTCGGCGCCTGGTTTCTCGGCCATGGTCGTGGACGACCACCCGCTCGTTCGCGAGTCGATGGTCAGCAGGCTGACGGCCATGGGTGCCCGTGAGGTCATGGAGGCCGCCTCGGTCGCCGAGGCCCGCGCCCGTGCCCACGCCAGTGGGCCTCGTGACCTGTGCGTCCTCGACCTCGGTCTCCCCGACGGCTCGGGCCTGGACCTGCTGGCCGACCTGCGTGCTGCAGGCTGGCCGCGGCTGGTCGTGCTCTCCGCCGCGGACGACCCCTACTCCGTACGGGCAGCCTTCGTCGCCGGGGCCCAGGGCTACCTGCTGAAGTCCGCCTCTCCCCTCGTCGTCGCCGACGGCGTCCGCCGGGTCCTCGACGGTGGCGTCTACGCCGACCCGTCCGTGGCCTCGCTGCTCGCCGTGGGACTGCGGGGCACCCCGGCGTCCGAGGGTGTCGAGCAGCTCTCCGGCCGTGAGCTCGAGGTCCTGCGCCTCGTGGCCGACGGCCAGTCCAACAAGCAGATCGGCGACCAGCTCGGCCTGTCCGCACTGACCGTCAAGAGCCACCTCGCCCGGATCGCCCGCAAGCTGGGCACCGGTGACCGCGCCGAGATGGTCGCGCTCGCCATGCGCGCAGGTGTCATCCGCTAGGACCCGCAGCTTCCCCGATCCGGTCACGGCAGGCGCGACACCCGCGCCGGCCGTGGCCGGATCTGCGTTGTCCGGGCGTCCACCGTCGTACGGTGACGGGGTGACCGACGCCCTGGCCTCCGATGCCGCCGATGCCGCCGACAACGGAGACGACCCTGCCCTTCTCGAGGCCCCGGAGTTCGAGCTGCTGCTTGCCCCCCGGGACGGGATGCCGCCGCTGATCGTCGACCAGCGGGGGCTGGCCGACCTGGCGGAGCGGATGGCCGCCGGCACCGGTCCGGTCGCCGTCGACGCCGAGCGGGCCTCCGGCTACCGGTACGGACAGCGGGCCTACCTCGTCCAGCTGCGCAGGGCCGGGGTCGGCAGCGCCATGGTCGACCCGACCGGCTGCCCGGACCTGAGCATCCTCGGCGAGGCGATCGCCGATGCAGAGTGGGTGCTGCACGCGGCCAGCCAGGACCTGCCCTGCCTGGCCGACGTCGGCATGCGCCCGAGCCGGATCTTCGACACCGAGCTGGCCGGGCGGCTCGCCGGCTTCGAGCGGGTCGGCCTGGGTGCCATGGTCGAACGGGTGCTGGGTCTGCGGCTGGAGAAGGGCCACTCCGCCGCCGACTGGTCACGGCGCCCGCTGCCCGACCCCTGGCTGCTCTACGCGGCGCTCGACGTCGAAGTGCTGATCGAGCTTCGCGACGCCCTCGAGGCGGAGCTGGACGGTCAGGGCAAGCTCAGCTGGGCGCACGAGGAGTTCGCGGCGCTGGTCGAGGCCCCGCCGAAGGAGCCCCGTACGGACCCTTGGCGGCGGACGTCCGGCATCCATCGCATCCGCAACCGGCGCCAGCTCGCCGCGGTGCGCGCCCTGTGGGAGGTGCGCGACGAGCTGGCCCGCGAGCGGGACATCGCGCCGGGCCGGCTGCTGCCCGACGCCTCGTTGCTCGCGGCGGTGACCGCCGCGCCGGCCGACGAGGCCGCGCTGGTCGCCGTAGCCGGCTTCTCCGGCCGCGGGGTGCGCCGGCACGCGCACAGCTTCCTCACCGCCTACCGGCAGGCCGTGAAGCTGGCCGATGCCGACCTCCCGACCGCGACGCTCACCTACGACGGGCCGCCGCCGGCCGCTCGCTGGGCCGACCGCGACCCGGACGCCGCGCTGCGTCTCGCCCGCGTGCGCACCGCCCTGTCCGCCCTGGCCGAGTCCCACCGGCTGCCGGTCGAGAACCTGCTGCTGCCCGACCTCGTCCGCCGGCTCACCTGGGAGCCGCCCCAACCGCTGGGACCGGACACGGTGGCGGCGGCCCTGCGCGCCGGAGGCGCCCGGGCCTGGCAGGTCGAGCTGACAGCCGCCGTGGTGGCCGGCGCGCTGGAGGCCCCGCCCGCAGACCCGGCCGGGGTCGCCGACCCAGCCCCGCACACCGGCTGAGGCAGTCTCCCCAAGGTGGCTCACCGGCGCGATCCGCACACCCGGTGATCACCTCGGCGGTCGCCGAACCGAATTCGTCCGGGAACGGCCTTCCCTTTTGTTACTGGCGAGTAATAATGGCGAGAGGACCAACCCGCGCGCCTGGAGTGAGCCGTGACCGCACCGACCGAAGAGGCCCGGAAGTCCCGCCGCGCGTTGCGCGAGGTGGTCTTCGTCGACGGCGTCCGGACCCCGTTCGGCAAGGCGGGACCGACCGGTGTCTACGCCGAGACCCGGGCCGACGACCTGGTCGTACGGACCATCCGCGAGCTGCTCCGGCGCAACCCGCAGCTGCCGCCCGAGCGCATCGGCGAGGTCGCGATCGCGGCCACGACGCAGACCGGTGACCAGGGGATGACGCTCGGGCGCAACGCCGCCATCCTGGCCGGGCTGCCCAAGTCCGTTCCCGGCTTCGCGATCGACCGGATGTGCGCCGGCGCGATGACGGCGGTCACGACCACCGCGAGCGGCATCGCCTTCGGCGCTTACGACGTCGTGGTGGCCGGGGGCGTCGAGCACATGGGCCACCACCCGCTGGGCGAGGTCATGGACCCCAACCCCCGCTACCTCTCCGAGAAGCTGGTCGACGTGTCGGCGCTGGTCATGGGAGCGACCGCGGAGAACCTGCACGACCGCTACCCGCACCTGACCAAGCAGCGCGCGGACGCCTACGCGGTCGCCAGCCAGCACAAGTTCGCCAAGGCGCTGGCTGAGGGCCGGATCCAGGGCGACCTGGTCGAGGTGGCCGTCCGCACGGCCGAAGCCGGCTGGGGGCTGGCCACCGTCGACGAGCAACCGCGTCCCGAGAGCACGGTGGAGGGCCTGGCCGCACTCCGCACGCCGTTCCGTCCACACGGCCGGATCACGGCGGGCAACGCCGCCGGCCTCAACGACGGCGCCACCGCGTGCCTGCTCGCGGCCGAGGACGTGGCCCAGCAGCTCGGCCTGCCCATCCGGATGCGGCTGGTCTCGTACGGGTTCGCCGGTGTCGAGCCCGAGTACATGGGCGAGGGGCCGGTGCCCTCGACCGAGCGCGCCCTCGCCATGGCCGGGCTGAGCATCGCCGACGTTGGCCTGTTCGAGCTGAACGAGGCCTTCGCCGTCCAGGTGCTGACCTTCCTCGACCACTTCGGCATCGCTGACGACGACCCCCGGGTCAACCCGTACGGTGGCGCGCTGGCCATCGGGCACCCGCTGGCGTCCTCCGGCGTACGGCTGATGACCCAGCTGGCGCGGGAGTTCGAGGAACATCCCGAGGTGAGGTACGGCCTGACGGCGATGTGCGTGGGCCTGGGCATGGGTGGCACCGTGATCTGGGAGAACCCCGCCTGGAGCACGAGTTGATGCCGGGCACGAGCCTGCTGCCAGAGCTGCCCGGCGAACGCGTCACCAGGTCCCTGCTCCGCCTGGTCGACCACCCCAGCGGCGTACGGTTCGCCCTGATCACCCTGGACAACGGCGAGGACCACACCAAGCCCAACTCGATGGGTCCCGCCGGTCTCGCCTCGCTGTCCCAGGCGCTCGACCGGGCGGAGGCCAGCGACGTCGACGCCATCGCGATCACCGGCAAGCCGTTCTGGTTCCTCGCGGGCGCCGACCTGGCGATGCTCGGCGGCGCGGCCGACATCGAGCAGGGCCGGCTCGCCCTCAAGACCGGCCACGACATCTTCCGCCGGCTCGGCGAGGGGTCCAAGCCGACGTTCGCGTTCGTCAACGGAGCCGCGCTCGGCGGCGGCCTCGAGGTCGCGCTGCACTGCTCGTACCGGACCATGTCCTCCGGCGTGACCGCGCTCGGCCTCCCCGAGTGTTTCCTCGGCATGGTGCCGGCCTGGGGCGGCACCTACCTGCTGCCCAAGCTGATCGGCGCCGACGCCGCTGTCACGGTGATCGTCGAGAACCCGCTCAGCCAGAACCGCATGCTCCGTGGCCAGCAGGCTTTCGGGCTCGGGATCGCCGACGCGATGTTCGCCCCGGCCGACTTCCTCGAGAGCTCGTTGCGCTGGGCCGCCGACGTGGTCAGCGGTGCCCTGGTCGTCGAGAGGCCCGAGGTCGAGACCGGGGCCGCATGGGACCAGGCCATCGCCCGCGGAAAGGCCGTCATTCAGGCGCGGACCCGAGGGGCGGCCGCGGCGCCGGCACTCGCTCTCGGGCTGATCGAGCAGGCCCGCGTCCGCACCCGGGACGAGGGGTTCGCGGCCGAGGACGAGGTGGGCGCGCAGCTGTCGGTGAGCGACCAGCTGCGGGCGGGCCTCTACGCGTTCGACCTGGTCCAGCACAGGACCAAGCGGCCGGTCGGTGCGCCGGACCGGATGCTCGCCCGGCCGGTCACCTCCGTGGGCGTCGTCGGGGCAGGTCTGATGGCCGGGCAGCTCGCCCTGCTCTTCGCCCGCATGCTCGACGTGCCAGTCCTCCTCACAGAGGTCGACCAGGAGCGGCTGGACCGCGGCCTCGCCTCCCTCCACGCCGAGATCGACACGTTGGTCGCCAAGCGGCGGCTGAGCAAGGACAAGGCGAACCGACTGCGCGGCCTATTCCGCGGCACCCTCGATCTGGCCGACTTCGCCGACGCCGACTTCGTGATCGAAGCCGTGTTCGAGGAGCTGGCCATCAAGCAGCAGGTTTTCGCCGATCTCGAGAAGGTGCTTCGCCCGGACGCGGTGCTCGCCACCAACACCTCCTCCCTGTCGGTCACCGCGATGGCCCAGGGCCTCGAGCACCCGGAGCGGCTCGTCGGCTTCCACTTCTTCAACCCGGTCGCGGTGATGCCGCTGCTCGAGATCGTGCGTACCGAGCTCACCGACGAGGCGACCTATGCCACCGCGTTCGCCGTGGGCCGCGAGCTCAAGAAGACCTGCATCGCCGTACGCGACGCGCCCGGCTTCGTCACCAACCGGCTGTTCATGCGGATGTTCAACGAGGTCACGCGGGCGGTGGACGAGGGCACCCCGTACGACGTGGCCGACCATGCGCTGGACCCGCTGGGCCTGCCCATGACACCCCTGCAACTGATCGGCTTCACCGGCCCGGCGGTCTCGCAGCACGTCATGAACACCCTCCACGAGGCCTTCCCCGACCGGTTCATCACCTCCGCCAACCTCGGCCGGATGGTCGACGCCGGGCTCCGGGGCTTCTACACCGCCGACGGCAGCCTCGACCCCCGGGTGACCGAGCTGTTCCAGGTCGGCTCGTCGCCCTCCACCGCAGAGGAGGTGCACCGGCGGGCCGTCGAGGCCATGGCGGACGAGGTGCGCCGGCTGCTCGACGAGGGCGTCGTCACCGAGCCGCAGGAGGTCGACCTGGCCCTGATCACCGGCGGCGGCTACCCGTTCCACCTCGGCGGCATCACGCCCTACCTCGACCGTACGGGGGTCTCCGAGCGGGTGACCGGCGGACGCTTCCTTCCCGACGGCGTGGCGAACGGGCCACCATCCGGTGATTGACCGGATGCTTCACTCGATCGGGCTATCCAGCCGGGCGCTGCGGCAGGTACGTTCCTGACGTGGAGATTCTCAGCCGCTCGGACCTGCGGGCGTTCGTTCTTGGCGCGTCGGTCCTGCACGAGCTCGACTTCTCGCCGCTCGACCACGGCATCCGCCTCGACGGCGTCCCCGACCTCGACGTCTCCTGGGACGAGCTGGCCGCGGCCGTGGGCAGCGCCCCGGCCGGCAGCGAGGTCGGCCGGCGGAGGATGGCCCGCTGGCTGCTGAGCAGACGCTGGATCGCCGAACGCAGCATGGACGAGCTGACCGAGCGGGCCCGGCCGATCGGCCTTCCGGTCGGTCACCTGCTCCATCCGGGCGAGGACTGGGTCCAGCTGCACGTGCTCGGCGGGGCCCTGGACCTCGGGCTGGGCTTCGTCGGCCTGGTGCCAGGCCGCCCGGACGACGTCGTGGTGGTCCCCGAGGGTGTGCTCGATGCCTACGGGCTCGAGAGCTCCCGCTGGTGGCCGGCCGCCTTGTCCTACCTCGAGGACATGGGGGCGATGGCCGTGGTCCGCTGGCGGCGCAACCCCCGGCACCCGTTGCGTCCGATGGGCGACTGCGACGTGGTCTCCCTGCTCGGTTCTGCGGTGCTCCGCGGCGCGCTGGCGGGCGATCAGGGCGGGATGCGCGCTATCGCCGTCCCCATGCGCAGCCGCGGCTGGCTCGACCTGCGTGGCATCGACCCGGCGTTCTCGCTCGCAGCAGCAGCACTCACCGAGCCGGCCGACCGCGGCTTCACCCGGCCACTGCTGCTGACGGTGGACGAGGTGGCGCTGGTCCCCGAGGGCGGCCAGCCGGCCGAGGTGGTCCTGCGTGACTCCGCTCCCGGCACCCCTGACCTGCGGGACGTGCTCTACCGCTGAGCCGGCACTCAGCATTTGGCCGGTCGCGCCGATACAGCACTGTGCGCATTGTCCGGTTCGGCGACCTGCCGCGGGAGTTCATCGCAACCCTCCTCGCGGGTCTCGTCGGCGTGCCCGCGTTCTTCTACGTCGCTGCGCACGGTGTCGACCACGGCCTGATCTGGCCTCACCTGTCCCAGCTGCTCGAAGTGGCTGCTGCCTCGGGCTGCGTCGCCGCGCTCGTCACGGCGGCGCGACGCGCGACCGGGCGCGAGCGTCAGGCCTGGTCGTTGCTCGCCGGCTCGATCGGCTTCTGGCTGGTGGGTACGTCGTGCTACGCCGTGCGTGGCTTCCTGTTCGACCGGTTCGAGGGCGGCCCCCTGTCGGTCGACGTGTTCTTCCTCTGCGCGATTCCCTGCGCGTTCGTGGGCTTCACCCGCTTCCCCGTCGACCATGGCCAGTTGTCCGGCCGGCTCCGCCAGACGCTGGACGCCATGACGGTGGCCTGCTCTGCGCTGTTCGTCAGCTGGGACGTTGCGCTGCACACGATCATCAAGCACCGCGACTCCGGCCTGACCGGCTGGCTGACGCTGCTCTATCCGCTCACCGACCTGGCCCTGTGCACCTATGCCGTCCTCATCGCCGCCAGGGCACCGGCCAACCGGCGGATCTCGATCAGCCTGCTGGCCGCCGGGATGTTCAGCTTCGCCGTCGCTGACTCCAGCGGGGTGACCCTCGCCGTGCTGGAGCGCTACCACGTCGGCGGTCTGTCCGACCTGGGCTGGATCGTCGGCCTGACCCTCGGCTCGCTGTCCGCCCTCTGCTACGGCTACGAGGATGCGGGGGCCACGGCGCGCGCCGCCGCCGGCGCCCAGTGGCGCTCAGCGCTGTTGCCGTACATCCTCGTGATCCCGGCGGCCGTGGTCGTGCTCGTCGACCTGCTCCACCGGCGGCTGCCCGACTCCGTGGGCATCCTCATCGGCGCCGCTGTCGTCCTGCTGGTCTCCGCCCGCCAGATGCTGACCGTACGGGAGAACCTGCTGCTCGTCGAAAGGCTCACCGGCAGCGAGTCCGAGCTCCGCCAGCAGGCCCTGCACGACCCGCTCACCGGTCTGGCCAACCGCCGGCTGTTCCGGGAGCGCCTGGAGGCGTCGCTGGCGACTCTCAGCCCGGCGGAGATCGCCGTGGTCTTCGTCGACCTCGACGACTTCAAGGTGGTCAACGACACGATGGGCCATGCCACCGGTGACGACCTGCTCCGCAAGGTGGCCAACCGCCTGCAGACCTGCGTACGCGGGAGCGACGTCGCGGCCCGGCTGGGCGGCGACGAGTTCGCCGTGCTGCTCACCGGTGGCGGCCTGGTCGCGGCACAGGCGGTCGCCGGCCGGCTCAACCGGGCAATGCGCCAGCCCATCCTGTGCGGCGGGCAACCGTTGTTCATCCAGGCCAGCATCGGCATCGCCGCCGGCCGGGAGGGCGAGGCCGGGTTCGACCGCTCGCAGCAGCTACTCGAACAGGCGGACATGGCGATGTACGCGGCGAAGGACGCCGGCAAGGCCCGGGTCGAGGTCTTCGAGCCGTCGATGCGCGAGCGGCTGCTGGACCGGGCGGCCGTCAAGGACGACCTGGCCAGGGCCCTGGGCCGCGACCAGCTCTCGCTGAACTACCAGCCGATCGTCGACCTCGCGACGGGGGCGATCGTCGGTGCCGAGGCGCTGCTGCGCTGGAAGCACCCGCAGCGGGGCTTCATCCCGCCGCTGATGTTCATCTCCATCGCCGAGGAGACCGGACTGATCGAGCCGATCGGCCGCTGGGTGCTCGCCACGGCGTGCGCCGCGGCGGCCGCCTGGCAGCCCGGCTCCCCCGCCGGGGGCTATCAGGTCAACGTCAACGTCTCTGCCGGGCAGCTGCTCAACACCGACATCGTCGAGGACGTGGCAGCCGTGCTGCGCACGACCGGCCTGCGGGCGAACCTGCTGACGATCGAGATCACCGAGAGCGTCCTGATGGCGGACAACGCCACGGTGGCGGCCCAGCTCGGGGAGCTCCGGGAGCTGGGCATCCGGCTGGCGATCGACGACTTCGGCACCGGCTACTCGGGGCTGTCCTACCTCGACCGGCTGCCGGTGGACATCCTCAAGGTGGACAAGGCCTTCGTCGACCGGCTGGACGAACCCTCGACCCGGCCGCCGCTGGCCGGGGCCATCGTCGGCCTCGGCGAGATGCTCGGTCTGGACGTGGTCGCCGAGGGCATCGAGACGAGCAGCCAGCGGCACGCGATGGTCGACCTGGGGTGCCGGCACGGCCAGGGCTACCTGTTCAGCCGTCCGGTGGACCTCGACGCCTTCCGTGCGCTCATCGACACGCCACACCCCGTCCTCGGGGAACCGCTGGGCGCCGTCTCCCCCGTCCACGCCCGCCGCTCGCTCGACGTACCCGCGCAGGTCGGGGCCCGCTAGTCCGTGACGCTGGGTGAGCCCTCGGCGACGTCCTGGACGAGCCCCGGGTCGCGACGGGTGACCGCCTCGATGACCCGCCGGGCGAGCTCCTGAGCGGACAGCCCGGCCACTGCCAGGATCTCGTCGCGACGCCCGTGCTGGAGGAACTCCTGCGGTAGCGCGAAGTCGCACAGCGGCACGTCGACGGAGGCATCACGCAGCTGCTGCGCGACGGCCGATCCGCAACCGCCCGAACGACCGTTGTCCTCGATGGTGACCACCAGCTTGTACGCGGCGGCGAGCGCCGGCAGCTCGAGGTCCAGCGGCTTGGCCCAGCGGGGGTCGACGACGGTGACGCCGATGCCCTGGGCGCGGACCCGTTCGGCGACGTCGAGCGCGGTGGCTGCCATCGCACCGAAGCCCAGGACGAGCACGTCGGGCGCGCCCTCGCGACTCAGCACGTCCATCCGGCCGATCCGGTCGATGGCCGGGACGGTGACGCCGACCTTGGACTTGGGGAACCGGATGGCACTCGGGCCGTCAGTGATCGCGAGTGCCTCGCGGAGCTCCTCGCGCAGGGTCGTCGCGTCGCGCGGCAACGCGATGGCCATGCCGGGGACGAGCTGGAGGATCGACAGGTCCCACATGCCGTGGTGGCTGGCGCCGTCCGGACCCGTGACGCCCGCCCGGTCGAGGACGAAGGTGACCGGCAGTCGGTGCATGCCGACGTCGAGGAGCACCTGGTCGAAGGCCCGGTTGAGGAAGGTGGCGTAGACCGCGACGACCGGGTGCAGTCCGGCGAGCGCCATGCCGGCAGCCGACGTCACCGCGTGCTGCTCGGCGATCCCGACATCGAACACCCGCCCTGGGTGCGCACGCGCGAACGGACCGAGCCCGACCGGCTCGAGCATCGCGGCGGTGATGGCGACCACGTCCTCGCGCTCGTCGCCGATCCGGGCCATCTCCTCGGCGAACACCGTGGTCCAGGTGGCACCGCCGGCGTCGACCGGCAGCCCGGTGACCGGATCGATCACGTTGACCGCGTGGAACCGGTCGGCCTCGTCGTCCTCGGCCGGGGAGTAGCCAAAACCCTTGGTGGTCAAGCAATGCACGATGACCGGACCACCGAAGTCACGAGCGGCGCGGAAGGCTTGCTCGAGCGCCACCGCGTCGTGGCCGTCGATCGGGCCGACGTACTTGAGGCCCAGGTCCTCGAACATCACCTGCGGCTGCAACAGGTCCTTGAGCCCCTTCTTGGCACCGTGCAGCGCCTCGTACAGCGGCGGTCCGACGAGCGGGGTCTTGGGCAGGGCGCGCTTGACCGCATCGAGCACCTGCTCGTAGCTCGGCTTGAGCCGCAGGCTGGCCAGGTGGGTGGCCACGCCGCCCACCGTCGGCGCGTACGACCGGCCGTTGTCGTTGACCACGATGACCAGCGAGCGGTCCTTGCCGGCGGCGATGTTGTTGAGCGCCTCCCAGCACATGCCGCCGGTCAGCGCCCCGTCGCCGACGACCGCGACGACGGTCCGGTCATGCTCACCGCGCAACGCGTAGGCCTTGGCCAGGCCGTCGGCGTAGGACAGGGCCGTGGAGGCGTGGGAGTTCTCGGAGACGTCGTGCTCGGACTCGGCGCGACTCGGATAGCCCGACAGACCACCCTTGGCGCGCAGCGTCTCGAAGCCGGCCTGACGCCCGGTCAGCATCTTGTGCACGTAGGACTGGTGGCCGGTGTCCCACACGATCCGGTCGCGCGGGGAGTCGAACGCCCGGTGGACGGCGATGGTCAGCTCAACCGCGCCGAGGTTGGGCCCGAGGTGCCCGCCCGTGCGCGAAACCTTGGCCACCAGGAAGTCGCGGATCTCAGCGGCCAACGCCGGCAGTCGCTCGGCCGGCAGCCTCTTGAGGTCCGCAGGCGAGGAGATGCCTGCCAGCAGACCCACGTCTACACCTCCCGCTCGAGCAACCGCAACGTCCCGATCAGTCTAGGCGGCACGGCGGGTCCGTGCCGCCGCAGCAGGGCCGCGCCGTTAACCGCCGCTGGCCTGGGCACGGCGCCGGGAGATCGCGTCGACGCTCGCCGCGACCAGCAGCACCAGTCCGGAGAAGATCTGCACGTACGCGTCCTTGAGGTTCAGCAGCAGCATGCCATTGGAGATGACGACCACCACGAGGCCGCCGATGACGGCGTCGAGGATCCGGCCCCGGCCGCCGAAGAGGCTGCAGCCACCGATGACGGCCGCACCGACGGCGAGCAGCAGGTCAGTGCCGCCACCGGTCTGGGCCGAAACCGAGTTGGCGTTGCTGGCGTAGACGATGCCGGCGACGCCGGCCATCGTTGAACACATGATGAAGCAGAACGTCTTGGTCAGCGGCACGTTGATGCCGGCCCGCCGGGCAGCCTCGGCGTTGCCGCCGATCGCGTAGATGTGCCGGCCGAGCGGCGTTCGTACGAGCAGGAACGTGAGCGAGAGCAGCAGGAACAGCAGCAGCAGGACGACGTCGGGGACGCCCTTGATGCTGGCCACCGACGCAGGGCTGCGCTGCTTGCTGAGGAAAGCGGTCGCGAGCCCGAGGATGACGGCAATGGTGACCGACTTGAGCGCCCACACGCTGAGGCTTGAGGTGGCCAGGCCGATCCGGCGCCGGGCGATGATGCGGTAGTAGTTGAGGCCGGCGAAGCCGCCGGCCACCACCAGGAACAGCACCCAGCCGAGCCAGATCGGCAGGTTGGCGTTGTCGAGGTTGTAGACCGCTTTGCCGGGGAGCTGAATGCTGCCGCCCTCGCCGACGATCGCCAGCTGGACCCCGCCGAGTGCCAGGAAGCCGGCAAGCGTCACGACGAAGGAAGGGATGCCCAGCCGGGTGACGATGGTGCCGATGGTGGTGCCGATCACGAGGCCGGTGACGATGCAGGCGAGCATGCCGAGCGGCCAGGGCCAGCCGTGGTTGGCCATGAACTTGGCCATCACTGCGGCCGACGTGCCAGCGGTGAACCCTGCCGAGAGGTCGATCTCGCCCAGCAGCAGCACGAAGATCAGCCCCATGGACAGCACCATGACAGCCGCGCCCTGGGTGATCAGGTTGGCGAAGTTGAACGCCGTCGGAAAGTTGTTCGGTCGCTTCAACGAAAAGAACAGGACCAGCGCGACCAGGCCGAGAATGGCCGGCAGCGAGCCGATGTCGCCGCCGCGCACCTTGTCGCGATAAGCCTTCAGCGTGTCGACGAGACCGATCTGTGCCGGGGCGGGTGCGCCTGTCGTCTCGGACACGGCAGTGGTGGTCATGAGTTGTCTCCTGGCTCGTCCGACGACGTGCTTGCTGTCCGGGCGCCGGCACCAGCCGGAACCATCCCCAGGTCACCGCTGCGGCCGGCCGTGATCAGCTCGACCACCTGGCTGTTGGTCACGGAGTCGCCGCGCACCTGCGCGACCATCTGGCCGAGGTAGAGCACCGCGATGCTGTCGGCGACCTGGAGCACGTCGTTCATGTTGTGGCTGATCAGCAGCACGGCCAGGCCTCGGTCGGCCAGCCGGCGGACCAGGTTGAGCACCTGCTCGGTCTGGGCTACGCCGAGAGCCGCGGTGGGCTCGTCGAGGATGACCACGCGGGAGTTCCACAGGACAGCGCGGGCGATCGCCACCGTCTGGCGCTGACCACCGGACAGGCTGGCCACCCGCTGACGTACCGACTTGACCGTCCGCACGGACAGGCCCGCGAGGGTCTCACCGGCCTTGCGCTCCATGCTGACCTCGTCGAGCAGACCGTGCTCGGTCTCCTCGCGGCCCAGGAACATGTTGTGCACGATGTCCAGGTTGTCGCACAGCGCCAGGTCCTGGTAGACGACCTCGATGCCCAGGGCGTTCGCCGCCTTGGGCGAGTGGACGTGCACCTCGCGGCCCTCGTAGGAGTAGGTCCCCGAGTCGTACGGGTAGATGCCGGCGAGCCCCTTGATCAGGGTGCTCTTGCCGGCGCCGTTGTCGCCGACCAGCGCCGTGACCTCGCCGGCCCGGATGTCGAGATCGACGCTGCGGAGCACCTCGATGGCGCCGAAGCTCTTGTTGATGCCTCGCAACGAAAGCAGCGGGGCGTTGCCCGCCTCGGCCGATGGCGCCTGGTCGGCGGCGATGGTCATGGTCACCTCGGAGACGTGGGAGTGGACGCCGGAAGGCCGGCGGCGTCTGGACGCCGCCGGCCTCCGACTATTTCAGGCCTGGTGCTGGGAGTACAGGTGGGGGCTTGGTTACTTGATGCCGGCCGCGGTGCAGGCCGCGGCGCCGGCGATCGCGCACACCTTGGCAGCGGTCGTGTAGCCGGTCTTGATGACGTCACCGACGTTGGTCTTGGTGATCGTCTCCGGGGTCGCTGCGGCGAACGGAACGTCCTTCTTGGTGACGGTGTCCTTGACCGTGGTGTTCACCAGGGACGTGGTGGGCGTGCCCTTGATCAGGGCGATCGCCAGCTTGGAGGCCAGGGCGGCCTCGACGGCGGTGTCCTTGAAGACGGTCATGCACTGCTGGCCGAGCAGGACCCGGGCGAGGCCGGAGTCCTGAGCGTCCTGACCGGTGAACGGGATCTTGCCGAGGACGCCCTCAGCCTTCATGGTGGTCGCGACACCGTCACCCATGCCGTCGTTCGCGATGATGGCGCCGTCGATCTTGCCGCTGGCCTGGTTGTAGAACGCCGACCACACTGCGCTGGCAATGTTGGGCTTCCACTGGCCGGTCTTCTCGCCGACCTTCTTGTAGGTGCCGGCCTTGTACAGCGGGTCGAGCACGGAGTTGTAGCCCTGCGCGAACAGGGTGGCGTTGTTGTCCTTGGAGTCGCCGTCGATCTCGACGATGGCCGGGTTCTTGACGCCCTTGGTCGTGAGGCACTTGACGAGACCGTCGCCCTGCAGCTTGCCGACCTGGACGTTGTCGAAGGAGACGTAGTAGTCAGCGCCGCCGCCGAGGCTCAGCCGGTCGTAGTCGATGACCTTGATGCCCTGGGCGTGCGCGTCGGCGATGCACTTCGTGGCGGAGGCCACGTCGATGTCGACCTCGAGCAGGACCTTGACCTTCTCGCCGATCATCGCGTCACAGATCTGCAGCCACTTGGTGGCGACACCTTCGGCGTTCTGGATGTCGCTGGTCAGACCGGCGTCCTTGAACGCCTTGGCGAGCGCGGGACGGTCGTTGTTCTCCCAGCGCTTCGACGTGAGGGAGTCGGGGAGGATGACGCCGACCTTGCCGCCGCCGCCGCCGGTGCCGCTGGCGGTGGCGCTGGCCACAGCCGACGCGGCAGACGTGGGCGCAGACGAGCTCGGGGCGGTGGTGGCGGACGCTGCCGCGGACGTGGCGGCGCTGGTGGTGGCCGAACCCGTTGCGGCTGGAGCGCCGGAGCTCTTGCCCCCGCACCCAGCGAGCGCGACGGCAGCGACAGCGCTGAACGCCGCCAGCTTCATGGCCTTGTTGGACATGAGATAGGTCTCCTTGATCGATGGCAGAGGCGACTGGACCGACGACGGGCGCCGGTATGTTGTCCGCGTCAACATAAAAGGCTGGAGGCCTGAGGGAAAGGGCGACTCGGCAACGTTTGGGTCACAGTCACTGATCGTGACCGAATCGAGATGCGCGTTGACCCGCCCTGCCCCAACTGTCCGGAAAGTCACCCGCTCTGCCGAGCGTCAGGGGCCCAGGGCAGTTCTCCCGCGCGGGCGCGTCGCCGGTCACTATGTGCGCCCGGCCAACAAACCTCGCCAGCAAAGCGTGGCAAGAAGTCACGCCGTCCTGCTCCGGCTAGAGCCGGGGCACCCAGCGCTTGCCCTGCAGGGCGTCCTCCACCAGCCCGACGGCAGCCGCAGCCCTGGCCAGCCGGGCACCTTCGCGCTCGTACGCCGAGACGGTCGCCTCGACCGCCTCGGGCGGCACCACGGAGGCGAGGTCAGCGCGTACGGTCGCGAGTCCTCTGCGGGCGGCCTCGACGCCGGTGAGGCAGTGCTCACGCGCCAGCCGGGCCAGCACGACGGGGTAGCGGCGCAGCACCTCATGCGCCCGGTAGTCGGGAGGGCACAGGTCGAACAGCCACGCCACGGCGCTGCGCTCCCAGTCGGGGCTAAGCGGCGGTCGCACCTGCTCCGGCCAGCCGGGCGGCAGAAGGGTTGCCATGGTGACGAGTCTCCCGTACGCATCCGAGCAAGTCCGTGGTGCCGCTGGCACCCGTGTCGCACGAATGCCGGACTGGCACACGGTGAGGATCCGGTGAGAGGCTCACGCCATGATCGAGTACGTCAAGATCCTGCGGGCGGCCGGTCTGACGGTGTCCGAGGTGCCCGGCTGGCGAACCAACGGCCACGACGGCGAGTTCACCCCACAGGGCGGCATGTGGCACCACACCACCGTCTTCAACGACCTCGAGACCTTGGTCCGGGGTCGCAGCGACCTGCCGGGGCCCATCGCCAACCTCTACCTGCGCCGGGACGGCAGCTTCACCGTGGTCTGCGGCGGGGTGGCCTGGCATGCCGGCTGCGGCACGCTGTCCGTGCTCGAGAACCTGCGCAAGGGAATCGCGCCCAAAGGCGACGCAGCCGCGCTCGGCCTCAAGGACGACGTCAGGATCGCCAACCACTTCCTGATCGGCATCGAGTGCGAGGGCGGCGTTGGCGACGGCGACGACTTCACCGCCGTGCAGCTCGAGTCACTGGTCCAGGGCTCCGCCGCCCTGTCACGCGAGCTGGGCCTCAAGGCCAACAACTGGATCCACCACCGCGAATGGACCAACCGCAAGCCCGACATGGGCCACCGCGGCGACCTCCGCGCTCGACTGGCGGCGCTGCTGGGCTCGCCGGCCCACCCGATGACGGCGCACCCCGCCACCACGGGCGTCATGGACCAGCCGCCGCATGAAGTCACGCTCGTGCCCCCACCGCCGCCCGTCGACAAACCGGAGGAAGTCATGTTCGTCGTGATCGAGGCGCCGAACCGGCCGCCTGCGTTCTTCACCATGGACGGACAGGGTCACGCGATGGGCAGGGGCGGCTGGACCTTCATCAATCGCTTCTCGACCAAGCATCCGGGGCTGGTCATCTTCGACAAGTCCTGGACCGCCCAGGAGTACGACCTCGTCGTACGGCTGGCGGCGCAGCCCGCCGAGGAGGTCTTCCCGCCTGGGGAGCTCCCGCCTGGCATCGACCTCGGGGAGGGCCTCGACCTCGGTGGCGGCGGGGCCGGCGGCGGAGCGGTCGACGGCGGCGGAGCGGTCGACGGCGGCGGCAACGTGACCCTGCCGCCCGACCCGCTCACCCTGCCGGACGACATCCCCGAGCCTTCGGTGGGCTCCTTCGCCTGAGGCCGGCGAGCGACCGGTCAGGGCGTCGCGTTCCGGATGGCTGCGGCCTTGCAGGCCGCGCAACCGTTGATCTCGGGCCCGCCGGCCCAGCGCGTGACGAAAATGTGCTCGACGGAGGCGCCACACAGGGCGAACCGGGCCCCCGCCGAGGCCGCGTGCGTCGGCCGGTTCGGCAGCAGCTCGGCCCGGAAGTTGTGCTTGTGGAACCCGCTGGTGGCTCTGCGTAGAGGAGACATGCACCCGGAGTGCCCACTATGCAGGCTGGCCAACCGGAACCTGCCGGGTGAACAGGGCCACGCACTCCACGTGGGCGGTCATCGGGAACAGGTCGAACGACCGCAGCTCGCGCAGCACGTAGCCGGCTTCGGCCAATGCGGCCGTGTCGCGGGCAAGGGCGGCAGGGTCGCAGGCCACGTAGGAGATCGCCCGGGGCTGCAGGGCGGCCAGCTCGCGGCACAGGGCGGGCCCCGCACCCGTACGCGGCGGGTCGAGGACCACCAGGTCGACCGAAGCGCGGCCGGCCAGCCACCGGTTGGTCGGATCGGTGCCGATCCGGCCGCGGCTCACCCGCACCTGGGGCAGGTCGGCCAGGTTGTGCTCGGCATCGAGCACGGCCTGCCGGTCACCCTCGACCGCGACCACCTGACCGGTCGCGCCGACCACCTCGGCCAAGGCGCCGGCGAACAGGCCGACGCCGCAGAACAGGTCGAGCGCAGACTCCCCGGGAGCAGGCGCCAGCTGGCCCAGCACGGCGTCGACGAGGGTCTGGGCCGACGACGGGTGGATCTGCCAGAAGCCTCCCCCGCTCACCCGCCAGCTGCGGCCGGCGGCGTGCTCGGTGACCGAGCCCGGCCCGCGCAAAGTCGTCATGTGGCCCTTGTCGTCGTCGCGGACGAAGCCGGCCGGGACGTCGAGGTCCACCGGGTGCAACGGCTGCCGCCGGGAGACCGGAGTGGCCGCGACGAGCCGGTCAGAGGTGGTCGCCGAGGCCACGGCCTCGACGGCCCGGATGTAGGGCCAGTGCCGGCGCTCCACCCCGAGCTCGGTGACCCCAGGGTGCGCGATCAGGCACCGGTCGATGGGCTCGATGGCGTGGGACCTGGCCCGGTGCAGGCCCACTGTCCCGTCGCGGCGGACCGCGAAGCCGACCCGCGTCCGCCAACCCAGGCCGTCGTCGCTGCCGGGGACCGCCTCGACCACTACGTCGAGATCGAGACCCGCCAGCCGGGACAGCTGCTCGCGGACGACGGCCGCCTTGAGCTCGCGCTGGTACGGGAGCGCCGCGTGCTGCCAGTCACAGCCGCCGCAGCCACCTGGGCGGGCGTACTGGCACGGGGCGTCGACCCGGTGCTCCGACGCCTCGAGCACCTCGACAGCGTCGGCCCGCAGATAGCGCGGTCGGACCTCGGTGACCCTGGCCCGTACCCGCTCACCCGGCAGGGCGTGCCGGACGAACACCGCCTGGCCGTCGTGGCGTGCGACGCAGAAACCGCCGTGCGCCACCGGGCCGACGTCCACCTCGAGGGTGTCACCGAGCTCGGGCATCAGACCTGTCCGCCGGGACCGGCCGACGGCGGGACAGGCGCCGACGTGGCCGTCACACCCCATCGAGCTCCGAGCTGGGCAGGCGGCGGACCTTCGACAGGGTCAGGCAACCGGGACGACGACGACAGCTGCCACGGGACGCTGGTCACCATGACACCCGGCGTGTAGAGCAGCCGGGTCTTGAGCCGCAGGGCGCTCTGGTTGTGCAGCAGGTGCTCCCACCAGCGGCCGACGACGTACTCCGGCAGGAAGACCGTGACCACGTCACGCGGGCTCTCCCGACGGATGTTGCGCACGTAGGCGAGGATCGGCCGGGTGATCTCGCGGTAGGGCGAGTCGAGCGACACCAGGGGTACGGGGATGCCGCGGCGTTCCCACTCCTCCTGCAGCGCACGGGTTTCGTCTTCGTCGACCTGGACGGTCAGCGCCACCAGCGTGCTCGGCCGGGTCGCCCTTGCGTAGGCCAGCGCCCGCAGCGTCGGCTTGTGGATCTTGGACACCAGCACGATGGCGTGGTTGCGCGACGGCAGCATGTCCTCGCCCTCGGACGGGATGAGCTCGACGCTGACCCGGTCGTAGTGCCGGCGGACGCCGCGCATGAGCACGAAGAAGATGATGATTGCGGTGACCGCGATCCACGCACCGTGCACGAACTTCGTCGCCAGCTGGACCACCAGCACGAGACCGGTGAAGCAGCCGCCGAAGCCTTGGACGATCCGCGAGCTCTTCATCTGGCGGCGCTTCTTGGGATCGGTCTCGGTCTTGAGGTGTCTGGTCCAGTGCCGCACCATGCCGAGCTGGCTGGTGGTGAACGAGATGAAGACGCCGACGATGTAGAGCTCGATCAGCTCGGTGGTGCTCGCCTTGAAGTACCACAGCAGCGCAGCGGCGAAGGTCGCCAGCAGCACGATGCCGTTGCTGTAGACCAGCCGGTCGCCACGCGTGTGCAGCTGCCGAGGCAGGTAGCGGTCCCGCGCCAGCACCGACGCGAGGACCGGAAAGCCGTTGTACGCGGTGTTCGCGGCGAGCACCAGGATGGCGGCGGTCACCGTTTGCAGGACGTAGAACATCAGGGAGCCGCCGCCGAAGACGGTGTCACCGATCTGCGCCAGCACCGTCTGCTGGGCGTGGGCTTGGGGCTGCGACCCCGCCAGGTGTTGGGTCGGTCCGACGAAGTGGACGTGGGTCTTCAGCGCGAGGGCGGTGATCCCGCAGAACATGGTCACCGAGATGGTGCCCATCAGCAGCAGCGTCCGGGCCGCGTTGGTGGCCTTGGGCTTCTGGAAGGCCGGCACGCCGTTGGCGATCGCCTCGACGCCGGTCAGTGCCGTACAACCACTGGCAAAAGCCCGTAGCAGCAGGAACAGCAGGGTCAATCCGGCCACGTGCTTGATCGGGACGGGGTGCGCCACCGCGCTGGGCGCGTTGCCCAAGGAGCCCGATGCGTACTGCGTGAAACCGAGGATGATCAACGCAAAGATGGCAGCGATGAAGCCGTAGGTGGGCACGGCGAACGCCTTGCCGGACTCGCGGACACCGCGCAGGTTGAGCAACGTGATGATGAGCACCAGCGACACCGCGATGGACGTGCGGTACTTGAACAGCTGTCCCGAGGAGTCGGCCGACGTGATGGCCTCGACGCCGGCGGCGACGCTCACCGCGACAGTGACGATGTAGTCGGTCAGCAGCGCCGCCGCGACCGTGACGCCGGCCCGCTCGCCGAAGTTGGTCTGGGCGACCTCGTAGTCACCGCCGCCGCTCGGGTAGGCGTGCACCGTGCGCCGGTACGAGAAGACGACCGCTGCCATCAAGGTGACGACGGCGGCGGCCAGCCATGGCGTGTAGCGGTAGTAGGTCAGTCCTCCGATGCTCAGGACCAGCACGATCTCCTGGGTCGCGTAGGCGACCGAGGACAGTGCGTCGCTCGAGAAGATCGGCAGCGCGATCCGGATCGGGAGCAGCGTCTCGCCGAGCTGACCGCTGGTGAGCGGTCGGCCGACGAACAGACGTTTGGACAGGCCGCTGATGGAGGACACGACACGCATCGTACGGCCCGACGACCGCCCGCTCGTGGCCTGGCCACCGCCCAGCGTTCCCCAGTCCCACCACGCGAGCCGACCGGCGACGACGCCCGGTCCCGCGCTCCCGTGTAGCGTGTGCGGGCGCCACCTGGTGTTGCCGCAATGGGCACGTGAAGGGACCGTTGTGCACGTCGTGATCATGGGCTGCGGGCGAGTGGGCTCGACCCTCGCGCACAGCCTTGAGGACATGGGCCACACGGTCTCGGTCATCGACAGGGACAAGGCGGCCTTCCGCCGGCTCGGCCCGAGCTTCGCCGGGCAGCGGGTCGCCGGCGTCGGGTTCGACCGGGACACGCTGATCGAGTCGGGCATCGAGCGGGCCGGCGCGTTCGCCGCGGTCAGCAGCGGCGACAACTCCAACATCATCTCGGCCCGCGTCGCCCGCGAGACCTTCGGTGTCGAGAACGTCGTGGCCCGCATCTACGACCCCAAGCGGGTCGAGGTCTACCAACGTCTCGGCATCCCGACCGTCGGCACGGTGCGGTGGACCACCGACCACATGCTGCGCCGGCTGCTGCCCGAAGGAGCGCACGCCGAGTGGCGCGAACCGACGGGTCACATCGCCCTGGCGGAGGTCGCCTACAACCCGGCCTGGGTGGGTCGCCGGCTGACCAAGCTCGAGGCCGCGGCGGCCGTTCGCGTGGCCTTCATCCGGCGCAACGGGGACGGGACCCTGCCCGGTCCCGACACCGTTCTGCAGGAGGGCGACCTGGTCTACATCGCCGCCGAGGCCGATCGCCTGGCCGACGTCGAGCGCATCTTCGCCAGCCAGCCCGAGGAGCACTGATGCGCGTCTCCATCGCCGGCGCCGGCAACGTCGGCCGATCCATCGCCCGCGAGCTCCTGGGCAACGGGCACGAGGTGCTGCTCATCGAGCGAAACCCGGCGGCCATGAAGGTCGACAGCGTGCCGGGCGCGACCTGGTTGGAGGCCGATGCCTGCGAGTTGAGCAGCCTCGACGACGCCGGCCTCGGCTCCTGTCAGGTCTCGGTCGCCGCCACCGGCGACGACAAGACCAACCTGGTCCACGCGCTGCTGGCCAAGACCGAGTTCGGCGTCCCCCGGGTCGTCGCCAAGGTCAACCACCCCAAGAACGAGTGGTTGTTCAACGAGTCCTGGGGCGTCGACGTGGCCGTCTCGGCGCCGCGCATGCTCTCGGCCCTGGTGGAGGAGGCGGTGACCGTCGGAGACGTCGTACGGCTGCTCAGTCTCCAGCACGGCCAGGCCAACATCGTGGAGCTCACCCTGGCCGACGACGCCCCGTTCATCGGCCGCCGGGTCGGCGACGTGCCCTGGCCCGAGGATGTCGCGCTGGTCGCCATCGTCCGCGACACCCGGGTCCTGGTGCCCACCAAGGACGACCCGCTCGAGGCCGGTGACGAGCTGCTGTTCGTCGCGACCGACGAGGTCGAGCACCAGCTCGACCAGCTGCTCTCGGGCAGTGACTGACCCCAGCCGGCCCACGGGTCAGTGGTGGTTGGGCAGCAGCTCGTAGAGCGGGTTGAACATGGCCCGGTGGCCGTCCGCGCTGGTGATCAGTCCGCAGGCGACGAGCGCGCGGCCCGGCTCGATGCCGCCGATCCGCCGGCGGCCCAGCCAGATCAGCTCGACCGTGCCGGTGCCGTCGTAGAGCTCGGCCTCGAGCGACGGGATGCCGCCGCGAGGGCGCAAGGTCACCGTGCGCAGCACGCCGTGCACGGAGACCCGCTGCCGGTTGGCACACTGCGACACCGGCTGCGCGCCGAGGTCGGCGGTGTGCTTCTGCAGCTCCTCGGCGTCGAGCTCGGCCGTGTCGGCCGAGAGCCGGTGCAGCGCCCGGCGCAGCGCGCCATCGGGTCTCCTGGCCTCGACGTCACCCATGGGTGCACCGTCCCGGGTCTGCGCTGCTGTGGTCGTACGAGGGTGTCACGTGGGTTCTTCCTCAGAGGTTGGTTCAATCGTACGGCGAGATTGCCAAGCAGTCAGTGGATCTCGGTGATCTCCGGGCCCCGCTCGAACGGGTTGACCGGGTCCTCGGCCTCGTCGGCGTCGCCGGTCACGAGAACGTCAGTGGGCAGCCGCAGCGGCAGCGGGTCTCGAGGCGCCATGGCGTCCTTGCCGCGCACGACGACCACCGAGCGGAACACCCGCTCGAACGCCTCGGCCTGCACCGGGTCGGTGGCGGCCGGCCCGGACATCAGGGCGCGGACGAACCACCGCGGCCCGTCCGCACCGAGGAACCGCGCCGGCGCGAGGGTGTTGCCCTCGGCAGGCACCCTGGCCCGCAGCTCGAGCCCGAACGGGCCGTCGGAGGTCTCGCCGGAGCCCCCGTTCTCGACGAGGGACTCGAGGATCTCCTGGCAGATCTCCTCCCAGATCCCGGCCGTACGAGGCGCTGCGAACGCGTTGACCTGCATCGCCGAGTTGCCGGAGACGACGGTGGCGGCGATGACCTGGCCCTCCGGGCTGACGTCGACGCGCAGCTCCATGCCCTCGATGACAGGTACGAGCATGCCGCCGAGGTCAAGCCGGTCGATCCCGTCCTCGGGTGCCTGCGAGGAGTCCCACGGTCCCTGCGGGTCCTGCGGGGCCGGCAGCACGTCCTCAGCGGCGGCGGCCGCTTCGTCCGCGTCGGTGCCCTCTGCGGCGTCGACGGCCCCGTCCTCCTGGTCCTCCGCGGGCTCGCTGTCCTTGCCACGACGTCGGAACACGGTCACGCTCCTTCACTTGTCCCGGTCGGCGGGGCGGCTGACCGGGTGAAGCCGCCCGTCGAACCGTGCCCGCCTGCGCCGCGTACGGAGTCCGGCAGCTCGTCGGCCTCGACGAACCGTACGTACTCGACCCGCTGCACGACCAGCTGGGCGATCCGATCGCCCGCAGAGAACCGTACCGGCTCGCGGGGGTCGAGGTTCACGGCAATCACCTTGATCTCCCCGCGGTAGCCGGCGTCGATCGTGCCCGGTGAATTGACCAGCGACACGCCGAGGCTGGCCGCAAGACCCGAGCGCGGGTGGACGAACGCCGCGTAGCCGTACGGGATCGCCATCGCGAGCCCGGTGGGAAGCACGGCGCGCTCCCCCGGCGCGAGGACGGCGGCCACGGTGGTCACCAGGTCGGCGCCGGCGTCCCCGGGATGCGAGTAGGCCGGCAGCGGCACGGACGGGTCGAGTCGCAGGACTCGGATCTCGATCTCTGGGGCTGCACCGTTCACGGGTTGTAGCTCCGGTACGTCGGGACGGCGTCGCCTGGGCGGGCGTGCCGGGCGAAGTGATCGAGGGGTACGGCGACGAAGAGTCCCGCTGCCCGGACGGCGACTTGCCCGTCGGGGCTGTCCAGGCGGCCGATGCCGCGGACGTAGACCTTGCGCCGCTGCACACCGAGGCACTCGCACTCCATGACCACGGTGGTGCCGACCGGGACCGGCAGCAGGTAGTCGGTCTCGAGTCGGCCGGTCACCGCCGGAGTGCCCACCAGCCACAGCAGGAAGCCCATCGCCTCGTCGAAGGCGGCCGCCAGCAGGCCCCCGTGGGCCAGGCCCGGCGCGCCCTGGTGATGGTCGGTGACGGTGAACTCGGCCGAGACGCGCACCCCCTCGCCCGCCGTGACCTGCAGGTGCAGCCCGGTCGGGTGCTGGTCGCCGCAGCCGAAGCAGTGGGCGTAGTGCGGGCCCATCTGCTCGCCTGGACGAGGGGCACCCTCGGCCCGGAGCGCCGGCTGGACGTCGTCCGGCGGCGTGGTGGCGGACGACGGCCACGTCGGAGGTGCTTGGGTCACGGGGTGCACGGTAACCCACGCGCCGGGAGGTGCCATCCTGGCGGGGTGGCGGACGTACGAGAGACGACCCGGCAGGACACGTTCCAGGAACGGCTGTGGGTGCCCTGGTGGTGGTGGCCGTTCGCGGGCGTCGTGATCGCGATCTTCGTTGCCGAGGTGATCCCCGGACTGCCCCGCTCGTGGCAGATCTGGTCCGGTGTGATCATCACCGGGATCGTCGTGTCCTGGCTGATCACGGTCGGGGTCGCGCCGGTAGGGGTCGATGCCGAGGGGTTCAGGGCCGGCGCCGCCAAGCTGCCGTACGCGGCGATCGGCGCCGTGCGCACAGTGGAGCCGGCCACCCGCAAAGCCCTGCTCGGACCGGCGGGTGACGACCGCGCCTACCTGCTGACCCGCGACTGGATCCGCGGGTCGGTCTACGTCGAGGTGGTCGATGACGCCGACCCGGTCCCGTACTGGCTGGTCTCGACCCGCAACCCTGCCCGGCTGGCCGCGGCGCTGCGCCGGGCCGACGACGACGGCCCCGCGACCTTCTGACCCACCGGCTCAGCGCGCCGCTATCGCCAGCTCGAGCGCGGGCCCGAGGTCGCCGCGCCCGGTCACCGACACGGACGACAGCCCCAGCCAGGCGGCCAGCGCCTCGAGCTCCTCGGCCAGCTCGGCCGCGGTGTCGGGCGGGGCGCCCGGCTCGGACCAGGCGGACTGGACGAGCAGCGCCCCTGCAGCCCGGTCGGCCTTGAGGTCGACGCGGGCCACGAAGGCCTCGCCGAGCAGGAAGGGCAGCACGTAGTAGCCGTAGACCCGCTTGGGCTCCGGCACGTAGATCTCGATGCGGTAGCGGAAGTCGAACAGCCGCTCCAGGCGCGACCGCTCGAACACCATCGAGTCGAACGGCGAGAACAACGCCCGCGCCGTCACCCGGCGGGGCATCCGCGCACCCGGCGACAGGTAGGCAGGTTGCCGCCACCCTCGTACGGTCACCCGTTGCAGGTCGCCGGCCTCGACCAGCTCGGCAAGCCGGGGCGCGGTCACGGGGCCGTTGAGCCGGAAGTAGTCGAACAGGTCGCCGGCGGTCGCCACGCCCAGCGCCCTGGCCGAGATGCGGAGCAGCTCGCGCCGCGCCTCGTGCTCCTCGACTGCCGGCGCCGCGATCACGGACGCGGGCAGCACCCGCTCGGGCAGGTCGTAGCGCCGTTCGAAGTTGACCCGCTCGGCGACCGTCACGTCACCGGTCGCGAACAGCGCCTCGAGGGCGACCTTGGCGTCGGACCACGACCACCAGGTGCCGCCCCTGCTGACCGCGTCGCTCACCTCGCGGGCCGACAGCGGGCCGCGGTCGCGTACTTCCTCGAGCACCGCCTCGATGTAGCCCGGCCGCTGCTCGGCGAGCTGGGTGGCCCGGCCCCAGGCCCCCTTGCCGCGCATCAGCTCCATCCGCCACCGGACGTAGGGCCACAGCGCAGCCGGGAGGAAGGACGCCTCGTGCGCCCAATACTCGAACATCGCACCGTCGTGCCAGGTCAGCCGGTCCAGTCGCTCGCGCGGGTAGCTGCCGAGCCGGGAGAACGCCGGCAGGTAGTGCGCCCGCGACAGCACATTGACCGAGTCGATCTGCAGCAGACCGACGGTGTCAACCACCCGGCCGAGGTGACGGCCGTCGATGCGGCCGGTCGGGCGGGCCTGGCCCAGGCCCTGCGCCGCCAGGGCTGTCCGGCGCGCCTGGGCAAGCGTGATCTCCTCGACCGGCACGACCGGGTGGCCCCTTTCCTGACGACAGCGTGGGGACATCCTCGCCGACAGGGGTGACAGAAACCACGCGACGCCGCAGGTTGGCGATCACCGCGGCCGGGGGGCATGCTCGACTCCCGACGACGGAGGGCGCGATGACGGTGGGATCTCGAACGCAGACCCGTTGGCTGGCGATGGCGGTCGCGGCGTCGGTCGCCCTGACCGTCGGCTGCACGTCCGGGTCCTCGAAGGCGCAGCCGTCGAGCTCGGCCTCCCCGTCCATCTCCTCCGAGGGCGCGGCCGCCTCCGCAGCCGCTGCCCCAGCCGTCGTCGCCCCCAAGGGCAAGCACCCGATCGCGTACTGGCCGACCTACCACCGGGTCAGCACGCGCGCCGGGGTCGACCCGACCAGCCCCCAGCTCGGCAAGACCTCGGTCGTGTGGAGCCGCCGCCTCGACGGAGCGGTCTACGCCTCCCCGCTCATCGTCGGCAACACCGTCATCGCCGCGACGGAGAACAACACGGTGTACGCGCTGCGCGGCGGCAAGACGGTGTGGTCACGCCACCTCGGGACGCCGGTCAGTCGGTCGGCCCTGCCCTGCGGCAACATCGACCCGCTCGGCATCACCGGCACCCCGGTCTACGACGGCAGCAGCGGCATCCTCTACGTCGCCGCCGAGCTGGCCGGCCCGCTGCGGCACACCATGTACGCGATCGACGCGGTCAACGGCAAGGTGCTCTGGCACCGCGGGCTCAACGTGCCAGGAATGAACCCCCGGGTGCAGCAGCAACGGGGCGCGCTGACCCTGGCCAACGGCACGGTCTACGTCCCGCTCGGTGGCCTGTACGGGGACTGCGGCGACTACCACGGCTATGTGATCGGCTACCGGACCACCGGCGCCGGACCGCTGGTCTACAAGACCGAGGACACCGAAGCCGGCATCTGGTCGGCTCCCGGCCTGACCGTGCTGCCCGGCGGGCGGCTGCTCGCCTCCGTGGGCAACAGCGGGCACACCAGCGCCTCGCAGGGCTACGACCACAGCGACGCCATCATCTCGCTCAGCCCCACCCTCAAGCTCACCGACTACTTCTCGCCGACCACGTGGGCCGAGGACAACGCACGGGACCTCGACCTCAGCTCGATGAGCCCGACCTACATCCCCGGCGGCAAGGTGTTCATCGCCGGCAAGCGCGGCGTCGCCTACCTGACCAGCGCCGCCCACCTCGGGCACGTCGGCGGTCAGCTGTCCTCGCTGTCCGGCTGTGCCGCGTACGGGGGAACGGCCTACTACCAGGGCGTCGTCTTCGCCCCGTGCGACGACGGCCTCGCGGCTATCGCGATCAGCGGCAACCACATGCGCCTGCTGTGGAAGGCCCCGAGCAACATCACCGGGTCGCCTATCTACGGCGGCGGAGCCGTCTGGACGCTCGACAACCGGGCGGGGGTCGTCTACGGGCTGGACCGCAGGACCGGCAAGGTGCTGCGGACGGTGCATGTCGGGGAGACCAGCCGGTTCGCGACGATGGCCATGGTGCACGGCTACCTGCACGTGCCCACCTTGGCCGGGGTGGTCGCCATCCGCACCGGCTGAGCCCAGGCGGTTTGGCGGGCCCGAGCACGCGCCAGGATGAAGCCGAAGCCGTCGAGGTGCAGAGGGGAGAACCGGTGCTCGCCAAGCAGGCCTGGTCGGTGATGGGTGGCCTGACCGCCGCCCTGGCGGCGCTGATCGCCAAGCGCGCCATCGCACTGTCGTGGCGGGGGGTGACCGGCAAGCAGCCGCCGGCAAACCCGGAGTCACCCGAGACGACGTGGGCCGAGGCGGTGGGGTTCGCCGTGCTGTCCGGGACGGTGCTCGGGCTGGCCCGGCTGTTCGCCCGCAGGGCTGCCGCCCGCAGCTGGTACAAGGCGACCGGCAACCTTCCGCCCGGGCTGGAGTCCGTCCAGTAGCGGGTGGCCAGGCGCCCGTGACTAGGTACTGACCGGCGAGAACAGGTATCAGGTACTCATGCCCGGTGCTCTGCCAGCCAGCAGAGTCGGCGATGCGGCGGACGGGCACTCGTCCCCGCTCTTCGCCCCCACCGAGGAGAGACGATGAGCTACTGGTCCTTGCGCCGTACGGCAGAACGTGCGGCCGCCGGCCACGAGCTGGCCCGCGCCGGCAACAACACCCTCGCACCGGCCAGGATCCGGCTGCCCGACTGGACTCCCGTCGCACCGGAGGCGCACCCGGCCACCGTCACCAGCGGGCAGCGGACCCTCCGGCAGCGGGCCGCGGACCTCGAGAAGGCGCTGTGGACGGTGCCCTCACCCGACCCGGCCGACCTGGACCCGACCTGGCCCGGCGGCGTCCGGGTGAGGGCCCGCTCAAGCTGGTGAGCCGCCCTTGCCGGGCAGCAGCTGGCCGTCGATCAGCCGGGCGGACGGAAAGGCGCGCTGTGCCCGTCCCCGCAGGTCCTTCGACACCGCTTCGCCCACCTTGCGGGTCTCGCGCCGGTTGACCTCTGCCCCGGCGACAGCGCCGGCCAGGAACGGCGCCAAGGTCGTGACGCTCCCACCAAGCCGCTTCATCACCCGCTTGCGCAGCTCACGTCGGGCGGCGGCACCGAGCAGGAGCGAGCCGGCGCCTGCCTCCAGGGCTCGCCGCCGGACCCAGGTCGTGAGCAATGCTGTCGCGCGGTCCCGCGCACTACCGGTCAACGGCAGGCCGTAGACCTCGTGCAGCTCGCCGAGCATCCGCAGCTCGACCGCCACGACGGCCAGGGTCTCCGCCGCCAGCTGTACCGGAGCGGCGAGGAAGGCCGGCGGCGCCGCGAGCTCGGCGGCGGCCAGGGCTCCCGCTGCGGCGCCGATGCCGGCGGTGGTATGGCTGGCTGACTTCACGACGGCCTCGGCCAGGGCGTCTCCCCGGCAGCCGTAGGCCTTCTCCAGGGTGGGCAGGTCTCGGACGCTCACGTGAGGGGCGATCTGCTCGACCAGGTCGGTCAGCCAGCTTCCCCCGGTCACTGCCCGCACACCGGCCGAACGCGCGCTCTGGGCCAGCGCTGCCGTCAGCTGGCCGATCTGGCGGATCCTCGCCGTGCGTCCCGCCGGCTCGGCCTCCGGCCAGTAGTCCGGGACGCCTTGGCGCTCGGGCAGCTCAGGGCCGGACAATCGCCGGACCAGGTCGGTGACCTGCCGGCTGAGCGGCTTGTTCGTCTCGGCCGGCGGGGGAACCCGCTACGGGTCGGACCGGTCTTCGTCGCTGGGCCGTCGCCCTGGCAGTCGCATCTCGTACATCTCCTGTGCCGCTCGGCCTGGGCTGCTCTCGCCGGGCGGCCTACCCGCGCCAGTGCCTATTGGCACCCGCGCGGGTCAGTTCACGCAGCGCACTCGCGGCAGACCATCTGGCCCTTGGCCTCACTGGCCAGCTGGCTGCGGTGATGCACCAGGAAGCAGCGCGAGCAGGTGAACTCGTCCGCCTGGCGCGGCAACACCCGTACGGTGAGCTCCTCGCCCGAAAGATCGGCTCCTGGGAGCTCGAGTGACTCGGCGAGATCCTCCTCGTCGACGTCCACGGTGCCGGACTGTGCCTCAGCGCGACGGGCCTTGAGCTCCTCGAGGCTGTCCTCGTTGAGGTCCTCGTCGACCCGCGGGCTGTCGTAATCGGTAGCCATCAGTGTTCCTCCCCTGCAGGTATCGGCGCGGTGGGTAACGCGTCAGTACCAGGTTTTGTGCCCGATGAGGCGCGGTATTTGAAGTGATTGGTCTCGTGCGTCCTCGTGGAACGCCCGGGCATTGGAGCACACCTTAGAGGGTGTGGCTGGCGAACCGGCTCGTGGGTGCAAACCGTGGTGCGGCGATTTTGCGGATCATGGGTGGCGAGGTCTTTCTGGACCCACGCAACCACTCGACAGTCGGGAGCATTCCATGGCGGTCTACGCGCTCGGCGACGCCGAGCCCGAGATCCACCCCACGGCCTTCGTCCACCCCGATGCCGTGGTCATCGGCATGGTGAGCATCGGTGCGGAGAGCACCATATGGCCGAGTGCGGTCCTGCGTGGGGACTATGGCCGGATCAGTGTCGGTGAGCGCACGTCGATCCAGGACGGCACGGTCGTGCACGCGACCGGCGAGCAGTTCACCGCGATCGGCAGCCGATGCGTGGTCGGGCATCTGGCCCACCTCGAGGGCTGCACCGTCGAGGACGACGCGCTGATCGGGTCCGGCGCGGTCGTGCTGCACCGGGCCGTCGTGCACAGCGGCGCCCTGGTCGGCGCCGGGGCGGTCGTCCCCAACGGTTTCGACGTTCCCGCCGGCGCGATGGCCCTCGGCGTTCCGGCCAAGCTGCGTCTGGACTCCGTACCTCCCGGTCAGTTCCTCGACGCGGTCGAGCTGTACGCGGGCAACGGGAGACGCTACCGGCAGAGCCTGCGCCGGCTGGACTGACGGCGCCTACCCTGGACGGGTGCCAGAGCCCGTCGCCCGTTCGGCCCGCGAGCGTCTCGACGCTGGGCGGCTGACGGCATGGGCCAGCGCCTGGCTGGCGGGCGCGGTGTCCTACGACGACGCCGTCTCCTCGGTGATCCGGGACCGGGTCCACCACGTCTCCGGCCTCCCGGAGCACCCGGACCAGGTGCCGCTCGGCTGGGCGCTGACCGAGCTGCGGACCAAGGGCGCCACCGCCGTACGGCTGGCGCTGCCGGTGCCCGGCGACCTGGTCGGGCTTCCCGGCCCGGAGCCGTTGCGCCGGGCAGCCCTCGAGGTCGGTGCCGCCGCCGTCGCCGTCGCCACCCCCGGCTCCGCCGGACTCGGCCTGGTCCCCCGCCGCGAGGAGCACGGCAACGAGGCCGAGGGCCGTACGGTCACGGTGGCCTGGACCGCGGTGGCCTCGGACCCGCTGCCCAACCCGGTCTACCTCCCGCTGCGTGAGGCCGACCAGGACCTGACCGATGCGCTGCGTGAGAGCACCGAGTCGCTGCTGAACCTCGACGTCGCGCGCTGGCGTCCCGAGCTGGCGGAGGCGCTGGCCGACCTGCGGCGCACCGCCCGGTCGGGCAAGGACGAAGGCTCCTGGCTGCCGCCCGGCTACCCCGCCCGGGCACGCCTGTTGCTGTCCAGGGCCGCTCAGCTCGGCCGGGTGGTCGAGCTGGCGACCGCGGACGCGCCGGGGGCGTCGGTCACCGCAGGCGAGGTCGACGGCCGCCGGGCGGCGCTCGCGACGCTGGAGCGGGCCGTACGCCGGGCGCGGCTCGCCGCGTACAACTGCTTCGGTGTCGAGCCGGACTGAGGAAGATGACAGCGTGCCCACCTCCACGATCGACCTGAACTGTGATCTCGGGGAGGGCTTCGGCGTCTGGCACCTCGGCGACGACAGCGCGCTGCTCGATCTCGTGACCAGCGCCAACGTGGCCTGCGGCTTCCATGCCGGCGACCCACAGATCATGGCCACGGTCGTACGCGGTGCCGCGGCTCGGGGAGTCGCGGTCGGAGCCCAGGTGTCCTACGCCGACCTGCGCGGCTTCGGCCGGCGCCCGCTCGAGGTCGCCGCCGACGAGCTCAGAGCCGACGTCCTCTACCAGATCGGCGCCCTCGACGCGCTGGCCAGGGCCGCGGGCACCCGGGTGTCCTACGTCAAGCCGCACGGGGCGCTCTACCACCGGATCACCGTTGACCCGGTGCAGGCAGCCGCGGTCGTCGAGGCCGTCGCCGCCTACGGCCTGCCGCTGCTCACCCTGCCCGGCACCGTCGCGGCGACGCTGGCCACCGCGAGCGGGGTAGGCGTGTTCGCCGAGGCGTTCGCCGACCGGGCCTACACCGCAGCTGGCGGCCTCGTTCCCCGCGGCCGGCCCGGCGCCGTCATCTCCGAGGTTGCGGCCGTGGTCGGCCGCGTGGTGCGGCTGGTCACCGAGGGAGTGGTCGAGGCGGTCACCGGCGAGGTGGTGCCGGTCCGCGCCGACAGCATCTGCCTGCACAGCGACACCGCGGGTGCGGTGGCGATCGCCGGCGCCGTACGGGCCGGCCTGGCCGGCGCAGGTATCGAGCTGCGGTCGTTCGCCGGATGACCGTGCACTGCCGGCCGATGGGCGAGAACGCGCTGCTCGTCGGCTGTCACGACCTGGGCACCGTCCGCCGGGTGGACGCGGCGCTGCGGGCCGCCGGCCTGCGCTGGGTCCGCGAGACGGTGCCGGCGTACGACTCCGTGCTCGTCATCGGCCACCCGGGCTGCGGCCCGGAGCTCGACGCCCTGGCTCTGGACCTCCCGTCCTGGGCACTGCCGGCCGAGACGTCCCTCACCGGCCGGGAGGTGATCCTGGAGGTCGGCTACGACGGGCCTGACCTCGCCGACGTCTGCGCGCTCACCGGGCTCGACGCCGCCCAGGTCGTGGCCCGGCACACGGCGCCGGTCTACACCGTGGCCTTCCTCGGCTTCTCCCCCGGATTCCCCTACCTGCTCGGCCTCGACCCGGCCCTGCGGGTCCCCCGGCTGGACTCGCCGCGAACCTCCGTACCGCCCGGGTCGGTCGGCATCGGCGGCGACCAGACCGGCGTCTACCCGACGGCCACGCCCGGCGGCTGGCGGCTCATCGGCAGCACCGCCGCCGTCCTGTTCGACCCGGGGCGGGAGCCGGCGGCGCTGCTGCGAGCCGGGGACACGGTCCGGTTCGTGGCCCGATGACCCCGCCGACCGGGTTGACCAGGCTGACCGCGGTGCGGGCCGGCGTGCACACGACGGTGCAGGACCTGGGCCGGGCCGGCCTCGCCCGCTCCGGTGTTCCCCTAGCCGGCGCCCTCGACCCGGCAGCCCTGGTGTCCGCCAACCGCGCCGTCGGCAACCCCGACGACGCCGCCGGCCTGGAGTGCGTCCTGCGCGGGCCGACCCTCCTCGCCGACCGGGAGGTCTGGGTGTGCGTCGTGGGCGCCGGGTGGACCCTCGGGCCGGTACGGCTCACGGCGGGTGTCCCGTACGCCGTGGGTCCGCTCCCGGCCGGGTTGCGCTGCTGGGTCGCCCTCAGCGGCGGCGTGGCCATCGCGCCAGTGCTCGGCAGCCGGTCCACGGACACGCTGAGCCGACTGGGCGGCCAGGTCCTGCGGGACGGCGACGAGCTGCCGCTGGGCGCGGCAGGGGAAGCCGCGCTGGCCACCCCCCGGGCGGCTCCCGCCCTGTCACCCGGCGAGGTGACGCTGAGGGTCGTCGACGGGCCGCATGCCGACCGGCTGGTCCAGCCGCTCGGCGAAGCGGTGTTCTCGGTCGGCCCCCGCAGCGACCGTACGGGGCTGCGGTTGCAGGGCGACCCGCTCCGGTCCACCGGCGGGGACATTGCCACGATCGGGGTGCTGCCCGGTGCGGTGCAGCTGCTGCCGGACGGGCGGCCGATCGTGCTGTTGGGCAACTGCCAGACGACCGGCGGCTATCCGGTGGTCGGCGTCGTGTGCTCGGCCGACCTCCGGGTCGCCGCGCAGCTCAGACCGGGCCGGGTCGTACGGCTGGCTTCGGTCGGCGTGGCGCTGGCGCGGGAGCTGGCGGCTCAGGCCGCGCTCTGACCCCGGTCGGCGGTAGGCGCGTCGACGGTCTCGGGGACCCACTCGACGGCGCACTCTGCGCACCATGCGGCGAGCAAAGTGCCGTGCTCGCAGTTCAGGTCGATGCTCATCGGTACTCCCCTCGCAAGGGTGTTCGGTGTGGTTTGGGTTTCGGCAGGTTCCAGGATCGCTTGACTCTGCCGTACGGGTGCACTCGACACGCGCGGCGTCATCTGTTGGACGCACGATATTGACCGCCCGTTGTCACGCGGGGCGGACTACCGCCTGTGTCAGCGCTTGCGCCGGCGGACGATGAAGCGGAACAGTGCCCACAGGAGAACCCACATACGTGAAGTATTGCCTGCCTTTGTGAACGGCGGATGGCGACCGGCCCTCCGGCGGGAGGCTTCTTGGGCCGGCTGCGCGGAAGTCGGGACTTTGGTCCCGTGTGGGAGCGAACTGCTCAGGGCACTAGCGCGTCATGACTCCGTTACAGAGAGCGACCAGTGGGTTTCATGCCCACGGCTTCGGGACCGAGCAGCGCCCCAACAAGCCGACCCACGCTGCGGTGGTGGGTGCGAGGTACGCGATCTGCGGCGCCTCCGTCCAGCACCTGTTCCTGCGGCGTTGGGGGCAGGCCGGCCCGGACACGGGTGGCTGCAGTGCCTGCCAGACCGAAAACCTCCGGCTCCTCGCCGAGCCGGAGGTGATCTCGCTCGGCGCGCTTCGGCTGGTGCCGTGACGGGCCTCCGTCTCGCAGGTCAGGACACGTCCAGCAGGTCCGCGAGCTGCCGTGCGTTGACCTGCGCGTAGTTGCGGTAGCAGTTGTTGAGCAGCACGTGCGTCTCCTTGACCTGCCCGGCCAGGTCGCGCACCTTGGGCGCCCAGTCCTGCAGCTCCTGCTCGGAGTAGAGATAGCCGAACCGCTCGTAGATGTCCCGGCTGTCCCACTTGTCGCTGTGGCCGTGGAACCGCACGACCGCAAGGTCAGCCGAGGTCGCCGCCACGATCGGCGGGATCGAGGAGGGATAACCCTGCGGCATGTCGACCACGACGTAGGGCAGCCCGTACGAGGCCAGGAAGTCGAGCGTCTCCCCGCGGTTGTCCTCGCTCATCCAGGTCTTGTTGCGGAACTCCACGCAGATGCGCATGCCGCGCTCGTCGGCACGGCGCTTGCACTGGAGGATGTAGCCCTTGTTGGCCTTGCCGATCGGGAACCACTGCGGGAACTGGAAGAGCAGGGCGCCGAGCCGGCCGGCAGCGTCCAGCGGTGCCAGGGCGGACAGGAACCGGTCCCAGACCTCGTCGACGACCGCCGGCTCGAGGTCCTTGAGGTAGACGTTCTTCTTCGTCGTCTCCGGGCGGAGCTCCTTGTAGATGGCGGAGACCTTGGTCGGGTGCTGGGTGAGCAACGAGAACGCCTTGACGTTGAACGTGAACCCCTCGGGAGTGCGTTCGGCCCACAGCTGCGAGTTGCGCTCGTTGGGCGGCGAGTAGTAGGTCGCGTCGACCTCAACCAGCGGGAACTGCTCGGCATAGAAGCCCAGCCGGTCGCCGGCGCTGCTCGCGTCGTCGGGATACCAGCCGGAGGCGAGCAGCGTCTTGTCGGTCCACGACGCCGTGCCGACCCGGATTTCGCCCACGCGGCGACCGTACCCGGCGGGGGTGACGGAAACGCGATCAAAACGATATGGCCGAAATGACCCGTACAGGCCCTTGTGGAAGCGGGAAGGTGGTCTGATGATGAAGCCCCACTCCCAGCAGGAGGACCTCATGCAGGTGCGCGACGGGATGAGCTCCGCGGTCTTGACGATCGGACCGCAACACACCCTGCGCGAGGCGGCGCGCCGGATGTCCGAACGGAAGGTGGGCGCGGCCGTCGTCCTCGACTCGGATACCGGCATCGGCATCCTCACCGAGCGCGACATCCTGGTCTCCCTCGGGGATGGCCAGAACCCCGACACCGAGCGCGTGGCCGACCACCTCACCGGCGACCTGGTCTTCGCAGCTCCGGACTGGCCGCTCCAAGCGGCCGCGGAGGCGATGGTTCGTGGCGGGTTCCGGCACCTCGTTGTCCTCGACGGCGGAGAGGTGGCCGGGATGCTCTCGGTACGGGACATCGTCCGCGTCTGGAGCACCGCGTCGGTTGCCACGCCCTGACGGCTGTCTGTGGACAACTCCGGCAGCCCGACGGCGTCGTGGTCCAGGATCGGAGAGGCGCCCACCGCCCGGCGCCCCCGACCTGATTCGAGGTGCCCGCTGTGGAGCTGTCCGTACGCCCTGACGACCTGGCCGCGAGCGCGGCCGCCCTGCGCCGGGCGCATGCCGCGCTGACCCAGGCGAGCGCGGAGTTCGTCGCCACCGCGCTGCGCCTGGTGCCGCAGCTGGGAGCGCAGGCAGCGGCCAGCGCCCAGGGCACCGTGGCTGCCACGGAGCGGGCCACGGGGACGGTGATGGACGACCTCTCGACGTTCGCGCGGGGGCTGACGGCCGCTGCCGGCTACTACGCCGCAGTGGACTCCCACGCGTTGGGCCGGGTCCGCCGGTAAGCCCAGGTCAAGGCATCGGCAGGGCGAGCCGCGCGGTCCAGCGTCCCTCGCGGCCTTCGACCACCAGTGGCAGGCCGAACGTCGCAGACAGCAGAGGTGCGGTGAGCACCGAGGCCAGCGGGCCGGCCGCGATGACCTTGCCGGCCTTGAGCAGCAGGGCGTGGGTGAAGCCGATCGGGATCTCCTCGACGTGGTGCGTGACCATGATCATCGAGGGCGCGTTCGGGTCGCGGGCCAGCCGGCTGAGTCGGCGCAGCAGGGCCTCACGCGCCCCCAGGTCCAGCCCCGCCGCCGGCTCGTCGAGCAGCAGCAGCTCGGGGTCGGTCATCAGCGCGCGGGCGATCTGGACCCGCTTGCGCTCGCCCTCGGACAGGGTGCCGAACTCCCGGTCGACCAGTGCCCGGCAGCCGAGCTGATGGAGCAGGTCCCGGGCGCGGGTCTCGTCGTAGGCCTCGTACACCTCCTCGCCACGGGTCACCGAGGCGTGGGCTGCCGTCATCACGACATCGAGCACCCTGGTCTGCCCGGCCAGCTGGTCGGCCACCGCAGCGCTGGCCCAGCCGATCCGGGTCTGCAGCTCGTCGAGGTCGGCCTCGTCCAGCGGCTCGCCGAGCAGCGTCGCCGTTCCCTCGGTCGGCAGGGTGACCGCAGCGACCACCTGCAGCAGCGTGGTCTTGCCGGCCCCGTTGGCGCCGATCACGGCCCAGCGCTGGCCGGCCCTGACCCGCCAGAAGACGTCCTGCAGCAAGATGGCCTCGCCGCGACCAACGCCCACGCCGCGCAGGTGCGCGACCTCGCCCTGGGCCCGGTCGGTCACGCTGGTCATCGTTGGCACTGTCGGATCACTGGTGGATCACGGTCGTCATCACTGCCGATCCATCTCCCGGTCTGTCGGTCCGGTTGCTGTGGCCATCGATCGACATCGCGCGGCCCCGAAGCAGCCTGAAGCAGCATCGAGGCGCAGGGAGCAACCTATGGCAACCTACGGCCTCGGCCGGACGGAGGACCGGCGGGGGCGGTGCGTGTCGCGGATCGCCGCCGGGCGGGCAGGCCCGTACGGTGGGGGCAGAGTCGGCCGGCCTGGCCTTGGCGGAGGAGGTCCAGCATGTGGGAGCTGAGGTTCGTCTCAGTCCACGAGGACGGCCGGCACCTGGTGCTCAGTTCGCCCGACCTCGAGGACGAGGCGTTCCTGCTGCCGCTCACCGACGAGCTGCGCGACGCGGTGGCGGCTCCGCCGGCCAGGGAGCCCCGGCCCGCCCCGGCCTACGGCGAGCAGCTGTCGCCGCGCGAGATCCAGACGCGGGTCCGGGCGGGCGAGAGTGCCGAGCAGATCGCCGTTGCCACCGGCCTGCCGGTGGCCCGGATCGAGCGGTTCGCCGGCCCGGTCCTGTCCGAGCGTGCCCATGTCGCGGACGAGGCGCGCGCCGCGCGACCTGCGGGGCAGTCCGAGGACGTCAGCCGGACCCTCGCCGAGATCGTCGACCCCCGGCTGGCGCACCTCGGCGCCGATGCCGAGACGACGGCGTGGGACAGCTGGCGGCGCGAGGACGGCGTGTGGATGGTGCAGCTCGGCTTCGACAGCGACGGTGACCGGCACAGCGCCGAGTGGACCTGGGACCCCGCGAGGCGGCAACTGCGCTCCTACGGAGCCGCCGCCCGTGCGCTGATGGCGCCGCCGCCGGTCGAGCCGGACGAGCCCAAGGCCGAGCCGG
>JAWWOO010000052.1:0-18003 GCA_033851545.1 Frankiales bacterium | reverse complement strand
TTCACCGGGCACAAGATGCTCGGTCCCACCGGCGTCGGCGTGCTGTGGGGACGCGGCGAGCTGCTCGAGGAGCTTCCGCCGTTCCTCGGTGGTGGCGAGATGATCGAGACCGTCACGATGGCGAAGTCCACCTACGCGGCGCTGCCGCACAAGTACGAGGCCGGCACGCCGCCCATCGCCGAGGTGGTCATGCTGGGGGCGGCCGTCGACTACCTGACCGCGGTCGGCATGCCGGCGGTCGCAGCGCACGAGCAGCAGATCACCGCCTATGCACTCGACCGGCTCAGGAACGTGGACGGCGTGCGGATTCTCGGGCCTGACCATGCTGTCGACCGCGGCGGAGCCGTGTCGTTCACCTTCGGTGACATCCATCCCCACGACGTGGCACAGGTGCTCGATGCCCGCGGTGTCGCGGTGCGCGCCGGGCACCATTGCGGCCGGCCGATCCATCAGCGGTTCGGCGTCTCGGCCTCGACGAGGGCATCGTTTTACCTCTACACGACGTTTGCCGAGATCGACGCCCTCGTCGAGGGCCTCGCCGACGTGCAGCAGTTCTTCGGAGGTGACGCGTGACCGCAGCCCCCGGTCTCGAGTCGATCTATCAGGAGATCATCCTGGACCACTACAAGCGACCCCACCACAAGGGGTTGCGTGACCCGTTCGACGCCGAGGTGCACCACGTCAACCCGACGTGCGGCGACGAGGTGACGCTGCGGGTCAAGCTTGACGGCGACACGGTTGTCGACGTCTCCTATGACGGCCAGGGCTGCTCCATCAGCCAGGCCAGCACGTCGGTGATGACCGACCTGGTGATCGGCCGCACTGTTCCCGAGGCGCTGGCCTTGTCCGAGGATTTCCTCGCGATGATGCAGTCCAAGGGTCAGCTCGAGCCGGACGAGGACGTGCTCGAGGATGCCGTCGCCTTCGTCGGTGTCTCCCGGTTCCCGGCGCGGATCAAGTGCGCGCTGCTGGCCTGGATGGCGTGGAAAGACGCGACCGCGCAGGCCACCGTTCTGTCCGAAGGAAAGAGTGTGTGATGACCGACACGACCGTAGTTCCTGACGAGCGCCCCAAGGCCAGGGTCGAGGACGTCGAGGAGGCCATGCGCGACGTGGTCGACCCCGAGCTCGGCATCAACGTGGTCGACCTCGGCCTGCTCTACGGCGTGACCGTGGCCGACGACCGGACGATCACGCTCGACCTCACCCTCACGTCGGCGGCCTGTCCGCTGACCGACGTGATCGAGGACCAGACCCGCGAAGCGCTGTCGGGTCTGGCGCCGGACTTCCGGATCAACTGGGTCTGGATGCCGCCGTGGGGTCCGGACAAGATCACCGACGAGGGCCGCGAGCAGCTGCGCGCCCTCGGCTTCAACGTCTGAGAGATGACCCTCAAGCTCGGGCCGCTCGGAGTCGACCCGCCGGTCGTACTCGCGCCCATGGCGGGTGTCACCAATGCGGCCTTCCGCACTCTCTGCCGTTCGTACGGGGCGGGCCTCTACGTCAGCGAGATGGTCTCGGCGCGGGCATTGGTCGAGGGCAACCTCAGCACGGTCAAACGGCTTGGCTTCGGCGCTGACGAGACCGTCCGCAGTGTCCAGCTCTACGGCGTCGACCCGGTCGTCGTCGGGCTTGCCGTCTCGCAGGTGGTCGACCTCGGCGTCGACCACATCGACCTCAACATGGGCTGCCCGTCGCCCAAGGTCACCCGCCACGGCGGGGGAGCCGCGCTGCCCGTACGCACCGGGCTGCTCGCCCTGATCGTGCGCGCGGCCGTCGCCGCCGCCGGAACCGTTCCCGTGACGGTCAAGATGCGGATGGGCCTGGACGCGGACACACTGACCTACCTCGACGCCGGCCGGGCCGCCGAGGCCGAGGGCGCCGCGGCCGTTGCCCTGCATGCCCGCACGGCGGAGCAGCTCTACTCCGGCCGGGCCGACTGGTCGGCGATCGGCGAGCTGAAGTCGGCCGTCACTTCCGTACCCGTACTCGGCAACGGAGACATCTGGGCGGCAGAGGACGCGCTCGAGATGATGCGACTCACCGGCTGCGACGGGGTCGTCGTCGGCCGCGGATGCCTTGGCAGGCCGTGGCTTTTCCGCGATCTGGTCGACGTCTTCGCGGGCCGGCCGACCCGGTCCGCGCCGTTGCTCGGTGAGGTGGCCGAGGTGATGCGCCGCCACGCCCGTCTGCTGGTTGAGCACAAGGGCGACGACCTGTTGGGCGTACGCGACTTTCGCAAGCACGTCAGCTGGTACCTCACCGGCTACCCCGTCGGCGGTGTCCGTCGTCGGGCGCTGGCCTCCGCATCCTCTCTGGCCGAGCTGCACGAGTTGCTCGCACCGCTCGACCCGTCGACACCGCTGCCTGCAGGCGCCGAGAGGCTGCCCCGGGGCCACACCCAAGGGCCGCGACTCGTGACCCTGCCGGACGGCTGGCGCGACTCCGCCGGTGTGCTCACCCCGCCGGTGGGCGCGGACGGCGTATTCGCCAGCGGCGGCTGAACTCACGATCTGCCGGGGCTGATGAGCTCAGTGGCCGACCTGCTGGTCAGCCGCTGGGTTGTCGGGGACGGGTGAGCACGAGGCCGGTCGGTGACCGCGCCAGCCAACCGCCGGTGGGCCACGCCATCCCTGGCGGTATCCGCTCCAACCCCCAGTGCCGGTCGTGGATCAGCCAGTGGTGGAACGCGCAGACAAGCGCGAGATTTTCCACGTCAGTAGGGCCGTGGTGGGACCAGAACCGCAGATGGTGCGCTTGGCAGGCGCTGGGCGGTCGGTCGCAGCCGGGGAAGACGCAGCCCTGGTCGCGGACGACGAGAGCGCGGCGCTGCCCAACGAGCGGGAAGCGGGTGCTGTGCCCGCAATGCATGATCTCGCCGCTCGCATCCAGCAGCATGAGGTTGATCTCCGCGTCGCAGCCGATCCGGGTGAGGGCTTCAACGGTGAGCTCGGTGTGCGAACCGAGTAGCTGCCGAGCGCTGGCGCCGTCACCGAAGGCCGCAGCAACCCGGCTCCCCGCAAAGATGTTGCCGGCGTCATTGCCTGCGAGGTCGCCAACGATGCTGCCGGCCAGGTCCCCGACCTGGCTGCCGACGAAGTCTCCGGCAATGCTGCTGATGACCTGCCCGGTGAGCTCATGAAACCAATCAGGCTCGGGCACTGCACACCCGACGCCCCGTTGAGCAGGGATCGAGGGACCAAGGTCGCAGGTTGTCGTGGAATCGGGTAGATCAGCCGCAGCGGCGTCGTCCAAGAAGCTGTAGTGCCAGGGCAGATCTAGGTCGGCGAACTCGAAGTCGTCGGGACTCAGCTGGTCGACGCTCCACTCGTCTGGGTCGGGCAGACCGTCGAGGTCATCCGGTGCGAGGTCGAGTGCCGCAGCGGTGGCATGGACGAGCAAAGTGATCCGGGTGCGGTCGCCCCCGGCATCGGGCAGCTGGCCGGAGCGCAGGGCAATGTCGACCAGCTCGGTGAGCGCGTCGACCCTGCGTTGAATGGGGGTGCGGTCGTCCTCGGGACCGCGCTTGCGCATCAGCGGCTCGAGCGCGGCGGCAAGCTTGACGCCCTCCTCAGCGGTTAATGCACCCTCGAGAGCCCAGATGCCGTTGAAGGTCTGGGCGAGGCTCAGCCGGCGCGAATCGGCGAGGTGGTGTGCGTCGGCATCGGCCGCGTCGTGGTCCCAGCACTCGGTGATCTTCTGGCCTGCTCTGGACAGGTCCGATGGTCGGGCCCAGCCGGTCATGTCCCGCAAAGTGTGGTCGTGCTCCACCAGCACGCCCTCGGGCACTCGGCGGGTCGATCGGGCGATCGCGGCGACGTGCTCGACCCCAATCCGGCCTTCTCTGAGCACCTCGGCGACCAAGGGCAGCCGGTCGGCGGTGCGAGCGCTGGCGACGAGCGATCCTGCCTGTCCGGAGTCCAGGTTGCCGTATCCGCGCAGCCAGGCCTGGGTCGAGGCGAATCCGTAGGCCTCGCCGAAGCCCTGCCCGTCGAAGGACGCCAGCTCGGCGAGGAACTGCGCGTCGAGCCGGCGCCGCATGACCAGCAGCGCCCGCAGCCTGGCGCCTGAAGCAAGCGCCGAGCCGCCGGGCCGCAGCGGGGACAGCTCAGCGGTTGCGAGGGCTAGCGCAGGCAGCTCGGGATCGGGGTCGAGGCGTTGCGACGAGTCGAACATATGTTCGAGGATACGGGAAGATCGGCTCGGGCGAAAGGGTTTGGGAGAATCTGTGGACAACGTCGATAACCCTTACCCAGTAGGCAATCTCGACGTCAGGTGACACGCCAGCGTGACCGGTGCAGCAGCCGGAGATCACGACGAGGCGGACCTTGTGCTGCCCGGCCCTGAGGCCGGCGACCCGTGGGTGGTGGGCCGCTCGGTCCAGTAACAGGGGTGCCGACGAGGTCAGTGCGGCTGCTGGGCCTGAGGTGCTTGCTGCGGCACTGGCTGAGCGGTGGCCCACGTGATGGCGCCGCCATACCCGCTGGCTGGTCGAGGTCACGGCCGACGACGTGCCGGGCGTACGGGGCTTCCGCAAGCACGTCGGCTGGTGCCTCACCTGTTTCCCCATCTGACCGGCCTCCGCCGGTGGGCGCTGGCTTCGGCCCTTTTCGCTGGCAGCGCGGAGCCATGAGAGTGAACCCATTCGCGGAAACCGCGATCGGGCTCCTTCGATCAAGATCGTCTGGCTTGCTTGCCGTGCTAGACGACGCGGAACGCGCTGAGTGCGACGCCGCCCTTCGCAACCGTGAGCACCAGCCCGTGCCTGCCTGGCTTCAGGCCGACGATCGCAGGGCCGCCCACCGCGCGCCGTCGACCGTCCAGAGACACGGTCAGCCGGTTCGACGTCGGCGACAGCAGGGCGTTCCACAGGATGCCCGATGCCGACGAAGGTGACCGGTTGACGACTCACCGACCGTGCTTGCGCGACGGTGCGGTCCCGAGCTCCACGTGGACGTCAGGGCTGGGTTGACGACGACCTTGCCGTGCCAACACGGACGGCGTCGATCGAGACGCGGGTCCCCGTCCCGTGCCGAGATCCCTTGGTACCGCGGGCTTTGACGGTCAGCACGTGATGTCCCGGCCCCAGCCGGACCAGCCGGTGCACAACTCGCTGTTTCGTCTTGGTGGAGTAGCCGTTGACGACCGCCCGGTGCTTTCCGTCGACGTACACATCGGCAGTGCCCTGCGCAGGACCCGCTGCCGAGTACCAGCTGACGGCGCTGCCGGTGCCTGCGTACGAGGCCGAAGCGCCCGGCCTATCAGCGACGAGGACACGCCCGCGGTATGCCTTCGACGTCTTCATCGACGCCCACCCGATAGGTCACGGCACGACTGGCAGCTGGCACGAGAGTTGTCGCCGTGAAGGCATTGTCGACTACCAAGTCACCGGTGATGACCAGGCGGTACCGGTTGCCCGGCAGCCAACCAGCGGTGGGGGTGACGGCAACGGAGGTGACCGGGCCGGCCGAGCAGCTGACCACGGCTGCACCGTTGCGGCAGGCGACCCGCTTGCCCGTGGCGGTCTCGGTCAGGGACACCGCCGACGTCGGTACCCCGCGACGGGTGCCGCGTACGTGACCGCGCGGCGGCGGTGAGCGAGGACGGGTGGACAACGGCAACCGCCTGGGTCTTGGCAACAGCGGGGAACAGCAACAACGTCGCCGACGATGCCGGGAGGTCAGGCTGGTCGAGGCCGAGGTGGCACGTCGGAGTGCCGGACGATCTTCGTCAGGTTCTCGGCGCTGTACCGCCACACCTGCGCTGTTCCCCGATCGGCGAAGTCCTTGACCGCCAGGCTGCTCGTCATGACCCTGCCGGTATTGTTGATGACGACGGCCGTCACGGCTCCGTCGCTGCTGCGCTGAGCTCCGTACACCGAGAGCCTGCCCTGGTCGGCACTGGTCGAGGTGACGTAGGTGTTGCCGAACTGGGCGCCGGAACTGTCGTAGTTGCGGAACAGCCGGACGTCGGTCTGGGTCAGCGCGCCGTTCAGCGACTCGAGGCCGCCGACGTTGTACTCGCTGATCGTCAGCTTGGTCCCGGGATACCTGCTGTCGATCCAGCCGTGCATCGGTGGGACCTTGGCACCGACGTCCTTGCCGATCCAGCTGTCGTCAAGGTAGGTCGGGTCCCGCAGGGGTGCGGGTCTTTTGCAGCCGTTGTGCCTGCTGCGCAGCACTTCCGGCCGTGGTGAGGGCAACGCCGTCCTGCTGGTAGGCGTCTTTGGCACAGCCGGGGCTGCCGCCACACCGGACCACGGGGTGGCGGCACCCGCCACGGTCAGCTGCCGGTGCTGTGTGTCGGACCAGATCCGTTGCTGGACACCAGATGTCCGGGAGTTTGCGGCGACGTGGGGGGCGCGACCAGGGCACCGCGCAGGGACTCGTAGATGGCCAGGCCCTGGGCCACCATGGACGTGAGGGCCTGGTTGACTCCTTCGCTGCCGTTGAGCACCGTCAGGTGCGAGCCGGCCAGCCCCTTGGCTGCAGCGTCGACCAGCAACGGCAGGATCTCGATCAGCTGGTTCGCCGCAATCAGTGCCTGGTTGCCGTCGTCGAGTGCCTGCGCCCGGACGTTGATGGCCTCGGCGTCGGCCTCGGCGGTGATCCGCTCCGCGTACGCGTCGGCATCCGCGTGTGCCCGGCGGGCGTCGGCGTCCGCCTCGGCGATCTGCCGCCGGTGGTTGGCCTCGGCCTCGACGTTCAGCTTGGTCGTGTCCCGATGCGCCTCGGCCAGGGCGCGCTGCTTGAACGCCTCTGCCTCGGTCTCCAGCTTGATCATGTCGCGGCTCGCGCCTGCCAGCGTCCGCTGCCGGTAGGCCTCAGCGTCCGCCGGCTTGCGCACCTGCGACTCCAGCTGCTCGGCGGTCAACGCGGCCGTCCGCTCGGCCAGCGCCGTCTGTTCGGCGATGACCTCCTGCAGGGCGCGTGCCTCCGCCAGCGGACCCGCCTGCGCCGACCGGGCGTGCGCCTGCTGCACCTCAGCCGCGAAACCGGCCTGCTTGAGCTCGGTGTTACGTACGTACTCGAAGCGCAGGGCCGCGGCTTCCTGCTCGCGTTGCGTCGCCTCCTGATCGGCCTTGGCGGCGGCGATCCGGGCCAGGCTGGCCACGGCTGTCGCGTGCGGCGCGGCGAGGTTGTTGATGTAGCCGCTGGCATCCTCGATCTCCTGGATCAGCATCGAGTCGACCACGATGCCGAGCTTCTCCATCTCGCCGTGGCTGCCGTCCTTGACCTCCTGGGCCAGCCGGTCCCGCTCACGGATGATCTCCTCGACGGTGAGGCTGCCGATGATGGACCGCAGGTGGCCGGCGAAGATGCGCCCGACCAGCTCCTCCATCCGGTCCTGCTCGGCGAGGAATCGCCTGGCAGCATTGGCGATCGAGGCGTTGTCGTCACCGATCTTGAACGCGGCCACCGCACGGATCCGCAGCCGGATCCCCTGCGTGGTCACGCATTCCTCGGCGATCTCCGCCTCGTGGAGGGACAGCGAGAGGATCCTCGCCTTCTGCTTGACCGGGATCACCAGACTGCCGTGGCCGGTGACGATCCGGAACTGCGTCTGCTCTCCCTTGCGCCGTGATCCTGAGATCAGCAGGGCTTCGTTGGGAGCTGGTACGTGCCAGAAGAACATCTGACTTCCTTCATCGAGGTACGCGCCGTTGCGCACCGTCCGCAGGGCTCGCTGCTGCGGGTCCCGCCACTACGAGGGCCAGGGTCAACCGCATGGGGTCACCGTGACCGACCTCGCCGACCGGCACTCGACCACGACCACGCGCGAGTGCTTGGCGATCGGCTCGTCCGAGAAGGCAGCAAAGGCCTCGTGCGCACCGCGTACGGGGAGCATGACCTCACCGGGTCTGCTTGCGCTGATGGGAACCGTGACGTGGCCGACGGTGCCGACCAGCTCCTGGCTCATTTCCGCCGGCATCCGGCGCCTCCCACCTGCAACTGCCTTCGGGGAAGACGCTAGACCTTCGCCCAGACTTTGTGAAGCAATTCACAAAAGCCGGCTCCGAGCGTGTCGCTGCCTGCGTGGCAGCGCCGGTCAGCCGAGCTGACCGTCCGGGTCGCGGTGGACGGCCCGGCGGCAGCCGCCACAGACCATGGTCGCGGCGACGTCCGCGATCGAGGCGAACGCGACCTGCGAAAGCGCGCGGCGTCCTGAGCTGGTCTCGATGGGCTGGCCGCAGGCGGTGATCGCCGTCCCGCCGCGGGCGGCGTGCATCGGACCGTAAACCGCCGGCCGGCCGTCACCGGAGGACTCGCCGCGCTCGACCACGGCCACCCACGAGATCGGTTCGGTGCGATCAGCCAGCACTGTCATGGGACTCCTTCGTCGATGCCTCACCTTGGTAATCGCCGTAGGTGCCCCAGGGTGACGGTCCGTTCGCAGCAACCGGGCTGAGCCGATCGGCCCAAGGCGCCGCCTCGTAGACTGGGAGGGATGATCACCGCAACCGACCTCGAGATCCGCGCCGGCGCCCGCACCCTGCTCGACAACGTCTCCTTCCGGGTGGCCGCGGGCGACAAGGTGGGGCTGGTCGGCCGCAACGGCGCGGGCAAGACCACGCTGACCAGGGTGCTCGCCGGTGAGGCTCAGCCCGCTGCCGGCTCGGTGACCTCGTCCGGCAAGGTCGGCTACCTCCCGCAGGACCCTCGTACGGGGGACCTCGAGACGCTCGCGAGCAACCGGATCCTCGGCGCTCGCGGCCTGGACGTCCTGCTCGCCGAGCTGCGCGAGGCCGAGGGCGCGATGGCGAGCGCCGACAACGCCCGTCGCGACGCAGCCGTTCGCAAGTACGGACGGATCGAGGAGCACTTCCACGTCCTCGGCGGCTATGCGGCCGAGTCGGAGGCCGCCTCGATCGCCTCCAGCCTCGGCCTGCCCGAGCGGGTGCTCGCGCAGCCGCTCGGGACGCTGTCCGGTGGCCAGCGCCGCCGGGTCGAGCTGGCCCGGATCCTGTTCAGCGGGGCCGAGACGCTGCTCCTCGACGAGCCGACGAACCACCTCGACGCCGACTCGATCGTCTGGCTGCGGGACTTCCTCAAGCGGCACCGCGGCGGCCTGATCGTGATCAGCCACGACGTCGACCTGCTCGAGCAGGTGGTCACCCGGGTGCTGCACCTGGACGCCAACCGGGCCGCGATGGACCAGTACAACGTCGGCTGGAAGGCTTACCTCCAGCAGCGCGAGGTCGACGAGCGGAGGCGCAAGCGCGAGCGGGCCAACGCCGAGAAGAAGGCGTCGGTGCTCAGCAGCCAGGCGGACAAGATGCGGGCCAAGGCCACCAAGGCCCAGGCGGCGCACAACATGGATCGCCGAGCGCAGCGGCTGCTCGCCGGGCTGGAGCAGGTGCGTCAGGTCGATCGGGTCGCCAAGCTGCGCTTCCCCGACCCGGCCCCCTGCGGCAAGACCCCGCTCACGGCGAACGGGTTGTCCAAGTCGTACGGGTCGCTCGAGGTCTTCACCGACGTCGACCTGGCCGTCGACCGGGGCGCCCGGGTCGTCGTGCTCGGCCTCAACGGAGCGGGCAAGACCACGTTGCTGCGGCTGCTCGGCGGGGTCGAGGAGCCGGACACCGGCGAGGTCGTGCCTGGGCACGGGCTGCGGCTGGGCTACTACGCGCAGGAGCACGACACGCTCGACACCGCCCGTACGGTGCTCGAGAACATGGCCTCGGCCTCGCCGGACTTTCCCGAGGTCGAGCTGCGCCGCGTGCTCGGCGCGTTCCTGTTCACCGGGGACGTCGTCCACCAACCGGCCGGCACGCTCTCGGGTGGCGAGAAGACCCGGCTGGCTCTGGCCACCCTCGTCGTCTCCAGCGCCAACGTGCTGCTGCTGGACGAGCCGACGAACAACCTCGACCCGGCCAGCCGCGAGGAGGTGCTCGAGGCGCTGCGGACGTACGGCGGCTCGATCGTGCTCGTCACGCACGACGAGGGGGCTGTCGAGGCGCTTTCTCCGGACAAGGTCATCCTGCTCCCCGACGGCGTCGAGGACCTGTGGAGTGACGACCTGGTCGACCTCGTCGCGCTCGCCTGAACCGGCCGAATGCGATGGTGGGACTGGGGATCTATCGCTTCCGGTGGGTTTCGACTCCGTCCAACTTGGAAGATCAACGGGGTAGCCGGCTCCCCACCGGTCGGGACGTCCCATCACACCCGACGGTCGCCGCGGGAGCCGCGCTCCTTGGACGGAGGCATTCGCGTGGCGGATCTGAAGAAGGGCAGCAGGGTCACCGGTTCGGAGCGGAACAGTTTGGCCGCCGACCTTCGACGCAAGTACGACTCAGGCTCGAGCATCCGGTCGCTGGCCGAGAGCACGGGTCGCAGTTACGGCTTCGTCCACCGGATCCTCACCGAGTCGGGGGCGGCCCTGCGAGGCCGCGGCGGAGCGACCCGGGGCAAGACCAAGTCAGCCTGATCGTCCCAACCCACCGGGTTGGCGCTGCCGGGCGCCCGCGGTGAGCGAGCCAGCGGCAGGTTGGCTCGCCGCCGGTGTCCGGGTCGAGTGGCAGCGTCCCCCGGGGGGTGGTCCTGCCCTCAGGCTCGACTTGACCTTGAGCCTTGGTGACCGGCACAACCCGCAAAATCCTGAGCTGTGGCGGGCGCTGGGCGAGGTCAAGCGTGCGGTTGCGGGCTCGGTACGCGTGGTCGTCGTGCGGGGCGACGGCCCGTCGTTCTCTGCCGGCCTCGACACCCGGCTGCTGTCCGCCGGCGCCCGACCGTCGGACGCCGACCTTCGCGCGTACCAGCAGGCATTCGACTGGACCACCGACCCGGCGTACGTCTCGGTCGCGGCCGTCCAGGGGTACGCGCTCGGCGCCGGCCTCCAGCTGGCGATGGGCTGCGACCTGCGGATCGTGACCACCGACGCTGTGCTCGCGCTGCCCGAGGTGAGCCTCGGCCTGGTGCCCGACCTCGGCGCGACCAGCCGGCTGGTGGCCAGCCTGGGCTACGGCAAGGCACTCGAGCTCGCGGTGACCGGGCGTCGGCTCACCGGCGCTGAGGCTCGTGAGTTGGGCCTCGCTCAGCGTCTCGTGGACCCCGCCCGGCTCGACGATGAGGTCGAGCGCCTGGTCGCCGAGCTGCTGGCGCCGGACCGGGACGCCGTACGGGAGGTCAAGGCTCTGCTGCTGGGAGCCGAGAACCGCAACCATGGCGATCAACGGGCGGCCGAACGCGCTGCGCAGCTGCGCCGGTTCGCCGATCTCGCCGACCCGGAAAACGCACCTGCGGGCGGAGCGCCTCCCGGCTGACCAGCGGTCGGCTCGGCTAGGGTCGGCAAGATCGGGGGCAAGCCGGACGAGCACGGTGGGAGTTCGTCAGATGGTCGTGCGTCGCACCCGGGCCGTCCTTCTGCTGCTCCTGTCGAGCTTCTCGGTGCTCGCCCTGATCGGCTCCGCCGGACCGGCGGCAGCCGAGGGCAGTCGCAACCTCTATCCGACCAACGCCACGTGCGCAGCCAACTCGGCGTCCGGCTCCTGCCGCGCCTCGATCGAGTGGCGGACCAACGCCTACGGCCCTGCCGGCGGCGGCGCCATCCTGCGCCGCACCGTCTTCTCGCTCTACGCCCGCGCCGGCGAGGTGATCGAGACCGGGTCCTCGGCGGTCGGCGTCGGCGCGGGCGACATCCTGGTGTACAACCCGGGGGTTGTCACCGACACACAGGCGTTGGCCCTGCCGGCCATCACGCCGGGTACGAACGGGTTCACCTGCTCCAACCAGCGCACCGCGACCGGCACGGCAGGCCAGGGCCAGATCACCAGCCGGGCGCAGGAGCTGGCCGGCCCGCGGTCGGCCGACGGGCTGGGCAACCTGGCCGGCTACATCCCCTGCACGTACACCGCGCCGAGCACCGGCATCTACAACGTGGTGACGTACGGCACGGCGGGGGTCAGCTCGAATGCCGACGGCGGCCCGACAGGGGACATCAACCTGACCGGAGCCGGCAACTTCAACACCACGCAGGGCTCCAGCATCTCCGCGTGGGACGTGACCGTCCGCGCCGACGCCGCCAGCACGACCGACATCGACGGCCGGCTGTTCACCTATGCCCTCGCCGCCTTCACCGGCGGCAACGCCCGCCCGGTCAACCAGCGGTTCTACGTCACGACCACCGACGGCTTCCAGTACCGCACCGACACCAACGGCATGGACCCCAACGGCTTCCTGCTCTACGGCAACCAGCGCGGCTTCCTCGACGCCGATGGCGTGACGCCCCTGGACCACGACGCCTACGGCACGACCAACACGGGGCAGCTCAGCGCGCTGGCCGGCGGCGTGACCTTCGCCGCGCCGCAGTACCCGATCTCGTTCACCCCGCTCTCCCCGCAGACCATCGCCGCGCTTGGGATCCCGACCGCGCCGGTGGCGCCGGTCATGACCGGCCTCAGCTTTCAGGGCAGCATCGCCGGCAACTACTCCGGGGTCGGCGACGGCGGCACGTTCAGCTACACCGAGAACGTGCCGGCCCAGTACGAGTTCGTGATCTCCCGGGACGGCATCGACTACGACCCGGGCAACCCGGTCAACCGGGTGCTGCGCGGCGTTCGGCCGGTCGGCGCCAACACGGTGACCTGGGACGGCAAGGACAACGCGGGCAACAACTTCCCGGTCGGCATCAACTATCAGGTCAGGGCCCGGCTGCACAACGGCGAGTACCACTTCCCGCTGATCGACGCCGAGAACTCCACCAAGGGCGGACCGAGCTTCACCCTGCTCAACCCGCCCGGGGGGACCTGCCCGTTCGGCAATCCTGCCTGCACCACGGCTTTCTATGACGACCGGGGCTACCACACGGTCGGGGCAGGCGGCTCCGATGTCGGCACTCCCGGTGCCCCGCTGTGCGGCACCAACCCGCCGGCGACCGACCACAGCGACCCGGAGAACGGCTACGTCTCGACCTCGGCGCAGCGGGCGTTCGGCACCAACGCCGGCGGCAACACCAACACCGTGTGCACCGGCTCCTTCGGTGACGTCAAGGGCCTGGACACGTGGGTCTTCTACCCCAGCACCACGATCCTGGCGCCGCTGAACATCGTCACGAGCAGCGGCGGCGCCCCTGTGGCTACGCCGGACTCCGGCACCACGCCGGTCGACACCCCGCTGCACGTGCCGGCGACCAGCAGCATTCTCGGCAACGACACCGGCACGTCGATCACGGTGACCTCGAACACCAACCCGTCGCACGGCACGGTCACGGTGGCCCCTGACGGCTCGTACACCTACACCCCGGCCCCCGGCTACACCGGCCACGACTCGTTCACCTACACGATCACCGACAACGTCGGCCGTACCGCGACCACCACGGTCTCACTCACCGTCACCCCGGTGGCCAATCCGGACAGCGCCCGTACCCCGGAGGGCATGCCGGTCACGCTGCCGTCGGCGGACAACGACCTGGGTACGGGCCTGCGCGTCACCGCCGTCGACCAGCCCCCCGCGGGCACCGGCACGACAGCGATAGTCGGCGGCAAGATCGTCTACACGCCGCCTCCCGGCTACATCGGGACCACGACGTTCACCTACACCGTGACCGACGCCGCCGGGCAGACGACCACCGCAGTCGACACCGTGACCGTCTTCCCCGGCCCGAAGGCGCTCGACGACCGCGGCTCCGGCCACGCCGGCCAGATCGTCCTCCTGCACCCCCTGACCAATGACACTCCCAGCCAGGGCTCGACCCAGGACACCACCACCCTGCGGCTCACCGATCCCCAGACCGGCAAGCCGGTGCGGACCGTCACCATCGCCGGCAAGGGCACGTTCACCGTCGAAAGCGGGGGAGTCGTGAGCTTCAAGCCGGTGTACGGGTTCCACGGGCCGACGCCGGCGGTCCGCTACACGGTCAGGGACACCGACGGCCAGACCACCGGCGCGAAGATCGTGGTGACCATCGGCCCGGGCCCGACGGCCAAGCCCGACCACGGCAGCGGGCACGCCGGTGAGACGGTGACGCTGCACCCGCAGGCCAACGACACCCCGAGCCCAGGCGTCTCCGGCAACCCGGCCTCGACCCTGGTCCCCGGCTCGCTGCGGCTCACCGACCCGGTGACCGGCAAGCCGGTGACGTCCGTGACCGTGCCCGGCGAGGGCAGCTACACCGTCCACAAGGACGGCACGGTGTCCTTCAAGCCCGTGGCCGGGTTCGGCGGCACCACGACGCCGCTGGCCTACACCGAGCTCGATACCTTCGGCCAGCACACCGGGTCGACGCTGACCATCACGGTCGGTCCCGGGCCGTCGGCCGTCGACGACACTGCATCGACCCCCAAGAGCACGCCGGTGGTGATCGACCCGCTGACCAACGACAAGCCCAGCAAGGGCTCGACGTTCGTCACCGGCTCGATCACGCTGACCGACCCGGCCACCGGCACCTTGAAGAAGAAGGTCACCGTCCCGGGCCAGGGCACGTACGAGGTCGACGGCAGTGGCGTGATCTTCACCCCCGACCCGGGCTTCAGCGGCACGACGACCCCGCTGCAGTACACGGTGACCGACACCTACGATCAGACGACGGGTGCGAGGATGACGGTGGTGGTGGGCTCCAGCCTGCCGAGCACCGGCTTCGACTCCGGCTCGCTGGCGGCCAGTGGCGTGGCGCTGCTCGGCGTCGGCGTGCTGTTCCTGCTGCTGGTGCGCCGGCGGCCCGGTCCCGCGAAGTCCTGACTCATGGCGGGCCGGCCGACCCAGCTGGCCCGGCGACGCCGAGCTGGCCGGCTCCCTGGTTGGCAGCGCAGCCGAACCCGGCCCTGAATTGCTGGAATGGTCGTACGGCCCGGGTAGGTTGGCTGTGTCGGCGGGCGCCGCCTCGGTCGCCTCGCCCGTTCCTCGTCTGCCGTCGCCGGCCGGAAAGGTGATCTGTTGGACACTGCTGGTTTCCGTACGCTGCGCTCGTTCACCCGCGATCCGTCGGTGGGCAAGAAGCGGCTGTCGGCCGGCACCGTCGCGCGGGTCTGGGGCTTCGCCAAGCCCTACCGGCGGGCGCTGAGCATCTTCCTGGTCACCGTCGTCCTCGACGCGCTGGTCAGTGTCGCGACCCCACTGCTGTTCCGGTCCCTCATCGACACCGCACTGCCCCAGCGCCGGCTCAGCCTGGTCTACGGGATCGCGCTGACGGTCGCGGGGCTGGCGATCTTCGACGCTGCACTGTCGCTGATCCAGCGGTGGTATTCCGCGCGCATCGGCGAGGGCCTCATCTACGACCTGCGCACGCAGGTCTACGACCACGTCCAGCGGATGCCGATCGCGTTCTTCACCCGTACGCAGACCGGCGCCCTGATCAGCCGGCTGAACAACGACGTGCTCGGCGCGCAGCAGGCGTTCACCTCAACGCTGTCCGGCGTCGTCAGCAACGTCATCCTGCTCGCCACCACCGTCGTGGTGATGCTGAACCTGTCGTGGCAGATCACCGTCGTGTCGCTGGTGATGCTGCCGGTGTTCGTGATCCCGGCCAAGCGGGTCGGGACCAGGCTGCAGGCGATCACCCGCGAGTCCTACCAGCTGAACGCGTCGATGAACTCCACGATGACCGAAAGGTTCAACGTCTCGGGGGCTTTGCTGGTCAAGCTGTTCGGCCGTCCGGACGACGAGGCGCAGTCCTTCTCCGGCAGAGCCGGCCGGGTCCGCGACATCGGGGTCACCTCGGCGATGTACGGGCGGACGTTCTTCACCGCGCTCACCTTGGTGGCCTCCCTGGCGACCGCGGTCGTCTACGGCCTCGGCGGCTGGCTCAACATCAGGCACGGGCTGTCGATCGGCACGATCGTCGCGCTGTCAGCCCTGCTCGGGCGGCTCTACGGCCCGCTCACCGCGCTGTCCAACGTCCGGGTCGACGTGATGACCGCACTGGTCAGCTTCGAGCGGGTCTTCGAGATCCTCGACCTGCCGCCGATGATCTCCGAGAAGCCCGACGCCACAACGGTTCCGGCCGATGCCCGTACGGTCGAGTTCCGCAACGTCCGCTTCCGCTACCCCACCGCGGCGGAGGTGTCGCTCGCCTCGCTCGAGGATGTCGCCGTGCTGGACAACGCGCCCTCGTACGACGTCCTGCACGATGTGTCCTTCGTCGCCCAGCCGGGCCAGCTGGTCGCGCTGGTCGGGCCGTCCGGCGCCGGCAAGACCACGATCTCCCAGCTGCCGACCCGGATGTACGACGTGCAGGAGGGGTCAATCCTGGTCGGGGGGGTCGACGTTCGGGACGCGACGCTGCAGTCGCTGCGCGACGCCATCGGCGTCGTGACCCAGGACGCCCACCTGTTCCACGAGACCATCCGGTCCAACCTGCTCTACGCCCGCCCTGACGCCACCGAGGACCAGCTGCTCGAGGCGCTGAGATCCGCGCAGATCAGCGACCTGGTCGACTCGCTGCCGGACGGGCTGGACACCGTGGTCGGCGACCGCGGCTACCGGCTCTCGGGCGGCGAGAAGCAACGGATCGCCATTGCCCGGCTGTTGCTCAAGGCGCCCGGCATCGTCATCCTCGACGAGGCGACGGCGCACCTCGACAGCGAGTCCGAGGCCGCAGTGCAGCGGGCGCTGTCGACGGCGCTCGCCGGCCGTACCTCGATCGTGATCGCCCACCGGTTGTCGACCGTACGTGAGGCCGACCAGATCCTGGTCATCGACGACGGCCGGATCGTCGAGCGAGGCACGCACGAGGAGCTGCTGGTGGCTGCGGGGCTCTACACCGAGCTCTACCGCACCCAGTTCGAGCGCCAGGCGACGGCTGAGATCGCCGAGCTGGCCTGAAGATCCGCGCCGGGGACGGCCCCTTCCGGTACGCCAACTTCCGGTTGCTCTTCGGCGCCCGGACGGCGTCGCTCATCGGGACCGCGATGGCGCCGGTCGGGCTGTCCTTCGCCGTGCTCGCCGCGACCGGCAGCACCACTGACCTCGGCGTCGTCCTGGCGGCCAGGATCGCGCCGTTCGCGCTGTTCCTCCTGGTCGGCGGGGTGCTCGCGGACCGGCTGCCCCGGCAGCTGGTCATGGTGGCCGCTGACACCATCTGCGGGCTTGCCCAGCTGGCCACCGGGGTGATCGTGCTGTCGGGCTCCCGCTCGCTGGCGTGGTTGATCGCGCTGCAGTTCCTCGCCGGCTCGGCCAATGCCTTCTTCTTCCCGGCGGCACAAGGACTTCTGCCGCATACGGTCAGCGCCGACGTGTTCCCCAAGGCCTTCGCCTACATGGGGCTCGCGCGCAACTTCGCCTCCATCGCCGGCGGCGCCCTCGGCGGCTTCATCGCCGCCGTGACCAGTCCCGGCTGGACGCTGGTCGCGGATGCGGTGACGTTCGGCATCAGTGCGGCGCTGACGATCGGGCTGCGGGTGCCCCATCTGCCGCCCCCACCCGCGACGATGCTGAGCGACCTGCACGAGGGCTGGCAGGAGTTCCGATCGCGAACGTGGCTGTGGTCGATCGTCGCGCAGTTCGCCGTCGTGGTCGGGTTCGGTCGCAGCGCCCAGCTCGTCCTGGGTCCGGTCATCGCGAAGGCCCACCTCGGCGGCCCGGCGGCGTGGGGCTGGATCCTGTCGATGGACGGCGCCGGCAGCGTGGTCGCCGCGTTCCTGCTGGTGCACCGCAAACGGAGGTTCTCCCGGCCGTTGCTGGTCGCCTCGATCGGGATCGTCGTGGACGCAGGCATCCTGCTGGGGTTGTACGAGCCCCTCGCCCTCGGCTGGCTGCTCTTGTTGTCGTTCGTCGGCGGTTTGGGTGAGGCGCTGTTCGGCGTCATGTGGGAGACCACGATGGCCCGGGAGATCCCGCCGCAGGCGCTGTCCCGGGTCAGCGCCTACGACGCGATGGGCTCGTTCCTGCTTCAGCCGGTCGGGCTGGCCGTGATGGGTCCGTTGGTGGCCGTGACCGGGGTGCACGGCGGCCTGCTGATGGGGGCTGCGGCGATCGTCGTGCCCACCGTAGCGGTGATGGGCGGGCCGGACGACTACCGCCGCCCCACGCCGATCTGAGCTATTCGCGGGTCGCTGCCGCCGGGTCGAACG
>JAWWOO010000015.1:0-36911 GCA_033851545.1 Frankiales bacterium | reverse complement strand
CACCGGGCCAAAACCCACGGCCACTACCACACCCGGCAAGACCCCGACGGCACCCTGCACTGCACCACCCCCCTCGGACGCACCTACACCACCAAACCCTGGGACTACCGACCCGACAGCGAACGCTAGACCCGAGGCGGATGCTCGAGCTCAGGGCCGACAGACGCCGCACGGCATCGCGTTGCTCGCGCGAGCAGCGCCGACCGTCGTCTGGACCGCGTCCTCGGGTGCCGCCACTGCCACGTAGCGACAGTCCGGCCGGTGGTAGCGGTTGCGCACCTGGATCACCGGAGCCCCGGGATCGACCGGCTGATAGGTCGGGAAACCGGGCTCGCGACCCAGGCCGACCTGGATGGTCGGCGGAGTGGCGGGCGGTGAGGACGGGGGCCGGGACGGAGGCCGCTCCGGGCGGCTGATCGGCATCGGCGCCGGCGTCGGCGCGACGCGTACGTTGCTGCCCTGGACATGCATGACCTGCACGTTGGTCGGCTGCGGGGGCGGCGGCTTGGGCGCAGGCGCCGCATCGGCCGGCTTTGGCTTGCCGAAACCGGCGAACCTCGGCCGGGGTGGGGCGGCCTCTGCCTCGGCGGAGGCCTTGGCGAGCGAGGCGGTGTCGGCAGATGCAGTTGTCGCCGCCTTCTTGCCGGCTGGCCGGGTGGCCGGCCGCGGCGCGGCGACGGCTGAACCGTCGTCGGACTCGACCTCAGAGGGAAACTCGGAACGGCGCTGGCTGGCCGCGTAGGCCACCAGCCCGAAGGCGGCGACCGAGGCCAGGACCGCACCCCAGACCGCAGCGCGCCAGTGCCAGCTGCCGGTCACGCCGACGATCAGCAGCACCATCGCCAGGGCAACCAGCACTCCGCTGGCGAGCACCACCGGGTCGGCCGTGAGGTCGGCCATCGGGTTGACGGTGGGCTGGCCCGCTGGCGGGGGCGTCTCGGGCTCGGTCACGAGTCGACCGGCTCCGGGCCCTCTTCGTCCGTCTCGTACGCCGGAGTGCGGGCAACGTCACCGGACGCGGAGAACGGGTTGCCCTCAGCAGGACGGGGCGTGTAGGGGTTGGCGGCACCGACCGGTGCGTAGGGGTTGCCGGCCGCCGGGGCGGCCAGTCCGGGCACACCAGACCCCGAAACAGCCGGTGTGGCTGCCGAGGCAGCGGCAGGAGCCGGCGCGACCGGGTTGGGAGCGTCGGCAGGTGCGCGTCCGTCGAGGTCGCGCAGCTGGGTCTCGAGGTAGGCCTTGAGCCGGGTGCGGTACTCGCGCTCGAACGCCCGGAGGTCCTCGACCCGCGCCTCCAGGGCTGCCCGCTGGCTCTCCAGCTGACCCATGACGGTGGCATGCCGGACCTGGGCCTCGCGCTCGAGCATCGCGGCACGGGTGCGGGCATCGCCGAGCATCTTGTCGGCCTCGGCCTTGGCTTCGGCCACCGCGGAGTCGGCGGTGCGCTGCGCCATCTGCAGGGTGCGCAGTGCCGCCGCCTCCGGAGGCTCGGCCGCCGCCACCGGGGCGGGAGCCGCAGCTGGGACCGGCTCGGCCGCTGCTGCGGGAGCCTCGGGCTCCTGCTTGACCAGCGGGACCGGAGTGGCGGTCACCGTGGTCTGCAGCTGGTTGAGCCGGTTGCGCAGGTCGGCGTTCTCCGTGAGCAGACGGTTGAGCTCGGCCTCGACCTCGTCGAGGAAGGCGTCGACCTCCTCCTCGTCGTAGCCCGGCTTGAACCGGGTGGTCGCGAACTCCTTGTTCTGGACGTCCTGGGGGGTCAGGGGCATCGGGTCACCTCGTGGCTACAGGACGGCTGAGGACGGTCGGGCGGTAAGACGGGCCTGACCGGGTCAGGGGGGATGGGCCGCGACTCATGATGATCCCAGGTTGGGCCAGACCGTGGTCAGGATGCTCAGGGCGACCAGGATGACGATGAACCCGAGGTCGACGGCCGCGTTGCCGATGCGCAGCGGCGGGATGAACCGGCGCAGGAACCGCAGCGGCGGATCGGTCACGGTGAAGACGACCTCGAGCAGGACGACCATGAAGCCGGTCGGCCGCCAGTCGCGCGCGAAGTTCATCACCCAGCTGACGACCAGCCGGAACAGGAACAGGACGATCACGATATAGGTCAGCGTCTCGAGAACCTGACCCAGCACCCTCATGTGTCGAAGACCTTCAGCTCTGGTTGAAGAATCCACCCTCGACGATGCGCGCCTTGTCCTCGGCAGTGACGTGGACGTTGGCCGGCGAGAGCAGGAAGACCTTGTTGGTCACCCGCTCGATACTCCCACGCAGACCGAAGATCAACCCAGCGGAGAAGTCAACCAGTCGCTTAGCGTCACCGTCGCTCATCTCGGTGAGGTTCATGATCACCGGTGTGCCCTCGCGGAACTGCTCGCCGATCGTGCGCGCCTCGTTGTAGTTGCGAGGGTGCAGCGTGGTGATCCGGTAGAGCTCAGGGGCCGGCTCGGGAGCGGGCGGCGGCGCCATCTGGACCCGGTCGACGCCGGCGGAGCGCGGGCCGCGCGGCGCCGGCTCCTCGTAGCGGGCCCGCTCGTCGAAGCGGCGCACCGTCGTGGAGCGGGCCGGCTCCTCGGTCTCGGGGTCGAGGTAGTCGTCCTCGACGTAGTCGTCGTACGCCTCGTCGTCCACGAGGCCCAGGTAGAGACCCACCTTGCGCAGGGCGCCAGCCATGTCGGACCTCCGGAGTCGGGCGTGCTCGGTCGCACCCGTCAGGGTGCACGGGTGCTTGAGCGCGACCTTATACGACCGGGGCGAATCGGACCCCGAGCAACGCCGTGCCGACACGCACGTGTGTGGAACCGTGCTCGACGGCCGCCTCGAGGTCGCCGCTCATGCCCGCCGAAATCACGGTAGCGCCCGGGTGCTCCGCCCGTACGACCTGGGCGGCCGCGGCGAGTCGGGCGAACGCCGCGCCGGGGTCGACTCCCAGCGGGGCGATCGCCATCAGCCCGGTCAGCCGCAGCGCCGGAGCCTCCTCCGCGACTGCGCACAGCTCGAGCAGAGCCCGGTAACCGCCGTCCAGGGCAACCCCGCCCCTGCTCTCCGCCTCGCCGAGGGCCACCTGGACGAGCACGTCCAGGCTGCGCCCGGCCTGCGCGGTGGCAGCGGACAACGCATGCACCAGCCGCGGCCGGTCCACGGACTCGACCACGTCGGCGAACGACGCGACCGAACGGGCCTTGTTCGTCTGGACCTGGCCGACGAAGTGCCAGACCACGCCGTCGACCGATGCTGTCGCCCGCTTGTCGGCGGCCTCCTGGATCCGGTTCTCCGCCAGGTGCGTGACCCCGAGGGAGGCGAGTGCCTCCACGTCGCTGACCGGATGGGCCTTGGTCACGGCGACCAGCGTCACCTCGTCCACCGCCCGGCCGGCGGCACGGCAGGCAGCCTCGATCCGCGCCCGTACGACGGCGAGGTTGCCGGCCAGCTCCGCGTGGCGGCTCAGCCGGCTCACGGCTCCAGCCAGACCACGCCGGCGAACCGTCCGGTCACGCCGTCCCTGCGGTGGGAGAACAGCTCGGGGCTCTCGACCGTGCACCGCTGGTCCCTGCTCGCCGTCACCCCGAGTGCGGCCAGCTGGGAGGCAACGCCCACGGCGAGGTCGACAGCGGGCGCTCCGTCCCGGGTGCTGGACGCGGTGCCAGGGACTACTGCGTCGACGGCCGCGGCCATGTCGGCCGGCAGCTCGTAGCAGCTCGCGCAAACCGACGGTCCGATGACGGCCCGGATCTCAGCAGCGCCCGCAGCCCGCATCGTGGCGACCGCCTTGCCCACGATGCCGGCGACCAGCCCCTTGCGACCGGCGTGGACGGCTGCGACGACCCGAGCGTCGGGATCGGCGAGCAGGACGGGTACGCAGTCGGCCACCATGATCACCAACGGGGCCCCGACCACGCGGGTGACCATGGCGTCAGCGTCCCGCCGGCCGCCGCGGGTCTTGACCGTTCCGACGTGGTGCGCCTCGACGGTCAGCACCCGGTCGCCGTGGACCTGGTGCGCGTAGCAGCAGCGCTCGGGCGGGCTGCCGATCGCCGTGGCGAGCAGGTGCCGGTTGGCGAACGCCCGGTCCCAGTCGTCTCCGACGTGGTAGCCCAGGTTGAGCTGGTCGTACGGGGGCGCGCTGACGCCTCCGTACCGCGTGCTGAAGACAGCCCCGACGCCGGGCCCGAGATCGAGCGGCGCGAGCTGGACCGGCCCCAACACCTACTTGAGGAAGTCCGGCACGTCGAGGTCGTCGCTGTCGTCGAAGACGATGGTGCGACGCTGGGGCACCGGCTCACTGGGCTTCCAGGTAGTCGGCGCGGGAGCCTCACGGCGGGCCGGGGCCGGACTGGTCGCCGGCCTGGCCCGGCCGGGGGCCGGAACCGTGGCCGGCTTGGCTGCTGCCCGGGTCTCCTCGGCCGCGGCTGTCGCCTGGCGACGGGTCTCGGCCCGGGCCGGCGACGGGTGGCCGCCGTCGAAGCCGGCCGCGATCACGGTCACCCGCACCTCGTCGCCGAGGGCGTCGTCGATGACCGCGCCGAAGATGATGTTGGCTTCGGGGTGGGCGGCGTCCGCGACCAGCTGGGCCGCCTCGTTGATCTCGAACAGGCCGAGGTCGGAACCGCCGGCCACCGACAGCAGCACACCGTGCGCGCCGTCGATGGAGGCCTCGAGCAGCGGGCTGGAGATCGCCATCTCGGCAGCGGCCACCGCCCGGTCCTCGCCGCGGCTGGACCCGATGCCCATCAACGCGGACCCGGCGTCGGACATGACCGACTTGACGTCGGCGAAGTCGAGGTTGATGAGGCCAGGGGTGGTAATCAGGTCGGTGATGCCGGAAACGCCGGACAACAGCACCTGGTCGGCCTGCTTGAACGCGTCGATCACGCTGATCGAGCGATCGCTGATCGACAGCAGCCGGTCGTTGGGGATGACGATGAGCGTGTCGACGTCGGCACGCAGGTCCTCGATGCCGGTCTCCGACTGGACCAGCCGACGCCGGCCCTCGAAGGTGAACGGCCGGGTCACGACACCGATCGTCAGTGCGCCGAGGCCGCGGGAGATGCGGGCCACGACGGGAGCGCCTCCGGTGCCGGTGCCGCCGCCCTCGCCGGCGGTGACGAAGACCATGTCGGCGCCCTTGAGCACCTCCTCGATCTCCTCGGCGTGGTCCTCGGCAGCCCGGCGGCCAACCTCGGGGTCGGCGCCGGCGCCCAGACCGCGGGTCAGCTCGCGGCCGATATCGAGCTTGACGTCGGCGTCGCTCATCAGCAGCGCCTGCGCGTCGGTATTGATCGCGATGAACTCGACGCCCTTGAGCCCGACCTCGATCATCCGGTTGACGGCGTTGACGCCACCTCCGCCGATGCCGACGACCTTGATGACCGCGAGGTAGTTCTGCGGAGCTGCCACGATAACTTCGCCTTCCGTCGACCGACCTTTGAGCACCCTCACCCTCAGGTAGAGGTATATAGTTATGTCAACCTGTGCCGGGGCGGACACTAGCGGACTTCTGCCCGGGGACTCAAGTGACCCGCCGGAAGTGGGGGCGAATGTCTGATTGTCTCGCGGCTGGAATACGCACGAAAAGCGCCCGATCACGCTCGGTGACGGGTTTACCCATTGTTTCTGACCTAGGCGCCAGGATTTACCTACCCGTCATTGCCGGGCCCAATTCCGACCCCTAGATTGACTGCAGCCGGGCTCCAGTTGTGGGGGTTTCAGGGGCTAGCACCCGGCTACGGCGCCGGCGCAGTGGGCACTCCGCTTGGGGTGGCGGAGAGCCCACTGGCGGCCGGTGCCACAGGTGACGACCCGCTCACCGACGCCGATGCAGCTCCGAAACGACATGGCGCACCGCTTCCCGTACACCCGTCGTGGCCGTCTGCTGGCGCCCGTCTCGCTGGCCGTGCTGCTGCCGATGCTGGCCGTCGTGCCGGCCCACGCCGCCGGCACCTCGGTGCACGTCAACTTCCAGGCCGCGAGCGTCGCCGCGCCCGCCGGCTACACCGCCGACGTCGGCGCCGCGTACAACGGCACCAGCGGCTGGCAGACCTTCGCCGGCGCCCCACTCGACCTGACCGCGAACGCCCGGGTACGGCACAGCGCAGCCTCCCCCGACGTCCGCTACGACACCCAGGTGCTGATGCAGGCGCCGGCAGGCAGCGGCAACACGACTCCCGGGCGCTGGGTCACCGCCCTGACCGACGGCACCTACAACGTCACCGTCGCCGTGGGCGACCCGACGGCGCTCAACTCCGTCGACGAGATCGTCGCCCAGCCCGGCACCGCCAACGCGGTGACCATCATCGACCAGTACGTGCCCACGTCCGCCGCGCCCTGGAGCACCAAGACAGCGCGGGTCACCGTGACCGGCGGGCAGCTCGTGCTCTCGCCGGCCGGCGGGTCCAACACGAAGATCGACTTCGTGGACGCGGCGCCGGTCGCCACCTCGGGTGCCGCTCTGTCCGTGACCTCCCCCGACAGCACGACGCTCGGGCTGTCCGTGCCACGGCTGGTGTTCTCGAGCATCCGCGGCGCCGCCGGCCCGCCGGCCCGGAGCTTCACCTTCGCCAACACCGGCACCGCCACCCTCACGGTGACCGGGCTGGCGGTCGGCGGCACGGACGCGAGCAGCTTCGGCCTGGCCTCAGGACAGCCGACGTCGCTGTCGATCGTTCCGGGCGCCTCCGCCACTGTCGCCGTCCAGTTCCACCCCACCGCTCCGACGGGCTGCCCGGACAGCAGCAGTCCCTACGCGATCGGCAGCGTCAACCGCTCGGCGACGCTGACGTTCAGCTCGAACGCCCCGGCCCAGCCGTCCGGCACGCTCAACCTGTCCGGCGTCAACTCCTGCGCCGCCGGCGGCAACTCCGAGCCGGTGCTGGACCAGATCGTGGCGGCTCTCGGCTACACGACCGTGGTCGACAACACGAACATCGACCGGCGCTACATCGGGCCCAGCCGCTGGCTGTCCGGCACCGACGAGGTCATCTCCCCGTACTTCCGGGCGGCCAACACCGGGCAGCCGGTCAGCCTCACACCGGTCGCACACTACGGCGGGGCCAACACGGCCACGGTCTATGGCAGGACGGGCTGGTACGCACAGGGCGCCGCGATGACGTCGACCTTCAGCTGCAGCTCCGCCTGCCAGCAGCTGTGGAACTTCCCCGCCGACCCGTCGTCGACGACGTACAACCAGAACCAGAAGCTGCTGCCCACGCCGGTGGGCACGACGGCGTTCAGCCCAGCAGGCGCCTTCGGGCTCTACAGCGGCGACTTCAGCGACGTCAACTTCGCCGACGACACGCTCAACCACGCGCACAGCACCTCGAACACCGACGTGCCCGTCCTGCACTACCTGCACGACCTGCGGGTCTACCAGGCGTACGGCCCAGGGCACGTGGCCATCCCCAACACCTACCTGGTCGGCATCGACATCACGCGGGTGCCGGCCTACAAGAACAACGACTTCCAGGACGTGGTGCTGCTGCTGCGCAACGCGACTCCGGCCCTCGCTGCAGGTCCGCTGCCAGGAACCACCCTCAACCTCGCGGCCGGTGGGACCGTCAGCGCGTCATGTGCGGTGACCGGTTTCGACGGCGTGCTGCCGAACCCCGCTGGCGACCAGTGCAAGGCGGCCAACATGGCTTTCCGGACCGGCGGCCTGGCGATCACGTCAACAGCAGGCCAGCTGGCCAACAACAACCAGCAGAACGCGCTCTACAAAACCTTCGACGCCAGCCGTGGCCAGTTCACCGTCACCGCAAGGGTTGTCGGGCCGGTCAACCAGCTGACCGCCGACTACCAGCAGATCGGCGCGTGGTTCGGCCCGGACCAGAACAACTTCGTCAAGGTCGAGGCCGAGCACAACGGCGCGGGTGACCCGCATCTCACGATGTTCTATCGCGAGAAGGGTGTGGCAGGCACCGTTGCCAGCGTGGCACTGCCGGCGATGACGACGGCCAGCACGCTCGACCTGGTGATCCGCGGCAACACCACAGTGCCCGACCCGCTGCCGTACGGGGACACCTACTCCGTGCACGGCTATCCGCTGGACCAGCTGACCGTCTTCTACAGCCTCAACGGTGCTGCACTGGTCCAGGTCGGGTCGGTCAAGATGCCCACGGACGTCACGGGGTGGTTCAGTCGTCGGGCGAAGGCAGGCATCCTCGACTCGAACACCGGCTCGAGCACGGCCATCACCGCGACATTTGCGAAGTTCTCGATCACAGCTCCGTAACGGTGCCGGCAGGTCCTACCGTACGGTGGCGACGTCTGGCGAGCTGACGTCGTAGACCGTCGGCTTCGTCACCGCGACGGCGTGACCCTGCTTGTCGGTCGTGCCAGGCTGCCGCGTCTGGACCTTGAGCAGCGCGGCGAGGGCCTGCGCCTTGCGGGCCGAGTTGCCGGCGTCGCCCCAGATGACCGTGACGCCCTGGGTGAGGGTGAGGGTGACCGAGGCGGGGGTGGGGGCGCTGATCAGTGACACCATGCTGCGCACCTTCGCCGGCAGCGCGGCCGCCACAGCCAGTGCTGCCGCCGTGGCCGGGTCGGCCGTCCCGGGCGTCGCCAGGGACAGCAGTTCCAATCCGCTCGGCGCAGCAGGTACGTCGGCGAACAGCACGCCGGTCCTGTCGATCAAGGCCAGCGGCTTGCCGGGGCGCTGCACCACGGCGGCAGGCGTGCGTTCGACAACGTTGATGTGAACGCCCGACGGCCAGGCACGCTCGACGGTGGCGGACTTTACCGGCGGCAGCGCCTCAACGCGACGCCGGATGGCCGCGGTGTCCAGCAGGGCCAACGGCTTTTCGTTGGGAACCTGCGCGGCCTTCTTGATGTCGCCCACCCCGAGCCGCGACTGGCCGCTCACGGACACGGTGTGGACGGCCAGCAAGGTGGAGCCGAGCACCACCCAGCCGGCCAGCGCCACCAGGCCGGCCAGGGCGACGCCGATCATGAGGGGACGCAGCGACAGCAGCCGCCGGCGCCTGGCCCGCTGGGCGAAACGCCGCTCGGTCGACGGCCGCAACGAGGCGTTGGTCCCGATCGTCGGACGCGAGCGCAGGCGCAGGCTCATCGGTCGGCCACCGACCGGCCGGGTCCGAGCGAAGCCAGCAACGACAGCACTTCTGGTCCGATCAAGGTCACGTCTCCGGCTCCGATCGTCATCACCAGGTCGCCCGGGGCCGAGCGCGCGACGAGCTCTGCGGCCACGGCGGACCACGACGGTTGGTAGGTCACCCGGGCGTAGGGCAGCGGAACCGCGTCGGCGACCAGTGCGCCGGTCACCCCTGGTACGGCGTCCTCGCGTGCGGCGTAGACGTCCATCACGACGACCTCGTCCGCCAGGGACAGGGCCCGGCCGAACTCGCGGGCGAACGCCGCCGTACGGCTGAACAGGTGCGGCTGGAACGCGACCACCAGCCCGCCCTCACCGGCGACCTCGCGGGCGGCCCGAAGGGCGGCGGTCAGCTTGGTGGGGTGGTGGGCGTAGTCGTCGTAGACGCGCACCCCGCCCTCGACGCCCTTGAGCTCGAACCGCCTGCGGGCGCCACGGAAGCCGGCCAGGCCGGCAGCCAGCTGCTCGAAGGAGAACCCGAGCCGCAGCCCGACGGCCAGGGTCGCGGCGGCGTTGCGGACGTTGTGCTCGCCAGGGACCTGGAGGTGCAACGTCCCCATCCGGCGGCCGCGGTGCACGATCTCCGCCTCCGAGGTGTGGCCGTCGAGGTGGAGCTGCTCGATCCGCAGGTCGGCCTCGGCAGCCGTGCCGTAGGAGATGACCTCCACTCCCCCGGCGGTGGCCACCTCGGCCACCCGGCGGGCACCTGGGTCATCGGCGCAGACGACCAGGAACCCTTGCGGGTCAAGGGTTTCCGAGAACGAGACGAAGGCGGCCTCGACGGCGGCAGCGTCCGCGTAGTGGTCCAGGTGGTCGGGCTCGACATTGGTGATGACCGCTGCGTAGGGCGAGAGCAGCAGGAAGGAGCCGTCGCTCTCGTCCGCCTCGGCGACGAAGTAGTCGCCAGTGCCGTGGTGGGCGCCGGAGCCCGGCTCGTTGAGGTCTCCGCCGATGGCGAAGGACGGGTCGGCGCCGCAGTGCTGCAGGGCGACGGTGAGCATCGACGTCGTCGTCGTCTTGCCGGCCGTGCCCGCGACCGCGATGCCCTTGCGCCCGACCATCACGGCGGCCAGGGCTGCCGCGCGGGGCAGCACCGGCAGCCCGCGTACGCCGGCCTCGACCAGCTCGGGGTTGCTCGGCCGGATCGCGCTGGAGACGACCACCGTGTCGACGTCGGCCACGTTGCCCGCCTGGTGGCCGACGTAGATCCGGGCCCCGAGAGCCCGCAGCGCCGCCAGCATCGTCGAGTCCTTGGCGTCGCTGCCGGAGACGGCGACCCCCCGGGCGAGCAGGATGCGGGCGATCCCGCTCATGCCGGCACCGCCGATGCCGACGAAGTGCACGCGGCCGAGGTCGGTGGTCACAGCCACTCCTGCGCAGTCTCGATCACCATGCGCGCCAGGGTGACATCGGCATCCCGACGGCCGAGGCTCGCGGCCGCAGCGCCCATCTCCAGCAGCCGTTGCGCGTCGGTCAGCAGCGTCAGGACGGTGTCCCGTACGGCGGCCGCGTCGAGGTCGGAGTCGGCGATGAGCAGCCCTCCCCCGGCATCGACGGTCGGCATCGCGTTGAGTCGTTGCTCACCGTTGCCGTGCGACAGCGGGACGTAGACAGCCGGCAGGCCCACGGCGGCGAGCTCGGCGCAGGTCATCGCGCCCGCCCGGCACAGCACGAGATCGGCTGCTGCATAAGCCATCTCCATGCGGTCAACGTAGCCCAGGACCGAGTACGGGACGCCGTAGGCATCACCGAGCGCATCGCGTACGGCGTCGACGTGGCCTGCCCCGGTGTGGTGCAGCACCTGAACGCCGGCTGCCGCCAGGTCAGGGGCCGCGGCCACCACGGCGTCGTTGATCTGGCGTGCGCCCTGGGAACCCCCGGTCACCAACAGCGTCGGCCGGGCGGCGTCGAGACCGAAGGACGCGCGGGCGCCGTCCCGGGCGGCCGCACGGTCGAGCCGGGCGACGGCCTGCCGCAGCGGGATGCCGATGTGGACGGCGTGCGGCAGCATCGTGCTCGGAAAGCTGACCGCCACGTGCTTGGTCATCCGGGCGCCGATCCGGTTGGCCAGCCCCGGCCGGGCATTCGCCTCGTGCACCACGACGGGGATGTGCCGCCGACGGGCGGCGAGGTAGGCGGGCATGGCGACGTAGCCGCCGAAGCCGACCACGACCGACGCCTCGGACCGCTCGAGGACCTCCTCGACAGCGCGCACCGCGGCGAGCAGACGCCCTGGTACGGCGACGATCTGCGGCGTCACCCGGCGGGGCAGCGGGACCCGCGGGATCTCCGCCAGCTGGTAGCCGCGGGCCGGCACCAGCCGGGCCTCGAGGCCGGTCGCCGTGCCCAGCGCCGTGATCGAGATCGAGGGGTCGATCCGGCGCAGGGCGTCCGCTGTTGCGAGCGCCGGTTCGACGTGGCCGGCGGTCCCTCCGCCGGCGAGGATGACGTGCACCGGTCAGCGTCCTGCCGAGGCACGGGACACCGCGGATGCGGCCGCTGCCGTGGGCCGGGCAGGCGCAGGACGACGACGCGAGAACCGTTGGCCCAGCGGCAAGCGGGCGGCCAGCGCCTCTGCCGCACCCGGCTCGCGACGGGCGAACGACGCCAACATGCCCAGTGCCACCAGGGTCGGCAGCAGGGCAGACCCGCCGAAGGAGATGAGCGGCAGCGGGATGCCCGTGATGGGCAGCAGGCCGGTCACCGCGCCCATGTTGACGAGCGCCTGGGTGAGGACCCAGGCCACGACACCACCGGCGGCCAGCCGGGCGAACGGGTCGGCTGACCGGCGGGCGACCCGCAGGCCGGCATAGGCGAGCATCCCGAACAACAGGACCACGCCCAGCGCTCCGACCAGACCGAGCTCCTCACCGATGATCGAGAAGATGAAGTCGGTGTACGACTCGGGGACGTACCCCCACTTCTGCGAGCCGGCTCCCAGCCCCGCGCCGAACCAGCCGCCGGAGGCCAGCGCGTACTTGCCCTGCAGCGCTTGATAGTGGGCCGTCGTGTTGCCGGACGGCTGCAGGAAGGCGATCACCCGGACCCAGCGGTAGGGCTCCGCCATCGCGAGGCCGACGGCACCGAGAACGCCGAGGCCGCCGATCAGCCAGAGCACGCGCCCTGGCGCGCCCACGCACCACAGCAGCGCGAAGGCGATCGCGAGGACGACGAGCGTGGTCCCCATGTCCTTCTCGAGGATCACCAGCGTCGCGATGGCGACCACGACGGGCAGCAGCGGCACCATGAGGTGCACCCAGTCACCGAGCAGCTTTGCCTTGCGTACCAGCAGGTCTGCACCCCAGATGACCAGCGCGAGCTTGGTGACCTCACTGGGCTGGATGTGGATCGGGCCCACCGGGATCCAGCGCACCGCGCCGTGGGAACCGCGGCCCAGGAACGGCACCAGCAGCAACAACGCGAACGAGGCCAGCAGCGCGAGGGTGGAGCCCAGCCGGAACAGCCGGATCGGCATCCGGCTGGCCATCCAGAACAGCGGCAGCCCCATGGCCGTCCAGAGCGCCTGCTGCTTGAAGACCGAGAAGCTCGAGCCCGAGACCTTGTACGCGGAGACGCTCGACGCCGAGAGCACCATCACCAGGCCGATCGCCAGCAGGATGCCGGTGCAGCCCAGGATGAGGTAGTAGGAGGTCAGTGGGCGGTCCAGGGCCGAGATCCGCAGACTGTCGCTGGCCGCCCGCCGGCTGACGGCCGGTCCGCGATCGACGGCTCCGGCGGTCACCGGGCGGCCCCGATGGCGTGCACCGCCGCGGCGAACGCGTCGCCGCGAGCGGCGTAGTCCCGGAACATGTCCATCGAGGCGGCGGCGGGCGCGAGCAGCACGGTGTCCCCGGGCTGTGCCAGCCCAGCCGCAACCGCTACGACCGTTGTCATGGCCCCAGTGTCCGTCGCTTCGACCTCGCGGACGGGGACATCGGGTGCGTGTCGCGCCAGCGCCTCACGGATCAGGGCACGGTCCGTGCCGAGCAGCACGGCGGCTCTCATCCGGTTGCCATGAACCCGTACCAGGTCCTCGACGTCCGCCCCCTTGAGCAGTCCGCCGGCCACCCACACCACCGATGTGTAGCCGCCGAGAGAGGCAGCGGCCGCGTGGGGGTTGGTCGCCTTGCTGTCGTCGACATAGGCCACGCCGGCGACGGTGGCGACCGGCGCGTTGCGGTGCGCGGCCGGCGTCACGCCGCGCAACCCGTCCCGTACGGCCTCTGCCGGTACGCCGTACGCCCTGGCCAGGGCTGCGGCGGCGAGGGCGTTGGCGACGTTGTGCGCGCCGGTCAGCTGGAGGTCGTCGAGCGTCGCGAGCTCGACGGCGCCGTGGACCGGATCGGCGACAAAGGCTCTGTCCACCAACAGGTCCTCGACCAGGCCGAGCTGCCCGGTGCGCGGGGCCGCCAGGCTGAACGACACCTGCCGACCCGGCGCCGAGTCCAGCAACGCCAGGGTCACCGGGTCGTCCGCGTTGCCCACGGCAACCGTCGACGAGGTCCAGATCTTGGCCTTGGCCTCGATGTAGGCCTCGAGCGACCCGTGCCAGTCGAGGTGGTCCGGCGCGAGGTTGAGCACGGCCGCGGCGAGCGGGGCGACCGTCGAGGACCAGTGCAGCTGAAAGCTCGACAGCTCGACGGCGATCACGTCGTACGGGCCTCCGACGACCTCGACCAGAGCGGTGCCGACGTTGCCGGCCGCCACGCTGCGGTGGCCGGCGGCCCGCAGGATGGCGTCGAGCATCCCGACGGTCGTGGTCTTGCCGTTGGTGCCGGTCAGCGCCAGCCACGGCGCCGCCTCGGGACCGCGCAGCCGCCACGCCAGCTCGACCTCGCCCCAGACGGGCACCCCGGCGGCCAGAGCGGCTGCCAGCAACGGCGAGTCGGGGCGCCAGCCGGGCGAGGTGACCACCAGGTCGACGCCATCCGGCAACACCGGAGGGCCCAGCGCCACGCGCACGCCGGCGGCCTCCAGCTTCGAAAAGTCTCCGTCCCGGACGTCGAGCCCGATGACGTCCGCGCCCAGGCCGGCGAGAGCGAGGGCTGCAGCCTGACCGGAGACGCCGAGGCCCGCGACGGCAACCCGCCGGGTGTCCCAGCCGGTCATATCGGGCTGCGGCCGGAGATGAACTCGGCGTAGAAGATGCCCAGCCCCAGCGCGACTGCCAGTCCGGCGATGATCCAGAAGCGGACGATGACGGTGTTCTCGGCCCAGCCGGCCAGCTCGAAGTGGTGGTGGATCGGCGCCATGTTGAACACCCGTTTGCGGGTCGCCTTGAAGAAGCCGACCTGGATGACGACAGACAGCGTCTCGACCACGAACAGGCCACCGAGGACGACCAGCAACAGCTCCGTACGGGTCGTGATGGCCAGCCCTGCCAGGCAGCCACCGATCCCCAGCGAACCGGTGTCGCCCATGAAGATCTTGGCGGGCGAGGCGTTCCACCACAGGAAGCCGAAGCAGGCACCCATCGCGGCGGCGGCGACGATCGCCAGGTCGAGCGGATCTCGGGTCTGATAGCAGTGCGCGACCGGGTGCACCGCCGCGCAGGGGTTGCCGAACTGCCAGAACGCGATGATCACGTAGGCGCCGAAGACCATGGTCGCGGCGCCGGAGGCGAGGCCGTCGAGCCCGTCGGTGAGGTTCACGCCGTTGGACGTGGCCGCGATCATGACGATGGCCCACAGCACGAAGCCGACCGCGGTCATCCCGATGCCGAGGAACGCCACGTCCCGTACGAAGGAGATCTTGACCGACGCTGGCGCCAGCCCGTTCCCGTTCTTGAACCGCAGGGCCAGGACCGCGAACGCGGTGCCGACGACCAGCTGACCGATCAGCTTGGCGCTCGAGGTCAGTCCGAGGCTGCGGTTCCGGCGGATCTTGATGAAGTCGTCGAGGAAGCCGACGATGCCGAGCCCGGTCATCAGCCCCAGCACCAGCAACGCGGAGGCGGTGAACCCGCGCAGCGAGAACAGGTGCGCACACAGGTATCCGACGAGCGTCGCGGTGATGATCACCGTGCCGCCCATGGTCGGGGTACCGCGCTTGGTGTGGTGCGTCGTCGGCCCGTCGTCTCGGATCAGCTGCCCGTAGCCGGCGTTGCGGAAGATCCGGATGGCGAGGGGCGTGCCGATCAGGCAGACCGCGAGCGAGACCATCGCGGCGTAGAGGACGGAGATCATCGGGCCTCTTCCGCGGTCACGTCGGCGAGCAGGTCCGCCGCCAGCTTGTCGAGGCCGGCAGACCGAGAACCCTTGACCAGTACGACATCTCCTGGCGCCAGCTCGGCGTGCAGCAGTGCGAGCGCGGCCGGCAGGTGCGGCGCGACCACGGACTGCTGGTGATCTGCTCCGACGGACACCGCTCCAGTGTGGAGGGCTGCGGCCGCTTTCCCGACCGCGACAAGCCGGGAGACGCCGAGTTGTCTTGCCAGAGCGCCGATCTGGACGTGCGCGTCGGCCGAGACCGCACCCAGCTCGGCCATCTCTCCGAGCACGGCCCAGCTGCGCCGCTCCCCGGCGAGGGACACGAGGGTCTCGAGCGCAGCCCGTACCGACTCCGGGTTGGCGTTGTAGGAGTCGTTGACGACAGTCACGCCGTCTGCCCGCTCGGCGACCTCCATCCGCCATCGGCTACGTGGCACGGCGGCGGACAGCCGGTCGGCGATCTCCGCCACCGGGACCCCCAGCTCGACCGCCACGGCCGCGGCGGCCAGGGCGTTGGACGCCATGTGGGAGCCGTACAACCCGAGTCGTACGGGGGCCTCGCCGACCGGTGTGACCAGGGTGAACCGCGCCCTGCCGGCCTCGAAGCGCAGTCCCTCGGCCCGCACCTGCCCGGCTGTCCCGTACGTGACCACGCGTGCATCGCCGACGAGGTCAGCCATCGCGGCGACCTTGGGGTCATCGGCGTTCAGGACCGCAACGCCGTCCGGAAGCAAGGCCAGGACCAGCTCCGCCTTGGCGGCGGCGATGGCCTCACGGCTGCCGAACTCGCCGAGGTGGGCGACCCCGACGTTGAGCTCGACGGCGACGTCCGGGCGGGCGATGCCGCAGAGGTAGGCGATGTGGCCAGGGCCGCGGGCGCTGTACTCGAGCACCAGGAACCGCGTGGACTCGTCGGCCCGCAGCACGGTGAGCGGGTGCCCGATCTCGTTGTTGTAGGACCCGATCGGCGCGACCGTGGGGCCCTGCGGCTCGAGCAGTCCGGCCAGCAGGTCCTTGGTCGTGGTCTTGCCAGACGAGCCGGTGATGCCGACGACGGTGACGTCCGGCAGCGCGGCCAGCACGGCGTGGGCGAGCAGGCCGAGAGCCGCCGTGACGTCCGGCACGACGACGGCCGGCACGCCGACCGGGCGGGCGGCAAGAACGCCGGCTGCCCCGGCCGACGCCGCGTAGACATGCCCGTCGACGTGCTCGCCGGTCAGTGCGGCGAACAACGAGCCGGGCCCAGCCGTCCGGGAGTCGATGGTCACCGAGGTCACGACGGCATCGCCGGATCCGTCGGCGACGACGCCGCCGACGGCGGCTGCGACCTGGCCCAACGTCATGGCGATCACGAGGTCGCCCAGGCCGAGCGCAGGGTCTCGGCGAGCACTGCCCGGTCGTCGAAGGGGCGGACGACCCCGCCGGCCTCCTGGCCCGCCTCGTGCCCGCGGCCCGCCACGACCAGGGTGTCGCCGCTGCGGGCCAGCTTGACGGCAACGGTGATCGCGGCCCTGCGGTCCGGCTCCACCACCAGCTCTGCCCGGCCGCCGGCCTCGTGGGCGCCTCGCTCGACCGCAGCCAGGATCTCCAGGGGGTCCTCCGACCGCGGGTTGTCGGTGGTCAGGACGGCGATGTCCGCGCCGCTCGCGGCGGCAGCACCCATCAACGGCCGCTTGGAACGGTCCCGGTCACCACCGGCGCCCAGCACCACGATCAGCCGACCAGACGTCAGCTCGCGCAGCGAGGACAGCAGGGTCTCGACGGCATCCGGAGTGTGCGCGTAGTCGACCAACGCGGCGAACGGCTGACCGGCGTCGATGCGCTCCATCCGGCCGGGAACCCCTGCCAGAGCAGCAATCCCGCGTACGGCGACCTCGGCATCGACGCCGGACACGACGACGGACGCCAGGGCTGCGAGGGCGTTGGCGACGTTGAACCGGCCCGGCAGGCCGACCTCGGCGGCCACCTCGAGGCCGGGACCGACGACCCGGAAGGAGCTGCCGGCCGCACCGGCGACGACGTCGACGGCCCGCCAGTCGGCGACGGCGCCGCCGGCGGAGTAGGTCGCGCACGGCTGGCCGGCCAGGCGCCCGGCCAGCACCCGGCCGTGCGGGTCGTCGACGTTGACCACCGCGTAGCGGGAACGGGCCGGGCCGAACAGCAGCGCCTTGGCCTCGAAGTAGGCCTCGAGGTCGGGATGGAAATCGAGGTGGTCCTGCGAGAGGTTGGTGAAGACGGCGACGTCGTAGGCGATGCCGTCGACCCGGCCGAGGGCGAGCGCGTGGCTCGACACCTCCATCACCGCCGAGGTGACGCCGCGCTCACGCATGACGGCGAGCAGGGCCTGCAGGTCGCTCGCCTCCGGGGTGGTCCGTACGCTCGGCACCACCTCGCCGGCGATCCGGGTCTCGACCGTGCCGACCAGCCCGGTGACCTCGCCCGCCGCCCGCAGTGCCGCCTCGATGAGATAGCTCGTGGTGGTCTTGCCGTTGGTGCCGGTGACGCCGATCAGCCTGATCTGCGCCGACGGGTCCCCGTACACCCAGCCGGCGACCGGACCCGCGACCGCGCGGGCATCGGAGACGACGACCACCGGCACGGCCACGCCGGACGCCAGCCGCGCTCCGTCGGCGTCGGTGAGCAGGGCCACGGCGCCGGCGGCGACGGCGTCCGCGGCGAACCGGGCCCCGTGCGCATGCTCGCCGGGACGGGCGAGATAGAGGTCCCCAGGCCGTACGCCGTGCGAGTCGTGGCTGATCCCGTGCAGGACGACGCCGGTCACCGCCCCGGAGACGAGCGGCGCCGAGCCCCGTACGAGCTCCGGCAGCACCGTCACCAGCTCGTCGAGCCCACGGGCGGCGCCGGTCGCCGGGCGCGGAGACCCCTGCGATGGGCCGGGAGCGGTGCTGGGGACTGACACGGGAGGCAAGGCTACCGTCAGGGGGCGTTGATCTTGACAGTCGGTGGCGTCGTGCCGGTCGGCGCGATGCCCTCGGCCGCGAGCGCGAACGTCATCACCTGCTGGAACACGGGTGCCGCGATCGAGCCGCCGAAGTGGCTGCCGATGGTCGGGTTCTGGAGGACCACCTCGGCCACGAGCTGCGGCTTGTCGGCGGGGGCGAAGCCGACGAAGGACGCCGTGTAGCCGGTGTAGCCGCCCTTGCCGTCGGCCCGCTGGGCGGTGCCGGTCTTGCCGGCGACCCGGTAGCCGTCGATCCGGGCCGCGGGAGCTGTGCCCTGGGCGGTGGTCACGCCCTCGAGCATGTCCGAGACCTGCTTGGCGACCGCTGGGCTGACGACCCGGACGCTCCGGGACGGCGCCGTGGGGACCGCCACCCCGTTCGGTCCGGTGGTGGACGCCACCAGCTTGGGGGTCAGCCGGACCCCGCCGTTGGCGATCGTCGCGTAGACCGAGGCGACCTGCAGCGCGTTGACCGAGATGCCCTGGCCGAACGCGATCGTGGGGAGGCTGGTGTTGGACCACTTGGCCACCGGTAGGAGGACTCCCTTGTTCTCCCCCGGCAGGCCGAGCCCGCTCAGCTGACCGAAGCCGTACTTCGACATGTAGTCGTAGAGCTTTTGCTGGCCGAGCTTCTGGCCGATCTGGATGGTGCCGATGTTGCTCGACTTTGCGAGCACACCTGCGACCGTCAGGCGCTCGAGTCCGTGCACCTCGGCGTCGTGGAACCGGTGGCCGCCTGCCACGTACGTAGGCGGCACGTCGACCGGCGTGTCCGGGGTGACCAGGCCCTCCTGCAGGGCCGCCGACAAGGTGATGACCTTGTTGACGCTGCCCGGCTCATAGACGTCACTGAGCGCCCGGTTGCCGAGGTTGGCCTTGTCAGCAGGTGTAAGGTGGGTCGGGTCGAAGGTGGGCGCCGTCGCCATCGCGAGGATCTCCCCCGTCCGGGGGTCCATCACGATGACCGTGCCGGAGGTCGCTCCGGTCTTGGCCACCTGGGCGGTGATCGCCTGCTGCGCCTGCCACTGGATGTCCCGGTTGATCGTCAGGGTGACGTTGCTGCCCTGGACCGCCGGCACCACGTTCTGCCCGGCCTCGGGGATGGTGGTCCCGCCGACGGAGACCTGCACCTGCTGCTTGCCGTTCGTCCCGGACAGCAGCTTGTTGAACGCGTACTCCAGCCCCGCAAGGCCGGTCGGGCCGGTCGGGCCGGTCCCGGCGAACCCGACGATGCTGGCCGCGACGTCGCCGCCGGGGTAGAGCCGCTTCTGCTCCTGGCTGGACGCGATCCCCGGCAGCTTGAGGGCCGCGATCTGCGCGGCGACAGAGGGGGTGATCGAGTGGGCCAGGACGACGTACGAGGCCGGCTTGACCTTGGCCGGGTCCTTCCCCGTCGTCTTGGTCAGCCGGGCGGTGACGTCGGCGACCGTCATGCCCAGCAGCGGAGCCAACGTGGACGCGATCGATGCGACCGTCCACTTGCTGTTCTTCACCGCCACGCCGGTCGCGACCTCGAGCGGGTCGGCGCTGATCAGCCGGGCATCGACGGACATCGCGAGCGGCGCTCCGTTACGGTCATAGATCGCACCCCGCATGGCCGGCAGGATCCGGTCCGTCGTGCGCTGCTTCGTGGCCAGCGCCGCCAGCGCCTTCGACTGGAACGTCTGCAGCTGCACCAGCCGGCCACCGAGCAGGCAGAGCAGCACCACCATGAAGATCAGCGCACGGCGAATCCGCTGGGCGGGCCGGGCCAGTGCGAGTCGCTGGCGGGGCGGGCGAGGCTGCCGTACCGGACGGGGCTGCCGTACCGGACGGGGCTGCCGTACGGGCCGCGGCGGTGCCGTACGGACCGCTCTCGGCGGGGTGCGTTGCGCCTGCTGGGGGCGGCGAGGGGTTGCCCGCTCGCCGGTGCCGCGCCGTTGCGCACCGGCGGGGGCCTTGGCCCTTTCCTGGGTACGGGACCGCGGCGGGGACGGGCGCTGCGAAGACCGACGATCCGGAGGTGGCGTCACGGCTTGCCCTTCACCGGAGTGGTCGCGCCGGTCGTGGCCGCTGACGGAGTCACCGACGGGGTGGTCGACGGGGTGGTCGACGGTGTGACGGACGGGGTGACCGACGGCGTCATCGTGGGCGACGGTGCGGGGGGCGGCGGCGACACGGCGACCTTGGGCGTGCCCATCACCTTGCCGTCCGGCAGCCGCAGGAAGGCCGGCGCTCCCCCGGGCACCATGCCCAACGCCACCGCCCGACTCGCCAGCGCGTTCGGCTGGTCGGCGTCGGCCAGGCCCTTGCTGAGCTCCTGACGCTGCTCGGTGAGGGCGAGGTTGGTCTTCTGGAGCTTCTGCACCGCGAAAGCACCCTGGGACAAGGCGGTGTTCACCAGCAGCAACGTGACCAGCCCACCGCCGAGCAGGGTCAGGACCAGCGTCACGAACGGAGCGCGGGCGGCCCGGCTGCGCGCCTGCGGTACGACCCGCAGCGCCGCGGGCTCCTCGACCTCGACCGACGGCTCGCTCAGGAAGGGCAGCAGGATCACGTCATCGGTCCCGGTGAGGGCGAATCCCGGCGGGGTCAGCGGTCGCGGCGGGATCGGCGGCGGGCAGGTCGGCGGCAGCGGAAGGTTCGCGACCGGTTTCATGCCGCCTCCCGTACCCGCTCGGCTGCCCGCAGGCGGACAGAGGCGGCCCGTGGGTTGGCGGCGATCTCGGTCTCGGACGCCTCCTCAGATCCCCGTACCAGCAGGCGAAGTGGCGGTTCGGAGCCCTCGGGCAGGAACGGCAGGTCGGGCGGGACGGTGCTGGCCGTGACAGCGGTCAGCGCCCGCTTGACGATCCGGTCCTCGAGCGACTGGTAGGCCAGTACGACGATCCGGCCGCCGACCGCAAGGGCGTCCAGGGCGGCGGGCACGGCGCGTTCGAGCACGGCCAGCTCGGCGTTGACCTCGATGCGCAGGGCCTGGAAGGTGCGCTTGGCCGGATTGCCTCCCGTGCGCCGGGTGGCTGCGGGGATGGCGTTGCGGACGATCTCGACGAGGGCTGCGCTGGAGGTGAACGGCGTCTTGGCCCGCTCGCGCACGATGGCGTCGGCGATCCGCGAGGCGAACCGCTCCTCGCCGTAGACCCGGAGCACCCGGGCCAGCTCCTTGCCCGAGTAGCCGTTGACGACGTCGGCGGCGGTCTGCCCCTGCGTCGGGTCCATCCTCATGTCCAGCGGCGCGTCCTGGCTGTACGCGAACCCGCGCTCGGCCAGGTCGAGCTGCATCGACGACACCCCGAGGTCGAACAGGATCCCTTCCACCGCCGTCAGGCCCTGCGCCTCGAGCACCTCGGGGATCTCGTCGTAGACGGCGTGGACCAGGCGCACGCGTTCCGCGTACGGGGACAGCCGCTCGGCACTTCGGGCGAGCGCCTCAGGGTCACGGTCGAGCCCGATCAGCCGGACCTCGGGGAATCGGTTGAGCAGGGCCTCGGCGTGACCGCCGAGACCGAGGGTTGCGTCGATCACGACGGCCGGGCGGCCTTGCAGCGCCGGGCCGAGCAGCTCGAGCACGCGCTCGAGCAGCACAGGGACGTGGCGGGACTCGGACATGTCAGGAAACCAGCACCACGTCAGGAGGCCAGTGCCTGCATCAGCGCGATGGCGCCGACCAGCATGCCGAGCAGCACGAAGGCCAGGCCGAACATGCCGAACAGGAGCATGGTCCCGCGCATCTCCTGGGCCAACGTCGGTGTAGGGGTCACGGGGACCTGAGCGGTGGTAGTCATCTCGACCCTTCTGACTGCGACGCACTGATGGACGGCGCCGGCCCCGTTCTCGCGGTTCGGGTCCGGTGATGCCGGTGGAGCCCTGCGTGTTGCTGGCCGGTTCGTGCGCCCAGGTCTCCGTCCGCACCAGCCGCCTGGCGCCGGGGAAGGGATGCCAGGTGGGTGGAGCGGGACGGAGACCTCAGCCCACGAACCGCTCTCGCTAGAGGAGGCCGGGCAGCACCTCCTCGGCGATGTCGGAGAACGACTGCTCCTGCTCCGCCTCGTACGTCTCCCACGCCTGCGCGTCCCAGATCTCGACGCGGGTGTTGGCACCGATCACGACGCAGTCCTTGGTCAGCCCCGCATAGGTCCGCAGCGCCGCCGGCACGGTGACCCGGCCCTGCTTGTCCGGCACCTCGTCCGAAGCTCCGGCGAACAGCACCCGCAGGTAGTCCCGGGCGGTCTTGCTGGTGACCGGCGCCTGGCGCATCTGCTCGGTCATCCGGGCGAACTCGTCGGTCGGGAAGACGTAAAGGCAACGCTCCTGCCCCTTGGTCATCACGACCCCCTCCGCCAGCTGGTCACGGAACCGGGCCGGCAGGAAGAGCCGGCCCTTCTCGTCGAGCCGCGGGTGGTGCGTGCCCAGAAACATCCACGCCACCTCCCGCCCTCTCCCGGTTGCGCCACTTTACTCCACTCTCCCCCACGCACAAGCCGTTCTCGGCAATTTCTCCGACCAGTTGAGGGCGAACCCGCAGGTCATCCGCGGTGGTGCGAAGTGGAGTGACCTGGGCCCGTACGGAGCGCTCGGTGGGACCAAAGGGACAGCACGGGCGGCTGAAGCGCGGCGGCGGGACGCGCTGCGGCGGTTGAACCCAGCACGGGGATGCCTCGTTATGAGCGTGCGTGGGGCACTGTGGGGGTAGGCCGGCCGAAGCCTCGCCTCCTGGCCTGAGGGGCCGCAGGATACCTGTGTCCACTCGGTCCCCGAAGTCGGGGAAAGGGTGGCACACTCGGAACGACGGCCGGTTCGAGGACCCGAACCGCAACGAGGCCCCGCGCTTCCACGGGGGCGAGGAGGAACGGGTGAGCGGGCAGCTCGACTACAGCACCGAGGACCGGCTGGCTCTCGACGAGCTGGCCGACACGACGGGCCGGATCATCAGTTCCATCGAGCAGGTCATCGAGGGCAAGCCGGGAGTGGTCAGGTTGGCCCTGACCGTGCTGCTCAGCGAGGGCCACCTGCTGATCGAGGACGTGCCGGGCGTCGGCAAGACGATGCTGGCCAAGGCGCTCGCGCGGACGATCGACTGCTCAGTGCGCCGGGTGCAGTTCACGCCCGACCTGCTGCCCAGCGACGTGACCGGCGTCGCGGTCTACAACCAGGAGACCCGCGAGTTCGAGTTCAAGCCGGGTGCGATCTTCGCCAACATCGTCGTCGGCGACGAGATCAACCGGGCCTCGCCGAAGACCCAGTCCGCGCTGCTGGAGTGCATGGAGGAGCGGCAGGTCACGGTCGACGGCACGACGTACACGCTGTCGTCGCCGTTCATGGTCGTCGCCACTCAGAACCCGATCGAGATGGAGGGCACCTACGCGCTGCCCGAGGCCCAGCTCGACCGGTTCACCGCCCGGATCTCGATGGGCTACCCGTCCGCGGCCGCAGAGCTGGCGATGCTGGACAGCCACGGCATCACCAACCCGCTCGACGACCTGAGCCCGGTCACCGACGCCATGGAGATCGTCAAGCTGGTCGACACCGTCCGGCGGATCTACGTCTCGGACCCCGTACGCCGCTATGCGGTCGATCTGGTCAACGCAACCCGCAAGGCCCCGGACATCCGCCTGGGCGCCTCGCCCCGCGCCACCCTGCAGCTGCTGCGGGCCTCCAAGGCCGCGGCCGCACTCGACGGCCGCGACTACGTGCTGCCGGACGACATCAAGGTGCTGGCCGAGCCGGTGCTGGCGCACCGGCTGATGCTCTCCTCCGAAGCCCAGGTAGCCCGGCGCACGACCCGGCAGATCATCGCCGACCTGTTGAGCCGGGTCCCAGTGCCCACCGACTCCGGGACCGCCCCTCCGCCACCACCGGTCGCCGTGCGCTCCTCGGCGCGCCCGCCGAGCCGCGGCGGCACCCGCTGACCGGCAGGACCGGCTGATGCGTGAGGCGCTGGCTGGACTCACGACCCGCGGACGCTGCTTCGCCTACGCCGGCCTGGCCTGTGCGATCTGCGGACTGCTCTTGGGCCGGCACGACTTCGTCGGCATCGGGCTGTTCCTCGTCGTCCTCTCCGTCGGCGCCGCCGCCTCGGTGCAGCGGACCCGTTACCGGCTCACCTGTCGCCGGGTGATCGACCCGGCGCGGGTCGAAGCAGGAAAGCCAGGCCGCGTGGTGATCCGGCTGCACAACGTCTCCCGCCTGCCCACTGGGGTGATGCTGGTCGAGGACACGCTGCCCTACACCCTGGGGGCCCGGCCGCGGTTCGTGCTCAACCGGCTGGAGCCGCAGGGGCTGCGTGACGTGGCCTACACCCTGCGCTCGGACGTCCGCGGGCGCTACCTCGTCGGTCCGGTGACGATGCGGCTGACCGACCCGCTCGGGCTCTGCGAGGTCGCTCAGTCGTTCACCAGCACCGACATGCTGGTCGTAACCCCGCAGATCTGGCCGCTGCCCCCGATGCGGCTCGGGGCCGGCTCCGGGGGCGCCGGCGAAAGCCGGTTGCGGTCGACCGCCAGCCTCGGCGAGGACGAGGTCGGCACCCGGGAATACCGCCACGGCGACGACCTGCGCCGCATCCACTGGCGCTCCACGGCACGGGCCGGCGAGCTGATGGTCCGCCGCGAGGAGCAGCCATGGCAGGCACATGCCCTGCTGGTGCTGGACAATCGGCTCTCCGCGCATCACGGTGACGGGCCGGGATCCTCGTTCGAGTACGCCTGCAGTGCTGCGGCCTCGGTCGGCGTCCAGCTGCTGCACAACGGCTTCACCCTGCACCTCGACCGGGGTCACGGCAGCGTTCTGGTCAGCGGGTCCGACGTCGAGGACGGCGCGCTGCTGGACGAGCTGGCCGTCGCCGACCTCGAGCGGACCACGGACGTACCCGGTCAGAGCGCCGCCGGCCGGCAGCGCGACCTGCCCCGGTTCGGCGGCCTGGTCGTCGCGGTGCTCGGCGCGCTCAGCGTCGAGGACGCGGAGCAGGTCATCCGCGCCCACCGCGGCAGCGGCCAACGGATCGCTGTCGTGCTCGACACCCGCACCTGGGCAGCGGCAACGCCGGCGCCCGTCGGTCCGCACGAAGAGCCGGACGCCGGCCCCCGGGTCCTGCAGGCCGCCGGCTGGCGGGTGCTACGGGTCCAGGCCGGCACATCGCTTCCCGAGGTCTGGAACGTCTCCGGACTCGCCCTTGCCACCACCGGGAGCCGAGGATGAACCCCCGCACCCAGCTGGCCGTCGCTGCAGCCGGTGTCACCCTGCTCAGCTCGACGGCGCTGCACGCCGTCTTCCTCGACACCGGCTGGGTCGCCCCGGTGGTCGGTGCGGTCCTCGCCGTCCTTGCCGGTGCCGAGCTCGGCAGCCGGCTCGGCCAGCACCTCGTAGCCCGCGCCGTCTGGCGCTTCGTCGGCTCGGGCCTCGGCACGCTGTTCTACATCACGGCCGTCTGGGCTCACGAGGGCGCCGTACTCGGGTTCATCCCGCGCGGACACACCTGGCACCTGCTGCGGTTGACCTACGCCAAGGCGTTCGACGAGGTGCATGACCTGGCGACGCCCGCGCCGACCTACAAGGCACTGATGCTGCTGACCGCGACCGGGGTCGCGCTGGTGGCCATCGCCGTCGACCAGCTCTCCGTGCGCGCCCCACTGATCGGGCTTCCGCTGCTCGCGCTCTACTCCGTGCCCGAGTGGCTGTCCAAGGACGGCACCGGCTGGGTCCCCCTGGCGCTGGGCGGCGGCGGCTACGTCGGCCTGCTGATCCGCGAGGGCCGTGACCGCACCAGCCGTTGGGGCCGTACGGTGACCGGCGCGACCACGCTGGGACGCAACCGAAGCGCGGCCGGGGCGATGAGCCAGGCCGGCTGGCGGATCGGTGCCGTGGCACTGGGCACCGCACTCGTGGTGCCGCCGCTGATCCCGGACCTGGGGCACTTCAACCTGGCCAAGGGAGGCGGCGTCGCCCCGTCGGCGGTGGTCCACTACAACCTGACCGCCAACCTCGCCGGCAGCCTGCACTCGACCACCAAGCTGGCCATGTACTCCTACATCGCGTCCGGCCCTCCGGCGAACAGCCAAGGCGAATACCTCCGGATGGCCGCCTCGGACAGCTTCAACTCGAACGGCTTCACCGAGCCCACGCCGGCCCCCGACCCCGGGGTCGACCCGACCACCGACCCGCTGCTGCCCGACGGGGTCAGCCCACCGGCGGGCACCCCGACGATGACCACGCAGATCGTCGTCACCGCGCACTTCGGCCAGCAGGAGCTGCCGATTCCGGTCGGGACGACCCAGATCGAGAACCTGCAGGGCCAGTGGTCCTACGAGCAGGTGTCGGCCACGGTGTTCTCAGCGGACAGCGAGGCCGTCAAGAACCAGGGCTACAAGACCACCTCCAACATCGTCAACCTCACCCCGCAGGCGTTGGAGAAGTCGGTGCTCACCGCCGCCGACCGGGCCAACCGGGCCCTTGACCTGGTCGTGCCTGGCAACCTGCCAACCAAGGTCGCGGCACTCGCGAAGTCGGTCACCGCGAAGGTCAAGGCCAGGACCGACTACGAGAAGGCCGTTGCGCTGCAGGACTGGTTCAACGACCCGGCGAACTTCCGCTACAGCCTCAACGGGCCCTCCGGCGGCAAGAACTACCAAGCCTTGGTGGACTTCCTGACGGTCGACCGCAAGGGCTACTGCCAGCAGTTCTCCTCAGCCATGGCCATCATGGCCCGCACCTTGGGCATTCCGGCGCGGGTGGCGTTCGGCTTCACCACCGGCGTGCTGCGTCCCGGCACGATGTCCACCTTCGACGTCGACAACCAGGACGCGCATGCCTGGCCCGAGCTCTACTTCTCCGGGCTGGGCTGGGTGCGCTTCGAACCCACCCCGCGGGCGGACCAGACCATCAAGCCGGACTACACGCTGCTCGGCGTGGGGGCGATCCAGAACCTCGGCAAGAGTGGGGCGACGGTGACTGCTCCCACTGGCAGGCCCACGACGACGATCAAGGCGAAGGCGCCCGCAACGGACAACCCGAACAACCACCAGGGCAGGGTCGGCTCGGGCTCGGGCGGCTTCTCACTGCCCGTCACCGGTGACGCCCTGGTCTGGTCGGTGGTGCTCGTGGTCCTGCTGCTCTCGGTCGGCTCCCTCCCGCTGCTGCAGTCCAACGGCCGCCGGCGCCGGTACCGGCATGGCGACGACCCGAGGTCGATCGCTCTGCTCGCCTGGCGGGAGACGCTGCGGGATGCTTATGACCTGGGCTACCCCACGTCGGTTGCGGACTCGCCCCGGCAGACCGCCCGACGGCTGACCGAGAGTGCCTCGCTGTCCAACACGGCCGCCGGCGCCCTGCACCGGTTGGCCCGAGCGGTCGAGCTGGCCCGCTACGCACCGATCGCCGGTGACCCGCGAGGGTTGCTGTTCGACGCCGCGACCGTGAGTGCGGCGATGTACGGCGCCGCTCCCCGTCGGGCCAAGCTGCGTGCGCGGATGTTGCCGCGCAGCACGACCCAGGCGTTGGCCGAGTCGATGTCGCGGATGTCCAACCGGGCGTCGCGGCAGCTCAGCCGCGGCGCGGATCGGCTGCTGGCACTGAACAACCGGGTGCTCGGCCGGACGAAGCCGTCGTCCCCCGTCGCGCCCCCCGCCGACCACCCCGAGGCCAAGGAACTCGTCCGCCGGTGACGGTTCGCTGTCGCTGAGCCAGCCGTCGCTAGCGGGTCTGGCGATCACCCTTCACGGCGCCTATGCTGCCGCCATGCGCACCGGCGCGCGGGTCATGGCGGCAGTCCTCGGGGCCATGTCAGGACTGCTGCCCACGACCGGTACGGCGGCGCAGGCGACTGCGCCATCCGTCCCGGCGGTGTCGGTCTCCGTTGTCACTCCCGCGCAGGCGGCGAGCATCGTCAAGGCGTACCTCCGGGCCAACAACGCCGCGAACGCCCACTTCAATCGGGCGCTGCAGGACAGGCACGAGGCGGGCAGCGCTGCTGTGATCGACGACGCCTACTTCCGTATCGCGGTCAAGGTGGGCTTGCCACCTGTCGCGCCGTTCCAGGCGAGCGGGCTCAAGGTCTACGTGCCACGCCAGCCCCGCTACCCAGCCCTGTTCGTGGCCTACTACCACGCCAAGTTCAGCGGAAAGCCGGCCGCGAGGGACACCAGCGTCGCCCTGTTCCAGCGCAGGAGCGCCCGGGACACCTGGCGAGTGATCAGCGAGCCCACCATCCCTGCCGGCTTCGAGGTGCCGAAGTTCGTCGTCGGTCCCGACGGCTACCTACCCACGCTGGCCGGCACGACCTTGGCCTACTCGCCGACCCGGTTGAACAAGCTCTGGATCGCCGCGCAGACGGCCGATGCCGCCGGGAAGCCCATCGCGGCGGTCTGGGCCCGTACCGCACTCCTCAAGACGTTCGGGCAGAGCACGTCGCCGCTCAACGCCGCCACCCGGCGCGTCGTGTCCGAGCGGGACACGTTCAAGAGCTCGCCGTTTGCACCGGTCTGCGTGGCCAGCCGCCGCGGCGCGCTGTGCTTCGTCTCCACGACGTTCAGGTCAGCGGTGACTGTCCCGCCGGCACTCCGGGCCACGGGTTACCGGCTGTGGATCCTGAGCAGCAGCGACCAGTACTACTCAGGTGGGCTCCCGCTCGGGCGCAACTACGTGGCCCTCACCGTGGCGAGCCAGCGGGAGGCGGCGATCGAGGTGCCGAGGGCTGGCAGCCCGGGGGGCCTGCGGCTGCTGGCGCAGAACTTCGGACGCCTCAGCGGTACGGGTACCCGCGGCTGAATCGTTCGCTCGGCTGCCTGGGTCCAGAGTTGCTGCTGGGACGGCAATCCCGGGCGCACCAGATGACCGGCTCAGCGGATCAGAAGTCTTGCTGGTCCCAGCGACGGTGCCAGCGCTCTTCGAACCGCTCGACCAGGGACATGTGAGTGTCGCTGGCGCGGGTCCGGTCACGGCGGCGACGGCTCGCCGCGACCCCGCCGGTCAGCCGCTTCCAGTTGGCGACGCCGTAGACGACGCCCACCCCTGTGACGATCGCCCCAACGACGACGAGGGCCTGGATCTTGGCGAGCACGCCGCCGACGATCAGGGCGATGCCGAGGGCTACGCCCAGCGCCGCTTTGAGCGTGCGGCGGCGGTGGAAGTAGCGCAGGTCCGTCGTGCGTACCGTGGACGCGAACTTCGGATCCTCGGCATACAACGCCCGCTCGATCTGCTCGAGCAGACGCTGCTCGTGATCAGAGAGCGGCACGTCGCTCCTCCTGGAATGAGGCCCGGCCAACCCTGGGCGGGGGGCTGGTCAGGTTGAACGGGTGACGAGTGGCGGTGGTTCCCACCCATGAGGATACGGTCGCCGTCGCCGGTGCGAAAGACACCGGTGACAACGGGCGCGCAACGACTGTGAGCGAGAGCTGAGGCCGGGCTGGGACGAGGGCCGTGATGCGGATCCTCCCCTGTTGGCATCGGTCGGATACCCCTCGCTCTCAAGGGCCATTCGCCGACTTTCCCCGATCTTCATCGTGACCCTGTCCAGGCAGAGGTCACCGTCCCCGTTTCGGTTCGACCGGACCACGTCCCCGGACCGACCGCGGCAACCGGTCGGGGATCTGGTCGGGCGCCGTCGCCAGTGGCGCGCCGAGGGCCGGGTCCACCAGGATGGCCGGCCGTACGGCACCCGCACCGAACCGCCTGGCCGCCCGGTCGACGGCGCGATCGGCCTCGCGCCAGCCGGACTCGCGCTCGCCGAACGCCAGCTGGCGCGGCAGGCTGTCGGCCGGCACCAGCCCTTCGACCCGGACCCCGACCAGCCGGATGCGCGCCCGCTCGAGGCCGAGGCCGTCGAAGAGTTGCCGTGCGGTGTCATAGATCTCACGGCCGACATCGGTCGGCTCGCGCAGGGTCCTTGACCGGGTGATCGTGCTGAAGTCGGCGAACCGTACCTTGATCGAGACGGTCCGGCCCTGGTGGTCGCCCGAGCGCAACCGGGCCGCTGTCCGCTCGGCGAGCCGCAGCAGTTCGCGGTGGATGACCAGCGGGTCGTCGACGTCGGAGGAGAAGGTCTCCTCGTGCCCGATGCTCTTGTCCGGCTCCTGCGGCACCACCGGCCGCTCGTCACGCCCCCAGGCCAGGGCGAACAGGTGCTGGCCCGCCGCGGGACCCAGTGCCCGTACGAGAGTCGCCTCCGGGGTGTGGGCGATGTCGCCGACGGTGCGCAGCCCGAGCCGGGTGAGTACCTCCTCGGTCTTCTCGCCCACCCCCCACAGCGCGCCGACCGGCAAGGGGTGCAGGAACTCGACCACGCGGTCGGCTGGGACGACGAGCAGGCCGTCGGGCTTGCACCTGGCGGAAGCGAGCTTGGCCACGAACTTGGTGGAGGCGACCCCGACCGACGCCGTGATGCCCTGCTCGTCGGCGATCCGGCCGCGGAGCAGCTCGGCGATCTGCGCCGGCCGGCCGAGCCGACGGGTCGCGCCGCCGACGTCGAGGAACGCCTCGTCCAGCGAGATCGCCTCGACCAGCGGTGTGACCGACCGGAAGATCTCCATGATCCCGGCCGTAGCCTCGGAGTAGGCCGCCGGGTCGGGCGGGATGATCACCGCCTGGGGACACATCCGCCGGGCGCGCATCATCGGCATGGCACTGCGCACGCCGTACGCCCTGGCTTCGTAGGTCGCCGACAGCACCACCGAACGAGTGCCGGCGCCGCCGACGATCACCGGCCGACCGACCAGCTCGGGCCGGCGGATCAGCTCGACGCTGGCGTAGAAGGCGTCCATGTCGGCGTGCAGGATCGAGCAGCCGGTGTCGTCACCGGGTGGGCCCGACGCCGGACCGGCCGGGGGCGGGCTGCTGCGGCTCACGCCCGGCCGCCCCGGACATCTCGGCCGGAGGCTGCCGGCTCAGCCGGTGACATGTCCCGGCCGGCGGGCGAGCACGTGCAGTGCCGCCGCCACGTCGGTGAACTCGGGCCGGCCGACCACGAGCTCCTCGAGTCGCAGCAGCGCCTGGGCGGCTGCCGGGTCGGCGTCGAGCAGGGATCCGGGGAGCAGGTCGCTGAACACCCGTGAGCCGTGCAGGACGACGATGTCGAGACCGGCGCTCTCGAGCTGGGCGAGGATGCTCTGCCGGTCGTAACGCCTGACCAGCGGGTCGTGCGCACCCGACGATCCCTCGCCGTCCTCGAGCAGCGCGGTCGCCTCGTCGAGCCGCCCGGCCACAGCCCGGCTGAGCACGGCGCCGTTGACGTTGGAGACCAGGACGCTGAGCAGGCCGCCGGGGCGCAGCACCCGTACCATCGCCGCGACCGCGTCCGCCGGGTCGTCGACGACCTCGAGGACGTGGTGGCAGAGCACCACGTCGTAGGCCTCAGCGTCGGCGACGTCGAGCAGGCCGGCTGCGTCGCCCTGGACTCCCCTGATGGTGCGGATGTCGGCCTCGGCGGCCCGGCGTTCCAGGGCGGCCAGGGAGTCGGGGCTGGGGTCGACGACGGTGACCCGGTGGCCGAGCTCTGCCAGAGGTACGGCGAACCCGCCGGTGCCACCACCGGCGTCGAGGATGTCGAGCATCGGCTGACCGGCCTGCTCGTAGCGGGCGTCCCGGTGCGTCTCCAGCGCGTCGCGCAGCGTGGACCACACGACGGCGTTGCGGGTGGTGGCGCGGGATCTGCGGGTGGCGACCACGACGCTCCTCGGCTCGGCCTTCGGCTCCGGGCGGGACGCGTCCGGTGAGGCCAGCCTAGTAAGCCATGAATCCTGGGTCCGGCGCACCTGGACCAGCCGTCCTCACCCACCGGAGCTGCCCGGGCTCGAGTGCCACAACCGACGGGGTGCACCCTTGCCGTCGCCGCCGGCCGGCCTGATGTCGGAGTAGGCCGACAGCTCGAACCCGCTGGCGAACCGGCGGACCGGCGCCATCACCGGACGGGTCGACCGGCTCTCGGCCGCGCCTTCGGTGGCCAGTGCGGAGAACCCGGGCGGCGCGGCGGCCAGTGCCTCGCTCACCGCCGCCATGCCCTCGGTCTCCCACAGCTCGCGCAGGAGAGGCAGCTCCCAGCAGCCGTCGGCCTGCAACGAGACGCCCCGCGGCCCGGTCCGGCGGACCGTGCCGCGGATCACCAGCAGCCACGAATGGAACACCGTGGCGGCATAGCCGGCCTGTGCCTCCTCGAAGAACGTGGCGTCGACCGGGCCGGTGGCGTCGTCGAGGGTGACGAAGACCACCCGGCGGCCGGAACGGATCGGCGGGGTCTGGGTCGCCACCTTGACCCCGGCCACCAGCACCTCGGCCCGGCTGCGACAACGCAGCAGGTCCCGAGCCCGGGTGATGCCGGCCGCCGCGAAGAACTGCTCGTAGAACGCCAGGATGTGCGAGCTCGCATCCAGGCCCAGGATGTCCAGCTCCGCCCGTACCTTTTCACTCGCGGTCATCTCCGGCAGGCCGCTGGGCACCGCCACGGTCGGCTCGTCACCGAGGTCGAGAGCGAGCTGGACATCCGAGCCGACCACGGTCGCCGGGGCCTGCGACTGCCGCGCCGCCTGCACCCGTACGTCCAGACTCCAGTCGTCCTGACCGGAGCCAGTGGACGCAGTGGGCCCAGCAGATCGGGCTGCCGTCGTCGATCCGGCGGAGGCACCAGCGCTGACGGTACGGGTCCCCCGCCGTCCGCTGCCCCGGGCGGTCGCCCGCGACCACCGGTCGAGGTCGAGCACCTGCAACAGCAGGTCGCGCCGGGTCACCACTCCCCTGCGGCGTACCGGAATCGTCGAGCTGATCCCGTACAGCGAGTCGAAGGCACCGGCCAGGACGAGCCGCTCCGCCACGGGACGGGAGACGCCTGCGCGGTGCCAGAAGTCCGAGAGCGAGTGGTAGGGCCGGCCGGCGACGATGCGGGACAGCTCGGCGTCGTTGATCCCTTTGACATCGGCCAGCCCGAGCCGGATCCCGTACGACCTGGCGTCGGGCAGCATCGCGATATCGAGTCGCTCGCGGGTGGACTCGCCGAGGATCAGCGGCGGTGGCTCGTCGAGGACACCGACGCGTTCCATCCGGTAGTCACCGTCGGAGGCGTTGACGTCGAGCGGCAGGATCGCGATGCCGAACTGCCGGGCGTCGTCGAGGATCAGCCGCTTGGGATACATGCCGGGGTCGTGGGTGAGGACGCCGGCCAGGAAAGCGGCTGGATGGTGAGCCTTGAGCCAGGCCGACTGGTAGGTGGGCAGGGCGAACGCCGCGGCATGGGCCTTGCAGAAGCCGAACGAAGCGAAGCCTTTGAGCAACTCCCACATCTGCTCGACCGTGGGCAGACCGTAGCCCTGGCTGAGCATCGCGGGAAAGAACCAGACCTGGACCTCTTCCTGACTGATCGGGTCGCCCATCCGGCGGCGCACCTCGTCGGCCTCTGCCAGGCTGCAGCCGGTGACCCGGGCGACGATCCGCAGGACCTGCTCGTGGAAGACCACCACGCCCCAGGTCTCCTCCAGCGCCTCCTGCAGGTCGGGATGCAGATAGACCGGAGCCCGCCAGCCCTGCCGCGCCTCGAGGAACGGCCGCACCATGTCCGTCTTGACCGGGCCTGGCCGGAACAGCGAGATGTCGATGATCAGGTCCTCGAACGTCTCGGGGGCGAACTTGCCGATCAGCTCGCGCTGGCCGGGTGACTCGATCTGGAAGCAGCCGAGGGTCCGGGTCGACTGGATGAGGGCGAAGGTTGCCGGGTCGTCGCGCGGGATGGTGTCGATGTCGACCTGCTCGCCGTCGACCCGGTCGACCTCACCGATGGCGTGGGCGATGGCCGACTGCATCCGGATGCCGAGGACGTCGAGCTTGAGCAGGCCGAGCTCCTCGACGTCGTCCTTGTCGAACTGGCTCATCGGGAAACCGAGCCAGCTCGCCTCGACGGCTGTCCGGTCGAGCAGGGTCGCGTCGGAGAGCAGGACGCCGCAGGGGTGCAGGGCGATGTGACGAGGCAGTCCGTCGAGCCGCTCGGCGATCCGGATCAGCTGGTCGGCCTGCGCAGAGCGCTGACCCGCGGCCAGCCCTGAGCTGCGCAGCTCAGGCAGGTCGAGCAGCGCCGCGGAGAGCTGGCTGGCCCGGATGTGCGGGAAAGCCTTGGCGATGGCGTCGATCTCGTCCGGTGGCAGGCCGAGCGCCGCCCCCACGTCCCGGATCGCGTGCCGCGCGCGGTAGGTGTCCATCATCGACACGCAGACGCACCGGTCACCGCCGTAGCGGGTCAGGATGTGCTCGTAGATCTCCATCCGCTGGGCCGACTCGACGTCGATGTCGATGTCCGGCAGGGCCCCGCGCAGCGGTGACAGGAAACGTTCCATCACCAGCCCGTACCGCAGCGGGTCGACGTCGGAGATGCCGAGCAGGTAGTTGACGAAGCTGCCGGCCCCCGAACCGCGAGCGGCGCACCGGACCCGGTGTGACTTGATCAGGTCGACCACGTCGGCGACGGTGAGGAAGTAGGAGGGGTAGCCGAGCTTGCCGATGATGCCGAGCTCGACGTCGAGGCGGGCCAGTGCCTGGGAGGTGATCGCCATGCCGCGGCGTTCGAAGCCCCGGATGCAGCGGTCGTAGAGGATGCGGTCGGCGGCCCCAGGAGCCGTGACATCGATCGGGCTGCCGTTGGTGGCGAACGACAGCTCGGGGAAGTGCACCGCGCCGATGCCGAGATCAAGCTTGGGGTCCAGAGCGCAGCGGTCGGCGACCTGACGGGTCCGGGCAAGCAGCCGCCGGCCGAGTCGTTCGTCCCCGGCAGCCGTGGCGACCTCGTCGGCGAGGTCAGCCATCTCCTTGCCGGTCTTGAGGTAGCCCTCGGCGTTGACCCGGTCGATGTGCCGCGGATCGAGGACAACCAGCCGGCGGGATGCGTCGAGCACGTCGGCCACCGGGGCGTCGGAGTGGTCGAGATGGCGCACCGAGTTGGTCAGCACCGCCTCCACGCCGTGCTGCTGGGCGAATCCGGCGGTCCGCGCCGCCACCGCCAGTGAGCCAGGACCACGGTGGTGGACGACCTCGATCAACAGGTTGTCCCGCGGGACCAGTCGGCGCCAGCCGGCCAGCAGCTCGATGGCGAGGTCGAGCCGGCGCGCGGCGAGGGCGCGACCGACCTCGGACTCGGGACCGAGCAGGACGAACAACCGTTCGGCGTGCTCGCCGACCAGCTCAGGGGTGCTGACCGGCTTTCCCCGCTCCCCCCGCAGGTGCGTCGCACTGACCAACCGGCACAGCGACCCCCAGCCTGCTGTGTCCTGTGCGAGCAGGGTCACCCGGGGATGGCCGGGATCGACGAACGCTCCGCCATGCGCTGGGCTGGCGCGCTTACGCCCGGTGCCCCGCTGACCGGACCCGGTGGGGCGACCGGCGGGAAGCCCGTCGGAACCCAGGGTCGGCTCGGTTGCCAGATCGACACCGAGCACCGGCCGCACACCCGCCGACATGCAGGCTTTGACGAACTTCACCGCGCCATAGATGCCGTCGCGGTCGGTGAGACCCAACGTGTCCATGCCGTGGTCGACCGCCCGTTCGACCAGGGCTGCGGGATGGGCGGTGCCGAACCTCATCGAGTAACCCGAGGAAACGTGCAGATGGACAAAGGGGTCGGACATGACGACGCGGCTCTCCCACCGGACTCAGCTGGAACCGGTGGCGGTCAGGACGGCCTGGTGAGTCAGGCCCAGGGTGGTCTCGACGACCGCGAGGAAAGTCTCAGCGTCCCGGCGCAGGTCATCGGCTTCGCGGGCGGTCACCGCACGGCTCAGTCCCGCCTCAGCAGCAGCGCGTTTACCTGCCCCTGCGGCAAAGAAGGCCGACCACTCGGTGAGCTCGGGGGCGACCTCGGTCAGCAACGCCCAGGCACTCGCCGGGCGGCGGGCCCGACCGGGTCGGGTGGCCGCGGGGCGGGCCCGAGCCGCCAGCACGGCAGCGGCGGCCCGCAACGCTGCCAGGTGAGCCGCCGCGTACCGCTCCCCTGGCTGGGTCATCAGATCGGCCTCGAGCAGTCCACGGCGGGACTGGGCAACCAGGTCGAGTGCTGCCGGGCCCGGTCGCGTGCCTCGGCGATGGGTGAGCTCCACTGCGTGCATGCCTGTCACCTAATCCAGTGCCCGAGCGAGCAGCCAGCTGCCCGCGGCCCAGTCGAAGCACAGGTCGAACACCCCGGTGCCGAGGTGCCGGCCGGCCCCCGCCTCCACCCGCCAGAACTCGCGCTCACCGTCACCGGCAGTCCCGGCCGCGCCAGAGCTGGTCGCTCCCGTCCGCCACCAGCCGCCCGCCTCGACCCAATGGGCGTAGACGTCGCGCACCAGGTAGAGCCGCCCGCGCCAGAGGAACTGGGTCGGCGTGGCATCCCGTCGCTGGACGTCGACGGACTCGGCATAGATACGCACCACGACACTTCCCCTCGGCTCACCTGCACGGCTGAACGGCGACTGCTGCCGGGGGAAGACGGCATGGCGGCCGCTGGGCGGGCTCGGCGCTTCCCCGCGCCGAACCCGCCCAGCGAAGTCGAACGGTTCGTACGACACTGGGGGTCGAGTCCAGCGCTGTGCGACGATCGACATCCGCCTCCTGGTGGGCCGCCGCGAGCACCCCACCCGGTGTGTTGGAACACGTGTTCGTACTACAACTAGAGTAAACCCCGGGTCGGACAGAAACGGCAACGGCGGGT
>JAWWOO010000013.1:0-17366 GCA_033851545.1 Frankiales bacterium | reverse complement strand
GAGATGTCCGCGCCGCGCAGCGTGTCGGGCAGGTGCGGCATCGGGTGCTCGGACAGCGAGCCGGCGAGCGCGACCGGATGGGCGTCAGAGATGTGGTCGAAGGTCAGGACGTCCGGCAGCGGCCCGTCCGGAAGGGGGTCCCGTTCGGCGGCAGCGAGCGGGGCGTACGCGCCGGGCGAGCGGCGCACCGTCTGCGCCGCGTTGTTGATCAGGACGTCCAGCGGCCCCTGGGCGGCGACGTCGTCGGCGAGGGCCAGCACCTGCGCCGGGTCGCGCAGGTCGATGCCGACGATCCGCAGCCGGTGCAGCCAGTCCGCGCTGTCCGGCATGGCGCGGAACCGGCGGACCGCGTCGTTCGGGAACCGGGTGGTGATCGTCGTGTGCGCGCCGTCGCGCAGCAGCCGCAGCGCGATGTACATCCCGATCTTGGCCCGGCCACCGGTGAGCAGGGCCCGGCGGCCGGTCAGGTCGGTGCGGGCGTTGCGGTGAGCGTGGTTGTCCGCCGCGCAGGCCGGGCAGAGCTGGTGGTAGAACGCGTCGACCGCCGTGTAGCGCTGCTTGCAGATGTAACAGGCCCTGGCCTTGAGCAGGGTCCCCGCCAGGGTGCCCTGGGTCGCCGTCGAGAGCGCCAGCCCCTGGGTCTCGTCGTCGATCCGGCCAGGCGCCGCGGTCGCGGTGGCGGCGGTGACCGCGTCGTCGTTGGCCTTGACGATCTCGCGCGCGTCCTTGCGGTTGCGCTTCTTGTGCTCCTTGTACATCCGCGCGGTGGCACGGCGGACCAGCACGGCATCCGGGTGGTCCGCCGGCAGCAGCTCGAGCTCGGCGAACACGGCCAGGGCATCCGCGAGCCTGGCCGGGTCGATCCGCGGCCCGTGCCCCAGCGCTGCGAGCTCGGCGTCCAGCTCGAGCTCGTCGTAGACCGTCATGCCACTGCTTCCGTCGTCCAGCCGTACGCGACCCGAATCGTTGCCGCCCAGAAATGGTACGTGAGCGGGCAGGGCGGGCAGCGAACGCCGGAACCCGTACCGTGTAGCCATGACCGATCCCGCGCGCGACCGCCTTGGCCGGCCGCTGCACGACCTGCGTGTCTCGGTGACTGACCGGTGCAACTTCCGCTGCCACTACTGCATGCCGCGCGAGGTTTTCGGGCCCGGGTTCGCGTTCGTGCCGCGCGAGCAGCTGCTCTCGTTCGAGGAGATCACCCGCGTCGTACGGCTGACGACTGACCTCGGCGTCAGCAAGGTCAGGCTCACCGGCGGGGAGCCGCTGCTGCGCCGCGACCTCGACCAGCTCGTGGCGTCCATCGCCGCGATCGACGGCGTCGACGATCTCGCCATGACCACCAACGGCGCCCTGCTGACCACTCACGCGGAGCCGCTGCGCAAGGCCGGCCTGCACCGGATCACCGTCAGCCTCGACTCGGTCGACGCCGCTGTCTTCACCACGATGGCCGACACGGCGGTGCCGCTGAGCCAGGTGCTCGACGGCATCGCTGCCGCCAAGGACGCCGGCTTCACCAGCATCAAGCTCAACGCCGTGGTGCAGCGCGGGGTCAACGACGCCGGCGTTCTCGACCTCGTGGACTACGCCCGTACGCACGGCCACGTCATGCGCTTCATCGAGTACATGGACGTGGGCAACACCAACGGCTGGCTGCTGGACCAGGTCGTCCCTGCCCGCGAGATCAAGGACGCCATCGGCGCGCGCTGGCCGCTCGTACCAGTCGATCCCGGCTATCTGGGCGAGGTGGCCCGGCGCTACCAGTTTGCCGACGGGGCGGGCGAAGTCGGTTTCGTCACCTCGGTCACCGAGCCGTTCTGCGGCAACTGTTCCCGGGCCCGGCTGACCGCCGTCGGTGAGCTCTACACCTGTCTGTTCGCCGGGGCCGGCCGCGATGTGCGCGCCCGCCTCCGCGACGGTCACGACGACGCCGCCGTACGGGAGTTCCTGGCCGGGGTCTGGCACGCACGGGCCGACCGCTACTCCGAGCTGCGCAGCGCCGGGACCCACGACCTGCACCGGGTCGAGATGTCCTACCTCGGCGGCTGACTCTCGCGTGTGGTCGGCATCGGGCTGGGGTAGTGCGTCTGCACGCTCACCCAGGGAGGCCACGATGGACAATGTCGTCACGTTGATCAAGAACGACCACGTCACGTTCCGATGGTTCTTCACCAAGCTCGAGGCCGAGGACGTACAGCCGGCGCAGGTCAAGCAGCTGCTCACCTCCCTCGACGGGTTGCTCACTCCGCACTCGAACGCCGAGGAGGCCGTCGTCTACCCGGCCATCGACAAGGCGGTCCCCAAGGAGGCCGAGGAGACCAAGGACGGCGCCGCCGAGCACCACCACGCCGCGGCGCTCATGCAACAGCTGCTCAGCCAGCCGGCCGACGCCCCGGGGGCCGACGGCATCCTCGCCGCACTGATCGGTGAGCTGCGCCACCACATCGAGGAGGAGGAGACCGACATCCTCCCGGAGTACGCCAAGGCGGTGGACGCAGCCGAGCTGGACGCCGTCGGCCGTGCCTTCGCCGCGGCCAGGGAGCAGGAACGGGTCAAGGGCGGCTACCCGGCCTGGCCCCGGCCGGACGTGGTCGACCTGACCACAGAGCAGCTGCAGATCCGGGCGCAGGCACTCGACCTCGAAGGCCGTTCCGGCATGAGCCGCGACCAGTTGGTACGGAGCCTGCGCTAGCGCCCGTTGGACGAGAAGTGCATCAGGTCGCGGTCGCTCCAGCGGCCACCCCAGCCCCAGCCGTACGAGGCGAAGACGGCCCTGACCCTGCCGTTCACCATGCCGGGCCTGGCCTTGCTGCGGTTGAGGTAGGGCTCTCCCGCCGGCGGGTCGGCGTGGCCGGCCTCGAGTGACGGGTTCTCGATCGGGTTGATGTCGATCGCCTCACCGAACGCGTGCATCGACCAGCTCGTCGTGTGCAGCACCGGGCGGCAGTTGAACCCGGACGTGTTGTCGACGCCCATCGAGGCCTCGTCGACGCCCTTGTAGTTGTCGACCAGATGCATCCGGTGGATCGGGAACCGCTGCCCGTACAACGCCCGGAAGTCCCCGACCACAGCCGTGAGCACCTTGGCGTTGACCACGATCTCGCCAAGGTGCTCGGCACCGTCGAAACCGACGAACGAGACCCGTACGTAGCGGAGCTGGGACAGCGGTACGGGGCAGCCGGACCGCCACGAGTAGTGCATCCGTGCGGCGAGTGCCGGCGTGATCCTGGTCCACGAGTGCCGGAACGCCGGGAGCCCCGAGGCGGAGGCCTGACCCGGGCCGAGGACGAGCTGGGCCGACGCGAGCAGGACGGCAACCAGGGCGCTGCGGACCGCTCTCACGTGACCTCCTCGTCGCGGGTGCGTCCAGGCTAGCCCCGCGTTGGCATACTGCCAGGCATGAAGTTCACCTGTGTCGTCCTCGCCGCGGGCAAGACCGCCACCGGCTTGCCCGTACCGGAGGACGTCGTTCTTGCGTTGGGCGCCGGGAAGAGGCCGGCGGTCTACGTGACCATCGCGGACTACACCTACCGCAGCACCGTCGCCCCGTACGCCGAGGGTTTCCGGATCCCGCTCAGTGCCGAGAACCGCGCCGGGGCAGGCGTGGCTGCCGGCGATCTGATCGAGGTCGAGCTGGCGCTGGACACCGATCCTCGCGAGGCCGCCGTGCCGGAGGACTTCGCCGCGGCGCTCGACGCGGACCGGGAGGCCAGGCGGTTCTTCGACACGCTTTCCTACAGCAACAAGCAGTCTTACCTGCTGTGGGTCGCCGGGACGAAGAACCCGGAGACGCGGGCGCGCCGGGTCGCTCAGGGCGTCGAGCTGCTCCGCGGCGGCCGGGCCCACCGCTGACTAAGGCGGGTCTAAGGGGTCCTGGGCCAGCCGGCGCCAAGATCGAGGCAAACCTCCAATGCCGGACCACCCGCCTTAGACCGAACCTCGTATCTGTACCCGATACGAGGAGAGCGACATGAGCGTCACCCCGTTCCTGATGCTGGAAGCCCTGGCCGACGACCGTCGCCGGGACCTGAAGGCCACCGCCGGTGCCCGGCGCCGCAACCGCCGGCTCCCGGAGCTCGACCTGCACGCGAACACCGACGTCGTACGGTCCGGTCTGCTGGCGCGGTTCCGGCACGCCGGCGCCGCGTGACTCAGCGCCTGGCCGCTGCCTGGCAAAACGCGTGAGCAAAGTGTCTGTCGATGGTGGCACGATCACAGGCATGCAACGTCGGGGCACCGCGCCAGCGCTGGTCGGCCGCAAGGCCGAGCTGGCGCGGCTGCACGCGTTGCTCGACGAGGCGGCAGCCGGTCGGCCGGCCGTCGGGCTGCTCGGCGGCGACGCCGGGATCGGCAAGACCCGGCTGCTGGCCGAGCTGGGCGCCGACGGTGCCGACCGCGGGTTTCTCGTGCTGTGGGGCCAATGCGTCGAGCTCGGCGGCGGCGGCTTGCCCTACCTGCCCTTCGTCGACGCCCTGCGCACCGCCTCCGTCGAGCCGGCCAGCGCCGACACCATGAGCCGGGCGGTGGCGGAGCGCCCGGCCCTGGCCCGACTGCTCTCCCTCGGCACGATCGCTGACGACGCCGGGGAGGACAGCGGCCAGCTGCCGCTGTTCAGCGCGGTGCTCTCGGTGTTCTCCCAGCTCGCCGCGCAGGCACCCGTCCTGCTGGTCCTCGAGGACCTGCACTGGGCCGACCGATCGACGAGGGACCTGCTGTCTTTCCTCAGCCGCACGCTTCGCCAGGAGTCGGTGGCGATCGTGGCGAGCTACCGCAGCGACGACCTGCATCGCAGGCACGCCCTGCGCCCTGTGCTGACCGAGCTCGCCCGGGTGCCCGGTGTCGAGCGGATCGACCTGCCGCGGCTGGACGACCAGGAGATCGCCCAGCTGCTGGCCGACCGCTCCGACGCGCCGGTGCCCGAGTCGACGCTGGCCAACCTGCTCGTACGGGCCGAGGGCAACGCGTTCTTCGCCGAGGAGCTGCTGGCCGCGTCGGCGGACTGCATCACCGACGTGCCGTGGGAGCTGGCCGACGTGCTCCTCGGCCGGGTCGAGCAGCTGGCGCCGGCTGCTCAGCACGCGCTGCGGGTGGCCAGCGTCGCCGGTCGGCGGGTCGACCATCGATTGCTCGCCGAGGCCGCGGGGCTCGACCAGGCCGCGCTGGACGAGGCCCTGCGCGAGTCGGTCAGCCGGCAGCTGATCTCGACCGACGCCGCTGGCGGCTACGTGTTCCGGCACGCCCTGCTGCAGGAGGCGATCTACGGCGACCTGCTGCCGGGGGAGCGGACCCGGCTGCACGGGGTCTACGTCGCCCTCCTCAGCCGCCCCGACCAGCCCTGGGGGTGGGGCTCAGCGGCCGACCTGGCCTACCACAGCCTGGCCGGCCACGACCTGGCCGCGGCGTTGCAGGCACTCGACCGGGCGGCCGAGGAGGCAGACGCGGTCGCCGCGCCGGCCGAGGCGCTCCGGCATCTCGAGGAGGCGCTGTCCCTGTGGGAACGGGTGCCTGGGGCCGAGACGCTGGTCGGCCGGCCGCGCTGGTCTCTCGGCCTGCGGGCGGCTGCTGCCGCCTCCGGCAGCGGTGAGTACGCGCGGGCCGTCGCCCTCGCCAGGGCCAGTGCCGCCTCGGTCGACGTGGCCGAGCAGCCCTTGGTGTCGGCCGAGATCTTCGAGCGGCTGAGCTACTACCTGCTCGAGGTCTCCGCCGAGGACGAGGCCGCCGTCGTGGGCGCCGAGTCCGTCCGGCTGGTTCCCGCCGAACCGCCGACCCGGTTGCGGGCGACGGTGGCCGCCGGCCACGCCCGTACGTTGCTCAACATCGGCAAGGACGACGAGGCAGCGGTCATGGCCCAGGAGGCACTGGCCTGCGCCCGGCTGACCGGCAGCACCGCCGACGAGTCCGAGGCGCTCACCACGCTGGCCATCCTGGCCGAGCGTGCCGGTGACCCGGCCCACAGCGAGACCCTGCTGCTGCAGTCCCGCGAGGTCGCCGAGCGCAGCGGTGACGCCGTGGTCCAGCTGCGGGTGCTGCACAACCTGGTCATGGCTCCGCTCGAGCGGGGCGAGATCGGGCGTGCCCTCGAGCGGGCGCAGGCGGGCCACGCCTTCGCCGAGCAGCACGGGCTGGCGCTCAGCGGCTGGGGGCTGCAGCTGCGGCACCACATGTACAACTGCTACTTCATGCGCGGCGAGTGGGATGCCGCGGCCGAGCTGACCTCGCACAGTGACCGGGTCAGCGGGGTGACGTCGGCGTTCATCGTGACCTTCGGTGTCCAGCACATGGTCGCTCGCGGCGACCCGCGTGCGTTCGGCCAACTGGCTCGGGTGCAGCCGTTCTGGTCCGAGGACGTCCTGCTCACCCACCTGGCCAGCAGCCTCGGCGTCGAGCTTGCCATCTGGCAGGGCGACCTCGACCGGGCCCGCGACCTCAACCGGTCGGCGATGACGATCGTGGTCGAGGGGTGGTCGCCGACCACGCTCGCCCTGCTCCGGCACGCCGCCCTCGGGCTGACGGCAGAGGCCAACCGGGCAGCTCTTGCCCGGGCGATCGCGGACAACGGGGCGGTGGCCGACGCGGTCGAGGTCGGCGAGGAGCTTTTCGAGATCGCGACCCGGTCGATCACTCAGGGGCGCGGCCGTGCTGGGGCGCCGGGCGTCGAGGCGCAGGCCTGGTATGCCCGGGCGGTCGCCGAGCGGTCGCGCCTGCTCGGCGACAGCGACCCCGAGCTGTGGCAGGCGGCCGTGGACGCGTTCTGCTTCGGTCCCGAGTCCGACGTCTACGAGATCGCCCGGGGTCGGTGGCGGCTGTCCGAGGCCCTCATGCAGGCCGGCCGCCGTGACGAGGCGGTCGCCGCCTGGCGGTCGGCACACGAGGTGGCTGCCCGGCTCGGCGCCGTGCCCTTGCTGCAGGGTCTCGAGGACCTGCGCCGGCGGGCCAGGCTGGTCATCGGCTCCACCGACGCTGTCGCCACCCCGTCCGGTGTCGGCGGCTGGTCGGCGGCACTGCCGGCGGGCGGCCTGACACCGCGCGAGCTCGAGGTGCTCCGGCTGGTGGCCGAGGGCCGGACCAACCGCCAGATCGGCGCCGCGCTGTTCATCAGCGACAAGACGGCGAGCGTCCACGTGTCCAACCTGATGGCCAAGCTCGGCGCTGCCAGCCGTACGGAGGCCGCAGCGCTGGCCTACCGCGAAGGGCTTCTCGACCCGCCGTCGTGACCTCGACCCGTTTCCGTGGGACGGCTGGGGTCAGCCTTGCCACTCGCCCTGCTGGATCAGCCCGATCACGTTGCCGTCGACGTCGGTGACGGTGCCCACCACCTTGCCGCCGTAGTCCTTGGCCGGCTGCTGCACTCTCGCCCCAGCCGCGACCAGCGTTTGCACGGCGGCCTCGATGTCGTCGACGTGCCAGTAGCTCACCGGCCCGGTCATCCCCTGCGCGTGGCCGTTCGGGTCGAGGCCGAGGTGCTGGCCCGCGACGTCGAACCCGACGTAGTAAGGCTGGTCCATCGACGGCTTCGCACCGACCAGCGCGCCGAAGACGCCTTTCGCTGCTGCGAGGTCGTGCACGGGGTAAATGATGGTCTTCACTCCTGAGGTCATCCGACTTCTCCTGTCACATCGGGGGGATTTGGTGCGTCACAGCGATGACGGAACGCGACGGGAGAATGTGACTGATGGACGAAGATGCCTTGCTGGCACGGGCTTTCGAGGACAAACGGCGCCATCTGCTCGCCGTGGCCTACCGCATGCTCGGCTCCGGGACCGAGGCCGAGGACGCCGTGCAGGAAGCGTGGCTGCGGGCCAGCCGCTCCGGCGGCGAGGGCATCGACAACCTGGGCGGCTGGATGACCACCATCGTCGGCCGGGTGTGCCTGGACATGCTGCGTTCGCGGCAAAGCCGTCGGGAGGAGCCACTGGGCGTGCAGGTCCCAGAGCCGGTGGCCAGCCCGGAGCAGGGCGCCGACCCCGAGCACGAGGCGATCCTCGCGGACTCGGTCGGCATGGCGCTGCTCGTCGTGCTCGACCGCCTGGACCCAGCTGAGCGGCTCGCCTTCGTGCTGCACGACATGTTCGCGCTGCCCTTCGACGAGATCGCTGTCATCGTCGGGCGCTCTCCGGCGGCGACCCGCCAGCTGGCCAGCCGGGCCCGGCGCCGCGTCCAGGGCTCCGGCGCGACCCCGGAGGCCAATCTGGCGCACAAGCGCCGCGTGGTCGAAGCGTTCCTCTCGGCCTCGCGCAGTGGCGACTTCCACGCCCTGCTGGCGCTGCTCGACCCGGAGGTCGTCCTGCGCTCCGACGGTGCCGCCGTGCAGATGGGCTCCCAGCCCGAGGTGCGCGGCGCGGCCTCCGTCGCCGAGACCTTCGCTGGCCGGGCCCAGGCCGCCCAGCTCGCGTTGATCGACGGCGCGGTGGGCGCTGTGTGGGCTCACGCCGGGCTGCCGCGAGTGGTCATCAGCTTCAGCATCGTTGCGGACACCATCGTCGGCATCGAGCTGGCCGCCGACCCGGAGTGGCTCGGTGAGCTGGACTGGACGGTGCTCGACTGACCGTCAGCCCTCCTGTCCCAGCGCCAACGGCAGCACTCGACCCGCGCCACGCTCGCGAAGCAGAGCGGTGACGACGGTAAAGGTCCAGCCGGTGTCCACCAGGTCGTCGAAGAGCAGCACGGGCGATCCTTCGAGGGTGGCGATCGCCTCGGCGAGCTCGTCGCCGACCTCGAAGGACCCCCAGACCGAGCGCAGCCGCTGCGCGCTGTTGCCCCGGCCGCCTCGGTCCTCGTCGTGACGCCGACTCACCGTGCCAAGCACGGGGAGCTTGCCGACCTCGCCGAGCGCCGCGGCAACCGAGCCGATGAGCGCGGGCCGACGCCGGGAGGCGATGGCCACGATGCCGGAGGGGCGCTGCGCCCAGCCCCAGGTCGCGAGCACCCGGACCAGGGCCTTGACCATGTCCTCGGGCGCAGGGTTGTCCTCGGCGGCCAACGTTGTGCGGACCCGCTCACCCCAGCCGGGGTCGGACAACCGGGCGAGCGCGCGACCCGGCTCGGCCTGCAGGTCGCCGGGGATCTTGCCCGAGACCGGTACGCCGACCGCTGCCATGCCGCTCGGCCACATGCGGCGCGGCTCGATGTCGATGCCAGGCTGGTCGAGCCGGCTCTGGGCGGCCGTGAGTGCCTCGGCGGAGATCGCCTCGGCCAGGACCAGGGAGCCGCAGCCGTCGCACCTGCCACACGGACTTGCCTCTGGGTCGTCGAGCTCACCGCGCAGGAAGGCCATCCGGCAGCCGTCGGTGGCGACGTAGTCGCGCATCGCCTGTTGCTCGTGTCCGCGGGCCTCGGCCACGCGTGCGTAGCGTTCGCCGTCGTAGGCCCACGCCTGGCCGGTCGCTGTCCAGCCGCCGCGCACCCGGCGTACGGCACCATCCACGTCGAGCACCTTGAGCATGGTCTCCAGCCGGGTCCGGCGCAGGTCGACCCGGGTCTCGAGTGCGGCGGTCGACATCGGCCGGCCCGCCTCGGTCAGCACGTCGAGCGCCTGGCGCACCTGCTCCTCGGACGGGAAGGCGAGCGAGGCGAAGTAGCGCCAGATCGCGGCGTCCTCGCGCCCCGGCAGCAGCACGACGACGGCGTCATCGACGGCGCGCCCGGCCCGGCCCACCTGCTGGTAGTAGGCGATGGGGGACTGGGGCGCGCCGAGGTGGACGACGAAGCCGAGGTCGGGCTTGTCGAATCCCATGCCCAGTGCGGAGGTGGCGACCAGCGCCTTGACCCGGTTGGCGAGCAGGTCAGCCTCCGCCGCCTGCCGCTCGGCGTCGTCGGTGCGACCGGAGTAGGCGGCAACCGTGTGCCCGCGCGAGCGCAGGAAACCGGTCACCTCCTCGGCCGCCGCGACGGTGAGCGTGTAGACGATGCCGGAGCCCGGCAGGTCCGCCAGGTGGTCGGCCAGCCAGGCCCAGCGGTGTGCTGTCGACGGCAGCTCGAGCACCCCGAGTCGCAGGCTGGCCCGATCGAGACTGCCTCTCAGCACCAGGGTCCCGGACGAACCGAGCTGCTCGGCGACGTCGGCGGTCACCCGCGCGTTGGCGGTCGCGGTGGTCGCCAGCACCGGGGTGCCGAGTGGCAGGCCGGCGAGCAGGCTCGCGATGCGCCGGTAGTCCGGTCGGAAGTCGTGCCCCCAGTCCGACACGCAGTGCGCCTCGTCGATGACCACCAGGCCGGCGCTGGCGGCGAGGCTCGGCAGCACCGTGTCGCGGAAGTCGGGGTTGTTCAGCCGCTCGGGGGAGACCAGCAGCACGTCGACCTCGCCGGCGGCGACCTCAGCCCGTACGGCGTCCCACTCGTCGATGTTCGCCGAGTTGATGGTCCGTCCGACAATGCCGGCCCTGGCCGCGGCCTCCATCTGGTTGCGCATCAAGGCGAGCAGCGGGGAAACGATCACCGTCGCCCCGGCGCCGCGCGCCCGCAGCAGCGCCGTCGCGACGAAGTAGACCGCCGACTTGCCCCACCCGGTGCGCTGGACGACCAGCGTTGGGCGGCGATCGACGACCAACGCGCGGACGGCATTCCACTGGTCCTCGCGCAGGGCGGTCCCGGGGCCGGCGAGGGAGCGCAGCAGCACCTCGGCCTCGGCGCGCAAGGCTGTCTCGTCGGTGGTCGTTGGCAGGTCGAGCGGAGCGACAGGCATGGGAAGGGTCTATCACCCGGTACGGACACCGACCGCTGCGCCGCCCGGCCTGTGGACGAAATCGGCCCTTGTGGACAACCCGCGGTCAGCGGAGCGCGGTGGCCGTCCATCGGCCAGAGTGGTGCCTGACCTCGATCGGACGACCGAAGCAGGTGGAGACGTGCTCGTCAGTCAGCACCCCGGACACGGGGCCTTGCGCGACCTCACGGCTGCCGTTGAGCAGCAACGCGTGGTCGATGCACGTCGGCAGCTCCTCGAGGTGGTGGGTCACCAGCACGACGCCCAGCGACGGGTTCGCTGCCGCGAGGTCGTCGACGGCTGCCATCAGGTCCTCGCGACCGGGCAGGTCGAGGCCACTCGCCGGCTCGTCGAGCAGCAGCAGCGGCGGCCGCCCGATCATCGCTCGGGCGATCCGCACCCGTGCCTTCTCGCCGTGGGACCAGGTGTAGACGCCGCGGTTCAGCAATTCCTCGCAGCCCAGCAGGGCGAGCAGCTCGACCGCCCTCGACCGGTCGGCGTCCGAATAGCCCTCGCGTACGGTCTGCACGGTTCCGGTGAGGCCGGTCAGGACCACGTCGACCGCGGTCAGGTCAGGCGGGATCCGCAACGCGTGGTCGACCACGCCGATGTGCGACCGGAGTTCCCGCAGGTCGGTACGTCCGAGCCGCCGTCCCAGGACCTCGGCGCTGCCAGAGCTCGGGTGCCTGGTGGCCCCAGCGACCGACAGCGTCGTCGACTTGCCGGCCCCATTGGGCCCGAGCAATGCCCAGCGTTCGCCGGCCCGGACCGTCCACGTGAGGTCGCTGACGAGAAACACCCGGGCGGGGGTGAAGATCGACAGCGCACGGAGTTCCAGCAACGGCGGGGTCTCGGCGATCACGTAGGGGAGTGAAGCACACTGCCTCGATAGGGTCGCATCAACGTTCCGCCGGAGGGAGCAGCGCATGGCCGAGGTCGTCTTGCTGCGCCACGGGGAGACGGTGTGGAGCATCGCGCGCCGGCACACCGGCCTCACCGACCTGCCGCTGACACCCGAAGGTGAGGAGCAAGCCCGGCATGCGGCCCGGCTGCTTGCCGACCACCCGTTCGCTCTGGTGCTGGCCAGTCCCCTTCAACGCGCGCGGCGGACTGCTGAACTGGCCGGGCTGACTCCGGTTGTGACCGACGACCGGCTGGTCGAGTGGGACTACGGCGCCTACGAGGGCCGCACGACGGCCGAGATCCGCGCCGACGAGGGCGCGGACTGGTCGATCTGGGCCGCAGCCGTACGCCCCGGAGCGACCCCGGGCGAGTCGCTTCAGGAGGTCGGCGAACGGGCGCAAGGCGTCCTGGGCCGGATCCGCCAGGCGCTCGACGAGGGCGACGTCGCTGTCGTGGCGCACGCCCACCTGCTGCGGATCCTCACCGCCTGCTGGCTCGGTCTCGACCCCGGAGCCGGCGCCCGCTTCGTGCTGGCCGCAGGCGCGGTGAGCGTCCTGGGGGAGGAGCATGGGACTCCGGTGATCACCCGCTGGAATCTCGATCCGATCGTCACGGAGAGGCTCACATGACCGAGCTCAGTGACAGCGCCCCGTCCGGACCCGCCCTGCACGCCGGACCGTTGACCCTGGCTTTCGACATCGGGGGTACGGGACTCAAGGCCGCGGTGCTCGATGTCTCCGGCTCGCTCGTGGGGGAGCGGCTCCGAGTCGACACGACCTACCCGCTGCCGCCGGACAAGATGGTCGCCGAACTGGTGGCCTTGGCCAGCAACCTTTCCGGTTATGAGCGGGTCTCTGCGGGCTTTCCTGGCTTCGTCCGCGCCGGCAAGGTGCTGTCCGCACCGCATTTCGTCACCAAGTCCGGTCCCGAGACCAAGGTGCTGCCGGAGCTGGTGAAGGCATGGGACCGGTTCGACCTCGCCGGTGCGCTTGACAAGGCACTGGGCAAACCGACCCGGCTGGCCAACGATGCTGACATGCAGGGCTCGGCCGTGGTGACCGGCAAGGGCGTCGAGCTGGTCATCACGCTCGGCACGGGCGTCGGGAGCGCTGTCTTCGAGAACGGCGTGCTGACACCGCATCTCGAGCTCGCCCACCATCCGTTGTGGAGGGACGAGACCTACAACGAGTACATCGGGGACGCCGTACGCAAGAAGATCGGTGGCAAGCGCTGGAACAAGCGGGTCGACAAGACGATCGACACCCTGCGCGCCCTGCTGTTCTTCGACCACCTGTGGATCGGCGGCGGCAACTCGGCCAAGGTCACCCTCGACCTGCCCGAGGACGTGACCCTGGTCGACAACACAGCCGGGCTCCGCGGCGGGATTGCGCTGTGGGCCACTCAGAAGTCGTGAGCCGCTGCGCCGGTAAAGGGCGCGGCCATTTTCCGGCCGCGCCCTCCGTCCTGAGCGAGCGTCAGTGCGCCAGGTTGGGGTGCGTCGGCGCGGACATCTCGACCAGCGGGTCCGACGGGTAGACCGTCTTGCCGGTGGAGTCCGACTTCAATTCTTCCTTGGCTTCGGCGGCGTGGTCGGCGACATCGGCCTTGGTTTCCCCCGTGGCCCGGCGAGCATGAGCGGCAACACCGCTCGCCGCTTTGGCGGCCTGCTCCTTGGTTACCTCCGCTGCGTCCTGAGCGGTCGATTTCACCTGATCGGCGGCGTCGTGGGCAATCGGTGCCAGCGACTCCTTGAGCTGCTCCGCCTGCTCCTCGGCCAATGGCTCGGCCCGGTCCTTGACGGCCATCGCCGCCTGCTGCTCGCGGTCGGACGCGGGCAGCATCGAGGCCACGACCAGCCCCGCGCCGAAGGCGATGATGCCCGCAGCCAGCGGACTTCCCTGGGCCTTGGCTCGTACGGCGGTCGGGGTCGACGCGACGCTGTCCTGGACGGAGGACGCCCGGTCGGCCAGCGAGCTGCCGATGTCGGAAGCCTTGTCATGGATCGACGACCCGGTGTCGCCGATCGTGTCGGACGCACCCATGACCCGCTCCTTGACCCCGGAGATCGCGCCACGGGCGTCCCGGACCCGACGATGAGCGACCGCGGAGGGCCTCACCTTCTCCGCGAGCGTGTCGACGCTGTGCGACAGGTCCGCCCGGGTCCGCTCGATGTCGTGCCTCAGCTGATCGGGTGACGTGCCCATGCGGCATCCTCCTTGATGGTTTCCACGGTCTGACGGGGGCCGTTGACGTCCTTGAGCTGCTGACGACCGCGGATGTAGAGCACGGCAGCGGCGACGGCCCACAGCAGGGCCACGACGAGCGCACCGGTCCAGGCCGGCCAGAACGTGCCGATGCCGTACGCGAGGGTCAGGCTGGCGAACAGCGCGACCATGTAGCCGGCGAAACCTGCGCCGCCGAGCATGCCGGCGGCCTTGCCTGCCTTGGTGACTTCCTGCCTGGTCTCCGCCTTGGCCAGCTCGATCTCCTGGTGGATCAGGGTCGAGACGTCGCGGCTGATGTCCCCGACCAGGTCGCCGACCGATCGGTTGCGGACCTCGGCCTCGAGCGGCGGTGCGCCGGTCTGGAACGTGGTCATCGCTGCACCTCCGGGCCGCCGTACGGGGTGGGCTGCACGAGGTCCGACTGGTAGTCCGGCCCGGAGAGCTCTACCGGACGCTCGTCGCCGTAGAAGACCGGCGGTCGCTCGCTCGGAGGTGCCACTCGCGGCGGTTCCGACGGGTAGGGGGGCACCGGAACCCGCCCGCGCTGCGTCGTCCGCGGGCTGGGTCCGGCGTCCTTCAGGCCGCGGCCGAGCCGGCCCGCTACGAGCCCGAGGACCGCTGCTCCCGCCAGGAAGGCGCCCGGACGGCGCCGTGCCAGCGCGCGCAGGTCGTCCAGGATCTCGGCCGGCTCCCGGCCGTCGAGGTAGCCGGCCACCTGCTGAGCCCGCTCCGAGGCCTGGTGCGCCAGCTCGGTTGCCGCGCCGCCGTTGCCGGCGTCGGCCATCTGCCTCAGCTCGTGGCCGAGGTCGTGCAGGTTGGCGCTGATCCGCCGGGTCTGCTCCGAGGCTTGTGCGCTCAACTGCTCTGTCGCGTCGGACGCGAGGTTGTGCGCCTGCCGTACCGTCTCGTCCTTCACCTCGCGCGCCCGGTCCATCGCGGTGCCGGCGACGTCCTCGGCGGCATCGTGCGCGTGGCTGCCGACTGCGGCGGCGCGGGCCTTGGCATCCTGCGCGGCCTCTTGCGTGTGGCTGCGGGCGACTTCCAGCTTCTGGGTCGCGGGGTCTGTGGTGGTCACGCCGGTCCTCCTTGGTGGTCGCGTGCCGTCCCATCTGCCCTGACCGGTACGGCTGACAACAGACCGGGACGCTAGAGATGGGTTACCGCCGGAGGCGCCGTTCACCCGTTCGGACGCAGGCACCTGCCGTACGGGGAGCCGGGAAGCGGGTAGTGTTGGGGAATCGCACCAGCCCCCTCAGGGTTGGGGCGTACGGCGCCGAAAGGTGTCGTGCCGACTCGTTCCATGGCCCCCGGTCCCAACCTTTGTCGCCCAGAGCGACTATGCGCCGCGAGGCGACCTGGCGGGTTCGGCACATGACCGCCCCGGACTTCGGTCCGGGGCGCTCGTGTTTCTACGAGCCGGCCAGCGAGGCTTCGACCGCTGCCTCGACGTGCAGCCGGGTCGTCGGGAACACCGGGACCGGGCTGTCCGACGCAGAGACGAGCAGCTCGATCTCGGTGCAGCCCAGCACGATCCCCTCGGCTCCGGCGGCGACGAGGCGGCCGATCACCTCGCGGTAGACCTGCCGGGACTCTTCCCGTACGAGGCCCAGGCACAGCTCGTCGTAGATGATTCGGTGCACCTCGGCCCGGTCGGCTGCGTCGGGCACGAGCAGAGCCGGGCCGTGCGCGGTGAACCGGTCGCGATAGAAGTCCTGCTCCATCGTGAAGCCGGTGCCCAGCAGCCCCACCGTCGCCAGCCCGGCCCGGTTCACGGCGGCGGCGGCGGCGTCGACCAGGTGCAGCAGGGGGATGCCGACGGCTGCCTGCACCTGGTCGGCGACCTTGTGCATCGTGTTGGTGCACAGCACCAGCAGCTCGGCCCCGCCCGCCTCCAGCCCGCGCGCGGCCTCGGCGAGCAGCCGCCCGGCCTCGTCCCAGTCACCGCTGACCTGCAGCGCCTCGATGTCCGCGAAGTCCAGGGACGCCAGCAGGATCCGCGCCGAGTGCAGGCCGCCGAGCCGGTCCCGTACGAGCTGGTTGGCCAGCCGGTAGTATTCCGCGCTGGACTCCCAGCTCATCCCGCCCAGCAGGCCGATCACCCGCACCCGGTCAGCGCCGGTCGAGGTTGTCGCCTGGCCGTACGTTGCGGTGCCGTCGCCGCGAGGTCATGCCGGGGAAGTCACCGGGCACCCCGGGCGGCTCGCCGTCCGGGTCGGCCAGGGCTGCGCGCAGCAGCTGGAGGGCGGACCGGGCCAGCGCCTCGGCGTCCTGGGTCTCGAGATCGAGCTCGATCGCGACGCCGGTGCTCCCCTCGCCGAGGCCGAACGCCACCACGGCAGCTGCCCGCTCCTCCGGCGGAAGTGCCGCAAGGGCGTCCTCGAGCCTGGACAGCAGCTCGGCCTCGGACACCTCGTCGACGGCGGACACGTTGTTGGCGATCGTGTTCGCGGCGATGGGGCGCAGGCGGGGCTTGCGCTCAGGGGTCATCCGGCCATGCTAGGTCGCGGTCAGGCCTGGGGTCGTTGCAGACGCGCCACGAACTTGTAGCGGTCGCCGCGGTACATCGACTTGACGAACTCGATCGGCTCGCCGGACTCGTCCTTGCTGTGCCGCGACAGCAGCAGCAGCGGCAGGCCCACGTCGGTGCCGAGCAGCTCGGCCTCCCGGGGCGGGCAGGGCGCGGTCTCGATCGTCTCCTCGGCCTCGGCGAGCCGGACTCCGTACTCGTCCTCGAGGGCGGCATAGAGAGACGGCGCCCGCTCGAAGCTCTTGCGCAGACCCGGAAAGCGCTTGGCGGACAGGTGCGTGGCCTCGATGGCCATCGGCTCGTCGTTGGCCATCCGGAGCCGCTCGATCCGCAGGACGCGGGCGCCGACCTTGATGTTCAGCCGCTGGGCGAGCTCCTCGTCGGCAGCCACGAAACCGATGTCGAGAACCTTCGAGCCGGGCTCGAGTCCCTGGGCGCGCATGCTCTCGGTGAAGCCGGTCATCTCCAGAGCCATGGCCAGCTTGGGCTGCGCGACAAACGTGCCCTTGCCCTGGATCCGGCTGAGCCGGCCCTCGATGACCAGCTCCTGCAGGGCCTGCCGGACGGTCGTGCGGGAGGTGTCGAACGTGAGCGCCAGGGTCCGCTCCGGAGGTACGGGACTCCCCGCCGGCAGCTGCTCGGTCATCTCCAGCAGTGCACGCTTGAGCAGGTAGTACTTCGGGACGCGGGCGCCGCTGGTGGAAGCGCTGTCGTCGGGGGTTGAGGCGGCAAGAAGAGCGGTCACGGCACCTGGCTCCTGCGTCACGGGGGGGCTGTCATCGTGCCACGGTCGGGGGTTCCGGCGGAACAAGGACGCCGGTCGTGGTGAGACGTAACGTAACTGGTACACGGGAGTCTTGACACTCTTATTGGTCTATGCCACTGTCGCAATTGGTCTACACCAATCGGCACGAGGCACCCGGGCGACGCGCAAACGGGACCGGCCGGAAAGCTCCCGAGGAGGAGTTGGCGTGAAAGCTCGTTACGTAGCATCCGTCGGTATCGCGGTCGC
>JAWWOO010000008.1:0-53246 GCA_033851545.1 Frankiales bacterium | reverse complement strand
TGATGCGCCAGGACGACACGATCGTTCCCGCCGTACTGGCCAAGCTCGGCCTTGCCCCACTGATGGTTCGCAACAAGGCCGACGAGGCCGTGCAAAAGTTGCCGAAGGCCTACGGCGGCGACGATCCGCGGATGAACCGCGAACTCAACAACATCGTCGAGAACGCTGAGACCTACCAGAAGGATCTGAAGGACGATTTCTTGTCGGTCGAGCACCTGCTGCTGGCCATGAATCAGCGCCTCGGGATCGGCAGCGAGGAGTTGCTGCAGGCGTTGAAGGAAGTTCGTGGCAGCCACCGGGTCACCAGTCAGAATCCGGAAGAGAGCTTCGCTGCTCTCGAGAAATACGGCCAAGACCTCACCCAGCGCGCCCGCGACGGCAAGATCGATCCGGTCATCGGTCGCGACGACGAGATCCGCCGCGTCATCCAGGTGCTCAGCCGACGAACCAAGAACAACCCGGTGTTGATCGGCGAACCCGGGGTCGGCAAGACCGCCATCGTCGAGGGCCTCGCTCAACGCATCGCCGACGGCGACGTGCCGGAAGGCCTGAAGAGCAAGCGGCTGATCTCGCTCGATCTCGGTTCGATGGTCGCCGGCGCCAAGTACCGGGGCGAGTTCGAGGAGCGGCTCAAGGCCGTGCTGAAGGAGATCACCGACGCCGAAGGCGAGGTCATCACCTTCATCGACGAGCTGCACACCATCGTCGGTGCCGGCGCGGCCGAAGGGGCGATGGACGCCGGCAACATGATCAAGCCGATGCTCGCCCGCGGCGAGCTGCGCATGGTCGGCGCGACCACTTTGGACGAGTACCGCCAGCGGATCGAGAAGGACCCCGCCCTCGAGCGACGGTTCCAGCAGGTCTACGTCGGCGAGCCCAGCGTCGAGGACACCATCGCCATCCTGCGGGGGCTCAAGGGTCGCTACGAGGCACACCACAAGGTGCAGATCTCGGACGCAGCTCTGGTGGCCGCAGCCACCCTGTCGCACCGCTACATCACGGCGAGGTTCCTGCCGGACAAGGCGATCGACCTCATCGACGAGGCCGCGTCGCGGCTGCGGATGGAGATCGACTCGCGCCCCGTCGAGATCGATGAGCTGCAGCGGGTGGTCGACCGGATGCACATGGAGGAGCTCGCCCTCGAGAAGGAGGACGACGTCCCCAGCAAGGAGCGGCTCGAGCGGCTGCGTGCCGAGATTGCCGACCGGCAGGAGACTCTCAATGCGCTGAACGCTCGCTGGGAGCGGGAGAAGGGCGGCCTCAACCGGGTCGGCGAGCTGAAGAAGCAGCTCGACGACCTGCAGATGCAGGTCGAGAAGGCGCAGCGCAACGGCGACTTCGAGACGGCGAGCCGGCTGATGTACGCCGAGATCCCCGCAGCGCAGAAGGAGCTCGAGGAGGCCGCGGCGAGCACCGAGGAGGACCTCACCAGCGCGCCGATGGTCAAGGAGGAGGTCGGCCCGGACGACGTCGCCGACGTCGTGGCCGCCTGGACCGGCATCCCCGCCGGCCGGCTGCTCGAGGGCGAGTCGGCCAAGCTGTTGCGGATGGAGGAGGAGCTCGACCGGCAGGTGATCGGCCAATCGGACGCGGTTCGCGCCGTGTCAGATGCCGTACGCCGGTCCCGTGCCGGCGTTGCCGATCCCGACCGGCCGATGGGGTCGTTCCTGTTCCTGGGCCCGACCGGTGTGGGCAAGACCGAGCTGGCCAAGGCGCTGGCCGGCTATCTCTTCGACGACGACAAGGCCATGGTCCGCATCGACATGAGCGAGTACTCCGAGAAGTTCTCGGTCACCCGCCTCGTCGGCGCCCCGCCCGGCTACGTCGGCTACGAGGAGGGCGGCCAGCTCACCGAGGCCGTACGCCGCCGGCCGTACAGCGTGATCCTGCTGGACGAGATCGAGAAGGCCCACCCGGACGTGTTCGACGTGCTGCTGCAGGTGCTCGACGACGGCCGGCTCACCGACGGGCAGGGTCGTACGGTCGACTTCACCAACGTCATCCTGATCCTGACGTCCAACCTCGGGTCGGCCTACATCTCCGACCCCGGCCTGGACGACGCGCAGCGCCGGGAAGCGGTGATGGGTGTCGTGCGCAGCGCGTTCAAGCCCGAGTTCCTCAACCGGCTCGACGACATCATCGTGTTCAACGCCCTCGGCACGGAGGAGCTGACCCGGATCGTCGGCCTCCAGGTCGAGCGGCTGGCCAAGCGGCTGGCCGACCGCCGGCTGGTGCTCGAGGTGACGCCGGCGGCCGAGGAGTGGCTGGCCCTGACCGGCTTCGACCCGATGTACGGGGCCCGGCCGCTGCGCCGGCTCGTGCAGTCGGCGATCGGCGACCAGCTCGCCCGGGCGCTGATCGGCGGAGAGATCAAGGAGGGCGACCGGGTGGAGGTCGACCTGGCGGAGGACTCCTCCGGGTTGACGGTGCGCGCGGTCTCCGACCCGGTCAGCGTCTGAGGTCGAGGCTGGCGGCGGGGCCGTCGATCGGGACCGCGCAGGCTCCGTGACCTGTCGATGAGACCGCGTTTTACCGCCCGTCCCGATGGGGCAGAGTGCCGGGATGCAGCAGCAGGGCTGGAAGTCGCGCAAGTGGCTCGACCCGGACGCGCGGGGCGGCCTTCGGCTGACCTTGGCGATCGTCGCCGGCTTCATCCTGCTGGTGCCGTTCGCGCTTGGCCTGGTCGCGGTGACCGACGGCTGGGGGCCGTTGCGGCGACTCGACCTCAACGTGGCCCACGACCTGAACCGGGCTGCGGTCGCGCATCCTGGGCTCGTCACCTTCCTCAAGGTCGTGTCGGACGTCTTCAGCCCGACCTCGTTCGAGGTCGTCGCCGTCCTCGTCGGCCTGCTGTTGCTGCGGCGGCACTCGCCCCGGCTGGCGGCCTGGCTGGTGCTGACGGTCGTACTGACCGACCCGCTCGACACCCTGGTCAAGAATGCCGTCGCACGCACCCGGCCCACGTTCCCTCACGCAGTGGAGACCCTCACCAGCTACAGCTTCCCGTCTGGCCATGCCTTCGGCTCGATCGTCGGTGTGGGGGCACTCCTGCTCGTCGGGCTGCCGTACGTCCCCTCGCCCTGGCGCCGCCCGCTCATCGCCCTGGGCGTGGGTGTCGTGCTGCTGGTCGGCTACGCGCGGATCGGTCTCGGCGTCCACTACGTGAGCGATGTCCTGGGTGGCTGGCTGATCGGACTGGCCTGGCTGGCGGCGACGACCGCGGCGTTCCGTGCCTGGCGTCGCGACCTGCGCCGGCCGACCCGGCCGCTGGAGGCCGGCCTCGAACCGGAGGGCCCGGAGCCGGCCGGGTCCAGTGCCGCCCGACGGGAGGCTTGACATGCAGCGTTCCTGGAGCTGGATCGCCGTACGGCTGGTGGCTGCCTGTGCGGCGCTGTTCCTGGCGATGTGGGGGCTCGGCAAGCTGCTGACCCACGTACTCGTCCACGGTTGGGTTGGTCGCACCGACGACTCGATCGAGCGAAACCTGCTCGCGGGCCGCACGTCGTTCTGGAACAGCGTGACCAAGGCAGGCACCTGGCTCGCGGAGCCGATCACCGTCGAGGTTGCCTTGGTAGTGCTGGTGATCGCGATCGCCATCAAGACTCGCCGGCTCGCGCCGCCACTGTTCCTCGCCGTCACCGTCGGCGTGGAGAGCGGCCTCTACTTCGTCGTCAGCACGCTCGACCATCGGCCGCGTCCGCCGATCCCGCGGCTCGGCAAGGGTGACCCGTTGGCCAGCTATCCCTCGGGGCACGTTGCAGCCGCGATCTGCCTGTACGGGGGGCTCGCCGTTCTCGCATGGGTCCTGAACAGCCCCCGCGCGGTGCGGTGGACGCTGACCGTGCTGGCCGTGCTCATCCCGCCCGCCGTCGGCCTGTGCCGGATGTACCGCGGCTTCCACCACCTGAGCGACGTGGTCGCCGGCGCCGTGCTCGGCCTGGTGTGGCTGACCGTGACGACCCGGATCCTGCTCCTGACGGCAACCCGGCCGGCGGCGCGCCGCACCCCGGCTGATGCCGCCGAGCCGAAGCCAGCCGGTAGGTTGGCAGGGTGACCCCCCGCGTCGGTGCGCGCGATTCGCAACCTCGGCGCTGCCGTGGCTGAGTCGGCGCGCCGTCCCGATCCGACGCTCGTGCTGTCCCAAGACCTCGGCGAGGTACGCCGTGCCCGGTCCTTCGTCCGGCAGCACTGCAACGCGATGGGCTTCGACGCCGAGGCTTGCGACGCCGCGATCCTGCTGACCAGCGAGGCCGTGACCAATGCGTTCATTCACGGCCGCAGCGAGGCCAGGATCAGGATCACCGCCGCTGCCGGCCGGCTCTACGTCGAGGTGGCCGACGACAACTCGCGGCACCCGCAGCGCCTGGACCAGGACGCCGACGCCCTCGACGGGCGTGGCATCGCCATCGTCCAGCACCTCGCGTCCCGCTGGGGAGTGCGCGACGACCCGTACGGCAAGACGGTCTGGTTCGAGGTCGCGGCGCGGTCCCGGCCGGGCGCCTAGCGGCGAGGCGGGTACGGGCCGACCCGCGAGCGCAGCGTCACGACCCGCTCGGCGTGGTTGGCCACGAGCAGGCTCTCCGGCGCGATCGAGGTCATCCAGTCCAGGGTGCCCTTCGCGGGGTCGTCGATCATCCGCTGCACGACGGCGGTCTCGAGCAGCCGGCCGGGGGAGTAGCGGGCCCAGGAGCTGACGAACCGGCCGTCCATGACGCGGTAGGCGTGCCCGTCGTCGAAGCCCACCACGTACGCGGCGAGCTCGCCGTCGAAGGTCAGCGTGCCGACCTCCATCCCGCCCTGGCCGGCCAGCGCCTTGACCCGTGCCGCAAACAAGGACCAGCCGGGCGCCTCGTCGGCGGGGCCGAGCCCGTGCGCCTCGTCGCGGTCCTGGTAGGCCAGGGCCATGCTCGGCAGCAGCCGCAGGATCCGGTGTCGTTCCCGGGTGAAGCTGACCTGACTCTCGACGCCGTCCGTCCGGAGCCGGTTGCGGACCTTGCGCAGGGTGCGCCGGACGCTGGGCGAGAGGTATTCCGTTGCCTCCGGCACGCCCGTCCGCCGTACGACCGGTATCTCGCTCGAGCCGTCCAGTGCCCAGTCCTGCAGGGCGATGCTCATCCGCCCGACCACCGGGTCGACCTCGTCGACCGGCCCGAGCGCGAGACCGAACGGCGAACCGCGGTCCTGGAGCCGGGCCAGCAGTGCCTCGGACAGCCCGGCCGCGGCGTCCCCGTCGAGGGCCAGCATCGCCGTGCGGTAGCCGCCCTCGGCGCCGGCCAGCCGCAGCACCGGCCCGACTGACGTCCAGGTTTCGAGGAACACGGCTGCGGCGCAGGCCTCACCGTCCTCGTCGTTGAGCACGATCGCCCAGACATGGTCGGCGACACCGCCGGCCAGCGCGGACTCGGCCGAGGCCAGCATCCACGGCAGGCAGGCCGTCACCGGCGCGCCGCAGCGGACGGCGAGCGTTTGGAGGGCGGACGTCGCGTACTTGATCTCGGCCAGACCGTCGAGCACCTCGGCATGCAGGCGCAGCCGGCCACGGGTGGCCAGCATGTTGGGACGGATCACGGGGAGACCCGCCCCCCGACGACGCCGCGCGTCGAGTCCTGGTTCATGTCGGTACGGTCGGCGTCGGCGTGACCGGAGTCGAACGCGTGGTCGTCGAGCCAGCGCTCGAGAGCGGCGGCGGGGAGCGCCTTGGTGTAGAAGAAGCCCTGCGCCACGTCGCAGCCGGAACGGGCCAGCTCGGTCGCGGTCGCCTGGTTCTCCACGCCCTCGGCAACCAGACGCAGCCCGAGCGAGTGGGCCAGCAGGATGGTGGAGCGGACGATGGCCGCCGCCCGCGGGTCCTCGGCCATGCTGGTGATGAAGGACTTGTCGAGCTTGAGCTCGTCGATGGGCAGCTCGCGGAGGTAGGCCAGCGAGGAGTACCCCGTACCGAAGTCGTCCACGACGACCCGGATCCCCTGGGCGCGCAGCTCACAGAGGATCTCGCGCGCCCGCTCGCGGTCGGCCATCAGGAAGTCCTCGGTGATCTCCAGCTCGAGGACCCGCGAGGAGAGGCCGCGCTCGGCGAGCAGCAGCTCGACGCGGGCCGGCAGGTCGACGTCGACCAGGGACGAGGCGGAGAGGTTGACGGCGACGCTCAGCGAACGCCCGGCGTCCTGCCAGCGGACGACCTGGTCGAGGGACTGCTCGAGTACGGCAGTGGTGAGGTCGCGCATCAGGCCGGCGTCCTCGACGAGCGGCAGGAACTGGTCGGGCGCGAGCAGTCCTCTGGTCGAGTGCTGCCAGCGGACCAGCGCCTCGACGCCGGTGACCAGCAGGGTCTGCGAGTCGACCTTGGGCTGGTAGTGCACGGTCAGCGACCGGGTGTCGATGACCCGGCGGAGCTCCTCGAGGGTGCGGAGCCGGTCCTGGCCGCCGAGCACGTCGTTCTTGACGCTGTAGACGGACTGGCCGACCCGGTGCGACTTCGCGTAGTACATCGCGACGTCGGCCTGACGAAGCAGGTTGGACAGCTCGTCCGCGCTGCCGTCGGTCATGGCGATGCCGAGGCTGGCCTCCACCCGTACGGTGACGCCGTCGACGATGAACGGCGGCGAGATGGCGCCACGCACGCGGTGGGCCAGCTCGACCGCAGCGGTCTCGTCGAGGTCGTTGAGCAGCAGGGCGAACTCGTCGCCACCGAGGCGGACCAGCAGGTCCTCCGTCGTGCGGACGCAGTCGGTGAGGCGGATCGCCACCTGGCGCAGCATCGCGTCGCCCGCCTGGTGGCCGAGGCTGTCGTTGACCTCCTTGAACCGGTCGAGGTCGAGCAGCAGCAGGGCGGAGGTGTGGCCGGGCGCCAGGTTGCGCAGCCGCGTCGGCCCGGACTCGTACAGCGCTCTGCGGTTGCCCAGCCCGGTCAGCTCGTCGGTCAGCGCCAGCCGGTGGCTGTGCGCCAGGGACGACGCCTCGCGGAAGGTCACGATCAGCCGGCCCAGAGCGAGCACGACGGTCGCGGCGGCAAGGAAGATCGCGTACTCGTGCAGCCGGTGCCAGTGGTCCCAGACCAGCAGCGTCAGTGCGCTCAAGGCCGAGACGACCGGGATGCTGAGGATGGCCCAGGCCGGCAGCTGGACGCCGGCCGGGCGGTCCTTCCACTTGGGTGCCGCCGCCATGAACAGCGTCGCCAAAATCCAGACGCCGTCGTTGATGCCGCCGGACACGTACTTGTCGATCGTGAACAGGAAGAGCAGGTCGGCGACCACGAACATCGTCAGCCCGACGGCGAACAGCCACAAACCGACCGGCGGCCGCCAGTGGAACACGGACAGGATCGCGATGACCACGAGCAGCAGCAGCAGGTCCAGCAGCGGGTACGCGGTCTTGGTGATCACCGCAGCCAGGGAGCCGGTGTTGTCCTTCAGGATGACGCCGACGACCGCAGCGGCCGCGACAGCGGAGACCGCCATGCCGCCGACCAGGCCGTCCAGCCACAGGCTCAGCGGCAGCCGGTCGGTGCGCTCGCGCAGGAGCAGGAGCAGCGCGGCGAAGGCGCACGGGTAGAAGGCCAGCCACAGGTAGTCGGCGATCGACGGGAACGGCTGCGCGTCGACCGGCAGCGTCCGGATGAAGATCGTCCAGTAGATGTTGCCGAGCCCGTACAGCGCCAGGCCGGCGGTGAGCGCCAGCCAGGAGTGCCGGTAGGAGGTGGAGTTGCGCAGCCGCGCGTAACAGAGCAGCGGTGCCGTCATGTAGGCGATGTTGTTGAGCCAGCCGTCCATCTTCAGGCTGTAGCCCGGGTGGCTGCGGACACCGGGGATGGTCGTCACGAAGAACGCCAACGGCACCAGCACCAGGGCGACCTGGAGCCAGGCGCGAGCATCACGCGGCAGGAACCGCGACAACTTGCCGGTCTGTACGGAGCCCATCAGCCATCCCTTGATCGGGTCCAGATCAGGCGTATCGGCTGTGGTCCCCGGCGCACCGAGGGCCGTGGAGCCGAATTTCCTTGACCCGAAAGGAGTAGTCCTTCGTCGAGTCCATTTCCGAGTCCATTTCCCTGGCCTCATCCGGTGCCACCCGCCGCGATGAGGACCGCGCCGAGCACGGCGGCAGTGGCGCCGCCCGCCTGGATGGCGGTGAGCCGTTCCGCGTGCAGCTGGCGGGCGAGCAGGACGGTGACCGCCGGGTAGAGCGAGGCCAGCACGGCGACCAGACTCAGCGCGCCGCCGGTGGTCGAGGACGCGTACGCGGCGTTGGCGGCCAGGTCGAACATCCCGATGACCGCGAGCGACGGCAGATCCGCCCTCGCGACCTGCGGCCGGCGCCGCAGCGCCATTGCCGCGATGGCCAGGCAGCCGACGGAGGTGAGCCGCAAGGTGAGCAATGACATGACCACCGAGGTGCGGCTGGCCTCGGCGATGAAGACCACGCCGGCGCCGAAGCCGGCAGCTGCGAGGACGGCGAGCACGATCGGCCGTACCGAGCTCTGGTGGCGTTCCCGCAGGTCAGGGCCACTGGCCGCGACGACGCCGATCACTGCGAGGGCGATGCCGGCGACCTGCAGCCCACCGACCTGGTTGCCCTCGGCGACGCCGACGACGAGCGGCACGATGACCCCGCTGGCGGCGATCGGGGCGACGACGCCCATGGTGCCCTCGGCCAGCGCCTTGTAGAACGCGCCGACCGACAGCACGCCCACGACGCCCGCCGCGACGGCCCACGGGAGGTACGCCGTCGAGTCACCGAAGGAGCCGGTGGCGAACGCGGCGAAACCGAGGATGAGGACGGCAAGCGCCTGGGACACGAAGATGACGTCGAACGCGGCCAGCCGGCGAGAGACGGCACCTCCCATGAAGTCGGAGGCACCCCAGAACGCGCTGGCGGCCAGCGCCAAGACGGCGGTCATGCAGCGGGAATCGACCATCCCCTGTGGGAGCGCGATGGGCCGTTCGGCTTAACTGCGTGCGGCCGATGATCACGAGCCGTGCCCTTTCAGCGGCTCGCTCGTTGGGCTTTGCGTGACCGATGGAGCACGCACGGGGACCGGTGGCACGCCGCTGTCCGTACACGGCGAGTGGGTGGTGACCCTCGACATCGAGAGCCCGGCCGACTCGGCGATCGACGGTGAGCTCACCGTACGGGCCCTCGCGGCGGCCGTCGCCGGGAACCGCACCTACATCGCTGCCCGCGGCTCCGGTTACTCCTTCACCGTCATCCTCGGCACGGCCGGGGCCGAGACGGCCCTGTCCAAGGCGATGGGCATGCTCCAGGTCGCCCAGGGCAAGGCGCGGCTCGACCGGGCTCCGGTGGTCTGCGCCGAGGTGACGCTGGTCGGCAGCCGGCCGGTCCCCGCCGCAAGCGGCGCGCAGGGAGGCTGCGAGAATCCGGCCTCATGACCGATCGCGAAGCACTGCTGAAGCTCATCAAGGACCGGGCCGTCGTCCACGGCAAGGTCATCCTGTCCAGCGGCCGCGAGGCGGACTACTACGTCGACCTGCGCCGGGTCACCCTCGACGCCGAGGCGGCCCCGCTGATCGGCCGGGTGATGCTCGAGCTGACCGCCGACCTCGACATCGACGCCGTCGGCGGGCTGACCCTGGGTGCCGACCCGGTCGCGACCGCGATGCTGCACCAGGCCTCCGCGCAGGGGCGCCGCCTCGACGCGTTCGTCGTCCGCAAGGAAGGCAAGGCGCACGGCCTGCAGCGCCGGATCGAAGGCCCGGACGTCGCCGGAAGGCGGGTGCTCGCGGTCGAGGACACCTCGACCACCGGCGGCTCGGTGCTGACCGCTGTCGAGGCCCTGCGTGAGGCGGGGGCCGAGGTGGTCGGCGTCGCCGTCATTGTCGAGCGGGGAGCCGCCGGTGCGGTTGCCGCCGCCGGCCTGCCCTACCTCGCGGCCTACTCGCTGTCCGACCTCGGGCTCGGTTGAGTGCGCCGCAGGCCCTCGTCTCATCCGACCAGAGCGGCGCCCCACTAGGCTGGCCTGCGTACGGCCGACCTTGGAGAAGATGTGCGCGACAGCGGCAGTGGGCGGGTGATCGCCGTGGTCCTGGCCTTCGTGCTCGTGGTCACCGGGGCCGTCGTGGGCCTCAAGCTCTACCACCACTTCCGGCCGCACCTGGTCGGCGGCGCCACGTCGCCAGCGGTGACTCTGAAGGCCGACCACGACTACAACATCGCCTTGCGCTACCAGGTCGTGGGATCGCCCGGCGTCCGCATCGACGCGATCCACATCCCGCCCGTCAAGGGCCTGGACCTGACCGTGACCGCCGTGACCTGCGCCGCCGGCGTCGCCCGCCAGCCGCTGACCGAAGGCCCCAACCTGGCCAACTCGGTCTTCGCGCCGAACCTGTCACCCAAGGCGTACTTCGCGCAGATCGTCCGCAAGGTGTACGGCTACAAGATCGGTACGCCGAGGAACCCGGCGATGTGCGCCGTGCTCAGCGTCCACTCGGCGACACCCGGCACCTACCACATCCGCTCGTTCACCCTGGACTGGCGGGCTGGCCTGTTCGTCGGCTCGGTGCACGACCAGACCGACGCCACCCTCACCTTCGCCTGAGCCGCCGGCTCGTCCTCAGAGCAGGATGCCCGGGGCGGGGAAGCCCTTGGTGAGGTCGGCGACCTCGCCGGCGACCCGGTCGACGACTGCTTCGTCCCCACTGGCGGCCGCCCGTACGACCTCGTCCATCCACCGGGCGATCTGCCGCATCTCGTTCGGGCCCATGCCCCGGCTGGTGACCGCCGCGGTGCCGATGCGCAGCCCGGAGGGGTCGAACGGCTTGCGGGTGTCGTACGGGACCACGTTGTAGTTGGTCTCGAGCTTGGCCCGGTCCAGTGCCTTGGCGGCTACCTTGCCCGGGACACCCTTGCTGGTCAGGTCGATGAGCACCAGGTGGTTGTCGGTGCCGCCGGAGACCAGGTCGAAGCCGTGGGTGTTGAGCTCGTCCGCCAGTGCCTTGGCGTTGGCGACGATCTGCGCGGCGTAGGCCTTGAAGTCGTCGGTCGACGCCTCCTTGAGGGCGACGGCGATCGCTGCCGTCGTGTGGTTGTGCGGACCACCTTGCAGGCCGGGGAAGACCGCCTTGTCGAGCGCCTTGGCGTGCTCCTCGTTGGACATGATCATCGCGCCGCGCGGCCCGCGGAGAGTCTTGTGCGTCGTGGTCGTGATCACGTCGGCGTAGCCCACCGGCGACGGGTGTGCCCCGCCGGCGACCAGACCGGCGATGTGCGCGATGTCGGCGACGAGGACAGCGCCGACCTCCTGGGCGATCGCCGCGAAGGCGGGGAAGTCGATGGTGCGCGGGACTGCGGTGCCGCCGCAGAAGATCACCTTGGGCCGCTCGCGACGGGCGACGTCGCGCACCTCGTCGAGGTCCACCCGGCCGGTCTCGCGCCCCACGTTGTAGTGCACGGCGTTGAACCAGGTGCCGGTGGCCGACACGCTGTGTCCGTGGGTGAGGTGGCCGCCCATCGCCAGCGCCATGCCCATGACCGTCTCGCCCGGCTTGAGGAACGCCAGGTAGATCGCCAGGTTGGCCGGGGAGCCGGAATAGGGCTGGACGTTGGCGTGGTCGACGCCGAACAGGGCCTTGGCCCGCTCGATCGCGAGCGTCTCGACCTGGTCGATGACCTGCTGGCCCTCGTAGTAGCGCTTGCCGGCGTAACCCTCGGAGTACTTGTTCGTGAGCACGGAGCCGGTCGCCTCGAGGACGGCTGACGAGACGTAGTTCTCGCTCGCGATCAGCCGTACGGTCTCGGCCTGCCGGTGCTCCTCGGCGTCGATCAGGCCGGCGATCTCGGGGTCGGTCGCGGTCAGCTCGGGGTGGCGGTCGGGCTGGCTGTTGCTCATGGGCTCTCCTCAGGTCGGCGCACGGGATCGGCGGTCGACCCGGGGCCCAGGCGTACGGCTACGGGTGCAGGGAAATCGTCGCTCCCCGGTGGTGATCCACCTCGTACGGCGCCAGTTGCGACGCCGCCGACGTTATCACCGGAGCAGTCCGCTGGGCAGGCCGACTCTCAGGACTGGGCGGCCTTGCGGCGGCGCCGCTCGCGCAGGATCTCCACCGCCGTCGGGAGCACCGACAGCACGACAATCCCCAGGATGATCGGCAGCAGGATCTTGTCGATGTTGGTGTTCTTGCCGATCTTCTTGCCCAGACCCCAGCCGAGCATCAGGACGAGCACCGGCCAGACGACCCCGCTGATGGCGTTCCACAGGGCGAACTCGCGGGCGTCGTGCTTGGCCGCGCCGAGCAGCGGGCTGACCAGCGCGCGGATGCCCGGCATGAACCGCGCCAGCACGATCGCCTTCCACGCCCCGTACCGCTCGAGATACTCGCCGGCCTTGACCACGTAGGACTGCTTGAACAGCCGCGAGTCCTCGCGCTTGAACACCATCGGGCCGCCCTTGCGACCCCAGCCGTACGCGAACTGCCCGCCGGCGATCGCCGCGATGACGGTGCCGACCATGATCACGGCCAGGTTGAGCTTGATGCCGGGCAGGATCCCGGCGCAGGCGACGCCTGCGGTGAACAGCAGCGAGTCGCCGGGCAGGAACAGCCCGATCAGGAGTCCGGTCTCGGCAAAGATGATCGCGATGATGCCGATCGTGCCGAACGTCGAGATGACCGACTTGGCGTCGAGGAGGTTCACGGCGAGGACCTGCGTCGTGGGATGCACACAGCCAGGCTACCGGGGCTCGTGTGGCCACTCTGTGAGACACACGTGTCCGGCCTGTGAAGCAAACTGATGGCCCCCACGCCGGGGGTCGCCTAGTCTGCCCGTCATGGGCAAGGTCTACGAAGCGCTGGACGGCCGGCTGCGCGAGTTCGTCGAAAGGCAGCACCTCTACTTCGTGGCGACGGCGCCGAGTGGGGCCGGCGGGCACGTCAACGTGTCGCCCAAGGGGCACAAGGACACGTTCGCCGTCCTCGACGAGCGCACGATCGCCTACCTCGACCTCACCGGGAGCGGCGCGGAGGGGATCGCGCACATCCGGGACAACGGCCGGGTCACCGTGATGTTCTGCGCGTTCGAAGGGCCGCCGGACATCGTACGGCTGCAGGGGCGCGGCCGGTTCGTCACGCCGGACCAGCCTGAGTGGCTGCCGTTGCGGCCCCGGTTCGGCCAGCACCCGGGCGCGCGGGCGATCGTCGTCGTCGCGCTGGACCGGATCGCCTCGTCGTGCGGCTTCGCGGTCCCGCTGTTCGACTACGCCGGTGACCGGACGCTGCTCGACGACAACTTCGGCCGCCGGACTCCGGAGAACATCGAGGAGTACCGCCGGACCAAGAACGCCCACAGCATCGACGGCCTGCCCGCACTCTAGGACGCCCTACGCCCCGCTATTCCGGTCACGGCTCAGGCTGGGGGATACTGCGAGACGGACACCCCCGAGCTCAGGAGCCGATCCGCATGCCCATCGCCACCCCCGAGGTCTACAACGAGATGCTGGACCGCGCCAAGCGTGACCGCTTCGCGTACCCGGCCATCAACTGCACGTCCTCGTCAACGATCAACGCCGCGCTGCAGGGCTTCGAGGAGGCCGAGAGCGACGGCATCATCCAGGTCTCGTGGGGCGGCGCCGAGTTCGCCTCGGGCCAGACCAAGAAGGACATGGTCGCGGGCGCCGTCGGGCTCGCAGAGTTCGCCCACGTCGTGGCCAAGAACTACAAGATCAACGTGGCGCTGCACACCGACCACTGCCCGCCGAACAAGCTCGACGGCTACATGCGCCCGCTGATCGCGTTGTCGCAGGAGCGGGTCGCCGCCGGTCAGCTGCCGCTCTTCCAGTCGCACATGTGGGACGGCTCCGCGGTCGAGCTGGAGGAGAACCTCAAGATCTCCCGCGAGCTGCTCGAGGCCTGCGCCAAGGCCAACATCGTCATGGAGCTCGAGATCGGCGTCGTCGGCGGCGAGGAGGACGGCGTCTCCCACGAGATCAACGACAAGCTCTACACGACCTCGGCCGACGCGCTGCGCACCGCCGAGATGCTCGGCCTCGGCGAGAACGGCCGCTACCTGCTGGCCGCCACGTTCGGCAACGTGCACGGGGTCTACAAGCCTGGCAACGTCCAGCTCCGGCCATCGGTGCTCAAGGAGCTGCAGGACGCCGTCGCCGCCGCCTACCCTGGCCACGGCGACAAGCCGTTCGACCTGGTGTTCCACGGCGGCTCCGGCTCCCTGCTCGAGGAGATCCGGGAGACGCTGGACTACGGCGCCGTCAAGATGAACATCGACACCGACACGCAGTACGCGTACACCCGTCCCGTCGTCGGCCACATGTTCACCAACTACGACGGGGTGCTCAAGGTCGACGGCGAGGTCGGCAACAAGAAGGCCTACGACCCTCGGGCGTGGTCCAAGGCTGGCGAGACCGGCATGGCCAAGCGGGTCGTCGTGGCCTGCTCGGACCTCCGGTCGACCGGGACCTCCGTCACGAAGTAGCTCGCGCGCACCCAGGGCCGGTTTCCCGTACGGGGAGCCGGCCCTCGGCGTTCCCGCTGGTCGAGCGGGGGCGATCCACTTCGCGCCGAGGCCAGGGAGAGCGGGCACCTGTTGCGCCCGAGGTCACGGTCGGCGACCGGAAACGTTACCGGCGCGTGATTGACCTGGCATCGAGGGTCCACCAGTGTCCGACTGGTGCGGAAACGTTATCGGTCCGTGATTGACCTCCACGGGAGGCGTGTCCATCCTTGGAACCGCTTCCGGTACCGGTCCCGGAGGTTCCACCCGGCGGCTGTCGCCGGGCCCGTGACCCCGGACGGAGTGAGCATGCGCGTCACCATCGCCGATGTCGCGGCCCGCGCCGGTGTCAGCAAGACGACCGTCTCCCGGGTCCTCAACGTCAAGTCCGACCTGGACGAGAAGACCGCCGAGCGGGTCCGGTCGGTCATCGCCGAGCTGGGGTACGTGCCCAGCTCCGGCGCCGTCGGCCTGGCCCGCGGCCGCACCCGCATCCTCGGGGTGCTCGTGCCCTCGCTGAGCTGGCCGTGGATGGGCGACGTCCTGCAGGGGGTCGTCGACGTGGTCGAGCCGGAGTCGTACGGGCTGTCGTTGTTCACCTGCACCCGCGGCGAGGAGTCGATGCGGCAGTTCGCCACGCAGGTCTCGGCGAGGTCGTTCGACGGCCTGCTCGTGATCGAGCCCGAGGGGACGCTGGACTACATCGCCGGTCTGCACGCCAAGGGCCTGCCGGTCGTCATGATCGACGACCGCGGGCACCAGCCGCTGTTTCCGTCGGTGGCCACGACCAACCGGGCCGGCGCAGAGGATGCCGCCCGGCACCTGCTCGAGCAGGGTCGCCGCCGGCCGATCGTGGTCAGGGGCGAACAGCGGTTCGGCTGCACAGAGGAGCGGCTCGAGGGCTTCGGTGCGGTCTACGCCGAGGCCGGACTTCCGATCCCGGACGCCCACGTCGTCGACGGGGACTTCACGTTCGAAGGCGGCCGGGCGGCGGTCAAGGGGCTGCTCGAGGGGGCCCGGGACTTCGACGCGGTCTTCGCCCACAACGACCTGTCCGCCGCCGGAGCCGTGCACGCGCTGAGAGAGGCAGGGCTCGGGATCCCGCACGACGTCGCCGTCGTCGGCTTCGACGACATCCCCCTCGCGGTGCACACCGACCCCGCGCTCACGACCGTCCGCCAGCCGCTGCAGGAGATGGGCCGCGCCGCCGCCCGGATGCTGCTCGCCCATTTCGAGGGGACGCCGATCCAGCAGACCCGGCAGGTTCTGCCCACCAGCCTTGTCGTCCGCGGCTCCTCCGTACCTGTTTGACAACGATTCGATGCGCCGGATGGTGACCACGTCCGAAAGGTGACAGAAAAGTAAGGAGTGTCCGTTGGAAGCGCGGCCACACCGGGCCCGCCAACAGCCTCAGCCGCTCGTGACCAAGGCCAAAAGCACCGAAGGGAAGTTGTTCGTGGAGGCACCGAGTTCGTTCCCAGCCGACTTCGTCTGGGGGGTGGCGACGTCTGCGTACCAGATCGAAGGGGCGCATGACGTCGACGGCCGCGCTCCGTCGATCTGGGACACGTTCTGCCGGCAGCCCGGGGCGGTCGCCGGTGGGGACAACGGTGACGTCGCCTGCGACCACTACCACCGCTGGCGCGAGGATCTCGAGCTGGTCGAGCAGGTCGGTGCCGCCGCCTACCGCTTCTCGATCGCCTGGCCGCGGGTCATCCCAGGCGGGACCGGCCCGGTCAACCACAAGGGCCTGGACTTCTATGACTCGCTGGTCGACGGCCTGCTGGCCAAGGGCATCACGCCGTTCGTGACCCTCTATCACTGGGACCTTCCGCAGGCGCAGCAGGACAAGGGTGGCTGGCCGCAACGTGACACCGCCTTCGCCTTCGCGGAGTACGCCTCGGTGGTCGCCGCGACCCTCGGTGACCGGGTAACGAACTGGGCCACGCTCAACGAGCCGTTGTGCTCCGCCTGGCTCGGACACCTCGAGGGCGTCATGGCCCCCGGCGTCAAGGACATCACCGCCGCGGTGCCGGCGTCGTTCCACCTGCACCTTGCGCACGGGCTGGGAGTCCAGGCGATCCGGGCGGCCGCGCAGCTGACCCCCTCGGTCGGCATCGTCAACAACCTCAGCCCCGCCTACCCGGCGAGCGACCGGCCCGAGGACGTCGCAGCGGCGAGGCGTGCCGACGGCCACACCAACCGCTGGTGGCTCGACCCGATCCACGGCCGCGGCTACCCGGCGGACATGGTCGAGGTCTACGGCGTCGAGCCCCCCGTGCTGGGCAACGACCTCGAGGTGATCGCGCAGCCGCTGGACCACCTCGGCGTCAACTACTACTTCCGTGAGGTCGTCAGGGACAACCCGACCGGCACGGGTCCCAAGCTTTCACTCGCCCGCGTTCCCGGTGCGCTCGAAACGGCGATGGGCTGGGAGGTCTTCCCACAGGGCCTCGAGGACATCCTCGTCCGGGTCGCCGACGACTATGCGCCGCACAAGATCTACGTCACCGAGAGCGGCTCGGCGTGGGACGACACGCCCAGCCCGTCCGGCAGCGTCAACGACGTGCAACGTGCCGACTACCTCGAGAGCCACATCGAGGCCTGCGCCCGCGCCCGGCGGAGGGGGGCGCCGGTCGAGGGCTACTTCGCCTGGTCGCTGCTCGACAACTTCGAGTGGGCGTACGGCTACGAGAAGCGCTTCGGGATCGTGCACGTCGACTACGCCACGCAGCAGCGCACCATCAAGACGAGCGGGCGCCGCTACGCGGAGATCGTGGCCGCGCACTGCGACCAGGCGGACGGGATCGTGGCCTGATGACCTCGACCCCCGTGCTCGTCCCCACAGCTGGGAGGGACTGACATGCGTGTCTTCCTGCGGCGTCTCGGCTTCTACCTGCTGGCAGCCGTTGCCGCTGTGACGCTCGACTTCTTCATCCCGCGGATGGTTCCCGGTGACCCGGTGCTGACCGCGCTTGCCCAGCTCAAGGGCAGTGCGACACCGGGCGCCCTCGCTGCGCTGCAGGCGCAGTACGGCGAGGGAACCAACCACGCAGGGTTGTGGCACCAGTACCTGCACTTCTGGAACATGCTGCTGCACGGTGATCTCGGCCTGTCGCTGAGCCTCGGCAACACGCACGTGACCACGATCATCGGCCAGCACATCTGGTGGACGGTCATCCTCGTCGGCTTGGCGACCGTCATCAGCTTCATCGTCGGCACCCTGATCGGGACCCTCGCCGCATGGCGTCGGGGCACCTGGATCGAGTCCCTGCTGCCGCTGACCACCTTCCTGCAGGCCATGCCCTACTTCTTCTTCGCCACCCTGCTGGTGCTGCTGTTCGCGGTGAAGCTCAACTTGTTCCCGGCTCAGGGCGGCTACGACACCTTCAGCAGCACGGTGGGGCTCAACTGGGCCTTCATCAGTGATGCCCTCTCCCACGCGGTCCTCCCCGCGCTCACCATCGTGGGGGCCTCCCTGGCCGGCTGGATCATCGGCATGCGCAACCAGGTCGTCACGGTGGCGGACGAGGATTACGTGCTGCTGGCCGAGGCCGCCGGCCTGCCGCGGCAACGGGTCGTCTGGTACGCGATGCGCAACGCGATCCTGCCGCAGATCTCCAGCTTCGCCCTGGCGCTGAGCTTCGTCGTCGGCGGTTCGCTGCTGACCGAGATCGTCTTCTCCTACCCCGGCATCGGCTTCATCCTGCTGTCGGCGGTCAAGAGCCTGGACTACTCGCTGGTGCAGGGCATCTTCCTGGTCATCACGCTGGTCGTGCTGGCCGCCAACTTCATCGCCGACATCGTCTATGTGGCGCTTGACCCGCGTACGCGTCAGGAGGCCTGACCACCATGGAGATCGTCGACGTGTCCAAGGAGCAGGTGCCGCCGCAGACGCCGCTGGCGGCCGCACAGCACAAGCGCCGCCCCAAGCTGCGCATCACCAAGTCCAAGAAGATGCTCGCCGGGCTGGTCATCCTCGGGTTCTACGTGGTCATGGGTGTCATCGGCCCGTGGATCGCGCCGTACGACCCCAATGCGCTCGGCGACCTGACCGGCCCCGGGGGCACCCAGTCGCCGGGAGGCCACCACCTGCTCGGCCAGACCACCATCGGCAACGACATCTTCTCCCAGCTGCTGGCGGGCACCCGTCCCACCATCGAGGTGGCGTTCCTGTCCGGCGTCATCGCCACGGCGCTGGCGATCGTCATCGGCATCACCGCCGGCTACATGGGCGGCTTCGTCGACGAGGTGCTGTCGTTGACGGCCAACATCTTCCTGGTGCTGCCGGCGCTCCCCTTGCTCATCGCCATCGGTGCCTTCCTCGGCCCGGACCGGGCCGGCAGCCCCTGGGTGGTGTCCCTGATCATCGCTGCCACCGGCTGGGCCTGGGGCGCCCGGGTGATGCGGGCCCAGGCGATGTCCATGCGCAACCGTGACTTCGTCGAGGCGGCCCGCGTCAGCGGTGAGAGCACGTCCAGGATCATCCTGGCCGAGATCATGCCCAACCTCAGCGCCGTGATCGCCTCGTCGTTCCTGTTCACGACGATCTACGCGATCGGCACCTACGTGGGCCTCGGCTTCCTCAACGTCGTGTCGGCCGGCCCGCACTACAACTGGGGCACCATGCTCTTCGACGCGACGTCGAGCTCGGCAGTGGAGGCCGGGTCCTGGTGGTGGTACGTCCCACCGGGCTTGGCCATCGCCGTGCTCGGCATGTCGCTCGCGCTGATCAACTTCGGCATCGACGAGTACATCAACCCGCGGCTGCGGATCGCCAAGCCGGCCAAGGGCACCAAGGTCAAAGTGCGGCCGCAGCTCGGCTTCACGCCCGTCGTCCGCAAGCGTCCCGTCGTCGACGCCAGCCCGTACGCGGCGGCTCGGTCCCAGCTGGAGGAAGCACAGTGAGCGTCGCAGAGGAGCCGGCAGCCCCCACGGCGACGGCACCCGGGGAGCCGCTCGGTGAGGTGCTGCTCGAGATCCGCGGGCTCAGCGTCGACTACGGCCTGGGCGACGAGCCCGTGCACGCCGTCGACGACGTCGACCTGATGATCCGCCGGGGCGAGGTCGTCGGCCTGGCCGGCGAGAGCGGCAGTGGCAAGTCGACGCTGGCCTATGCGGTGTCGCGGCTGCTGCGCGACCCGGGCGTCATCACGGCCGGCGAGGCCTACTTCTACGACTACCCCAAGGGCTCGTACCGCGAGGGCGGTGAGGGCGCCTCCGGTGCACCTGCCGGTACGCCCAAGCGGATCGACCTGCTCACGAGTGACAAGAACAAGATCCGTGCCGTTCGCTGGACCGAGATCGCCGTGGTGTTCCAGAGCGCCCTGCACGCGCTCAACCCGGTGCTGCGCATCGGCCGGCTGATCGACGACGTGCTCAAGACCCACGAGAAGCAGATGTCGCGGGCCGAGCGCAGGGCCAGGGCTGAGGAGCTGCTCGACATCGTCGGCATCAGCCCCGACCGGCTCAGCAGCTATCCGCACGAGCTGTCCGGCGGCATGCGCCAACGGGTGATGATCGCCGTGGCGATCGCCCTGCGGCCGAGCCTGCTCATCATGGACGAGCCGACCACCGCCCTCGACGTGGTGATCCAGCGCGAGATCCTCGAAGAGCTGATGGACCTGCGCGAGCGGCTCGGGTTCAGCATCCTGTTCATCACCCACGACCTGTCGCTGCTCATCGAGATCGCCGACACGATCGCGGTGATGTACGCCGGCAAGCTGGTCGAGCAGGCGCCGGCCAAGTCCTTGTTCCACTCGCCGCGACACCCGTACACCTACGGCCTGACCACCTCCTTCCCGTCGTTGCACGGCGAGAAGAGGGTCATGACCGGCATCGAGGGCTCGCCGCCCGACCTGCGCCACGTGCCCTCCGGCTGCCCGTTCCACCCACGCTGCGCCTGGGCGATGGAGGAGTGCACGACCAAGGTGCCGCCTGCGCTCGAGCTGCACGACATCGGCGGAAGCCGTCAGGTGCTGTGCTGGCTGCAGGACGGAGCCCATGAGGTGCCGGCGGAGCTCAACGCCACGCCGCCGGCCGCCGGCACCGATGAGGCACGGCCGAGCATGCGCGTACACGGCACGCCGGTACGGGCCCACGGCTCTGCCGAAGAAGGAGGTGCCCCGTGACTGCTGAGGCCACCACCCCCAGCAAGGACGACGCCCGGGCGGGCAGGCCGTTGCTCGAGGCCGTCGACATCACCAAGCACTACCACGTCAGGGCCGGCCGCTTCGGTCGCTCGATCGTGCACGCAGCCGAGAACATCTCGGTCGCCCTCCACCCGGGGACGGTCACCGCCGTCGTGGGTGAGAGCGGCTCGGGCAAGTCAACCCTGTCCCGGCTGCTCGCCCGCACCGTGAACCTGACCTCCGGCAAGCTGATCTTCGACGGGCAGGAGGTCGACCTGCACAAGAAGGCGGGCGCCGACTACCGCCGTGCCGTCCAGCTCGTGCTGCAGGATCCGTTCGCCTCGCTCAACCCGGTGCACGACGTCCGCTACATCCTGGGGCGGCCGCTGAAGATCCACGGCAAGGGCGGCGACAACCTCGAGGAGGCGATCCTCAACCTGCTGCGCCGGGTCAACCTGACGCCGGCCGAGCAGTTCATCGGCAAGTACCCGTACGAGCTGTCCGGCGGCCAGCGCCAGCGCGTGTCGATCGCCCGTGGTCTCGCTGTGCAGCCCAAGGTGCTGCTCGCCGACGAGCCGGTCTCGATGCTCGACGTGTCGATCCGGCTCGGGATCCTCAATCTGCTGGCCGACCTGCGTGATCGCGAGCGGCTGGCCATCCTCTACGTCACCCATGACATCGCGTCCGCCCGCTACCTCGCGGACACGATCATGGTGATGTACGCCGGAAAGGTCGTCGAGACCGGCCCCGCGGACCGGATCACCAACGCTCCCCAGCACCCGTACACCCAGCTGTTGCTCAGTGCCGCCCCCGACCCCTACGCGGACGAGAAGCCGTGGCTCGGCGCTGCGGGTGCTCCGCCGTCCCTGGTGCGGCCCCCGTCGGGTTGCCGGTTCCACCCCCGCTGCCCGTACGCGATGCCCATCTGCTCGACCGAGCTCCCCCCAACTTTCCCTGTCGAGGAGGGTCATGGCGCCGCGTGCTGGCTGCACAGCACCGAGGCGCTCAGCCCGGCCCAGACAGGGGACAGAGCTTTGCCCACCGGAGCCACTCCCTCGGGCAAAGAAAGCACGTGATGACGATCCACGTACGGCCGGCGGGGACGCCCGCATGTCGTACGACCAAGCGGGCGCCTCCCTCAGGGCGTTGCCCGCGATCGAGATCAGAAGTCGCCGGTCAGCCCCCTACCTCTGGGCGCCGGAGGGGCTAGCGCCACCGCCGTGTCACCACGGCGGCCACCAGCCCTGTGTGGCAATAAAAGTTCGCGCCGCTTTCGATCGTCGGCACCGAATGCCGACATGTTTGGAGAGGTTCCTATGCTTCGCAGATCCGTCACGGGTGCCGTGCTGGGCGTTCTCGCCCTCACGGCAGCAGCCTGCTCGAGCTCCAGCTCGACGCCGAAGGCCGGTACCAGCACCACCGCGGCCGCCACTTCCGGGGCCACAGCCTCTTCCTCCGCACCCGCCACCTCCACCGGGGCGACATCGGCGCCCGCCACCACGGGTCCTGCTCCGAGCGCTTCGGCCGCCACCGGTGGGGCTGGTCACGGTGGCGTCACGCTCGCCACGAGCGCGGCACTGTCCACCAAGCAGGGCACCAAGCCGCTCACCGTCGAGAACAACCCGATCCCGAGCCTCGAGCAGAACTTCAACGCGTTCGACTCCAACGGCTTCGGCTACAAGCTGAACGTCGAGGGCTTGTTCTACGAGCCGTTGCTGATGTTCAACGACCTCAAGCCCAACACCGCCTACCCGTGGCTCGCCACGGACTTCGCGTGGAACACCGACGGCACGCAGATCACGTTCACCCTGAGGGACGGCGTCAAGTTCAGCGACGGCACGCCGCTGACCGCTGACGACGTGGCCTACACCTACCAGGTGATGAAGGACACCCCCGCCGCGAACCGGTCGGGTCTGCCCGTCGACAGCGCCAAGGCCGTCGGCACCAACAAGGTGACGATCACTTTCACGGCCCCGCAGTTCCAGAACATCTTCAACATTGCCGGTCAGACGTTCATCGTGAAGAAGGCCACCTACAGCGCCGCTCCGGACGCGTCCAAGTTCGTGGACAAGACCCCGATCGGCACCGGCCCGTACACGCTGGCCAAGTTCAGCCCGCAGGGCCTGACCTTCAAGGCCAACCCGACCTACTGGGGCGGCAAGCCGCCGGTCCCGCAGGTCAACGTGCCGTCGTTCTCCACCAACGACGTCGCGCTGCAGCAGCTGGCGCAGGGCAAGATCGACTACGCCGGTAACTTCATCGACCAGATCAAGAAGACGTTCGTCGCCAAGGACCCGGCGCACAACAAGTACTGGTTCCCGGCCATCAACGTCGTCAACTTGATCTTCAATGTGGGGCCGAACGGACCCAAGGCCCTGCAGGACCCGGCCGTCCGCAAGGCCATCAGCGCCGGCATCGACCGCACCAAGGTCGCCGGCCAGGCGGAGCAGGGCTACGAGGCTCCGGCCACGTCGTCCAGCGGTCTGCTGCTGCCGAACTTCGCCAGCCTGCTGCCCGCGGCGTACAAGAACGACCTGAAGCCCGGCGTCGACGCGGCGTCGGTCAGCAGCATCCTGACCGCTGCCGGGTACGCGAAGAACGGCAAGGGCTTCTGGGCCAAGGGCGGCAACGAGATCGCGTTCAAGATCGAGGACCCGAGCGCGTACACCGACTACTACAACGCCGCCAAGATCATGGCTGCTGACTTCCAGAAGCTGGGCATCAACGCCACAGCCAGCGGTGTCGACCCGAACAAGTGGTACGCCGACCTGGCTGCCGGCACGTTCGACACCGCGATCCACTGGAGCGTCTCCGGCCCGTCCCCGTACGCCACGTACCAGGGTTGGTTGGACCCGGCTCTTTCCACCGGCGCCAACGCCAAGAACGCCCCGAACAACTTCGGCCGCTTCGTCAACGACGCTGCCAAGTCGGCGCTGGCCGACTACGCCAAGGCCGGCACGGCCGAAGGTGCTGCCACCGCGGTCAACGCCCTGGCGAAGATCATGAACGAGCAGGTCCCGGTTGCGCCGATCATGTACGCGGCCGGTTGGTACGAGTACAACACCAAGAACTACAGCGGTTGGGTCGACGCGAACCACCAGTACATGGACCCGGCCCCGAACCCGGCCGGTGTCGCCTACGTGATCCTGCACCTCACGCCCAACTGAGGTAACCCGATCTCGTAGAACATCAGGGCTTGCCCGGCCGGTGCCTCGCACCGGCCGGGCAAGCCCTTTTGCCCGTCGTTGCGGGATTCCACTCGTCCACCGAGTGAAATCCCGTGATCACACAGGCAGGCATCATTATGGACAGCGGCTGCTGCTACCGCGATGTCGTACGGGGCTGATGCCTTGCCGCCGCTGTCCTGATCCGGCCAGCCGGGGCCCGGCACGACCTAGTGCACCGCGACGATGGCCGTACCGCTGACGGCCGGCCCGCGCTCGCCGACGTGCCCCGCCCGCACCTGGTAGACCGTCGAACCGGCCGGGCGCACCGTCCAGTGCACGGTCCCGTCCGCCTTGGTCCCGCCCAGCCCGCCGACCCGGGCCCAGGTCGAGGAGTGCAGGCCGCGGGCCCACAACGTCACCGGGGCGTGGGCGATGCCGCGGCCACTGATCGCGTCGACCACCCGGGCCTCGACAACGGCGCTCTTGCCGGACCGGATCGAGGACACGTTGCTCGTGATGTGCACGGCGTCGACCGGGGTGACGTGGACCGCGACGGCCGCGCTGGCCGCACTGCCCAGTGCCGTCTGTGCGGCGAAGAGCACCCGAAGCGTGCCACCGCGGGTCATCGGCGCGTTGAACCGGGCCAGGCCCTGGGTGTCGGTGATGGCCCGGCCGAAGGTCCGCCACAATCCGCCGGTGCGGATCTGGAAGGTGACCCGCTGATGAGCCAGCGGACGACCGCTGTCCGCGTCGATCAGCCGTGCCGTGAGCCGCTGGCGGTGGCCGGCGGGCAACCGGGTCGCGGACACGGCAAGGTGGGCTGCGGTCGCGACCTTCTGCTGGATGACGAAGGTCGGCAGGTCAGACCCGGTCGCGGCGACCGTGCTGCCGAAACGTACGAGATAGCGGGTCGGCCGCCTCTGCTCGACGGAGAAACGAGCCAGCCCGGTGGCGTCGGTCGTCGCCAGCGCCACCCGGCGGAACTCGGCCGCACCGGCCGGCCGCGACCAGAGAGCGGCCGGCAACCCGGGAACCCCCGCGCCGCCGACACCGTAGACGGCCCGGGCGGAGACGGTGACCTTCTGGTTGGACGGCACCGCGGCGGCCGACACGCTGGACCGGCCGGTCGTCGGCGCGCGCGTGGTGGTCAGCATCTGGATGTTGGTGTTGTACTTGCCGTCCCAGTGGGTGTAGGTGCCGGACATCCACAGCACCTTGACCGGGCCCGGCGAGCCCCACGGGACGACCGGGCGGACGTTCTTCACGGTCGAGCCCGCGGTGATGCTGACCGGTGAGGTGAAGGTCTGGCCGAGGTCTGGCGTCGTCCAGCGCTGGATCTCCCACGCGTTGCCGTGCTGACGGGAGGTATAGACCACTGAGGGGTCGTTGGGGTCGAGGGACAGGCCACCGGAATACTCGGTCTCGCCGCCCGTGGTGGCGATCGACCCGCCACCGCCGGTGAAGTCGCGCTGCTGCCAGGTGGTCCCGTTCCACGCCGCGTAGTGGTAGCGGTGGTTGTTGTCGTTGGGGAAGGTCGCGAACAGGATGACCGGGCGGCCGTCCGGGCCGGCGGCGATGTCCTGCACCCAGCCCTTACCGTCGGCGCCACCGCCGTTGTAGACGAGGTCGGCCTGCGTGTTCGAGATGGGCGTGCCCCGCCCGTTGTTGGTCCCGTCGGCTCCGGTGACGCTGGCCAGGCTGGCGATGGCCGTGCCGTCGGCCCTGGAGAACACCCCGCCCCGGTAGGCCATGTAGTAGACGTTGTTGGTCGGCATGTCGCGCGGGTGGCCGTCGTCGAAGGTGAAGTAGATCGTGTCTGTGCCGTTGGTCGCGTACTTCGCGTACGGCCGCTGCCCGGCCACGGCGCCGACCGGAAGCACCAGCGTGTGCGCCGGCGACCAGGTCTGCAGGTTGTCGTCGCTGTAGGTCATGACCGGGCGGGCATCGGCCCCGCGGAAGAACAGGTAGGTGCGGTGCTCGGCCGGCAGGTAGATCGGGTTGGCGTACGTGTAACCGTACGGCCCGCCGACGTTGGTCGGGACCGTCTGCTCGGGGCCGAAGGAGCTGATGTCCTCCGGGCTGGTCGAGATCCGGTAGAACATCGCGTTGCCGATGTGGCCGGCGTAGAAGACCGCGATCCGGCCGTCCGGCAGCACCTCGAGGCCGGGGGCCGCGTGGTCGTCGGCCACGAGCCGCGGGTGCAGGACGGTCTGGCTGATCGCGCCGGTCGGGTCGTCCAGCGCAAGCACGTCGATGTCGCCCTTGGTCGTCACGTAACCGACGTAGGTGCGGTCGTGCTGGCCCACGTAGTGGATCGCCCGCGGATCCTGGAACCAGCACCAGGCGCCGTCCCCGACCAGCTCGGTGACCCGCGCCGGTGCGCCGGCTGCGGCAGCCAGCTGCGAGCCGGAGGCCGGGCCGACGCCCGCGGCACGGGCGACCGCCGACTGGCCGACGGTGATGGCAAGAAGCGCTGTGCCTGCAGTGAAGGCGAACGCCAGCCGATGGGCGCGCTGCCGGAGCTTCAAGGCGGGTTTCCCCCAGGGATCAGTCGGTGCCGACGCCCTCGCCAGGCAGTGGCTGCAGGAACATCATGCCCTAGTACGGGTCCGCACGGTGCGCCCGGTGCTCTGCCGGCGGCAGGTCGGCCGGGCATGATGAGCGCATGACGGCCCCCCTCTTCCGGCTCGACGGCGTCACGGTGCGCCGCGGTGACGTGCTGCCCCTGCGCGACGTGTCGCTCGCGGTCTCGCCGGGTGTCGCCACTGCCCTGGTCGGGCCGAGTGGGGCGGGCAAGAGCACGCTGCTGCGGCTGCTCAACCGGCTCGAGGAGCCGACGGAGGGCATCGTGTCGCTGCACGGGCAACCGCTGCCCTCGTACGACGTGCTGGCGCTGCGCCGCCGGGTCGGGATGCTGCAGCAGGCGCCGGTCATCCTCGAGCCCACGGTGCTGGCGGACCTGCGGCTGGGCCGGCCGTCGTTGACCCCCGACGAGGCCGCGACGTTGCTCCAGCGGGTCGGCCTTGCGCCCGAGCAGTTCCTCGACCGGTCGACAGACGGTCTCTCCGGCGGCGAGGCTCAGCGGGTCTGCCTGGCCCGCGCCCTCGCGGTGGGTCCCGAGGTCATGCTCCTGGACGAGCCGACCTCGGCACTGGACTCGTTCGCCGCCGCCACGGTCGAGGCCGCCGTACAGGGTCTGCTGGCCGACGGTCTCAGCGTGATCATGGTCAGCCATGACCTGCGCCAGGCCCGCCGCCTCGCCGACGACGTCGTGGTGCTGATCGGGGGACAGGTCGCCGCGGCCGGGCCCTCCGCCGAGGTGCTCGACTCTCACGAGTCCGAGGATGTCAGGCGCTTCCTGGCCGGCGCGTCGTGACCGCCGCCGCGGCCGCGCCCGCCGGAGTGCCCGTCCCCAGCTGGTGGGGGGTGGGGCTCTCGTTGGTGCTGGTCGGCATCGCCGGTTTCGTCGTCATGCGCGCGCGGCTCGGGCTGACCCGCGAGCTCGCCGTCTCGGCAGTACGGGCAGCCGTCCAGCTGACGGTGGTCGGCTACCTGCTGTCCTTGATCTTCAAGCACACCGGCATCCCCGGGTCGCTCGGCTGGGTCGCCGCGATGGTGCTGATCGCCGGCCGCGTGGGCGCCCGGCGGGGTCGCGGTCTGCCACGCGCGCAGCTGATTGCGACCTGCTCGGTCGGGCTGGCGACCGCTGCCACGTTGGGCCTGCTGGTCGGGTCCGGCGTCATCTCGTCCAAGCCGATCGTGGTGATCCCTATTGGCGGCATGGTGGTCAACGCCGCCATGACGGCGACCTCGGTGACGATGCTGCGGCTGCGGGACGAGGTGGCATCGTCCCGCCGTCAGGTCGAGGCCCGGCTGGCGCTGGGACTGCCTGGGGCGCAAGCATTCGCGCCCCACGCCCGCTCCGCGCTGCGCACGTCGCTCGCACCGCAGATCGACTCGGCCTCGACCGTCGGGCTGATCGCCCTGCCGGGCGCGATGACCGGTCTCATCATCGCCGGTGTGTCACCCGAGCTGGCGATCCGCTACCAGATCATCGTCGTCTACCTCGGCCTAGGTGCCGCCGCCATGGCCGCAGTGACCGTGGTGACCCTCGGCCAGCGGCTGCTCTTCGACGACGCCCATCGGATGCGCCCGCTCGAGACCTGACACCGAGGTCAGCCGTCGCAGTTTCCGGCACAGGGCGCTGGCCGGGCCGGCGTCGGCGAACTTGCGCCTCGCGACGGACTGCCGCCGCTAGCGACTGATCAGCAGCCGATGGCGACCGTACGCAGCCACGCCTCGGGATCCTCGTACCTGCTGACGGTGTCGCATCGGCCCAGCAGCCGGACGTCAATGTCGGGCAACCGCGCGTCGCTCCCCCTCGAGTCCTTCATGGCGCCAACACGCGGTGCTGCCCCCCGAGGTTCCCCACAAACAGGACGGATCCGATTGTGACCGAAACCAGACCGCGATGTTTCCCGAGTGCCGCCTCAGCGTGACCCTGGCGTAACAGGCGGCAGTCAAACTGAACATATGAACAGTGGAAGGCGGGTCCGACGGGAGACCGGCTGGCGCTCGATGGCCTGCGTGGTGTGCGGACCTGACACCACCCACGCCATGATCCGCAGTGGGCTTCCGCGGTTCCGCTGGTTCGGGCCGCCTGCGGGTCAGGTCCGGGAGTACGCCCGGTGCCTCGCGTGCGGCACCCAACGGTCCCTCGACGAGCCGGTGCCCTCGCTGTCCTGGACCGACGCCATCCGAGCGAGCGATGACCTGCCGATCGGCGCCGACCCCCGCTGAGGTGGTCGGAGGCCTATCTGCCTCAGGACAGGTCAGGGCGCAGTGGCAGCAGCAGCTCGCGCAGGGCGGCGTGGATCCCCGGAGCAGCGGCAATGACGAAGTCCCCCGTGGGGAAGCCGCCGTTCAGGTCGGTGACGACCGCACCCGCCTCCTGGGCGACCAGGCAGCCGGCCGCGAGGTCCCACGGGTTGAGGCCGCGCTCGTAGTAGCCCTCGCATCGGCCATAGGCGACCGCGCACAGGTCGAGTGACGCGGCACCCATCCGGCGGATGTCGCGCACCCTCGGGATGACCTGCAGCAGGATCTCGGCCTGGCGGGTCCGCCGCGTCGCCGCATAGCCGAAGCCGGTGTTGACCAGGCTCTGGCTCAGCGACGTCTCCTCAGAGCAGCGCAGCACGGCGCCGTTGCAGGTCGCCCCGCCGCCGGCGACCGCTTGGTACATCTCGTTCTTGGCCGGGTCGTAGACCACGCCGACCTGAACCACACCGTCGACCTCGACGCCGATCGAGACCGCGTACTGCGGGATGTTGTAGAGGTAGTTGACCGTGCCGTCGATCGGGTCGACCACCCAGCGCACGCCGGTGGTGCCCGTACCGCTGCCGCTCTCCTCGCCGAGGAAACCGTCGTCGGGCCGCTCCTTGTCCAGCCGTTCCCGGATCAGCCGCTCGGCCGCAGTGTCCTTGGCGGTCACCACGTCGGTGTCGGTCGACTTGGTCTGGACCGCGAGGTCGGTGTCGGCGTCGCGGTCGAGCACCAGCACCCCCGTCTCACGGGCGATGTCGGTGGCAAGGCTCAGCAGGGCGTCGAGGTTGGTCACGCTCCCAGCCTCCCAGATGCGGGCCAGCGCGTAGGCGGCAGGCCCCCCGTGGTTTGCGAAGGGGTGATTCGGTGAAATGTCGCAAATCGTGCAACTGACGATCACCGGCGCTTGTCAGGAGGACCTATGCTTCGGCTGCATCTCAACGGCTTGGACTACACCTTGCTGTTCGTTTACTTCGCAGTCGTGCTGGCGATCGGCATCGCCGCCCGTACGTCCATCAAGACCAGCATGGACTTCTTCCTCTCGGGCAGGTCGCTGCCGGCGTGGGTAACCGGCCTCGCGTTCATCTCGGCCAACCTGGGCGCCATCGAGATCCTCGGCATGGCCGCCAACGGCGCGCAGTACGGGATCGCGACCGCGCACTTCTACTGGATCGGCGCCGTCCCGGCCATGGTGTTCCTCGGCCTGGTGATGATGCCGTTCTACTACGGCGCCAAGGTGCGCAGCGTGCCTGAGTACCTGCGGCTGCGGTTCAACCCGGCGACACACATCTTCAACGCGCTGACCTTCGCCCTGGCCTCGGTGCTCATCGCCGGCGTCAATCTCTACGCCCTCGCCCTGGTCCTCGAGAACCTGCTCGGCTGGTCGCTCTTCCTCTCGATCTGCGTGGCAGCAGGCTTTGTCCTCGTCTACATCACCCTCGGCGGCCTCAGCGGCGCCATCTACAACGAGGTCCTGCAGTTCTTCGTGATCCTGGCCGGGCTGATCCCCGTGACGGTGGTCGGGCTGGTCAAGGTCGGCGGCTGGCACGGCCTGACCCAGAAGGTCAAGGGATCGTCGCTCGGCCCGACTGGTCTGCACCTGTGGCAGGGCACCGGCATCGGCAGCCACAACGCCCTCGGCTCCAACTGGATCGGGATCGTGCTGGGCCTCGGCTTCGTGCTGTCCTTCGGCTACTGGACCACCAACTTCGCCGAGGTGCAGCGCGCGCTGTCCGCCAAGAGCCTGTCAGCAGCCCAGCGCACCCCGCTGATCGGTGCCTACCCCAAGCTGTTCATCCCTGCGCTGACCATCATCCCGGGCCTGGTCGCGCTGGTGACCATCAAGGGCCTCGGAGCCAAGAGCGGTGACCTGCAGTACAACAACGCGATCCCCTTGCTGATCGGGCAATTGCTGCCCAACGGGGTTCTCGGCATCGCCGTCACGGGTCTGCTCGCTGCCTTCATGGCCGGCATGGCGGCCAACGTCAGCTCGTTCAACACCGTGATGACCTACGACCTGATCCAGCCCTACTTCATCAAGGACAGGGACGACCAGTACTACCTACGGATGGGCCGGATCGTCACGGTGGTCGGCATTCTCGTCGCCGTAGGAACTGCCGGAATTGCGTCGCAGTACGGCAACATCATGAACTACATCCAGCTGTTGTTCGGCTTCTTCAACGCCCCGCTGTTCGCGACGTTCATCATCGCGATGTACTGGAAGCGGGCCACGCCGTGGTCCGGCCTCTTCGGCCTCATCGCCGGCACCCTCGGTGCTGCGGTCATCCACGTCCTGTACGCGGGTGCCGGCTGGCTCGGCGTCAGCCCGCAGCTCGGGTTCGGTTCCGCGCAGAGCGCCAACTTCTACGGGGCCATCACGGCTTTCGGGGCTGATGCCGCCGTGATGGTGCTCGTCAGCCTGGTCACCGCCCCCAAACCGGACGAGGAGCTGGCCGGCCTGGTGTGGGGCACCGTACGGGCAGAGGAGCCAGAGAAGGCACAGAGGGGCGACGAGCTGTGGTGGCGCTCGCCCAAGCTGCTCGGGTTCGGGGCTCTTGCCCTCACCATCGCCCTCAACATCGTCTTCATCTAGGAGTCGGCAATGGCAGACAACACTCCCGGGGACCGGGACCAGGCGATCGCGTCGAGCGAGGAGGCCGAGAAGCGGGCGAGGGGGGCCAGGCTGTTCGACATCCGCCGGCTCATCGGCTTCCTGTTCGTCGTCTACGGCATCGTGCTGGTGATAGTCGGGCTGACCGACGGCAAGGCTGAGATTGCCAAGGCTTCGGGCGTGCACATCAACCTGTGGACCGGCCTCGGCATGCTGCTCTTCGGGATCCTCATGCTGGCATGGGCTTTCGGACGCCCGGTCATCGTCGACGACAATCCGGGGGACGCCGACAAGCGCTGACCTCTCGGGGGCCGTTCAGGGTTGGCGTCAGGGCCTTTTCCCGATGTCCCTGCGGGGAGTCGACGGCCGCGCCGGGCGGTGCTCGCGGCCAAGGCTGCGGTCGTCGCCGGGACGACCCTGCTCGTGGGGGAGGTGCTCTCGTTCGGGGCGTTCCTGCTCGATCGGTGCCACGATCCGGCACACCGCCGGCGGCCTCTCTGCCTTCTTCGGCGTGCTGTTCGCGCCCACGTTGATTACCGCGCTGCTGCCCACCGACTGGCGCAGCGCGATCATCAGACCTTCACCGTCGTGCATCCGCACGGGGCGACCTCGGATCAGGCCTCCGCCGCCGCCGCGGTGAGCGTTTTTGCCCCGGTCATGATGGCGACCGCATCCTCCATCGAGTGGGACTTGGGGGTGATGACGCCGACGCCCCGGCCGAGCCGCTGGATGTGGATCCGGTCGGCAACCTCGAACACGTTCGGCATGTTGTGGCTGATCAGGATGACGCCGAGGCCGTGGTCGCGGAGGTCCCGGATCAGCTTGAGGACCTGACCGGTCTCCCGTACACCGAGGGCCGCGGTCGGTTCGTCGAGGATGACGACCTTGCCACCGAAAGCGCCAGCCCTGGCGACGGCCACTGCCTGGCGTTGCCCACCGGAGAGGGTCTCGACCGTCTGGTTGATGTTCTGCAGGGTGCTGATGCCCAGCCGCTTGATGTGCTCGGCGGCCTGCCGCTTCATCTCCCCGGTGTCCAGCATCCGCAGCACCGAGCCGAGCGGGCCCTTGCGCCGGATCTCGCGGGCGAGGAACAGGTTGCTCGCGATGTCCAGGGCGGGCGCGACGGCCAGGGTCTGGTAGACCGTCTCGATGCCGGCCGCGCGCGCCTCTTTCGCCCCGCGCAGCTGCACGGGACTGCCGTCGATCAGCACCTCGCCCTCGTCGGGCGCCATCGCTCCGGACAGGCACTTGATCAACGTGGACTTGCCGGCGCCGTTGTCACCGATGATGGCGAGCACCTCGCCCTTGTAGAGCGCGAGGTCGACGCCGGCGAGGCCGACGACCCGGCCGAACAGCTTGACCAGCCCTCGGGCCTCGAGCACGGGGACGTCGTCGGTCGTCATACCTTCACGCTCCGGATCCACTGGTCGACCGACACGGCGGCGATCACGAGGATGCCGACGGCCAGCACTTGGTAGTTGGGGTCGTAGCCGGCCAGCGCCAGGCCGTTGACGAAGACCTGCACGATCAGTGCCCCGATCAGGGTGCCGAGGACCCTGCCCCGGCCGCCGAACAGACTGGTGCCGCCGATGACCACGGCGGTGATGGACTGCAGGTTGGCGTTGACGCCGCTGTTCGGGTCGCCGCCGCCTACGCGGCCCACCAGGATCCAGGCGCCGACCGCGATGGCGATCCCTGCCGCCATGTAGGCGCTCAGCAGCACCCGGTTGACCTGGATGCCGGCCAGGCGGGCGGCCTCGGCATCGTCGCCGACCGCGTACACATGTCGCCCCCAGGCGGTATATCGCAGCGCGAACCCGAAGGCCGCGTACAAGACGATCATGAGGAACACGCCCACCGTGATCTGCAGGTTGCCGACGGACACGGAGTTGGCGGTCCAGAGCAGGAAGCCGCCGGTCAGCTGGACGGTCTCGCCCTTGGCATAGATCAGGGTGATGGCGGTGAAGATGCTCAGCGTGCCGAGCGTGACGATGAACGGAGGCAGCTTGATCCGGGTGACCAGCAAGCCGTTCAGCGTCTGGGCGAGGATGGCGACCGCGGTCCCCGTCAGGAGCGCGATCGGTCCGGGCACGCCCTGGTCGGCGACGATCTTGGACATCACCAGGGAGGACAGGACCAGCACGGCGCCGATGGACAGGTCGATGCCGGCGGTGAGGATGATCAGCGTCTGGCCGACGGCGATCGAGCCGACGACGGCGACCTGCTGGAGCACCAGCGACAGGTTGGTCAGGGCGTAGAACCGGCTGCTGAGCAGGCTGAATGCGATGCCGGCGAGCACGAGGACGATGGCGGGGCTCAGGGCCGGCTGCTTGTGCAGCACCTGCTGCAGCCGCTGGCCGACGGTGACGGGCCTGTTCAGGAACTCCTCGACGGCGGCTGTCGTCGCGGGATCCCTGCCAACCTGGGTCGTCATGGTGGGGTCCTTTCGGTCGTACGCCCTGTGGGCCAAGTGTGGTCCGATTCCGTCCGGAGCGAAACCGGGACGCTGCTTCTCCTCGTCGGCGGCGCTGCCGGACCAGTCGTACGCCGGCGACCAGGCGGCCGCCGGCGTACGACTGTCGTTCAGGTGCTGCTAGCTGCCCCAGCAAGCCGATGCCGCGGCCGCGGGGGACTGGATGGTGAGGCCGCCCACCGGCTTGGTCGCGACCAGCGCGGTGCCGGTGTCGAAGAAGTCCTTGCCGTTGGTGACCGACGGCTTGGCACCGCCGCGGGCCAGCTTGGCGATCGAGTCGACGCCGAGGCTGGCCATCTTGCCGGGGTACTGCGTCGCGTCGGAGGCGAACACCCCGCTGGTGACGAGCTTGAGCCCCGAGCAGCTGCCGTCAATGGCGTAGATCGCTGCCTGCGCCTGCTTTCCGGCTGCCTTGAGCGCGTTGTAAGCACCCTGGCCCGCCGGCTCGTTGATCGCGTAGACGACGTTGATGTTCGGGTTCTTGGACAGGCAGTTCTCCATCGCCGTACGCCCGCCGTCGATCGCGCCCTGGGTCGGCTGGTGGCAGGCGATGGTGTAGGTGCCGCCGGAGTACTTGCCGCTGCTGGCTTCCTTGCCGTTCTGGGTGGTGCTGCCGGGGTTGATCCCCATGCCGGTGAGGAACCCGTGGTCGCGCTGGATGTCGACGGAGACCACCTGGTTGTTGAACAGGTCGAGCATCGCGATGACGGCGGCCTTGCCGCCGAGCGCCGCTGCCGCGTACTGGCCGTCGAGCTTGCCGGCAGCAAAGTTGTCCGTCGCGTACGTGATGTCCGCGACGCTCGGCGGGTTGGTCGAGGTGTCCAGCGCGATGACGAACAGGCCGGCCTTCTTGGCCTGGTTGAGGGCGGTGTTGACCGCGTCGCCGTTGGTCGTGATCAGGATGCCCTTGTCACCGCGGGAGATCGCGTTGTCGATCGCCGAGATCTGGCTCTGGGTGTCGCCGTCCTTGCTGCCGGCAGCGACGGTGAGGCCGACGTTGTCCTTGGCAGCGGCTGCCTTGGCGTCCTTCGCCATGGACACGAAGTAGGGGTTGGTGAGTGTCTTGAGGATCAGCGAGACGCCCACCCTCTTGCCGGTCGACCCCCCGCCGGAGGTGGCAGCCGCAGAGCTCCCCGCGGAGGTGGCGGCAGCCGACGAGCCGGCAGCCGACGAGCCGGCAGCCGACGAGGCGGTGGCCGAGGTGGCGGCCGCAGACGTGCCGGCAGCGGACGTCGCGGCGCTCGTGCTGCCGGCGGCCGGGGTGCTGCTCTTGGAGGAGCAGGCAGCGAGACCGGCAGCGGCTGTGACGGCGAGCGCGACCGCCCCCAAGCGCTGAACGCTGCTGTGCCGTGCCTGCCTGGTCAGGTCTTCTCGCATCGGGAACCTCCTGAGTCCGTACCGGACATACCGGCCGGGATAACGTTGTCTCGGCGGACTATGCCCGCACTATGCAGTCGGCGTCAAGCCGTTCTAGACTCCGCGAACGCAACATCTCGGTAACGTTCCGGGGAGGATGACAACGATGTCTAGCAAGGAGCCGGCCAACCCTGCCCCGAGGGTGCGACCGACGATGAACGACGTGGCAGCCCTGGCAGGGGTCTCCCTCAAGACCGTCAGCCGCGTGGTCAACGGCGTCGCGACTGTGGACCCCGTGCTCACCGCCAAGGTCCGCACGGCCGCGGCCAAGCTCGGCTACCGGCCCAACCTCACGGCGAGCAACCTGCGACGCAGCGACCGCCGGACCTCGACCATCGGGATGCTCATCGAGGACGCCGCGAACCCGTTCTCCGCAGCCCTGATGCGCGCGGTCGAGGATGTCGCCCACGAGCGTGAGGTGCGGGTGCTGTTCGCCAGCCTCGACGAGGACCCTGACCGGGAGCGTGACCTGGCTCGCGAGCTGATCGACCGGCGGGTCGACGGGCTGATCATCGTCCCGGCCGGGCAGGACCACAGCTACCTCAGCGACGAGCGCAACGCCGGGACCTGCCTGGTCTTCCTCGACCGCGAGCCCAAGCTGCTCAGCGCCGATGCGGTCGTGTCGGAGAACCACCGTGGCTCCGTCAACGCCGTGCGTCACCTGGTCGACCGGGGGCACCGCCGGATCGCGTTCCTCGGCGACCGGGCGTCGATCTCGACCGCGGCCCAGCGGCTGGCCGGCTACCGGCACGCCCTCGAGGTTGCCCACCTCGACGCCGACGAGCAGCTCGTACGGGCCGGTCTGTCCTCGGTCGAGGCGGCCATCGCGGCGGCGACCGAGCTGCTCGCCTTGCCGGACCCCCCCACCGCCCTGTTCACCAGCCAGAACCTCGCGACCATCGGGGCGGCCCGGGTGCTGCGGACCCTCGGTGTGCAGGACCAGGTGGCGATGGTCGGCTTCGACGACTTCCCGCTGGCCGACCTGTTGCGCCCCGGCATCTCCGTCATCGTCCAGGACGGTGAGGGGATGGGCCGGCTGGCCGCCGAGATCCTCTTCCGCAGGCTCGACGGGGACGAGTCTCCGGCCCAGATCCACGTCCTGCCGACCGAGCTGGTGCAGCGCGGGTCGGGCGAGATCCCGCTGCCGGTCTGACCCCGAGCGGAGTGCAGGAACCGGCGGGCCTGCGGCTCCCCCCGAGGAAGCCGCACACCCGCCGGAACACGATCAAACTATGACAAATTGCGGCGCGGGCACAAGCGTTTCCGGAGAGCTCGGGTCAGACGGAGACCCGCGAGGGAAAGACCCGCTCGGCGTCGTACGGGACCTGCGGGGAATCGCGGCGGATGAACGCCGGAGCCCACCAGTTGCGCCGGCCCAGCAGCGACATCACCGACGGCAGCAACACCACCCGGATCATGGTGGCGTCGATGAGGATCGCAGCGGCCAGGCCCACGCCCAGCTGCTTCATGTCGATGGTGGTCAGGGTCGCGAAGACGCTGAACACGGCGATCATCACGGCCGCGGCGCTGGTCACGACCCCCGCCGAGGTGGTGATGCCGTGCCGTACGGCGTCCTGGGTGGACTCGCCGCGCATCGCCGCCTCGCGGATCCGGCTGACGACGAACACGTGGTAGTCCATCGACAGCCCGAACAGCACGACGAACAGGAACAGGGGCAGCCACGCGACCACCGCCCCGGTCGAGCGGAAGCCCAGCAGGCCCTCCGCCCAGGTGTGCTGGAAGACCAGCACCAGCACGCCGAACGCCGCGCCGGCCGAGAGCAGGTTCAGCCCGATCGCGGTCAGGGCGATGGCCACGGACCGGAAGGTCACCAGCATGATGATCAACGTCAGCCCGAGGACGAACGCGATGACCCAGGGCAGCGAGCTCTGCATGCTGGAGACGAAGTCCGCCTGCCCGCCGATGTCCCCGCCGACCGCGTAGCGCGCGCCGGGCACCTGGCCGATCGTCTGCGGTACGAGGACCTGCCGCAGCTGGGCCAGTGACTTCGCGGCGAGCGTCGACCCGGGCTGCGCGTTCACGCCGATGTTGACCGTGGTGACCGTGTGGTCCCCGGAGGTGCGGATCTCCGGCAGCTGGTCGTGGGCGAACAAGGGGTCCGTTGCCACCCGCCGGTCGAGCTCGGCGACCGCCGCCTGCACCTGCGGCAACGAAGCGGCCGGGGCCTTGATGGCCACGGTGTGCGTCTCGCTCGAGCTCGGGAACGCCGCGCTGAGCCGATCGTAGGAGTTCATGATCGGGATCGACCGCGGCAGGTCGCTGGCCGTCGGCAGCTTGAGCTTCATCCCGGTGGCCGGGATCGCCAGCGCCACCAGGGCCAGTCCGGAGACGGCCAGGGAGACGGCCGGCCGGCGCAACGCCGGCCTGAGCAGCGCGCCCCAGATGCGCGGGGTGCCGGTTCGGGCAGCCGTCAGCCGCCACAGGAACGGGATCTTCGGCCGGTCGACCCAGTGACCGAGCTTGGCCAGCAGCGCCGGCAGCACGGTGAGCGAGCCGATGACGGCGACCACGACGACGAGGATCGCGCCGATCGCCATCGAGGAGAACGTCGCGTCGCGGGCGACCAACAGGCCGGCCATGGCGATGGCGACCGCGAGACCGGAGACGACGACCGCGTGCCCGGAGGTCTCGGCAGCGATCTCGATGGCTTCGAGCCGGCTCGCGCCGCGGGTCCGCTCCTCGCGCTCCCGGCGGACGTAGAAGAGCGAGTAGTCGACGCCGACGGCCATCCCGATCAGCAGCACGACGCTGCTCAGCGCGTCGCTGGCCGGCAGGAGGTGTGAGGCGAACGCGGACAGCCCGATCGCCGCGGCGACCGAGGAGAGTGCCAGCAGCAGCGGCACTCCCGCCGCGATGAGCGCGCCGAACGCCACCAGCAGGATCAGCAGCGTGATCGGGATGCTGATCAGCTCTGCCTGGTGCAGGTCACCGCCGAGGGCAGCACCGATGGCCTTGTCGAGCGAGGCGCCACCGACCTCCTCGACCCGTACGGACGGGTGGGCCTGCTGGACGGCTGTGGTCACCGTCTGCAGGGGCGCGACCCGATCCGACGCCGTGTCGGGGTCGCCCGCCATGGTGATCGGCACGAGCACGGCCCGGCCGTCGGCTGACGTGACCGCCGCGTCGACCGCCGCGACCTGTGCGATGCCGCGGAACCGGGTGGTCGCGTCATCCGCGGCCGCCTTGGCCACTGCCGGATCAAGCTTTCCGGACCTCGCGGTGATCAGCAGGTTCTCGACCGATGGGTGGGCGAAGTTGCCGCTGGTCTCGATCCGGTCCGCCTGTCCGGACTGGGTGCGAGGGTTGCTGTCCTGGGTGAGGGCCTTGGTGCCGACCGCCCCGCCGCCGACGACGCAGAGCGTCACGAACAGCACCCAGGCACCGATCGCCCGCCACGGGTGGGTGGCACTCCACCGGGCCACCTGGACGGTCATCGGCCTGGCGGCGTCCGACGGCGGCTTGTCCGGCGGCGTGGTGGGAACGGCACGCCAGCCGGCCCCCTCGTGGTGGAGCACGTCGTACGTCTCGTGGTTCATGGTGGTTCCGCCCTCCGGCGCTCGCGGTGACCGCCCCGTCGGCGACCTCCGCAAGCGTTCCGAAATCCGGGATCGGGCACATTGGCGCGACCACCCGAGTCGTACGGGGGCTAGCCCCATCTCCGTCCGGGGGGCCTGCGGCATGGGCGATGGGCCCTGCGATCTCTACGGTTGGACGGACGCACCCATGACAGGACCGGAAGGAGGGGCGCGTGGCGGTCCAGCAGCTCGCGCCGCTCGACGCCGGCGAGCCCGACCCGATCCCGGCAAATCCGTTGCTGGCATTGGTCTCGCCGTACACCTGGCTGGCGACGATCCACCTGCTCGGCGGGCTGTTCGTGGCGATCCCGTCCTTCGTGGTGGGCGTGCTCTTCCTCAGCCTGTGGTGGCCGCTGCTGATGGCGTTCGTCTTTCCCGGAGTCATCGCTTTCGTGGTCCTCGCCGGCTGCATCCGGGTCATCGGGTTCGTCGAGCGGGCTCGTTTCCGGGCGACCCTCGGGGTGCAGATCCTCCCACCGGTCATGCCGACCTGGGACGGCCATCCGCTGCGCTACTTCGGCGCGATGCTGCGCTGTGGCGGCCTGTGGCGGTTGGTTGCCTACTGCTGGGTGCAGCTGCCGCTGTCCATCCTCACCTTTTCGCTGACGCTGGGTTTCTGGAGCGGACCGCTCGCCCTGATGGCGACGCCGGTGATGCTGCACTGGTACCCGAACCACCGGGCCAACTTCTGGTTCTTCGCCGTGACGGACCAGCGCTCGGCCTGGCTGGTGTTCGCCGCTGGCCTCGTGCTGCTGCTGCTCGTACCGGTGCAGGCGGTCCGGGCGTTCTGCGTGATCGAGGCTGCGATCGCGCGCCCGCTGCTCGGCCGCAACGTCGCCGACGAGCTGCGCGAGCGGGTCGGGGAGCTCGAGACCACGCGCCGCCGGGTCGTCGACTCCGCAGAGGACGAACGCAAGCGGATCGAGCGCGACCTGCACGACGGCGCACAGCAGCGCCTGGTCGCGCTGGCCATGGCGCTCGGCCGGGCCAAGGCCAGAATGCCTGACAACACAGGGGATCCGGAGCAGCAGGCCGTACGGGACCTGATCGACGAGGCGCACGGCGAGGCCAAGCAGGCGATCACCGAGCTGCGCGACCTGACCCGCGGCCTGCACCCACCGGTGCTCACCGACCGCGGCCTCGACGCCGCACTGTCCGCACTGGCGGCCCGCTCGCCGGTGCCGACACAGGTCAACGTGGACCTGCCGGAGCGGCCACCGCCGATCCTCGAGGCGATCGCCTACTTCGTCGTCGCGGAGGCGCTCACCAACGTCGCCAAGCACGCCGAAGCGAGCCGGATTGCCGTCTCCGTAAGGAATCTCAGCGATGCCGTCCGAGTGACGGTGACGGACGACGGTGTCGGCGGTGCTGACCCGCGGCACGGCTCCGGCCTCACCGGCCTGGCCGACCGCGTCGCCGGCATCGACGGCCGGCTCACCGTCGACAGCCCGCCCGGCGGACCGACCGTCCTGTGCGCCGACCTGCCCTGGAGAACCCCATGACCGCCCTGCGCGTCGTCATCGCCGAGGACTCGGTCCTGCTCAGGGCCGGCCTGACCCGGCTGCTGGTCGAGGCCGGCTTCGACGTCGTTGCCGCTGTCGAGGACGCAGAGTTGCTGCTGCGCGCCGTTTCCGAGCACCAGCCCGATGTCTGCGTGGTCGATGTGCGGATGCCGCCGACGCACACCGACGAAGGCGTCCGCGCCGCGCTGGTGATCCGCTCGACCTGGCCCCGCGTCGGGGTTCTCGTACTCTCCCAGTACGTCGAGGAGCGTTACGCCTCCGAGCTGCTGGCCGGGTCGACGCGGGGTGTCGGCTATCTGCTCAAGGACCGGGTCGCCGACGTTGAGGAGTTCCTCAGCGCCCTCAAGCGGGTCGCCGCCGGCGGCGCCGCTCTCGACCCCGAGGTGGTGTCCCAGCTGCTGACCCGCAGCCGTCAGAACGGCCCGCTGGAACGGCTGACCGTACGGGAGCGCGAGGTGCTCGGCTTCATGGCGGAGGGCCGGTCCAACGCCGGGATCGCTGCCGCCATGGTGGTTTCCGAGGGGGCGGTGGAGAAGCACGTCAGCAGCATCTTCAGCAAGCTCGACCTGATGCCCGCCGACACCGGCCACCGTCGCGTGCTTGCGGTCCTGCACTACCTGGAGGGCTGACGTGACGGCCCCGCTCACCGCCGGTCGGCGCACGCTGCTCACCCTGGGCGTGCCACTCTCCCTCGCGTTCATCGGATACGGCGCGCTCGGCATCGTCAACGCCGTCGGGCTGACGCATTACGCGCAGTCGGTCGACCTCGTGGCCACCGCGCAGGTCCTGACGGTCGACACCAGCGACGGTTACGTCCGCCTGCAGCCGAGCAGCGACGGCGCCGTGCATGTCCATGCCAAGGGCGTCTACTCGCTGTCCAAGCCCAAGCTGTCGACGACTTCGACGAGTACGGGGGTCACAGTCACGGGCAGGCAGTGCAACGGCGGGATCCTCGTCTGCAGCCAGGACATCACCATCGACGTGCCGGCCGGCTTCCGGGTGACCGCCCGCAGCAGCGGCGGCGGGGTGTCAGCGTCAGGCCTGACCGGGGCGCTCAACCTGCGGTCCTCCGCCGGAGACGTGGAGGTCGACCGCCCGTCGGGTCAGCTGACCTTGAGCTCCAGCGCCGGCGACGTCTCGGCCACGAACGCCCACAGCACCGAGGTGTCGGCCTCGAGCAGCGCAGGCGACGTGAGTCTCGCCTTCTCCACCCCACCGAACCGGGTCCTGGCCAGCAGCTCGGCGGGTGACGTGACGATCCGCGTGCCGGTGTCGGTCCCGTACAAGGTGTCGGGCTCGACCTCAGGCGGCGGTCAGCGCGACATCCGGGTCCCGCAGGACGACGCGTCGACCCGTACGATCACCGCCGACTCCAGCGCCGGCGATGTCTCGATCCTGCCCGCGGGCTAGTTAGTCGCGGTCCCAAGGCGCGGTCTCGCCCATCTTCTTGTAGTACTTCGCCAGGTGGCTCTTGACCCGCGGGATGTCCTCCTCCGGCAGGTCGACGCCGCCTCGGGCGCCTTGGATCACGTTGCCCGCGGCCATCACGCCGCGCGGCACCGCCATCAGCTTGCCGTCGATGACATCGGCGATGAGCAGCTTGTACGCGGTGAAGTTGTCCTTGTTCTCGGCGTCGTACCAGACGTGGGCGTTGCGATAGTTCTCGTTCGGCTCCTCCTGCGCGTCCGCCCAGGAGCGGACCCGCTTGTCGGCGGCGTCACCGTCCCAGGGGCGGTCGCGGTCGGCCAGCGGCAGGTCCTGGAACGGGGTCACGGACATGAGTCAGACCTCCTGTGACGAGTCGATGCGAAACACGGTCCCGGCGACCGCCTGGCGGAGCTCCTCGACCCGGTCGGCCTGGTCGATGGCGCGGGCGATCAGCGCTTCGAGCCGACCGGGGTCGAGCCGTTCGTCATCGTCGGCCAGCAGGCGCAAGGTGTCCCAGCCGGCCCGCTTGCCCTCGAGGGCGATCCGCATGGTCTCCAGCTCGATCAGCGAGCTCAGCGGTGAGCGTCCGATCAGCTGGCCGTTCGGCTTGAGCCGGGCTGCCTTCTCGGCCAGCCAGGTCAGGCCTTCGTGGACGTGGTGCTCGGGCATCCTGAGGTCGCTGAGGATCTGGCGCAGCGCGTCGCGGTCCTCCTCGATCTCTCGTGCGAGCCGGCTGAGCGCCGGTCCGATCGGGGTGCCCGCGTGCGACTTGGCAACCCGGTTCGCCAGCTCGACGCCGCCGGCAGAACCCGCCAGATGGTCGTGCAGGTAGACACTGAGCAGTCGGTCGTCCGTGGTGTTCCGGGTCCTGGGCATGCACCCGCCCTACCCACGCGCCCGGACGCTGAACTCCTACAGTTCCGCCAGGACCAGTCCGGCGCGGGCCTTCGGGGTGAACCAGGTGCTCTTGCGCGGCATCTTCATCCGATCGTGGTTGATGGCCACGAAGTCATCGGTCGCAACCGGCGCGATCATGATCGCGGCCTCCGCGCGCCCGCCGTCGACCTCCGCGCGCAGCCAGTCAGCGCCGTAGTCCCCGCCCACGTAGGCGATCCGCTTGTCCGCCGCGTCCATGCCCAGGACGTCGTTGAACATCGCCCGTTCGACGACGGTGTGGTCGAGGGTGTCCACGACGCTGCCCTCGGCGGCAGGCAGCCCGACCTCGTACGAGTAGCCGTCGCCGGCGTACAGCCCGATCGTGCCGCGTTCGGCCGGGATGCCGACCGGTCCGTCCACCTGGGTGACCTCGAACCCGGCGGACTTGAGCTTGCCGAGGAACTCCTGCAGGGGCAGCCCGAGCGAGCGCATCAACCGGTTGTACGGCTGGATGGTGAGCGACTCCGGGGCGGTGATCACGGCGAGGAACGCGTCGAGCCCGGACTGCTGCGAGGCCAGCGAGCGGTGGTTGCCGTCGGCGACGATGAGCTCCCCACCCGCGAGCGCCTCGATCAGCGCGTCGCGTTCGGGTGAGTCCTGCATCAGCCAGACTGCGTGCTCCTGGCCGAACTGGTCGATGTCGACGGCGTCCGGGTCGCGGCCCTCGGTCCACGCCCTGAGCTGGGCGACCACGTCCGGGCCGCGGTCGGACTGCAGCAGCAGCACCGCGCTGATCAGGTGGCCGAGGGCACCGATCAGCGCCGTGCGCTCCTTGACCTTGTCGACGAAGACCTCTTCGTTGCGGATCACCAGGCCCGGCTTGTCGGCCGCGTCCGAGATCTCGGCGGTCGAGACCATCGCCCAGACCCCGTACGACGGGCCGTTCGGGGTGGTGATGCGGTAGGGGAGGACGACGTCCCGCGCCTGCGCGAAGTGCCCGTCGGCCTTGAGCTGCTGGAGCCGGGGGAGGGCCTCGGGCAGCGCGTCGAAGAAGCCGAGGTTCTGCTTGCGCCCCTCAGGCGTCGCGTGGGGCATGTCGACGGTGAGGATCGAGGTCGGGTTGGTGGCGATGATTTCGGCGATCTCGTCATAGGTGTTGAACTCGTCGTAGTTCGGCGCACCGGTGCTGCCGCGGGAGACCCACGCGAGCTCGATCGGGCGGACGACGGCGGGGCTGGCGGAGGTCTCGGTCATGGGCGTGAGGCTATCGCGGCCCCCGGCACGGCAAGATGGGTGGCATGAGCCTCAACCTGCTTGGCGGCCCCCCTCCCACCTATCTGCCCGACGACGCCCCCGTACGGGAGGCGCTGGCCTCCGGCGCGGACCCGGCTTCGGTCGCCGCTTCGTTCCCGGCGTCCTCCGCTCCGTGGGCTCTGCTCGCCGACCGGGCGTTCGCCGACGGGCAGATCGTGACGTCGTACGCCTTCGCCCGTACCGGCTACCACCGCGGCCTCGACGCGCTGCGCCGCAACGGGTGGAAGGGTTTCGGGCCGGTGCCGTGGTCGCACGAGCCGAACCAGGGCTTCCTGCGTGCCCTGCATGCGCTCGGCCGGGCGGCGGGCGCGATCAACGAGACCGAGGAGGCCGATCGGGTGGCGACCTTCCTCAACGATTGCGACCCCGCGGCCGCGGCGGCCCTCGCAGGCTGACCCTCCGACGCCTGTTCGTGGAACATCCTCGTTGTGCTGGCCCGCACGATGTTCCACAAACTGTCAGCCGGTGGCGGACTCGGTGACGTCCGGGCCGTCGGACTCGCTGCCCAGCTCGACCGGGTGGAGGGCCTCCTCGAGCTCGGCGTCGGTGTCCTGGGTGTCAGCGAGCTCTGCCTCGGGCGGCTCGGCCTCGATCGGGTCGTCCGTCTCGTAGCGCACGCCGTCGTCAACCTCGGTGGGAAGCTCAGCGTCCTCGATCGGCTCGTCCTCGTCCGGCACTGCCACGAGGTCCGCGTCGTGGATCTCGGGATCGTCCAGCTCGACCGGCCCTGCGTCGGCGCCCACCAGCTCGGCCAGGATCTCCTCCGTCGGCGTCTCAGCTGGCAGGAGCTCGGCCGCAGGCTCGGTGGGAACAGCCGTCAGCGGGCGGGAGGAGGGCTCGGGCTTGGTCGCCGCGGCGAGCCGGTTCAACAGCCCGGAGGCGCCGGACAGACCGGCCAACCGGGACAGGCCCGCCCCGGCGTCCTCGACGAAGGACGCCATCTTCTCGGTCGATCCGGTCATCGCGACGATCCGCTGCTGGGCCTCCTTGAGTGCCTGCAGCGTCGGCGTGATCTCGGAGACCGCGGGCTCCACGTGGTCGAGCATCGAGTCCAGGCGGTCGGTCACGGCCTGCGCCTTGCGGATGACCGCGCGCGCCTCCGTGGCGGTGGCGTTGATGTTGTTGGCGGCCTCGGCCACCGCGTTGATGGCACCGGGGAGGGCGGCGAGGGCCTTGGCCTGCGCCTTGCCGAGATTGACGGCGGCGTCGACCGCAGCCTCGAGATCTGCCCGGTTGGGCATCCTTGCCATGGTCCGAGCGTAGCCCGCCTTCCGGCCCCGCTGCGCCCGGACTGACGCTCCGCTCTCATCGTCCGGTAATCTTCCCGGGTCGGACGGTGCCCCTGACTCCCGTACCGCCTCCCCTTGTGAAAGGAACCGTCGATGCCTGCACTCGTGCTGGTCGGTGCCCAGTGGGGTGACGAGGGCAAGGGCAAGGCGACGGACCTGCTCGGCTCGCGGCTCGACTACGTGGTGCGTTACAACGGCGGCAACAACGCCGGTCACACGATCGTCATCGGCGACCAGAAGTACGCGCTGCACCTGCTGCCGACCGGCATCCTGACCCCCGGCTGCATCCCCGTGATCGGCAACGGCGTGGTCATCGACCTCTCGGTGCTGTTCGGCGAGATCGACCTGCTGGAGGAGCGCGGGATCGACACGTCGCGCCTGCTGGTCAGTGCCAACGCCCACGTGATCGCGTCCTACCACACGATTATCGACAAGGTCGGTGAGCGTTTCCTGGGCAAGGCCAAGATCGGCACCACCGGACGTGGCATCGGGCCGGCCTACGCCGACAAGATGTCGCGGGTCGGCATCCGGGTCCAGGACCTGTTCGACGAGAAGATCCTCCGGCAGAAGATCGAGGGCGCGCTGGAGCAGAAGAACCAGCTGCTGGTCAAGGTCTACAACCGCCGCGCGATCACCGTCGACGAGGTCGCCGAGGCGCTGCTGTCCCACGCCGATCGGCTCAGGCCGTTCGTCGCGGACACGTCACTGGTGCTCGGCGAGGCGCTGGATGCAGGAAAGAACGTGCTGCTCGAGGGCGGCCAGGCCACGCAGCTCGACGTCGACCACGGCACCTATCCGTTCGTCACGTCGTCCAACCCGACCAGCGGCGGCGCCTGCACCGGCTCGGGCATCCCGCCCACGCGGATCGACCGGGTGATCGCGGTGGTCAAGGCCTACACGACCCGGGTCGGCGCCGGCCCGTTCCCGACCGAGCTGCTCGACGAGACCGGCGAACGGCTGCGGCAAGCCGGCGCCGAGTTCGGCACGACGACCGGTCGCCCTCGCCGCTGTGGCTGGTACGACGCCCCGATCGCCCGGTTCGCCGTACGGATCAACGGGGTCACCGACTTCGTACTCACCAAGCTCGACGTGCTCTCGGGCTTCGAGACGATCCCGGTGTGCGTCGGCTACCGGCTGCCCGACGGCACCGTGCTGCGTGACCTGCCGACCAACCAGACGGACTTCCACCACGCCGAACCGGTGTACGAGGAGTTCGCCGGCTGGGCCGAGGACATCTCGGGGGCGACGTCCTTCAACGACCTGCCCAAGAACGCCCAGACCTACGTGAAGGCGCTCGAGGAGATGTCCGGGGCGCCGTTCAGCGTTGTCGGCGTCGGCCCCGGCCGGGCCCAGACGATCGTGCTCCGCGACCTGGTCTGACGCCCCGCTGCAGTACTGCAGGCTGTGCGCTGGGGCGCCCGCTGTGCAGTACTGCGGGCAGGGGCGTTAGACCCGTTCGAGCGCGGGCGCGGTGACGACGGGGGCCGCCGTACGGGTCCGGCGGTTGAGCTCGAGCAGTCCGGCGCCGATGGCCAGGCCGACCACGATCACCGCGAGCAGGACGCCGTTGCCGGCGCCGAGCAGCTTGACGCCTGACCCGGAGAGCACCACGGCGAGAGCCCAGCGCAGCGGCCCGCTGGGCGCGATGGCCGACATCTTGGCACCGAAGATGACGCCGGGGATCGCGCCGAGCAGCAGGGCACCGGTCAGCGGCAGCTTGACGTCGCCGAGTAGCAGCTGGCCGAGCGCTGCCGCCGCGACCAGTGGGACCGCCTGCACCAGGTCGGTGCCGACGAGCTGGCGGGTCGACAGCCGCGGGTAGAGCATCATCAGCAGCACGATCATCAGCGAGCCGGAGCCAACCGAGGTCAGCCCGACGACCACCCCGCCGCCGACGCCGACCAGCAGCGTCGGCAGGCGCCGAACGGGGACCTCTGCTGGCGTCAGCGCCTCGGCGACGTGCCGCCGGCGGTCGATCACGGCGCGGGCGGTGATGCCGGCGACCGCGAGCAGCAGGGCGATGCCGAGCGCGATCTTGAGCTCGTTCTGTACGTGGCTGGCGTGCCGGAGCGAGGTCGATATCAGCACTCCGGCGAGGGCTCCCGGTATCGATCCCATCGCCAGCCAGCGGACCACGCCCCGGTGGACGGTGCCGTGCTTGAGGTGGACAGCGGAGCCGAACGGCTTCATGACCACCGAGGCGACCAGGTCGCTCGAGATCGCCGCGAGCGGCTGGATGTGGAAGAGGAGGACCAGGATCGGCGTCATCAGGGCGCCGCCACCCATGCCGGTGAGACCCACGATGGAGCCCACCACCAAGCCCGCCAGGACGAGGTAGGGGTCGATGTGCACGGATACTCCTGGTTGCCGAGTGACGCGGTTAATCCTACGTACAAACTAGGATTAAGCTTCCCGACCGTCAAACCGGGACCGTGAGCCGCGCATTCCGGCACGCCGCGACCGTTGCGATGAAGCGTTTGACCCGCCAGACCGGCAGACTGGGCGGGTGCACATCACCGCCGCAGCTGACTACGCCGTACGCGCCGCACTGATCCTCGCTGCCCGCGAGGCGGAGGGCGGGCCGCCCGTCACTGCCGACGAGCTCGCCGAGGCACAGCAACTGCCGCGCAAGTTCCTCGACCAGGTCCTGGGCTCGCTGCGCAGGGCCGGCCTCGTCCACAGCCAGCGCGGGGCGCAGGGCGGTTACCGGCTGGCGCTGCACGCCTCCGACATCTCGGTCGCCGACGTGATCCGGGCGGTCGAAGGCCCGATGGCGCACGTACGCGGGCTGCGTCCGGAGATGCTCGACTACGAGGGCGAGGCGGTGCACCTGCAGTCGGTCTGGATCGCCGTACGGGCCAGCCTTCGGTCAGTGCTCGAGAACACCTCGCTGGCCGACGTCGTCAACGGGACCTTGCCCAAGCACGTCCAGAAGCTGGTCGACGCGCCGGACTCGTGGGAGCAGCACTAGAAGCCGGAGGAGCCGCCGCCACCGTCCGAGGACGAGCCGCCACCCCCACCGCCTCCGTCGAAGCCCCCGAACCCGCCGTGGTGGCCGCCTCCGTGACGCTCACCGAAGCCGCTGTCCCACAGGCCCGTGGTCGGGTCGTAGCGACCAGTCCGCGGCGGGCGCGAGCGGCCCGAGATACCGACGATCATGGCGATGACGCCGAGCCCGGCGAAGATGGCGAAGATCAGGCCGAAGGTGGGGAAGATGTCATTTCGTGGTGAGCCGGCCAGGACGCCATTCGGGTCGTCGATGAACGGGTGTTCCGCAGAGCCGTCGCCTTGGATGAGCTGGCCGTTCGCGTCGTAGCGCAGGAAGCTCGGGGTGCTGGCGACCGGTGCCGGCTCGCCGGCAGAGCCCCCACCCGAGAGGGCCTGGTCCAGCGCGTCGACGCCGGCTTGCAGGCCTCCCGACCAGTCGCCGTCCGCGAACAGCGGCCTCATGCTCTCCTGCTCGATGGACAGCCACACGCTGTCGGTGATCGTCCCGACCAGGTCGGGTCCGGGATAGATCCCCATCTGCCGGTCCGTCGTCGCGACCATGAACACCAGCAGCCTGGGCTGACGGACGTTGGTGGCGTCGGCCCAGCCGCAACGCAGCTGCAGCTGCTTCTCGTACGCGTTCAGGTCGCCGCCCGGAACGCTCGCCACCGTCCGGATGCGCAGGCTGGTGAGCCCGGCCAGGTGCGTGGCATCTGCCCGCAACGCGGCGAGTTCGTCACCGGACAACACCTGTGCCCCGTCGGCGATCTCCTGCGCGCAACCGCGATCGGGCGCCACGGCCGAGGCCGGCGGCGACACCGGCTTGGTCGGCCGGGCGGGGGAGGTGTGCGTCGGGCCAGGCTTCGTCGGACCGGCGGCAGCGGCAGCACCGCCGGAGAGCGCCACCAGGACTGCCGCCGCCAACAACGCCGTACCTCTGCGTACCGACATGTCCGTCCCCCCGGAGTGGCGCCGTCTCAGGCGGCGCGACGGGGGGAGCGTACAGCGGCTGAGGGTTCGTTACGGTGATCTCCATGACGTCCTTGCGGGTCCTCGTCGTCGGTGCCGGCGCGCGCGAGCATGCGCTGTGCGTGGCGCTGCGCCACGACCCCTCGGTGGTGGCGCTGGCCTGTGCTCCCGGCAACGCCGGTACGGCGTCCGTGGCCGAGACTTTCCCGCTCGACGTCACCGATCCGGTCGCGGTCGCCGACCTTGGTTCCGCGTGGAACGCCGACCTGGTCGTGATCGGGCCGGAGGTTCCGCTGGTCGCGGGGGCCGCGGATGCCTGCCGTTCCCGGGGGCTGGCCGTGTTCGGGCCGTCGGCCGCTGCGGCGCGGCTCGAGGGCAGCAAGGCGTTCGCCAAGGACGTGATGGCCGCTGCGGGCGTGCCGACGGCCGGCCACTGGGTCTGCGAGGGCGACGCCGCCGATGTGCTGGCGACCCTGCAGCCGCCGTACGTCGTCAAGCACGACGGGCTCGCCGCCGGCAAGGGTGTGGTGGTCACCGCCAGCCTCACCGAGGCCGTCGCGCACGCTGCGGGCGAGCGGGTGGTGATCGAGGAGTACCTCGACGGCCCCGAGGTCTCGCTGTTCGCGGTGACCGACGGTGTGACGGTGGTGCCGCTGCAGCCGGCGCAGGACTTCAAGCGGGCCTTCGACGGGGACGAGGGGCCGAACACTGGCGGCATGGGCGCCTACTCGCCGCTGCCCTGGGCGCCGGTGGACCTGGTCGACGAGGTGCTCCGTACGGTCTTGCAGCCCACCGTCGATGAGATGGCCCGGCGGGGGACGCCGTTCTCCGGCCTGCTGTACGCCGGGCTCGCGCTCACGTCCAAGGGCGTCCGGGTGATCGAGTTCAACGCCCGGTTCGGCGACCCGGAGACGCAGGTCGTACTGGCCCTGCTGCGCACGCCGTTGGCCGGGTTGCTGCTCGCGGCTGCTCAGGGGCGGTTGGCCGAGCAGCCCGCGCTGGAGTGGTCGGACGCCTCCGCCGTCACCGTCGTGGTCGCCGCTGACGGTTACCCCGGGTCTCCTCGCACGGGCGACCCGATCACCGGATTGCCTGCTGCGCAAGGGATCCCGGGCGTCGAGGTGCTCCACGCGGGCACCCGTACGGCCGGTTCCGACGTGGTGAGCGCCGGCGGTCGGGTGCTGTCCGTGACCGCGGTCGGGGCCGACCTGGACGAGGCGAGGGCGCGGGCGTACGAGGCTGTCGACCTGATCGGCCTGGCCGGCTCGCACCATCGGCGGGACATCGCGGCAGCAGCGGCCGCGGGCACGATCGCGGTGCCGTGAGCCCGGTCGTAGACCAGCCTGTGAGCCGTCGATAGGGTGAGCGCCTCAGTCCCACCAGCCACAGGAGTCATCGTGCCGCAGGAAGCCCGCGTCGCCGTGATCTACGGATCGCCGACCGACCACGACGTGATGGCTCAGGCCGGCGGTCTGCTGGAGCGCTTCGGGGTCCCGTACGAGTCGACGTTCATCTCGCCGCACCGGTCGCCGCGCACGCTGGCCGACTGGATCGCCGAGCTCGAGCCGAGCGGCGTCGAGGTCGTCATCGCCGGTGGCGGCGGGCAGACCGCGTCCCTGCCGGGCATCATCGCCGCGCACGTGACGATGCCGGTGATCGGGGTTCCGCTGCGTACGGGTGCGCTGATCGGCCTGGACGCGCTCACGATGATGACGGAGATGTCCACCGGCGTGCCCGTGGCCACCGTCGGGCTGGGCAACGCCAAGAACGCCGCCGTGCTGGCCGTACAGATCCTGGCCGTCGGCGACCCCGTTTTGCGGGCCCAGATGGCGACGTTCAAGGACGCGTTCGAGGCCGCCGCCGCCGGTCGCTGATCCCCGCTGCAGTACTGCAGATCGGGCGCTGGAGCGCCCGCCGTGCAGTACTGCAACAGGTTGAGGCAACCCCGGGGGGTCGTCGTTCCGTGTAGGGAGCGACAAGGAACGGGGGTTGCCCATGAGGGCATCGGAGATGGCGGAGTTCGAGGCATTCGTCTCGGCCCGCGCCGCTGCCCTGCGCCGCACCGCCTACCTGCTCTGCGGCGACTGGCACCAGGCCGAGGACATCGTCCAGATCGGGTTGACCAAGCTCTACCTGGCCTGGCGCCGGGTCGAGAAGCGCGACGGGGTCGACGCCTACGCCCGGCAGATCGTCGTACGGTGCGCGCTGGACGAGCGCCGCAGAGGCTGGCGTCGTGAGCGCCCGACGGACGCGGTGCCCGAGCTGCCCGTGCGCGATGCCGGTTCGGCCGACCGCGAGATGTTGCTGGCGGCGCTGGCAACGGTGCCGCGGCAGCAGCGCGCCGTGCTGGTGCTGCGCTACTGGGAGGACGTCTCGATCGCGGAGACCGCCCGGATCCTCGGCATCTCGGAGGGTGCCGTGAAGAGTGCGGCGTCGCGGGGTCTAGACAACCTGCGACGGTCGTTGCCCGAGCTGACGCTCAAGGGTTCGGAGGAGGACTGACATGGAGACCCGCGAGTTGTTCGAACGGCTCGTCTACGACGAGCCGCCGCTGACCCTCATCCCGTCGTCCGCTGTGGCAAACGGGCGGCGGGCACAGCAGCACCGCTACGCGGGGGTTGCGGGTCTCTTGGTCACCGTCGTCGTGATCGGGATTGGAGTGCTGGTCGAGGCGCAGAGCCGCCCTGTCCCCTCGACCACGCCGGTTGGCTCCCCGGCACCGCCGCCAACCACGCCGAGCCTTGCCTCGGTAGCGACCTTCTCCTTCGGTTCTGCGGCCCAGATCACGGCGTCGAACGCTCGCGTCTACGGACTGCTGGTGTCGTACGCAGGGGGGCGGGCCCTCGTGACCCGGGGCGACCTGACCTGGGACACCCCCGCGATCACGGATAAGACGCAGTTCGTCGGCACACAGGTGGAGTACCGCGCGTCTGCCGGCACCGGGATGCTGCGCGTCGTCACCGACACCGCGGCCGAGGCCAAGACCCGGTATGCCGGACTCCTCAGCGGAGACCTGTGCGGTCAACTCCAGGGCCGGTCCACCGGCGAAGGCACTTTTGTCGACTGTGTGCACGAGTCGTTGCCCGGCGGCGGGGGCCTGTGGACGTATTCACGCAGAGAATCAACGCCTGGACAGATCACGAACCGTGATTCCTCGTCCACTTTGGGACCGGCGGTATACGAACGTGACGCCATCGTCGTGGCTGAGGACGGCAGCGCCCTCGACCTGGTGTTCCAGGAGCTTGGCTCCGTAGGCGGCGGTTCCGTCCTGCCGCTCACTGGCACCATGCCTCCGAGCTCCTCCGCCCTCGGTGATCTGGCGCTGGACGCCGCGGCCACCTGGCAACCACATGACGGAGACGTCGCCGCGCCGACACTGACCGGCGTCGCACAGCCCAGCATGCGGCAGGCACTGCCCTCGCTGGGCGCTCCCGCTCTGGGCTCGCTGCCGTTCACCCGTGCAAGGCGAATCTCCGCATCGGTAGAAGGGGCATCCCTGACGCCAACGGCGCGGTCAGCGGCACCTCGGCCCATGGTGTCGTTGACCGGGGTGTGACCGTCGTGGCCAAGGATGGCAACCTGCTCGGGGTCAGCGAGTTCGCGTACCAGGGTCACGCGGTAGGCGGGGGGACGCCAACGGCGCTCCCTGCGGGAATGCCCGACCCGGCAGCGCTGCTCACGTTGGCCGACAACCTGGCTCTGGCCTGGCAGTCGGCCGCTGCCCAGGGGTGAGGTGTTAGTCGCTGGAGGTGCCATGGCCCACTCAGCGACTAACAAGCCGCACCCGGCTGGCGTACGGGATGATGGTTGCCGTACTCCTGCCGAGAGGGACACGTCTGTGATCGAGCGCTATACCCTGCCCGAGATGGGGCGGGTCTGGAGCGAGGCCCACAAGTACGAGCTGTGGTGCAAGGTCGAGACGCTCGTGGTCGAGGCGCACGCAGCCGACGGCGTGATCCCGCAGAGCGCGGTCGAGCCGGTACGGAACGCCGCGCCGCCGACCCCCGAGGCGGTCGCCGAGATCGAGGCGGTCACCCAGCACGACGTGATCGCGTTCCTCTCCGCCTGGGCCGACAACACGTCGCCGCGCGAGGCTGCCGCCTACGTGCACTTCGGGATGACCAGCTCGGACCTGCTCGACACCGCGCTGGCCCTGCAGCTCACCGACGCCACCGACATCATCCTGG
>JAWWOO010000089.1:0-15218 GCA_033851545.1 Frankiales bacterium | reverse complement strand
ACCATCGAGGACAACCTGCGCCTGGCCCGTCCGGAGGCCACCGGAGCCGAGCTCGACCGCGCCCTGTGCGTCGTGGTCCTCTGTGGCTCCGTCGAGCGTTCGACCCAGGTCGGACCAGCAGGCAGTTTCCTGTCCGGAGGTCAGCGCCGGCGACTCGCCCTGGCCCAGGCCTACCTTCGCCGTCCGCGGCTGATGTTGCTCGACGAGCCAACCGAGGGCCTCGACGATGAGACCGCCGGGCAGATGTTGGCCAATCTCAGGGCTGCGCTGCCGGGCACGACGATCGTGGCGGCAATCCATGCACGCAACGCCGGCGACATGATCCCGAATGCCGATCGAGTGATCCGGCTCGCCGACGGCCGCGTCGTGGCTGACCGGGTCCGTAATTCCCTGACTCGGTCGATGGCACAAGGCGAGGACCTCCCCGACTCTTCGTCGAAGCGACTTGGCGGGTAATGCCCCTGCCGGTGCAGGCTGGCGAGATCGTGGGTTGGCAGCGGGGAGTCTTGGCGCACTTGACATGCGTCGTGGGCGTTCGGCACTCCTCCTTTGACCTGAAGAGCCTGCTTGTGCCGACTGCCTCGAGCACGACCGGGTCCGCCAGCCTGTTCGGCGGCAACATCACCCTCACCGGCGGCCACGGCGGCTAGCAGGGCATGGCCGACCCCAAGAACCTCAAAGTCCTCGTGCCCCCCTGAGCGGAGCGCCCCCCGATTTGAAAGAACGACGACGACCACCATGGACTGGTCACAGTCCCGCCCCGACCGTCGACTATCGCCACGCGCTCACGGGTTACAGCGACGACGAACGAACGGCTTTCCCCGTCGTACAGCTCACTGTGACGGCTGCTACGGATCCGGCGCGTCCAGAGGTGCCTCCCTGATTCACGCGGATGCTGTTCGAACAGCGCGGTTAGGCGCAGAAGCCGCCGCTTCGAATGCGCGTCGTGTTGACGAGAAGGTGATCGCACCGCAGCATGGTTGGCATGGCCAAAACTACGACAGTCTCCATCACTGACGACATCGACGGCTCCGCCAACGCGAGTTCTGTCGACTTCAGCTACAAGGGCACCGCATACACCATCGATCTCGGCAGGAAGAATGCCGCCGCACTCGACAAGGTGCTCAAGCCTTACCTCGACGCCGCCACCAAGGTGCCCACCCGAGGTCGGCCTGCTGCTGCGCCAGCCCGCAGCCGCCGCACCGCCTCCAAGCCGACAGCTAGTGGGGACGTTGCGGCCATTCGCGCCTGGGCCGCCCAGAACGGCCATGCTGTCAACGCGCGGGGCCGCATCAGCCAAACTGTCAGAGACGCATACCAGGCGGCCAAGAAGTAGAACCGCCTGCCCCGCTCACGCAGCTGACCTGACGCGGACGACTGGCTTCGCTCGGGACTCCGCGCGGGGCCGTCGCCCGGCTGCGGCTCGAACGCAACAATCGCGGTGAGGGCTGGGCGGACCAGCTGACGCAAGGGTGAGTCGTCCCAGAGCACGTGGACAGGTCACGGGAGGACGTCGACGCCCCATCTTCTGGGCGACCGAAGGCGTTCACGACCATGAGGGCAAGATCGCGCTACTGGGAGGCGCGATTCATCGAGTGCCTGGCGGTCATGCCGAGGACGTTGTCGGTGCCGGACGCAGCTGTACGGCCGTCCACGAGAGCGCGGGTAGCACAGCGTGCAGCGATCCCTCGGCCACCCCGACCCCGGACAGCTCACGCGGTACCACCCGGTCCGGCTCGTCCGCGGTGTTGCGCGCGTACGGATCGCCGGTGAGGGTCCACGACTCGACGGATCCCGACATCGACGCCGTGTTCTGCGGCAGCGACACAGTGGCCCGAGGGGTCCGCGATGGGCTGACAGAAGCCGGTCGCAGCGTCCCGCATGATGTCGCTCTCATCGGCGTGGACAACTGGGCGCTGGTCGCTGAAGCCTGTCGACCGCCGCTGACGTCCGTTGACCTGAACCTTGAAGCTGTCGGCCGCCGGTCAGGCGAACTCTTGCTGTCGGCGATCGAGGGACACCCATCACCCGGGCTACATTCCGTTCCGTGCCGACTGATTGTCCGGGATTCGGCCGCTCCTCAGTAGCGCGACGGCGCCATGTACGAACGCCCGACGGCGCATCCATTCACGCGCTAACCACCGAGCAGGTCATTGCAATGGCAGTTTGACTGGAAAGTGTGGCTTCTGTTCCACGTTGGGCGCGGCCACGGAACTGCCGCTGCTGAGCCCGGGTCAACGCCGCCGGGACGGCACCGGCCGACCCTCGGCTTTGAGAGGTCGGCCGGCGCCGCGCGGTCAGGCGGCGGAGCCCGCCAGCTGTTGCGCGGCATCGTCCACGTCTCGAGCTTGGAACGACAGAACGAGCGCCGAGACCCCGTACACAATGCTGAACAGGCCGAAGACGGTGGCGAGCGAGAACGCGCCGATGTCGGGTCGGATGAACAGAACGACGCCTAGTGCGATCGAGACGAGCCCACTGAGCGCCCACATGGCGCGTTGGCCGGCGGCCTCGCCACGCCGGAATGCCAGTGCCACCTCCACGAAGCCGGTGACAAAAGCCCAAGCCCCCACCCAGATGGTCAGCGCCAACGCCGTGATGCCGGGCCAGAGCAGCGCAACGAGTCCCGCGGCGACGGAGAGAACGGCGAGCAACAGGTACCCTGCGACCGGCCCGACGCTGTCGCTGCTGAACCCCCGCATGGCGTCGGTGCCGGCTGCGATGAACGCGTAGACGGCGAACAGGATGACGAATGCGGTCAGGGTGATGCTGGGCCAAGCCACTGACACGATGCCGACCCCGATGGCCAGAAGGCCTCGCCACAGCAACGACGAAGACAGAGACATGACAGTCGTCCCTTCCCAAAGGATCAGTAGGCGACGGTAAGGAGGTCGTCGACGAGGGAGACCCCGGGAGCGGCCCAGGCAGCAGCGACGGCGGCGTCACGCTCGGACCACGAGTGAACCGTGCCGGTCAACGTGACCGTCCCGTCGGAGCTCGCGACCATCAGTTCGTCGGCATCCAGCTTTGCGTCCCTGGTGAACGCCTTCTTGATCGCGTGCTGGACGTCGCCGGCACTCGGCGTGGACATCACCAAATAGATGTCGTTCTCCACGCCGGTGACTCCGAGGATGTTCCCGGCGATGAACTCGGCCTCGTCGCGCTCGTACTGCCAGGTGGCACTGCCGCTCAACGTCACGAAGCCGTCCTTGACAGCCGCGTCCACGCTTGCTGGGACGAGGGAGTCGAGCACGAGAGCCTGAAGCACGTCCCCGCGCAGGTCGGCGTCCGCACGCCGCTGATCCGTCATGATCCGCACGTTGAGCTCGTTGCTGACGCCGGTGACTCCCCAGACGCGTTCGGCGGCGTTCTTGGCCTCCCACTTCTGACGGAGGCTGCCCACGGTCCCACGCAGCGTGACCACGCCGCCATCGGCTGATACGGCCACCGCCTCGCTGTCAACCTTAGGGTCCCAGAACAGCTCGTCGGTGACGCTGAGCACCAGCTCTTCGTTGGTCATGATGCGCTCCTTCGGTGACCGACCCCGCCCACTGCGAAAGGTCAGTGTCGCCAACGTAGAAGGCGCTGGCGACTCTCGAATCAGCGAACTCCCTAGTCTTGGAGCGCGCCGAGTCAGCCCTGGTCGGCTGGAGTGTCGGCCGCCTCCTCGAGCTCCGCGAACCAGTCGCACGTGAACAGCAGGACGTGCAGGTCGAGCAGGTCGTCGTACGTCCACATCGGGCCGGTGGCGGCCGATTCAGGATGGGCGGGACGTAGATCGTGGTCGTCCTCGTCGATCAGCGCTGCGCCTGCGGACACCAGCAGGGCGAAAGCCTGCCAATCGATCCCGTGGTGAACGAGCGTCGAGCAGCCGCTGCAGATCCAGCAGACGGTGGGTCTCCCCTCCTCGTCTGAGAGCCCACTGGATGCGGCGACAAGAACTGCGTCCACGGCTGCCTCAGACCGGACGGAGCATCGCGGGCAACTGAGCGCGACGATCGTCATGGCGGCCTCCTAGGTAGCGAACCTCGCAATCGCGGTGGTTCTGGCCGCAACAGTGAAAGGGCGCGGCCTTGCTCGCATCAGTGAGAACGCCAGTTCAACCCCGCCCAGGTTGGGACGCCTCAGCAGCAAGAACTGGGCATCTCCGGGATTCGACCGGGGCCTACGACGCCTAGCGTCGGACCACAGGTAGGACGACCGCAGAGGGGCGATGCCCATGACGCAGCACGCGCTTCGAGCCGGGCCGCGGCGTCTCCACCGACGGCTCCCCCGCCCGCGGCGGTCAAGACGGCCGTTCGGGCCGGCCGGGTTGATCTCGGTCGCGGGGCTCGTCGGAGCTGCAGTCCAGGACAGCGACGAGTCGTACGTGGGCACCCTTGCCGACCTCGTCGTCCATTGGGATGAGGGCTAAGCCCACCCCCCGCTGGTGGGTGTGATCATCAAGGTCGGGCACGCTTCTTCGTTCGTCGCCGCCGTATGTGGTGTGTCCGGCTCAACACCGCATCCGGCTCTCGAGTCCACTTTTCCAAGCGGTCCCCGGCCGGGACCGTAGCCTCGTGGCGCTGGCTGGGGACGTCCTTGACCGCCAGCTGGTCGACACCGATGGCGTTGCCGTGACCAGAGTGTCCGACCTCGTCGTTGCACATATGCCCGACGGTCCACGGCTGGTCGGCGTCGACGTCAGCCTTCGCACGCTGCTGCGCCGACTGGGTTCTCCGGGGATGCGACGGCAGGTGACCCGCCGCCGTGTCTACGACTGGGCCTGCGTGGCGGCCTTTGACGCCCGTGGGGGCGGGGAAGCAGGATCTACGCTCCTGCTTACGGCGGCAATCGCATGCTTGCGACAACTGCCGACGGCAAACCTCAGCGCACTGCTAGGACCGACGGTTCGAGAAGGACGTGACGAAGGCCCAGCACCGCGCGGACGACGCGGAGGCCGACGCCGCAGACGCCGTCGACTTCGCGCTCTACGTCCTGGACCAGGCAGAGTACGCCGTCGCCGATGCCGTTACCGCCCGCGCGGATGCTGACGCTATTCCGTCGCGTGGCTACATGGACGAGTGGTCGGGTGGGCTCGGCAAGGAATGGCCCGCACGGCTAGCTGTTCAGAGCGAGGTCATCTGCGTCGGCGCGGGCCATGACCGCGTCGATCACGGCGTAGTCGGCCTGGTCGAGGACAAAGAGGGCCCAGTCGATCGCGTCCATGGCGTCCTGCTCAGCCTGCTCAGCGTGACGCTCGGCCTTCTTGACGTCCCTCTCCGTGCGCCGATGGTCCGCCTCGGCGCGCATCGCGGCGAACCGCGCGTCCACCGACGATCGCGTATCGCTCCACCACTGTTGCCTCTTGGTCTCGGCAGCCGCGGCGCGAGCCTGCGCTTGGGCGTCGCCATCAGCGATAGCGGCCTTCAACTTTTCCCGCTGGCTCTGGAGCTTCTCGCGGTTTCTTTCCTGCGCCGCAGCCACGACGTCCTCCGTCTTCTTCGACCGGGCCGCCAAATCGCTGAGCTGTTCGGATAGAGCCTTCATGTTCAGCCGTCTCTCTTGTCAGATGTTCGGACACCTGGCCGCGGATGGCGCCCGGCGTGTGGTGCGGCCGCATAAGACGGGCGACTTGTCGGATTAGCGGTCGCTCGTAGCTAGCGCGAAACACTGGGAGTAGGGAAACGGCCTTTGACGAAGACCTTGCCCTAGCCGGCGATGAATGCCAGCAGATCGCTGTTGAACGCGCGCTCGTAGGCGCCGTTGAGACCGTGCGGCGCGCCGGAGTACACCTTGAGCGTCGCGTGGGGCAACAGCTTCACCGTCTGCAGCGCGGCCGCCTGGATCGGGACGATCTGGTCGTCGTCACCGTGGGCAACGAGCACTGGGATGTCGATCTCGGGTAGATCGGTGGTGAAGTCGGTCTCAGAGAAGGCCTTGATGCAGTCGTAGGCGCCCTTGAAGCCGACCTGCATGCCCTGCAGCCAAAACTCGTTCCGCTTGCCCTCTGACACCTCCGCTCCGGGGCGGTTGAACCCGTAGAATGCCTCGGAGAGGCTCTTGTAGAAGGCCGACCGATCACTGGCCACGCCTGCCCGGATCGTGTCGAAGGCCTCGATGGGAGTCCCCTGAGGATTTTCGTCGGTCTTGAGCATCAGAGGCGGGACAGCCCCCAGTAGCACGGCTTTGGCTACGCGGCTGGTCCCATGCCGTGCGAGGTACCGGACCACCTCTCCGCCACCGGTCGAGTGGCCTACCAGTACCGCGTCGTGGAGGTCGAGCTCATCCATCAGCGCGGCGAGATCGTCGGCGTAGGTGTCCATGTCGTTGCCGTCCCAGGTCTGGGTCGAACGGCCATGACCTCGGCGGTCGTGTGCCACCGCTCGGTATCCGTGGCTCGCCACGAGATTTAACTGCGGGTCCCACGCGTCCGCGTTGAGCGGCCAGCCGTGGCTGAACACAATGGGTCGGCCGCCTCCCCAGTCCTTGTAGAAGATGTGGGCGCCGTCTTTGGTGGTGATCGTCGACATGCTGTGCCTCCTCGTGCCGTCTGGTTCGCTCACCGTAGGAGCCGCCGGTTGTCACTCGCATCCGTGAACTCCACATGCTGTCGGATCGTCGTGCCCGCGACAACGCAACGCCCGAGCCCCGCTGCAGGAGTCCATCGAGCTGACGGCCTCAAGTGAGGCGCCCCCCGACTCCGTCCCCGGGCTTACCGGTAGGTCCTTGGCGCACTCAGCTGTGTGGATCGATTGCAGTTCCTCCAGCGTGAGTCGTATCGACTGCAACGCATAGTGGACCCGCGATTTCACCGCTGCGGACGAGACGCCGAGGCGAGCCGCCGCTTCGGCAATCGACGAACGACCGTAATAGCACTCGAGTAGCGCTTGCCGATGCTGCGGTGACAAGCGGTGCAAGGCCTCGGCCGCAGAGAGGCCGCGGGATCCGTGCTCGACGGCGCGAGCGGACACGCCCCACGCTCCAGGTCGCTGCGGATCGCCCATGGCTGAACCATCCGCCTTCAGCGAGCGTATTCGCGTCTGGGAGGTCCCTAGCCGTCACGCCGGCCTTACCCCCGGCGGCGTGCGGGGCTGGCAGCCGGCCCTACGATGACCGCGACTCGGCCCGAGGAGAGGGCGAAGCAGAGGAGAGCAGGGGGAGGGCGAACAAGAGGGAGCAACGTGACGCTGTGGGGTCGCAGGGAACAGTGCAGTCGGCTCGACGGGCTGCTGCTTGATGTCCGAGCGGGGCGTAGCCGGGCGCTGGTGGTGCGCGGCGAGGCGGGCATAGGTAAGACAGCCTTGCTGGACTACGCAGCCGTCACAGCACTGGACTTCCAGGTGGCCCGCGCTCAGGGTGTCGAGTCGGAGTTGGCGCTGCCTTTCGCGGCGCTGCAGCAGCTGTGTGAGCGGATGCTGAGTCGTCTGGACCGGCTGCCAGGCCCGCAGCGCGACGCGTTGGGTGTCGTGCTCGGGCTACGGTCGGGCAGCGCGCCAGATCGTTTCCTGGTCGGCTTGGCTGTCCTCGGCCTGCTCTCCGACGTGGCCGCGGAGCAGCCGCTGTTGTGCCTGATCGATGACGCACAGTGGTTGGACCAAGCCTCGGCACAGGTCTTGGCGTTTGTTGCCCGCCGGCTGGACACCGAATCCGTCGCCCTGATCTTCGGCAACCGTGATCTGGAGGCGGCGCCCAATCTCGCCGGCGTTGCTGAGTTGGCGCTTGAGGGACTGTCCGATACGGACGCCAGGGCGTTGCTCGCCTCGGTCATCCCGGGGCGGTTGGATGAGCGAGTCCTCTACCGGATCATCGACGAGTCCGGCGGCAACCCACTCGCCCTGCTCGAGCTCCCCCACGGGGTGACAGCGGCGGAGCTAGCCGGCGGCTTCGGCCGAACTGGTCCGCTGCCGCTGGCCTTCCGGATCGAGCGAAGTTACCTCCGGCAGGTTGCATCGCTTCCCGAGACGACCCGGCGCCTTCTGCTGCTGGCCGCTGCCGAGCCCACCGGCGACCCCGCGCTGCTGTGGCGCGCGGCCGATCGACTCGGTATCCGCCCCGACGCCGCCGGACCGGCCGAGACCGACGGGCTGCTTACCATTGCCGCCCAGGTCACCTTTCGCCACCCGCTGGTCCGATCCGCCGTCTACCAGGCCGCCCCGGCCGGCGACCGGCGCCTCGTGCACATTGCCATCGCCGAGGCCACCGATCCCATAATCGATCCCGATCGCAGGGCTTGGCACCGTGCTCAGGCATCATCGGCGCCCGACGAGGACATCGCTGCCGAGCTCGACCAATCCGCCGGCCGGGCTCAGGCACGCGGCGGGCTGGCTGCGGCGGCCGCCTTCCTCGAACGGTCCGCCTCCCTGACGCTCGACCCGCGCCGGCGAGCGGAGCGCTCGCTCGCCGCATCGCAGGCCATGTACGAGGCCGGGATGCCAGACGCGGCAGTCAAGCAGCTGGCCATCGCCGAGGTCGGGCCGCTCAGTGAGCTGGAGCGCGCCCAGCTGGAGCGTCTGCACGCACAAATAGCCTTCAGCCGGCACCGGGGTAGCGAAGCCCCACAGCTGCTGCTCCTGGCAGCCCGGCGGCTCGCCCCGCTCGACGCCGCTCTGGCGCGGGAGACCTACCTGGAGGCGCTGTGGTCGGCGATCCGCGTGGGGCAGTCACGCGGCGGCCGGACGGTCCAGGAAATTGCCGAGGCCGCCTTGGCGGCGCCGCGCGCGGCCCAGCCCCCGCGGGCCGTTGACCTCCTCCTAGACGGTCTGGTGGAACGATCGACAAGAGGTTACGCGGCCGCCGTGCCCGGCCTCGAGCGCGCGCTCACTGCCCTCTGCGACGATCGCGGCCTCGGCGACGTCCGCTGGCTATGGCTTGGCTGCCACACCGCCATGGATCTGTGGGATGACGAGATCTGCCTCACGCTCGGCGTCCGGTACGTCGAGCAAGCTCGAGCGACGGGCGCGCTCAGCATCCTTCCGATCGCCCTCAACTACGTCGCGGCACACCACATCTTCGCGGGCGAGTTCGCCGCCGCCGCAACCCTGATCGAAGAGGCGGACGTGATCACAGCTGCGACCGGAAACGCACCGATGGTGGACTTCTCGCTGCTGCTCGCAGGCTGGCGCGGCCAGGCATCCGGTCAGTTCGACGCCGGCGCCAAGGATGCCGCCGCACGTGGCGAAGGCCTGGCGATGGCCGGCGTCGAGTTTGCGACCGCCGTGCTCCATAACGGCCTGGGTCACTACGACACCGCGCTCGCCGCCGCGCAGCGGGGACGCGAACATGACGAGCTCGGCTTCGGCGTCTGGATCCTGCCGGAGCTGATTGAGGCGGCGGTGCGGCTCGGTCAACACGATGTCGCGGTGGCCAGCCTGCACCGGCTGTCCGAGCGAACCAGTCTCAGTCGCAGGGAGTGGGCACACGCGATCGAAGCCCGCTGCCGCGCCCTGGTAAGCGAGGGCCAAGCGGCCGAGGACCTATTCCAGCAGGCAATCAGCCAGCTGCGCGCTAGCCGAATGACCGTACAGCTCGCCCGCACGAATCTCCTGTACGGCGAGTGGCTGCGCGTCGAGAACCGGCGTGCCGACGCGCGCGAGTCGCTACGCACCGCACACCAGATGTTCGTTTCCATGGGAGCCGACGGATTCGCCGAACGAGCCGCGCGCGAGTTGGGTGCTACCGGTGAGCGAGTACGCAGACGGACCACCGACAGCCCCGTCCAGCTCACGGCACGAGAAACTCAGATCGCCCGGCTTGCCGCCGACGGTCTGTCCAACCCCGACATTGCAGCCCAGCTGTTCATGAGCCGGCGCACCGTCGAATACCAACTGCACAAGATCTTCACAAAATTCGCCATCAGCACCCGCAATCAACTCCACGCCATTCTGGCGAACAATCGAACAGAATAACCCCGACGAACCCCTAACCTCATTTCCCTGGGGTGTCGGGGCCGCGTTCTACGCTACGACATCACGTCTCCGACGAGTTCGCCGTATCGGACGGAGTCTTGACCGGCACAATCATATCGGACTGCGGCGTGCCCCGTCAGCGCGTGGCCGTTGCGTGACGCTCGGTCGGCGGGCGCATCGCTGTACAGCGTCATCGTGGCTGCGCCGAGGGTCAAAGACGGCAGAAACCAGGTCATCGGTGGGAGCCAGTCCTGGTGTCGAGCAACAGGTGGTGTTGATCTCCTCCAGTGATTGACAGGCGAACGGTGCGAGTAGCTCCACGGCACCCGCGGAATGCGCTTCCTTGTCGTGCGGGCAGACCGATCCCGCCGAGTGTGCCATCCCGGAGGTCGCCCCAGGTGCCGGATCAACGGGGTCAGATGTCCCGGTTTGGACGGTGACGGTGTTGGGTTGGCCGGAGGACATCTTCACGGCCGGTCTTCGCATTCGGATCGCCTCAACTCAGCGCACTGAACTCGCCGTTCGGCTCTCGGGCACTGCTCGCATGCGTGAACTCCCACAAGCCACGCGATTGGCAACGTCGATTACTTGGCGTTGCTGTCCGAGTGCAGCTGCGCGGAATCAACAGGTCGGCGCCCTGAAGGTCGGTCTATCGGTGTTGGGCGCTCCTTCGGTTTGCCGGTCGGCGAGCGCCATATGGAGTTGGTTGCGGGTGCTGATGGCGAGCTTGGTGAAGATCTTGCTCAGGTGGTATTCGACGGTGCGCCGACTCATGAACAGCTCGGCAGCAATTTCGGGATTGGACATACCGTCGCAGGCGAGGGCGGCGATCTGGGCTTCCCGGGCGGTGAGCTGGACGGCGCTGCCGACGATACGTTTGCGTACTCGCTCACCGGTAGCACCCAGCTCGCGCGCGGCTCGTTCGGCGAATCCGTCGGCTCCCATGGAAACGAACATCTGGTGCGAAGTGCGCAGCGACTCGCGGGCATCGGTCCGCCGGTTCTCGCGGCGTAGCCACTCTCCGTAGATGAGATGGGCGCGAGCGAGCGCCCAACGAATTCGCGTGCGGTCGAGTCGCTCGATCGCCTCGCGATACAGCCGCTCGGCGGCCGCGCCGTCGCTGAGCAAGCCTCGCGCGTAGGCTTCGATGCCGAGCGCCCACTCGGTGCCGCTGGCCTGTGTGCTGTCCGAAAGCAGCTCCAGGGCGGCAGATGCTTGTTCGGGGGCCCCGATGCGGGCCGCTGCCTCGATCAGCTCGATCGCCGCCATGCGCGGCCACACGTGCTCGTCTAGATCCTGGCAGGCTCTCTGTGCCGCGGCCAGCGCGTCCTGGTAGCGAGCCAGCCCGTTGTTTAGCACCGCCGTCGCCCACAGTACAAAGTTCAGCCCCAATCCCTCCCCTCGACGAAGTACATCCCTCGTGGTCGTTTCCGCGAGCTCGAAAGCCTCACCCTCCCGGCCACGGAATGCTGCGATCGCCAGGGGGACATACGGCGGAAGCACGCCCCTAGTCGCCTCGGCGATCGACGCCGCTTCATCGCACAACGAGTCTGCGGCGGCGAAGTGGCCTTCGTACAGCTGCAGTCCGGCGGATTGGTGCAGCGCTTGGGGTAGCACGGCCAGCGCGCCACCATCCCGGGCGGCTCGGACCCCTCGTTCGGTTAGCTTGTGCCAGGCCTCGTCGTCCCACAGGATTTGGGCGGAGGGCCAGGCGATCCAGAGCCAGCGTTGTCCTTCCTCCGCGGAGATGTCCTTGCCGGAGAAGGCAGTCACCGCCCGCTTGAGCGTCGGCGCCGCGGCCGCGTGGCCCTCCGTGATCAGCAACGCCAGGCCATCCAGCAAAAGATCGGCCGCGCCCGGCCGCTGTGACGGTGCAGGCGCGGCTCGCGCCGCCTCAGCTACCTCGCGCAGACCGCCGTCTGTCATGAACCGGCCGGCGTACTGCGCTGCCGAGAGCGCTTCGAGGTAAGTCTCGCGGGCAAGCCCGACATCGAGCGGTTCGAGGCGCCTTGCGGCCTTGAGCAGCAGTGCTGGGGCGTCGCTACCGCGCCTGGATGCGACGGCGATCTGCCCCCGCAGCAGGTCGACCTGGGCGTGCTCGAGCTCCTCGAGAGGCCCCGCCTCGGCCATGGCCAGCATGCGCAACGCCGGATCGAATGCGCCGGCCTGGGCCGTTACCTGCGCCGCGCTCAATGCGCGCTTCGCCCGCCGTGCCGGGTCGAGCGTCAGGGAGGCGGACCGAGCGAGGAACGCGGCCGCCGCCGCCAGCCCGCCGCGCGCCTGCGCACGGCCGGCCGAGCGCTCGAGCTCTGACGCGATGTCCTCGTCGGGCCCGGAGGCACTCTGCGCGAGGTGCCACGCGCGCCGATCCGGGTCGAGCAACGGATCGGTCGCCTCCGCCAGCGCGCGATGCACCTGTCGCCTCTCATGCGGCGGGGCCGACCCGTAAATCGCTGAACGGACCAGCGGATGACGAAAGATCACCCGCGCCCCCAATTCCAGCAAGCCGCCGGAGTCGGCGGCGTCCATCGGCTCGAACCCGATGCCAGTCCGCCTGGCAGCCCGCCGGAGCAGCGCGGGGTCGCCAACCGGCTCGGCAGCGGCCAGCAGAAGAAGGCGCCGGGTCGTCTCGGGTAGCGGCGCGATCTGCCGCAGGAAGCTCTGCTCGATCTTGCTCGCCAGCGACGGCGGACCGCCCACGCCGAACCTCCCGGCGAGCTCCGCCCCCGTCGCTCCGCGGGGCAGCTCGCGCAGGGCGAGAGGGTTGCCCCCGGATTCGGCGATGATCCGGTCTCGGATCCGTTCGTCGAGACGCCCAGGGATGACTGAGGCGAGCAACGCCCGGGCGTCACCATCGCCCAGTGCTCCGAGGGTCTGCTCAGGAAGACCGGTGAGCTCTCGGGCCGCGCCGGAATCACGCGTACCGAAGATGAAGGCGACCGGTTCAGCCTCCAGCCGGCGGGCAACAAACGCCAAGACTTGGGCAGTGGTCTGGTCCAGCCACTGCGCGTCGTCGATCAGGCACAGCAGCGGCTGGTCGGCGGCCACCTCGGAGAGCAGGCCAAGGACAGCCAGTCCGACAAGGAACCGATCCGGCGCGTCTCCCGACTGCAGGCCGAACGCGACACCCAGGGCCTTGCGTTGCGGGCCGGCTAGGTGATCGAGGCGATTCAGCATCCGCCCGCACAGCTGCTGCAGCGCCGCGAACGGCAGTTCCATCTCCGACTCGACACCCTCGGCGCGAGCCAACTGGAAGTCCGAAGCCGTATCCACCGCGTACTTCAGCAACGCGGTCTTGCCGATGCCCGCCTCGCCCCGCACCACCAGCGCTCGGCTGTGCCCGGCTCGCGCGTCTGCCAGCAGCGCATCCAGGGCCGCGCACTGCTGCTTGCGACCCCACAGCGTCACGCGGACACCTGCTCTCTCGGGCCGTGTGACGCGATTGTAGAGCCGGCTCCGTATCGAGGCCCTCGGGGGGGTGGATTCAGCTGGTAAGTCGGGGTGTCGGCTAGGGATCTCGCGGACGCGAAGACGCCCATGCCAGGCGCAGGCTGCTGGAACCGGGCAAGTCGAAGACCCTGGCTTGGGGGCGTCCGCCAGTACTGGAGGCGTCCGCCAGTAGAGGAGCGAAGCATGTCGTTGGTCCACGTGGCCCTCATTGAGGGAACCTTCACCGAGAAGCAGAAACACGACCTGGCCGCCAGACTCACCGACGTCATGGTCGCCTTCGAAGGATCTGAGGCCTTCCGCGAAGTGGTCTGGGTACTCATCGAAGAACTCCCCAGTGACGGCTGGCACATCGGCGGGCAGCCGTTCTTCGGCCCAACCTCCGTGATCGGCTTCCTCGGGCGCGCTAGCGCAGCGTACGACGCCATCGAAGGCACGCCGACCACCCGCGAGGACCTGGTCGCCCAGGCGCCAGTCCGGCCGCGATCATGAACCGCCGCAGCCGGCCCTCGGTGGCCTTCGCGGCTCATCGATTCGACCGATCTCGTTCCAGGCAAGAACGGCTCCCCGGCTGCACCCGGTTCGAGCAGTTCCGGACCCCCCACGTGTCTCCTCGGGCATGCTGCCCATCCGCCTCCGATCGGGGCCCGCTCTCACCGGGGGGTCCGAATGAATGACTGCCCGGGCGATCCGCACTGGCATCTGGTCGGTGGCAGTTGGCGGCCGCTGCACGAGCAGCTGAACGCGTTGACGGACGCGACGACCTGGGTCCGGGCATCGGCCCCGCAATCTCCGTCGGCCTCGGCCATCACCGGGCCGGTGGTCCTCGCCGAAAGTTTCAAGGTCGCGTCGGTCCAATGCGGTCACGAGTACGCCGTCGTGACCGTTTCGGGAGCACTGGACGGAAGCGCCATCCGTGGACTCCGGACCTTTCTCCGCGGGCTGATCGAGTGCGGGGTGCTCAGCCTGCTGATCGACCTGTCGCAGGCGTCCGGTGACGACGGTCGGCTGGGCCTCGTACTGGAGCGAACCGAAGCCTCGCTGCGGGTGCGACACGGACGGCGGGTCCTGCTCAACGTCCCCGTCGGCATTCGTTCCTCCCTCGACATCGGGCGGCTGCCCCATTCGATGGCCAGCTGCCCGAGCCGAGGGCCAGCTGCGCGAGCAGCGCCGTCCGGCCCGCCGGGAGCGCCCGTTCACGGCTCCGCGAGGTCGACCCCTGGTGGGGACCGTCACGGTGGCGGGGGGCCGGTGACGCGATAGCTGACCAGCATCTCCTGGTAGGCGAGGTGGCCGGGAGGTGCCGAGTCGGCGACGTCCGTGGTTGACCCGAAGATGCCGACTTGGACCTGCTCGTTGCTGTTCGGCACGGTCCAGGCGGCGCCGTTGACCTGGTTCGACTGGCGGTAGTAGGTGGCGCGTCGGTAACCGCGTGCGGTCAGCGTGTGGTCGTACCAGCTCAGCAGTGCGGTCGCGGAGACGGGAGCGGTGGCGATGACTCCGGCGTAGGCCGGGTCGGGTTCACGCTCGCCCGGTTGTGCCTGCTCGTCTGCGCCGACCCGCCGGGTGAGGCGTGACGTGGGATAGACCAGCGAGGACTCGGGATGGGCGAGTAGTTCGCGCTGGGTCACCGGTCGGTGCACCGGAAGTCCCATGCCGTCGACGCTGGCGGCGTGGCTGCCGCAGCCGGCCGCGAGCGCGACCGTTGCGGACGCCAGCAGCAGTCGACGGGGTGGGTGGCTCACCGCCGTCGAAGGACCAACGCGGCCACCGCGAGCAGGACGACGAATCCGACGAGCTCGCTGATCAGGGACCAGCCGGCCCACGGCACATTCAGCCCGTCGTGCAACCCGAGGAAGCCGACCGTCGCGGAGAGCAGCAAGG
>JAWWOO010000086.1:0-41447 GCA_033851545.1 Frankiales bacterium | reverse complement strand
ACTGGCTGGGCAACCCCCACCTCAACCTGTGGGCAGTCATGGTCGAGGCCTGCTGGCGGCAGGCCGGCTATGTCATGGTGCTCTACCTGGCCGGGCTCAAGGCGGTTGACCCGACCCTGCGTGAGGCGGCGCTCGTGGACGGATCCTCGGCGTGGCAGACGTTCTGGCGGGTTATCTTCCCCGTCATGAAGCCGATCAACATCGTCGTCCTGGTCGTGACCGTCATCGAGTCGTTGCGCGCGTTCGACCTTGTCTACATCACCAACAAGGGCATCAACGGCCTCGAGCTGCTCTCCGTGCTGGTCACCTCCAACATCGTCGGAGAAACGCAACGCATCGGTTACGGCTCGGCCATCGGCGTCGTCCTGCTGGTCATCTCGCTGGTGCCGATCACGATCTTCCTCTACCAGACCTTCCGCCGCGAGGAGACGTCATGACGGTCGCGGTCCCTCGACCGTCATGGCGCAAGCCTTCCCGCAGGGGATCCGTGGCGGCTCAGGTCTTCATGATCGTGATGACGGTGCTGTGGGTCGTCCCCATCCTCTTCGCGCTGTACGTCGCGATCAGGCCGTACGCGGAGACCCAGCAGTACGGCTACGTGGCACTGCCGCGCAGCCTGACGTTCAAGAACTTCAGCGATGCCTGGAGCCAGTCGGACATGGCCCGGTTCTTCTGGAACTCGGTCAAGATCACGGTGCCTGCCGTCGTCATCACGCTGTTCCTGGCCTCGATGGTGGCGTTCATCGTGTCCCGGATCTCGTTCAAGCTCAACGTGCCGCTGCTCATCCTGTTCACGGCCGGCAACCTGCTGCCCCAGCAGGTGCTGATCACGCCGCTCTACCGGCTCTTCCTGCTCATCCACGTGCCGCACTTCCTCAGCAGCAGCGGCCTGCTCTACAACTCCACCTTCGGCTTGATCGTCGTCAACGTGTCGTTCCAGGTCGGGTTCTGCATCTTCGTGCTGTCGAACTACATGAAGAGCATCCCGGGCGAGATGTACGAGGCGGCGGTCGTCGACGGTGCCTCGCTGTGGACCCGCTACTGGCGGCTGACCCTGCCGTTGTGCCGACCGGCGCTGGCAGCACTGGCCACGTTGCTGACCACGTGGATCTACAACGACTTCTTCTGGGCCATCACCTTGATCTCGGACGGCAACAAGCGGCCGATCACTTCAGCGCTGGCCAACCTGCAGGGGCAGTTCGTGTCCAACCAGAACCTCATCGCCGCTGCGGCGCTGATGGCGGCGGTGCCCACTCTGGTCGTCTACATCCTGCTCCAGAAGCAGTTCATCGCCGGTCTGTCGCTCGGCTCGTCCAAGGGTTGACGTTCGGCGACCCGCCGAGCCCTATTGTGTTTGCATGCAGCCAACCCTGTACGCCGTCGACGCGGGAGGCTCGCGGACGATCATCACCGTCGTCCGCCCCGACGCGCCCCCCGTACGGTGGGAGCGCGGGTCGTTTGCCATCGCCACGGCGGGGGCGGACGAGGCTGCGCGTTGCCTCAGTGACCTGCTGCTCGAGATCGCCGCCGCCGTCGGCGAGGACGGCCCGGTCGTCGGGTGCGTCGCCTCGTCGGCGATGCCGCTGGGGGACGAGGCACCGCCGCCACGGCTGCTGATCGACGCGATCCTCGCCAACGCCCCGCGCGGCCGGGTGGTTCTGGTCAACGACGTCATCCCGCTGCTCTGGTCGCCGCACCTGCACGGGCTCGGACTCGCCGTCAGCAGCGGCACCGGCAGCAGCGTCATCGGCCGCGGCGCGGATCAGCAGCTGCTCAAGGTCGGCGGCCACGAGTACATCATCTCGGACGAGGGCAGCGCCTACAGCATCGCCCGCGAAGGCCTGCGCTCCGCGGCCAAGGCTGCCGACGGCATCGGCGAGGCGACCTCGCTGCGGCACGCCGCCGAGGCCTTCTTCGAGCGACCGATGTCAGCGGTCGGCCGATGGCTGGCCGAGATGCCGCGGGCCCGCCGTACGGTAGCCGGCTTCGCGCCCCAGGTGACCAGTGTGGCCGAGGCCGGCGACCTGGTGGCCCAGCGGATCGTGGCCACCGAGGCCGACCGGCTGGTGGACGCGGTCCAGTTCGCGGCCGGCCAGCTCGGACTGCCGCCGATGTCCCCGATCGGGCTGGCCGGTGGGGTCTTCTGGGGCAGCGCGCTGTTCCGCGAGCGGGTGCAGAACACGCTGCACCGGCGGGGACTGACCGATGTCGGCCGGCGCAACGTGCAGCTGCTCGAGGGACAGCACTCCTCGCTCGGGTTCGCCCGGATCGTCGCCGACCTGGTGGCGGTCGACGAGAAGCCGGACCCGCCGAGTGGCCTGCTGCTGAGGATCCGTTAGCCCATCTCGGCAAGCCATGGCGGGTCGGCCCCCGGCCGGCTGCAGGTGATCGCCGCGGCCCGTAGGCCGTAGCCCATGGCCGCCGCGAGGGTCTCCCGTCCGAGGTCGTCGAGGCGCCCGCCGAGCGCGCCTGCGCCGTCCAGTGACGCGAGCAGCCCCGCCGTGAACGTGTCGCCAGCCGCCACGGTGTCGACCACGACCGTGGGCGGAGCCGGCAGCCGTACGGTGCCGTTGCGGGTCACGGCGAGCGCCCCGCCGGCGCCGAGAGTCACGATGACCACCGCCGGCCCCAGGCCCTGCCAGCGCTTGGCCGCGACCTCCGGCTCGGCGTCGGGGTAGAGCAGGGCGACGTCGTCGCTGCTCGCCTTGACCACGTCGGCCAGCCCGCACCACCGGTCCACCGACGACCTGACGTCGTCCAGGTCGTCGTCCACCGATGGCCTGACGTTGGGGTCGATGCTGATGGTGCTGCCGGCGCGGGACCTGGCCAGGAACGCTTCCAGCACGGCGCCGCCGGGCGGCAAGGCGAGGGCCAGCGACCCGGCGTGCACGGCACGTACGGCCGCCGGCAGGACCGGGGGGAGCTCGGCCTCGGCCCACTGCCAGTCGGCCGTGCCGTGGATGTCGAACCGGTAGGACGCGGCCCCGGTCTCGTCCAGCTCGACGATGGCCAGGCTGCTCGGCTCCGGGGCCTCCACGGCGAGGGTCAGGTTGACACCGTTGCCGAGCAGGTGCGACCGCAGGCGCCGGCCGAAGGCGTCACCGGAAAGCCTTGCCAGCAAGGCAGTCTCGACCTCCAGCCGGGCGAGGGCGACCGCGGCGTTGGCCGGACTGCCGCCAGGGATCGCGGTCCACCGCTCACCGCTGCTGTCATCCGGTACGAGGTCGATCAGCGCCTCGCCGCACACCACGATCACGTCGTCTCCACCAGTGCTCGGGCCAGGGTCGTGTCGGTGATCAAGCTCTTGGCATGACCACTGAGGATCACCGATCGTACGGCTGCGACCTTGTCGACTCCGCCGGCGACCGCGATGACGTCCTCGATCGCATGCAGCTGTCTGTCGGTGATCGAGATGCACCTTTCGGAGAAGTCCGGTGCGACCGTGTTCCCTTGGGTGTCAAGCAGAGTAGCGCAGACCTCGGCGGCCACGCCTCGCTTCAGCAGCTCCTCGCGCTCACTCTTGGTGAGCGAGTCGTAGAGCTGGGAGGACGGAGGGTCCCATGACCCCACGGCGACCACGGCCTTGGTCACGTTGCCGAACTGGCGGTAGGTCTCGGCGACCTCAGGCTGCTTGCGCAGGGTCGCTGCGGTCGCCGCGTCCGGCAGCACCTGGGGGGTGTACATCGGGTAGGCAGGGCCACCGTTGCGGCCGGAGATCTGCCGGACGAGCTCGACGCTGTTCTCGTCACGGTTGACGCCGAGCAGCGCCCCGGTGAGCTGGACGATCGGGCATCGGGCCAGCGCGTCCATCGTCTGGGCCATGATCGTCAGGGTGCGGCCGTAGCCGATGCCGACCACGTCGTCCTCGGTGACGATCTCGGACAGCAGTGCGGTCGCGGTGTGCGCCAGGGCACTGCGGAGCTCCGCCTCGTTGCCCTCACCGGCCGCCACGACGATGACGTGCCGCAGCCGGAACATCTTGCGCACCCGCTCGGACAGGGCGTCGTCGATGCCGGCCGGCGGACGGATCTCGATCCGTACGAGCCCGGCTTCCTTGGCCTGGTCGATGATCCGCGCGACCTTGAACCGGCTGATGCCGAACTCCTCGGCGATCTCGCTCTTGGAGCGCCCGTCGAGGTAGTAGGAGCGCGCCACCGCCGCCGCCCTGACCAGTTCCGTCGGTCGGAGGATGCGCTGCAAATCCAGCGATGACACAGGACCTCCCTGGCGCTCAGGTGGGCACGGGCATGTCACAGAACGGCAACGACGTGTTCAGGGACTTGACGAGCATGCCCCATGGAGACGAATCTTGGCGTGTGCTCGACAGAGCATACACCCGCTCACATGAGCGCATCGGTCATCGGAGCAGTCCTGAGACTCCGCCGCCAGGTGTCGGTGAGACCCACGTTCGTGTGCCCACGTCCGTGAGATCCAAGGAGGAAACAGTGCAGGTCCCTGAAAGCAGACGCCGAGCGATCGTTTCGTTGCTGGCGGCCGTGTCGGCCGGTTCGATGCTGCTGACGGCGTGCAGCTCGGGCAGCAGCAGTGGGGCCAAGGCCACCAGCGGCGCGGCAGCGACGACCAGCGGGGCGGCGGCCACGAGCGGCGGGGCTGGCGGTGGGGGTGGTAGCGGCACGATCACGGTGGCGGTGGTGCAGAACCCGCACATGACCAACATCGCGAAGTTGACGCCGGCGGGGTTCACTGCGTCGCACCCGAACATCAAGGTCAAGTTCGTGACGTTGGACGAGAACACGTTGCGGGATCAGGTGACCAAGGATGTGGCGGCGGGTGGCGGTCAGTTCGATGTGGTGATGATCGGCCCGAACGATGTGCCGACCTGGTCGAAGAACAAGTGGATCGATGACCTGACCGCTAAGGCGGCTGGTGACGCCTCGTACAACGTGGGTGACATCCTCAAGCCGATCCACGACGCGTTGTCGGTCGACGGGAAGCTGTACGCGGTGCCGTTCTACGGCGAGTCCTCGTTCCTGATGTACCGCAAGGACCTGCTGCAGACGGCTGGGCTGACGATGCCGGCCAACCCGACCTGGGACCAGGTGGCGACGATCGCCAAGGCGTTGAAGGCGAAGAACCCGGGGATGGCCGGTATCTGCCTGCGCGGCAAGACCGGCTGGGGGGAGAACCTGGCACCGTTGGACACGGTGGTGAACACCTTCGGCGGGCAGTGGTTCGACACCAAGTGGAACGCGCAGCTGACCTCTGCGCCGTTCACCCAGGCGGTCAACTTCTACGTCAACCTGATCAAGGACGCCGGTGAGCCCGGCGCGGCGAGCTACAGCTTCAACGAGTGCTCGAACAGCATGATGCAGTCCAAGTCGGCGATGTGGTACGACGCGACGGTCGGTGCGTCGGTGATCGACGACCCGAAGACCAGTGCGATCGCCGGGAAGCTCGGCTACGCACCGGCCCCGGTGGTCAAGACCAAGGCCTCAGGCTGGCTGTGGACCTGGTCGCTGGCGTTGGAGTCGGCGTCGAAGCACAAGGACGCGGCCTGGACGTTCATGGACTGGGCGACGTCGAAGACCTACATCGACTACGCCGGCGCGCAGCTCGGCTGGGCCTCGGTCCCGCCCGGTAGCCGCACCTCGACCTACACCAACCCGGAGTACAAGAAGGCGGCGGCAGCGTTCGCGGACCAGACCCTCAGCGCGATCACCACGGTCGACCCGAACAACCCCGGGGTCAGCAAGAACCCGTACTCCGGTATCCAGTACGTCGGCATCCCGGAGTTCGCCGACCTGGGCACCAAGGTGTCCTCGGAGATCACCGCAGCGATCGCCGGCCAGGAATCGGTGGCCGACGCGCTGAAGAAATCCCAAGGCTACGCACAAACGGTGGGCAACAGCTACAAGTAAGTCCCGCACCCGATCCCCGTGGGGAGACCGCGCCTCACCGCCGGTCTCCCCACGGACCACCGCAGGAGAAGGGAACCCTCACGTGGCAACCATAACGACTGCTCCGGTCGTGACGGTGCGGCAGCGCAGCGCCCGTACGGAGCGCAGAGAGGGCCTGGTCCGCCGGCTGCCGTTGTTGCCGGCGTTGGTGTTCATGGTGGTGCTGACCCAGATCCCGTTCTTGTTGACGATCTGGTACAGCCTGCAGTCGTGGAATTTGCTGCATCCTGACCGCAAGCATTTCGCTGGTCTGGAGAATTACCGGATCATCTTCAAGGACACCATTTTCCGTACGGCGGTGTTGAACACCATCGAGTTCACCGTGTTGCCGGTGATCCTCTCGGTGTTGTTCGGGCTGGGCATCGCGATGCTGCTGGACCGGCATGTGTTCGGTCGGGGGTTCCTACGCACGTTGATCATCAGCCCGTTCCTGGTGATGCCGGCGGCGGCGGCGCTGGTCTGGAAGTTCACCATCCTGGACACCTCGTTCGGGGTGCTGAACTGGTTCCTCCAGCCGTTCGGCACCGGGCACGTCGACTGGATCAGCTCCCACCCGCAACTGACCATCATCACCGTGCTGACCTGGCAGTGGACCCCGTTCATGGTGCTGATCCTGCTGTCCGGGTTGCAGTCCCAGGGCGCAGACCTGCTCGAGGCGGCCCGGGTCGACGGGGCGTCGAGCTGGCGGATCTTCCGGTCGTTGACCCTGCCGCACCTACGGCAGTACCTCGAGCTGGGCGTGCTGCTCGGTTCGATCTACATCGTGCAGGCCTTCGACGCGATCTTCATGATCACCGCCGGTGGGCCGGGGCAGAAGACGACGAACCTGCCGTACTACATCTACGAGACGGCGTTCCGCGGCTTCAGCATCGGCATCGCCTCGGCGATGGGGGTGGTCGTGGTGGTCGCCACCATCGTGATCTCCACCTCGGCGCTGCGTGTGGTGTCCAGCCTGTTCAGCGACGAAGGGATGGCAGGACGATGAACTCCCGAACCCTGACCCTGGCCGAGCGGCAGACCAACCCGCTGACCCGGATGCTGCTCGGCCTGCTCACCTGGGTGATCGTGCTGGTGTTCTTCTTCCCGGTCGCCTGGATGGCACTGACCGGGCTCAAGCACGAGCAGGACGCCGCCGTGTCCACCCCGAAGTTCATCTTCAAACCGACCTTCGATGAGTTCTCCTCGGTGTGGGACCGGGGCCTGCAGTCCTACCTGGTGCACTCGGTGATCATCACCCTGGTCTCCACCGTGCTCGTCCTGGCCCTCGCCCTGCCAGCCGCCTACGCACTGTCGCTGCGGCCCGTCCGCAAGTGGCGCGACGTGCTGTTCTTCATGATCTCGACCAAGATGCTGCCGATCGTCGGCGCGATCATCCCGCTCTACGTGCTGGCCCGGGACCTGCACCTGCTCAACTCCAAGCTGGTGCTGATCCTGCTCTATACCTCGATGAACATGCCGATCGCGGTGTGGATGATGCGGTCGTTCCTGCTCGAGGTACCGGTCGAGGTGATCGAAGCGTCCCGGGTCGACGGCGCCGGGGTGATCCGCCAGCTCCGCTCCGTCGTCATGCCGATGATCAGCCCCGGCCTGGCCGCCACCGCACTGATCTGCTTCATCTTCGCCTGGAACGAGTTCTTCCTCGCCGTCAACCTGACCTCCACCAACTCCACCGTCCCGGTGTTCCTGGTCAGCTTCGTCGCCCCCGAAGGACAGTTCTGGGCCCACCTCTCCGCTGCCGCCACCGTCGCCTGCCTCCCCGTGCTCATCGCCGGCTGGGCCGCCCAGGACAAACTCGTCCGCGGCCTGTCCATGGGCGCACTCAAGTAGGCCTTGCACCGGTACGGCACCCAAGGACGATCCATGAACCATGGGCGAGTGGCCCTGCTGCCGCGCCCAATAATGCAACGGAGATCCCCATGTCCATCAGCGGAGTTCCGCTTTCGGCCGCGGCGCTGGGCGCCCTCGACTCGGCAGTGCAGGTGCCGGAGTACGACCGTGCCGCGATCACTGTCGGCATCGTGCACTTCGGTGTCGGCGGCTTCCACCGTGCGCACGAAGCCATGTACGTCGATCGGCTGATGAATCAAGGCCAGGCGCTGGACTGGGCTATCTGCGGGGTGGGGGTGATGCCCTCGGACCTGGCGATGAGAGACGCCCTCGACGCGCAGGACGGCCTCTACACGCTGGTGATCAAGCACGCCGACGGCAGGCTGGAGCCGCGTGTCATCGGGTCGATCGCCCGCTATCTCTACGCACCCGACGACCCGGAGGCTGTACTTGGCGTCCTGACCGACGAGCGCACCCGGATCGTCTCGTTGACGGTGACGGAGGGCGGCTACAACGTCGACCCCGTGACGGGTCAGTTCGACAGCAACAATCCCAGTGTCGTGCAGGACGCCAAGGGGGACAGGCCGCCGGCCACTGTCTTCGGGCTGGTCGCCGAGGGACTAAGGCGTCGCAGGGAGCTGGGGGTGGCGCCCTTCACGGTGATGTCGTGCGACAACATCCCGGGCAACGGGGACCTGGCCAAGGCGATGTTCGCTGCCTACGCCGAGCTGGTCGACCCGGATCTCGCCGCCTGGATCCGTTCCTCCGTGTCGTTCCCCAACTCGATGGTCGACCGCATCACGCCGGTGACGGCAGACAGCGACCGGGCTCTGCTGGCGGACAAGTTCGGTTTGGTCGACCGTTGGCCGGTCGTCTGTGAGGCGTACACCCAGTGGGTGCTGCAGGAGGAGTTCCCGACCGGCCGGCCCGCATGGGAGGACGCCGGCGTCCAGCTCGTGGACGACGTCGAGCCGTACGAGCTGATGAAGCTGCGGCTGCTCAACGCCAGTCACCAGGCGATGGCGTACGTGGGTTACCTCTCGGGCCACCGGTTCGCTCACGAGGCGGCAACCGATCCGGTCATCGTCGAGTTCCTCGCCGGCTACATGGACGAGGAAGGCACCCCCACGTTGCCCGAGGTCCCCGGCGTCGACCTGGCCGCGTACAAGCGCTCCCTGATCGAGCGTTTCGCCAACCCCCAGGTGCGCGACACGATTGCCAGGCTCTGTGCCGAGAGCTCGGACCGCATTCCGAAGTGGTTGCTGCCGGTCGTCCGGCACAACCTGGCCTCCGGCGGTGAGATCCGCCGGTCGGCGGCCGTCGTCGCCAGCTGGGCCCGCTACGACGAGGGGGTCGACGAGCAGGGTGAGCCGATCGAGGTGGTGGACCGGCTCAGCGACGAGCTCAAGAGCATTGCCGCACAGCAGAAGGAGCACCCGCTGGCCTTCATCGAGAACCAGGCGCTCTTCGGTGACCTGGCCAAGAACGAGGTCTTCGCCGACGCCTTCAAGCGCTCCCTCGACCAGTTCCACGAGCTGGGCGCCCATCGCACTGTCGAGCTGCTCAACGAGTCTCTGCGGGTCAAGGTCGTCAAGTCACCCCAAGAGGCGGCCCCCGGGCCCGTGTTGGCTCCCTCGCAGCCGAAAACCTGACCAACCGCCGGAGCCGGGAGAGATCGACATGCGTGCTGTGGTTGTCAAGGCGCCGAACGAGGTCGAGGTGATGACCGTCGAGGACCCGACACCCGGTCGGCGGGACGTGGTCGTCGCGGTGGCGGCGTGCGGCATCTGTGGCACCGACCTGCACATCCTGGAGGGGGAGTTCGCCCCGACGCTGCCGATCATCCCCGGGCACGAGTTCGCCGGCACTGTCGTCGCGGTCGGCTCGGACGTGACCGAGCTGGCGGTCGGTGCCCGGGTCGCGGTGGACCCGTCCCTGTACTGCAACGAGTGCCACTACTGCCGGCTCGGCAAGAACAACCTGTGTGAGCGGTGGAACGCCATCGGGGTCTCGGTGCCCGGTGCTGCCGCGGACTACGCGGTGGCGCCGGTGGCGAACTGCGTGACGCTGCCCGAGCACGTCCGGCTCGAGGACGCCGCGCTGATCGAGCCGTTGTCCTGCGCCGTCAGGGGCTATGACGTGCTGACCTCCAACCTGGGCGCCCATGTGCTGATCTACGGTTCCGGCACGATGGGGCTGATGATGCTGGAGCTGGCCAAGAGGACCGGCGCCGCGTCGGTGGACATGGTCGACATCAACGAGCAGCGGCTGGTCACCGCCCGTACCCTGGGCTGCTCCAACGCGGTCACGTCCGCTGATCAGCTCGAGCGGCCACGCGGCTGGGAGGTGGTGGTCGACGCCACCGGTGTCGCCGCGGCGATCCAGGACGGGCTGGGCAGGGTCGCCCCCGGCGGCACCTTCCTGCAGTTCGGTGTCTCGTCGTACGCCACCCGGGTCACCATCGAGCCGTACCGGATCTACCACAAGGAGATCACCATCACCGGGTCCATGGCTGTCCTGCACAGCTATGAGCGCGCCGCGGACCTGTTCGCCGGCGGGATCCTCGACCCGGACATCTTCATCAGCGACCGGCTGCCGCTGGAGGACTACAGCACGGCGCTGGACCTGTTCCGTCGCGGCATCGGCCGCAAGATCCAGGTCCTTCCGTAAGAGCGACCCCGCCCCTCAACCACCGCCAAGGTGGCGGGGGTTTGGGGGTGGGGCTCGGCTGGGCCGGGCAACGTACGGTGGGGTGTGACGATCCGCGTGCCTGTCCTGTCCCGTGCTGCCGTCGACCGGGCAGCTGCTCGACGGACCGACGAGGCGTGGCTGGCCGATGCAGCCGTGCGCCACGGCAGCAAGGTCATGGTGGTCAACGACGGCGAGACGCTGGTCGACCTCGACACCGACCGGCCGGCGATCGTCTGGTACGCGGGGGACGAGGCACCCGAGGGGGAGCGCTACTTCCTCGGTGAGCAGGACGACATTGCCTACTTTGCCGTGGCAGCAGCACTTCCACTCCGCGAGGATGCCCGCAGGGCGGGGCTCCGGGAGCTCGGCGTGGTGCTGTCCGACGCCGATGCCGGCCTGTTGGTGAACGCGATCGCCCTCGACAACTGGCACCGTACGCACCCGCGCTGCCCTCGCTGCGGCGCGGAGACCGAGATCCGGCAGGGTGGACAGCTGCGCCTGTGTCCGGTCGACGGCTCCAACCATTTCCCGCGTACGGACCCGGCGGTCATCATGCTGGTCCACGACGGCGGCGACCGATGCCTGCTGGGGAGGCAGCCGACCTGGCCCGAGCGACGGTTCTCCTGCCTGGCCGGCTTCGTCGAGTCGGGCGAGGCTGCTGAGGCGGCGGTCATCCGCGAGGTGGCCGAGGAGGTCGGCGTCACCGTCACCGACGTCCACTACCGCAACAGCCAGCCCTGGCCGTTCCCGTGCTCGCTGATGCTCGGTTTCCGCGCACGAGCCACCAACGAGGAGATCAGCCTGCCCGACGGCGAGATCGCCGAGGCGATGTGGCTCACCCGGCAGGAGCTGCGCGACGCCGTCAGCACCGGCGACGTGCTCCTCCCACCGCCGGTGTCCATCGCCCATCAGCTCATCAACGAGTGGCTGGAGGAGTAGTGCGCTACGCAGTTCTCGGTACGGGGCCGGCCGGCCAGGCGATCTCAGCGCGGCTGGCGGGGCTCGGCCACGACGTGGCCATGGGCACCCGGGACGCGACCAGCCCGAAGGCACTCGCCCTGGCAGCCGAGCACCCTGACGTGCGGGTGGCGACGTTCGAGGCTGCCGCGACCGGGGCCGAGGTGGTGGTCAACGCGACGGGCGGCGCGGTCAGCCTGGACGTCCTGCACGCCGCCGGCAACCTCGACGACAAGGTCATCGTCGACATCTCCAACCCGATCGACCCGGCATCCGGCTTCCCACCCAGCCTCACCGTCGCCAACACCGACAGCATGGGCGAGCAGATCCAGGCCGCGTTCCCCCGTGCCCGGGTGGTCAAGTCGCTCAACACCATCAACTGCGACGTCATGGTCGACCCGGCCATCGTGCCCGGGGAGCACCTGGTGTTCGTCGCCGGCGAGCACCAGGACGCCAAGGCAACGGTGGCCGCGATGCTGCAGCAGTTCGGCTGGCCGCCGTACCGGATCGTCGACCTCGGCGGCATCGACGCGGCCCGGGCGACCGAGATGTACCTCGCGCTGTGGATCCGGCTCAACCTCGCCGGCGGGGGGCATTTGTTCAACATTGCGGTGAACCGGGGCTAGCCGAAACGCGATCGCAACGACGGAATCCCGCCCGGGTACTGCCGTTCAGCGACGGATTCCGCTAGATTCCGGGCCATGGGGCTATGCGATCCGTGCGCGACCGGCCGGCGAGACCGGCCGTGACAGCCGCCGTAGCCCTGGACGCGCTGCGCAAGGTGTTCGGCGCCGGCGAGCAGGCGGTCACGGCCGTCGACGGCGTCGACCTCGAGGTCCGTGACGGCGAGTTCTTCTCGATGCTCGGCCCGTCCGGCTCCGGCAAGACCACCGTGCTGCGGATGGTGGCCGGGTTCGAGCTGCCCACGTCGGGACGGATCCTGCTCGACGGCGTCGACGTCAGCCGGCTGGCCCCGTTCGAGCGCGACGTCAACACCGTCTTCCAGGACTACGCCCTGTTCCCGCACCTGAGCGTCGAGGACAACGTCGGGTACGGCCTGCGGGTCAAGCGGGTCGCCAGAACCGAGCGCCGGCAGCGGGTCGCCGAGGCGCTGGCGACCGTACGACTCCAGGGGTACGGGACCCGGCGCCCCTCCCAGCTCTCCGGCGGGCAGCGGCAGCGGGTCGCCCTGGCCCGCGCTCTGGTCAACCGGCCGCGGGTCCTGCTCCTCGACGAGCCGCTCGGCGCGCTGGACCTCAAGCTGCGCGAGGAGATGCAGGTCGAGCTCAAGGCCATCCAGCGCGACGCCGGGATCACCTTCGTGTTCGTCACCCACGACCAGGAGGAGGCGCTCACCATGAGCGACCGGGTCGCGGTCTTCAACGCCGGCCGGGTCGAGCAGGTCGGCGCCCCGGCGGAGATCTACGAGTCGCCCGCGACCGCCTTCGTCGCGGGTTTCGTCGGCACGTCCAACCTGCTCAGTCCGGCGGCAGCACGCCAGGTCGCCGGCGAGGAAGGCCTGTTCAGCATCAGGCCCGAGAAGCTGCGGCTCTGGGCGACCGACCAGCCGGTGGCGCACGGCGAGCTGTCCGCCGACGGCACGGTCGCCGACGTCGTCTACGTCGGCCCGGCGACCCGTTTCCTGGTCGACCTCGACGTCGGCGGCCGGCTGATCGCCGTACAGCAGAACCTGCGGACCACCTCAGCCGAGGCCTCGGCCCGTCGAGGCGAGCGGGTCAGGCTCAGCTGGCGCCAGGAGCACATGTTCCGCCTGCCGACCGCAACCGTCCCCCGATAGACCCGTCAACTTCCCGGAAACCCGTCAAGAGGAGCAGCGATGCGCGCACAGCGATCCACGGTCTACCGGGCCACGGCGGTGCTGGGCGTCCTCGCGGTCGCCCTGGCCGGCTGCGGCAGCTCGTCGTCGTCGAAGTCCGCCGCTGGCACGTCGTCGGGCGGCACGTCCGGTGGCGCGGCCAAGGTGCCGAAGGTCGCGATGCTGGACAAGGTGGGCGCCGGCGAGGGTGCGCTCAACATCATCGTGTGGGCCGGCTACGCCGAGGACGGCAGCAACGACAAGACGGTCGACTGGGTGCACCCGTTCCAGACGAGCACCGGCTGCAAGGTCAACGTCAAGGTCGGCAACACCTCCGACGAGATGGTCACGCTGATGAAGACCGGCCAGTACGACGGCGTGTCGGCCTCGGGCGACGCGACCCTGCGGCTGATCTACGGCGGTGACGTGGCGCCGGTCAACACCTCACTCGTGCCCAACTACACAACCATCGCGGACTTCCTCAAGGTCAAGGCCTGGAACTCGGTCAACGGCCAGATGTACGGGATCCCGCACGGCTGGGGCGCCAACGTCCTGACCTGGCGCCCCGACAAGGTGACGCCTGCGCCGGACTCCTGGTCCGTCGTCTTCGACGCCAACAGCCCCTACAAGGGCAAGGTCACGGCGTACGACTCGCCGATCTATATCGCGGATGCCGCCCTCTACCTCAAGGCGACGAAGCCGGACCTCAAGATCACCAACCCGTACGAGCTGGACGCCACGCAGTTCAAGGCGGCGACCGACCTCCTGACGACGCAGAAGGGCATCATCGGGGAGTACTGGTCGGACTACACCAAGGCGGTCTCCGCGCTCGAGAGCGGCAACACCGTCGTGGGCACCGAGTGGCAGGTCAACGACAACCTGGTCAACGCCGGCACCAAGGCCAAGGTGGAGTCGACGGTCCCCAAGGAAGGGTCGACCGGCTGGTCGGACACGTGGATGGTCGCCGCCAAGGCCAAGCACCCCAACTGCATGTACGAGTGGATGAACTGGATCACCTCGCCGACGGTCAACGACCAGGTCGCCGAGTGGTTCGGTGAGGCGCCCGCCCAGACCAAGGCCTGCGACGTCGCCAAGGACAAGACGTTCTGCACGACCTACCACGCCCTCGACCCGGCGTACGCGGCGAAGATCTCCTACTGGACGACCCCCGTGAAGGCGTGCGGTGACAGCCGTGGCAACACCTGCATGGACTACGCGGCCTGGACCACGGCCTGGACCACCATCAAGGGATGACGACGAGGACGTACGCGACCCGCGCGTCGAGCTATCTCCACCGCTCGCCGCGGGTCCGTCTCGCCGGGCTGCTGTCGGTGCCGATGGTGTGGCTGTTGCTGGCCTACCTCGGCTCGTTGGCGGTGATGTTCGCTGCCGCGTTCTGGACCACGGACTCGTTCACCGGCGTGCTGATCCACTCGTTCACGTGGGACAACTTCCACACGCTCGTCGACCAACCGGTCTACCGCAGGGTGGCGCTGCGCACCCTCGGCATCGCGGTCGCGGTGACCGTCATCGACGCGATCATCGCGCTGCCGATGGCGTTCTACATGGCCAAGGTCGCCTCGCCCCGCTGGCGCCGGCTGCTCGTCGCGTCGATCCTGACGCCGCTGTGGGCGAGCTACCTGGTCAAGGCCTACGCCTGGCGGGCGATGCTGGCCAACGGCGGGGTCCTGGACTGGGCGCTCAAGCCGATCGGGCTGCACGGCCCTGGTTTCGGGCTGGTCGCCGTAACCATGACGCTCGCCTACCTGTGGCTGCCGTTCATGATCCTGCCGGTCTACGCCGGCTTCGAACGGCTGCCGGACTCGCTGCTCGAGGCATCGGCGGACCTCGGGGCGCCGGCCGGCCGCACGTTCCGGTCGGTCGCGCTGCCGGCGGTGTTCCCGGCACTGGTTGCCGGGTCGATCTTCACCTTCTCGCTGACCCTGGGTGACTACATCACGGTCAAGATCGTGGGCGGCAAGACGCAGATGTTCGCCAACGTCATCTACGACAGCATCGGCGTCGCCGCCAACCTGCCGTTCGCGGCGGCCGCGGCGACGGTGCCGGTGCTGCTGATCGTCGTCTACCTGACGATCGTCCGGCGCACGGGCGCACTGGAGAACCTGTGATCCTCTCGCGTCGTGCCCGCATCGGCCTGCGGGTCGCGATGGCCCTGGGCCTCGGCATCATCTACGTCCCGCTGCTCGTCGTGCTGGCCAACTCCTTCAACGCCTCCAAGACCTTCGGCTGGCCGCCGCAGTCGTTCACGCTGTCCTGGTGGCACCGGACGCTGGACAACCCTGGCGTCCGTACGGCGTTGTGGACCAGCATCAAGGTCGGGCTCGGCGCCACCTGCGTGGCCCTGGTCCTCGGCACCATGGCGGCCTTCGCCGTGTCCCGCTACCGGTTCTTCGGCCGTGACGCCGTCAGCTTCCTGGTGATCCTTCCGATCGCGCTGCCGGGCATCGTCACCGGCATCGCGCTCAACTCCGCGTTCAACGCCACGGGCGTCTCCCTGGGCTACCTCACCGTCATCGTCGGGCACGCGACCTTTTGCATCGTCGTGGTCTACAACAACGTGCTGGCCAGGCTTCGCCGTACGGGGACCAGCCTCGAGGAGGCGTCGATGGACCTCGGGGCCACGACGTTCCAGACGTTCGCACGGGTGACCTTCCCGCAACTGCGGTCGGCGTTGCTGGCCGGTGCCCTGCTCGCGTTCGCCCTGTCCTTCGACGAGATCGTGGTGACGACGTTCACCACGTCACCGGGGCTGCAGACGCTGCCGCTGTGGATCTTCGACAACCTGTTCCGGCCCAACCAGGCGCCGGTGGTCAACGTGGTCGCCGCCGTGCTGGTCGTCCTGTCCCTGCTGCCGATCTGGGCGGCGCAAAAGCTGTCCGGCGACGAGACCGGTGGGCGTCTCTAGGTCAAGGCTCCGCCGACCCGAAACCGCCGCCGCCCACCTGGGGCCGATAGCGACGCTGTCGACGGATTTGAGGCCCGAACGCGTCGGTAGCCCCGCTATCGACGGGGCAGCCAGCGGGGTCGATAGCGCCGCTGTCGATGGATTTCGGCTCCGAATACGTCGATAGCTCCGCTATCGGCGGCGTGGGGGACTCGGTTAGGTCAGGGGTCCGCTGGCGACGACGACCGTCGGCTTCGTCGGCAGGGTTCGTCCCGGCTCCTTGCTGACCGCGAACGCCTTGACCTTCGACAGGGACTGCGGCAGCTTGCCGATCGCCGACGCCGTGCGACCGGGGGCGACGTCGAAGCTGCCGACCGGTACGGGGGATCCGTCGACCGGCAGCACCCACAGGACGTACTGCGAGCTGGTCGTGTCGTTGGCCGGCATGTCAGCGCTGATCACCCAGGCCTTGTCCCCGATCAGCTCGACGGTGGCCACCTGCGTGGTCGCGGACTGGGCGGACTGCAGGGCCACGAACCGCGGCGTGCTGGACTTGCTGCCGCCGAGGGACCACACGCCCGCGGCGATGACGGCGAGCAGGACCACGGAGGCCGCGGCAGCGAGGCGTACCCACTTGTCGGCGAACGCGTCGCGGGCCGAACGCTTGCGCTCGCGAACGATCTCCAGGGTGTCCCGGGACTCGACCGCTGCCATCCGCGGCTCGTCGTCGGAGGCCTCGTGGATCGCTGCCATCAGCCGGGCCTTGAGCTCCGGCGGCGGAGCGACCGGGTCCGGCGCCACCGCCAGCTCGGCCAGCACCTCCTCGGTGTCCAGGAGGACCTGCCGGCACTCGGCGCAGGTGCGCAGGTGGGTCTCGAAGCGGAGCTGGTCGTCGGGCTCGAGCGCGCCGAGCGCGTGCCCGGCCGCGATCTCGTCCCAGTCCTGGTGACTGCTCACGGTGTCCCACCTCCTGTCCCGTTCTCGTCGTAGCCGGCCAGGCCGGTCTTGAGCTTGCGCAGTGCTGCCAGCGTGCGGGTCTTGACCGTCCCCAGCGGGGTGTCGGTGAGTCGGGCGATCTCCTGCTGGGTGTAGCCCCCGAAGTAGGCGAGTACGAGGGTCTCGCGTTGCTGGTCGGGCAGGGTGGAAAGGGCCGACCGGACACGGGTCCGTCGTATCGAGGTCCACGCCTCCTCGTCCACATCCTGGCCGCTCTCGGTGAGCTCGAGCACCTCGGCCGGCGCCCGGCGCGAGCGCTGCCGCTCCTCCTTGCGTACGGTGTCGACCGCCTTGTGGTGGGTGATCGAGAGCAGGTAGGTCGACAGCGAGCCCCGCTGACCGTCGAAGCGGCCGGCGTTGCGCCACAGGGTGAGGAAGACCTCCTGGACGACGTCCTGCGCCAGCTGGCTGTCGACGACGATCCGCCTGGCGAGGGAGTAGCAGGCCGTCCCGTAGCGATCGTAGAGCGCCTCGAGCGCCAGACCGTCCCGCTCGGCGACAAGCGCTCCCAGCGCGGCGTCGCCATGGTTGGCGTACGACGCGAGGTCGCGATCGGCGGGCACGAGGGTGAGTCTCACACAACTCCTTCGGGGTTCGCATCCCCGTGGTTCAGCGGCGCTCTGGTCACCAACGCCTTCGTGAGCTGTCAGCGTCCGGACGCGGGGAGGTGGGCATCCACGGTGCCGGCCACGGATGCCCACCTCGGTCTCGGGTGGCGGTTCTCGACTCGTTGTTCACTACTACTTCGTACGAGACGGGCGGGCGGTTCACCCTGGCGGCGGCTGGCGGGGAGACGCTCACGGAAGCCGGTCGTGCCGCAGCGACACGTGCCGGAAGTCACTTGCGCTCAGTTGCGCGATACTTGCAGTCATGCGGTAGCCTTTGCCCATGGCCAGACGACTCGCGGAAGTGGCAAGCAAGGTCGGCGTCAGCGAGGCGACGGTCAGCCGCGTCCTCAACGGCAAGCCCGGCGTGTCCGCCGCGACCCGCGAGACGGTGCTCACCGCGCTGGACGTCCTCGGTTACGAACGGCCGACCCAGCTCCGCGGCGACCGGGCCCGCCTGGTCGGCCTGGTCCTGCCCGAGCTGCAGAACCCGATCTTTCCCGCACTCGCCGAGGTGGTCGGCGGGGGCCTGGCCCAGCGCGGCTTCACCCCGGTGCTCTGCACCCGCACGGCCGGTGGCCTCTCGGAGGCGGAGTACGTCCGCATGCTGCTCGAGCAGCAGGTCTCCGGCATGGTCTTCGCGGGCGGTGCCTATGCCGAGATGGACGCTTCGCACGAGCACTTCGTCCAGCTGCACGAACGTGGTGTGCCGGTCGTACTCATCAATGCAGCCGTCGAGCATCTCGGTTTCCCAGCGGTCTCGACCGACGACGCTGTGGCGATCGAGCAAGCCTTTGCGCATTTGAGATCCCTTGGCCACCAACGGATCGGGATCGTCCTCGGTCCTGCAGACCACGTGCCGTCGCAGCGCAAGCTCGAGGCCTTTCATGCGGCTGCGGCCGCCGCCGGCCTGCCGCCTGAGAGCCTCCTTGCCGAGCGGGTGATGTTCTCCGTCGAGGGCGGCCAGGTCGCAGGGACCCGGCTCGTCGCGGGCGGTGTGACCGGGATCATCTGCGCCTCCGACCCCCTCGCACTCGGTGTCATCCGGGCCGTACGCCGGGCCCGGCTCGACGTCCCGGCCGACGTCTCGGTGGTCGGGTTCGACGACTCGGCATTCATGAACTGCACCGACCCGCCCCTCACCACGGTCCGCCAGCCGATCGAGGCGATGGGGCGTGCGGTCGTCACGTTGCTCGGCAACCAGATCGACGGAGCCCCTCCGGGGTCCGACGAGCTGCTGTTCGAGCCAGAGCTCGTGGTGCGCGGCAGCACCGGCCCGATGCGGCCCAGGCAGCCGGTGGGCTGAGCCGCCCGGCCTGTCGCCGGTGGACGAAAGGGAAGGATCCGTCCGGATCCTTCCCTTTCGGCGTTCCTGGGCCAAGTGATCGCTGATCCGTCGCAGTTGTGTCACGATTTTGCAACGTACAGCCAAGGTATTGCTTGAACATGTCGCCATGCGTACTGTTGCGCCCAGCCCGAACGGAGCAGGTGTCTCCGTCCGGCGCCCTCGTCGGATGCAGCTGGCCAGCTTGACCAGTGCGAAGCCAGCGGGCGGCGCAGGCGCGGCAACCGGTCCACGACCGATACCAGGAGGAAACGTTCGATGAATCACCACAGAGCGACGGCTTTGCTCGCCGCTGCGAGCCTGCTCGCGCTTGCCGGCTGCGGATCCAGCAGCAACAGCGGTGCAAAAGCAACGGCCACTGCCACCAGCGCCTCAGCAAGCGCGACTACGACCACCCCGGCCACCAGCGCCCCCGCCACCAGCGCCCCCGCCACCTCTGCCCCCGCGGCCTCCGCCACACCACCGCCGTCGAGCGCCGCCCCGGTGCCGGCCGAGCCTGACGCCAAGACCACCATCACGGTCGACTGCGAGCCGGCCAAGACCCAGAAGCAGCTGCGCGCTGACTGGGAGGCCGACGTCAAGACGTTCCAGAAGGCGCACCCGCTCATCACCATCAAGAGCGTGGACACCGACCCCTGTGTCAACCCGGCGACCTGGAACGCCAAGCTCAAGGCCGGTCAGGTGGCGAACGTCTTCTACACCTACAACACCGACGCGCAGGACGTGATCAACAAGGGCCAGGCGCTCAACATCCAGTCCTACGCCAGCACGATCCCCGGCCTGAGCGACGTCATCCCGGCGGTCAAGGCGGTCTGGCAGAAGGGCGGGACCGCTGACGGCGACCTGTTCGGCCTGCCGCGCAAGAACTACACCCTCGGCCTGGTCTACAACCGCGACCTGTTCACCAAGGCCGGTCTCGACCCGAACAGCCCGCCCACCACGTGGGACGAGGTCATTGCCGACGCCAAGAAGATCGCGGCGCTGGGCAAGGGCTACGTCGGCTACGCCGACTACAGCGCCGGCAACACCGGTGGCTGGCACTTCACCGCCGAGATGTACTCCCAGGGCGGTGACATCACGGCCGACGGCAAGACGGCAGACTTCAACAACGACAAGGGCACAGCGGTCCTGAACAACCTGCACCAGATGCGCTGGGTCGACAACTCCATGGGCACCAAGCAGCTGCTGGGCTACGACGACCTGAACCAGATGATGGCGGCGGGCAAGCTCGGCATGCACATCGGTGCACCGGACCAGGTGCAGCGTGACCACGACAACTTCAAGGCCAGCTACAGCATGATCGGCATGGGCCCGATGCCTGGCGGCGCCAGCACCCTGCTCGGCGGCGACGGCTACCTGTTCAACGTCAAGGACACGCCGGACCAGGTCAAGGCCGGTCTGCTGTGGCTGGAGTTCCAGAACCTGACGCCGGGACAGGGCCAGTTCAACTACGCCCGCGCCTCTGCCGAGAAGGCCGGCGTCGGCCTCCCCGAGCCGGCGATCTGGACCGGTGCGTTCGCCGCCGCGGACACCGCGGCGAAGGACAAGTACCGCACCATCCCGGCCGAGAACTTCGCGCCGTACGTCGAGGGCACGCCGAAGCTCAAGGGCAACGTCGAGCCGCCGAACGCTCAGGCGGTCTACGCCGACCTCGACAAGGTGATGTCCGAGGTCCTCACCAAGAAGAACGCCGACATCGCGGGGCTGCTCAAGTCCCACGCCGCGTCGGTGAGCAAGCTGCTGGTTGCGGCTCCCAAGCCCAGCTGATCCGGGCGGCGCAAGCCGCAGCAGCTCCCGTGAGACCGGGCACCTCTTCCGATCGCCTCAGCGGCGGTCGGAAGAGGTGCCTCCCACCCCTGTCCCTGGCACCACCGCAAGAAGGCGGATCTCCTGATGGTCATCGGCGTGTCCAACCGCGGGACACCGGAAGCCCAGCTGGCCTCCAGCCAGCCTCGCCGTAGGCGCAAGGCGCCGCTCCAGCAGCGTGTGCGGCACAACGTGACCGGCTACTCGTTCCTCATCGGTGCCATCATCTGCTTCTCGTACTTCTCCTGGTACCCCATGGTCAAGGAGGCGATCTCGAGCTTCCAGTACGACAACGCGGTCGATAAGCCCACGTGGGTCGGCTGGGACAACTACAGCGCCGTCTGGCACGACCCCTCCTTCGTGCCGGCCTGGAAGGCGACGGTCACCTTCGCCCTCATGGCACTCGTCCTCGGCTACGCTGTACCGTTCGTCACGGCGATCATCCTCAACGAGTTCCGGCATGCGAGCGCCTACTTCCGGCTCCTGGTCTACCTGCCGGTCATGCTGCCGCCGGCGGCCGGGGCCTTCCTGTTCAAGTACTTCTACGACCCGGACGCCGGCCTGTTCAACACCGTCCTGCGCGACCTGCACCTGCCGACGACGCAGTGGATCTACGGCTCCAGCACGGCGATGTTCTCGCTGGTCCTGTTCTCGACCTGGATCAACATGGGCAGCGGCACGCTGATCTACCTCGCGGCGCTGCAGGGCATCCCAGGTGAGCTCTACGAGGCGGCCGAGCTGGACGGCGCCGGACTGCTCCGCCGGATCTGGACAGTCACCATCCCGCAGACCCGGCTGATCCTCTCGCTGATGCTGATGCTGCAGATCGTGGCCACCATGCAGGTCTTCCTCGAGCCCTATCTGCTCACCAGCGGTGGCCCGGGCGGCGTGACCGCGACGGTCGTCTACCAGATCTACCAGTACGCGGTGCCGCAGCTGAACATCGGCTACTCGGCGGCGCTCGGCATCATGCTGCTGCTCGTCCTCGCCGGCTTTGCCGCTCTCTACCTCTGGCTCAGCAACCGCAGCGAGAAGGAATAGGACATGGCAACGCAGACGCAGACGCGCACCCTCATCTCGTCCATGCAGCTGGCCCGCCCCAGGGGCAAGCTGGCCTACCGGGTGACCCTGACGGTGTTCATCCTCGGCTTCGCCCTGGTCTTCCTGTTCCCGCTCTACTGGATGGTGACGAACGGGATCAAGTCCACCGGTGAGGTCATCCAGAGCCCACCGAGCTTCTGGCCGCACTCGTTCAACTTCAGCAACTTCACCGCCGCCTGGTCCGACCTGGACCTCGGACACCTGATGACGAACACGCTCTACTACGCAGTGGGAGCGCTGGCGTTCCAGCTGGTGTTCGACGTCTCCGCAGCCTATGCGCTGAGCAAGCTGCGGCCGGTACTCGGCAACATCGTGCTCTTCGCCATGCTGACGACGCTGATGATCCCGGCGACCGTGCTGGCCGTCCCTGCCTTCCTGATCGCCCTCGACATGCCGCTCCTGCACATCAACCTCACCAACTCGCCGTGGGCGATCTGGCTGCCGTCGGTCGCGAACGGGTTCAGCATCTTCCTGCTCAAGCGCTTCTTCGACGCCGTGCCCGAGGAGCTCATCCAGGCTGCCGCCATTGACGGGGCCGGTCCGCTCCGTACGATGTGGTCGGTCGTGCTGCCGATTGCCCGGCCGGTTCTGGGTGTCATCTCGATCTTCGCCGTGGTCAATGTCTGGAAAGACTTTCTCTGGCCGCTGCTGGTGCTCGACCAGGCGCATGCAACGGTCAACACAGGCCTTATTCAGCTGCAGAGCGGCACCCCACCGGAGATCACCTACGCTGCGTTGGTTATCGCCTCCCTGCCGACCATCATCTTCTTCCTGATCTTCCAGCGGAACATCCTCGCGGGACTCGGCGCGGGTGCGATCAAGGATTAACACTGCCTGATCGGCCGGGTTAGGGTTGCTGGCGCGTACCGTCATGTCTATCGAAGGGATAAGCTGCAATGCCGGAGACAGAGCCGCTCATGGCAAACGGGTCGACGGACCTGTCATGGTGGCGGCATGCCGCCATCTACCAGGTCTACGTCCGTAGTTTTGCCGACGGCAATGCCGATGGCACGGGGGATATCGCAGGAGTGCGCAGCCGCCTGCAGTACCTCGCCGACCTCGGCGTGGACGCTATCTGGTTCAACCCGTGGTATCCCTCGCCGATGGCAGATGCTGGCTACGACATCGCCGACTACCGCGACATCGAGCCGGTGTTCGGCACCCTCCCCGAGGCAGAGGCGCTGATCGCCGAGGCCCACGCACTGGACATCCGGGTGATCATCGACATCGTCCCGAACCACGGGTCCGATGAGCACGCGTGGTTCAAGGCCGCCCTCGCCGGAGGGCCGGAGGCGCCGGAACGCGACCTGTTCTGGTTCCGGGCCGGCAAGGGCGAGAACGGCGAGCTGCCGCCCAACGACTGGAACTCCATCTTCGGCGGTCCGGCCTGGACCAGGAGCACGAACCCCGACGGCAGCCCCGGCGAGTGGTATCTCCACCTGTTCGCGCCCGAGCAGCCGGACTGGAACTGGGACAACCCCAAGGTGCACGAGGAGTTCGAGGCCGTCCTTCGCTTCTGGCTCGACCGTGGTGTCGACGGGATCCGGATCGACTCGGCCGCCCTGCTGATCAAGGACGCCAGCCTCGGGGACTTCACCGAAGGGGTGACCGAAGGCCAGCACCCGTTCATCGACATCCCGGCCGTGCACGACGTCTACCGCGCCTGGCGGCGGCTGAGCGACAGCTACCCTGGCGAGCGGATCCTCATCGGTGAGGTGTGGCTGCCCGACCGCGAGCGCTTCACTCAATATCTCCGCCCGGACGAGCTGCACACCGCGTTCAACTTCGACTTCCTCGGTGCCGCATGGGATGCAGCCCGGATGCGCAGCGTCATCGAAGGCACGCTGGCCGACCACGCGCCGGCAGCCGCGTCCCCGACCTGGGTGCTGTCCAACCACGACGTGGTGCGCCACGTCACGCGTTACGGCCGGGGGGACACGTCGTTCTCCATGGACAACCGGCGGCTCGGTGAGTTCTCCGACTTCGAGCTCGGCACACGCCGGGCCCGAGCCGCAATCCTGGTGACGTTCGCGCTGCCCGGCGCCGTCTATGTCTACCAGGGCGAGGAGCTGGGTCTCAGTGAGGTCGAGGACCTGCCCGAGGAGCTGCTGCAGGACCCGATCTGGCCTCGGTCCGGCTACACCGACAAGGGTCGCGACGGTGCAAGGGTGCCCATCCCGTGGTCGGGCGATGCCTCGCCGTTCGGCTTCAACTCCGAGGGCGTCGAGCCGTGGCTGCCCCAGCCGGCCGAGTGGAAGTCCCTGACCGTCGCTGCAGAGGACGGAGACCCCGACTCGATGCTCGAGCTCTACCGGTCGGCCCTGCACTGTCGCCGCCAGGTGGCGTCGCTTGCTCTGCCCGACCTGTCCTGGCTGCCGACCGCCGAAGGCGTACTCGGTTTCGCCAGGGGCGACGACTTCGTGTGCGTTGCCAACACCTCCGGCGGGCCGGTGGACCTGCCGCCACACAAATCCGTCCTGCTGAGCAGTGTTCCGCTCGTCAATGATCAACTTCCCTCCGACGCGGCCGTCTGGCTTAAATCGGAATAGGCAATTCGACCGCGGTCAGCGCGGTCATTGCGCATTTGCACAGATGGTCGCCGTCCCGGGCGTCGAGCGGGACGGCGACGTCGGCATGCCCTTTTCCAGGCGCTCAAGCGCTTGCGGCAACGGTTGCGCTATTTGACGGCTGCGCTGCAAGTTATGCGCGCAACGACTTTCTTTCGCCAAGGTTATTGCGTAGATATGTCCGAGAGTTTACGGTCGCTGACAGCAGCCGACCGTGACCGCTCAGATACGTTAACGGCCGGCTTCGGGATCGACCCGTGGAAACAACGGGCTGGTCCGGGCCGAAAGGCGCTGGACCGAGCTCTCACCCCATGGGTGACCGGTCCGTCCGTGACTTTCATTCCCTCGTCGGAAGTGAGCACAGAATGTCCCCATCTTTACGGACCCGGGCGAGTCGCCGGGCCGGAGCGTTAGTGACCGGCACGGCTCTGATCGGCTCGGTCCTCTCGGTCGTCGCTGCGGGGCCGGCAAACGCGGCGGCGACCGGCGGCCCCGGTGCCTCCCTGCCGTACGTCGAGCTCCAGGCAGAGAACGCAGCAACCACCGGCACCATCATCGGGCCGTCGGTGGCCTACGGGACGCTGCCGGACGAGGCGTCGTACCGCAAGGCCGTCACGCTGAGCGGGTCCGGCCAGTACGTCGAGTTCACGACCACCGCCCCGACCAACTCGATCGACTTCCGCTACAGCATCCCGGACGGTGGGGGCGGATCCGTCTACACCAGCCCGCTGTCCTTGTCCATCAACGGATCTGCGCAGAGCGACTTCACCCTCACCGACGCCTACAGCTGGTACTACGGCCCCTACCCGTTCACCAACTCCCCGGGTACCAACCAGCACCACTTCTACGACGAGGCCCACCGGCTGCTGCCGTCGGTCTACCCGGCCGGCACGAAGTTCCGGCTGACGGTTCCGGCGGGCGCGACCGCCTCGAGCACGACGATCGACTTCGCCGACTTCGAGAACGTCCCAGCAGCCCTGCCCCAGCCCGCCGGCTCGGTCTCGGTCACCAGCCAGGGCGCTGACAACACCGGCGTCGCCGACGCCACCAACGCGTTCAACGCCGCGATGACAGCGGCCGGCCCCGGTGGCACCGTCTGGATCCCCGCGGGCTCGTACAACATCCCGGGCCACATCATCGTCAACAACGTGACGGTCAAGGGTGCCGGCATGTGGTACTCGACCGTCAAGGGGAGTGCCCCCGGCTTCTACGGCGGCTACGTGCCCAACGGCAGCAGCAACGTGCACCTGTCGGACTTCGCCATCTTCGGCGACGTCCAGCAGCGTGACGACGGTGCCCAGGTCAACGGCATCGGTGGAGCCCTGAACAGCTCGACCGTGTCGAACATCTGGATCGAGCACATGAAGGTCGGTGCCTGGATGGACGGCCCCTTCGACGGGCTGACCTTCAGTGGGATGCGCATCCGTGACACCACCGCGGACGGCATCAACTTCCACAAGGGCGTCACCAACTCGACGGTCACGAACAGCGACCTGCGCAACCTCGGTGACGACGGTCTGGCCACCTGGTCGGAGAGCACCCCGGACGCCAACGACACCTTCTCGAACAACACCGTGCAGTACCCGATCCTGGCCAACGGGATCGCGATCTATGGCGGTCACGACAACTTCGTCACCGGCAACCGGGTCGTCGACGCCGGCCTCGCCGAGGGCGGCGGCATCCACGTCGCGCAGCGGTTCGCCTCGACGACCCTCGGCAAGACGACGGTCAGCAACAACACGCTGATCCGGGACGGCAGCCTTGACCCGAACTGGCGCTTCGGCGTCGGCGCACTGTGGTTCGACGCCCGGGACGGCTCGATGTCCGGTGCGGTGACGGTGACGAACACCCTGATCCAGCAAAGCCCGTACGAGGCCATCATGTTCATCAACGGGACGATCACCAACGTCACCATCAACAACGCGACCATCCAGGGCGCCGGGACCTACGCCATCCAGGAGCAGGCTCAGGGCTCGGCAACGGTGTCGAACGTGGTCGCTACCGGGGTCAACCTGTCGCCGCCGGTCTTCAGCTGCGAGGGCACCCAGTTCGTCCTCACGGACGGAGGCGGCAACTCCGGCATCGGTGGCGCTCCCCTCTGCGGGGACCCAGCCGCGGCGCAGGAAAGCTTCCCGCCCTACATTGCCGACGGCGTTTCGGCGAGCCCCGGGTCCCTGAACTTCGGTGCAGTGGCCACGGGCTCGACCTCGTCTGCACAGACGGTGACCGTGTCGAACCCGCAGAACTCGGCCGCGGCCGTGTCCTCGATCGCCACGACCGGTGACTTCAGCCAGACGAACACCTGTGGCAGCAGCATCCCGGCGAACGGCTCCTGCTCGGTCAGCGTGACCTTCAGCCCGAGCGCCGGCGGCAGCCGGACGGGCACCCTGACGGTCAACGCCGGAGGGACGACCAGCACGGTCAGCCTGTCCGGTACGGGCGTTGCACCAGGACCGATCCTGAACGCCAACCCGGCGAGCCTCACGTTCACCGGCACGGTGGTCGGCTCGACGACCGCCACGCAGGCGGTGACGATCAGCAACAGCGGCACGACGTCCGCCACGGTGTCCGGCGTGTCTGTCACCGGTGACTTCACGCAGACGAACAACTGCGCGTCGATCGCGGTGGGTGCTTCGTGCACCGTCAATGTTGCGTTCAAGCCCACGGCCGGCGGGCCGCGCAGCGGCACGCTGACGGTGACCAGCAACGCGAACAACGGCCCGGTCACGGTTTCGCTGTCGGGCTCGGGCATCGACTCGAGCACCAACATCGCCGCCGGCAAGCCGGCGACGGCGAGCAGCAGCAACGGCACCTACGTGCCGGGCAACGTGACGGACCCGGACGCCAGCACCTACTGGGAGTCGGCGAACGGCGCGTGGCCGCAGTGGCTGCAGGTCGACCTCGGGTCCTCGTACGGCCTGGGCAAGCTCACACTGAAGCTGCCGCCGGCGACGTCGTGGTCGACACGCACGGAGACGATCGCCGTGAGCACCAGCCCCGACGGCACCAGCTTCACGACCAACGTCGGTGCGACCAGCTACACGTTCGACCCGTCGACGGGTAACACGGTCTCGATCAACCTTCCGGCCAACGTCAGCGGGCGCTATGTCCGACTGACGTTCACGGCCAACACGGGTTGGAACGCCGGCCAGCTGTCCGACTTCGAGGTGTTCCCGTCCTCGGGTGGCGGTGGCGGAGGCTCGGCATCGCTGTCGGCTTCCCCGTCGTCGCTGACCTTCGGCTCGACCACTGTCGGGGCGACCAGCGGCGCGCAGTCGGTGACGGTGTCCAACACCGGCAGCGCTGCGGCTGCGGTCAGCGGGATCTCGGTCACCGGTGACTTCGCGCAGACCAACACCTGCGGCAGCTCGATCGCCGCCGGTGCCTCCTGCTCGGTCTCGGTGACGTTCCACCCGACCGCCTCCGGTCCCCGTACGGGAAGCCTGACGGTCACCAGCAACGCCACGAACAGCCCGACCAACGTGGCGCTGTCCGGCACGGGTGCGACGTCCGGGACGGCGACGCTGTCCACCAGCCCGACGTCGTTGACCTTCGCCTCCACCGCGGTGGGTTCGGCGAGTGCGGCGCAGTCGGTGACGGTGTCCAACACCGGCACTGCAGCGGCGAGTGTCTCGAGCGTGGCGGTGAGCGGTGACTACACGCAGACGAACACCTGCGGGTCGTCCATCGCCGCCGGTGGCTCCTGCACGGTCAGCGTCACGTTCCGGCCCAGCGCTTCCGGTACGCGTACCGGTTCGTTGACGGTGACCAGCAGCGCTACCAGCTCGCCGAACAATGTCGCCCTGACCGGCACCGGTACGGTGACCAGCACCAACCTGGCACTGAACAAGCCGACGGCTGAGTCCAGCCACACCCAGACGTACGCCTCGAGCAACGTGACGGACGGCAACCAGGCGACGTACTGGGAAAGCGTCAACAACGTCTGGCCGGCGTGGGTGCAGGTGGACCTGGGGTCGGCGCAGAGCGTCAGCCGGGTGGTGCTGCAGCTCCCCACGACCTGGGGCGCGCGCAACGAGACGCTGTCGATCCTTGGCAGCACTGACGGGTCGAGCTTCACGACGCTGAAGACCTCGGCGACGTACACGTTCAGCCCGAGCAGCAACACGGTCACCATCACGTTCCCCGCAGCGACCCAGCGCTACATCCGGGTCAACATCACGGCGAACAACGTGCAGCCCGGTGGGCAGATCTCCGAGCTGCAGGTCTGGAACAGCTAGCGGTCAGGGCAGGTGCCGCCGGCCTCACGCCCGGCGGCACCTGCCGCATCACCCTGCGACCCCCTCCGTCGACGGACGCCCGGGATCGCCTCGCGCCACTTCGATCCGGCCCGTTCCACCGCCGTACGTGGGAGTCGTCATGCCGTCCTTCACCCGTACCCGCCTGCGTTTCGCCGCTGTTGCCGTGTTGGCGGGCGGCCAGCTCACTGCGATCGGTGGCCTTGCCGTTGCACCGTCACACGCCGCGGGATGCCTGACCTCCGGCACCGACGCCACCCTCCAGGCGGCCCTCAACGGTGCGGGGGCGCAGGCGGTGCTCTGCCCCGGAGCGGTCTTCCAGCTGGGCGCCACGGTGCACTTCACCGCTCCCAACCAGGCGATCCTCACGCAGGGACTCCCGACCGACAACACCCGGGCGGTGCTGCGGCTGACCGGCTCAGGCGTCACTGGCGCCATCAACGGCGGCGGCCAGAACGGTGTCATCGTCGAGAACGTCCAGGTCGACGGCAACATCGGCACGCTGGGACGACTGGGCGGTGATGCGCTGCTCGAGATGGGCAACCAGGGCAGCAACCAGGTCATCCAGAACACCTTCCTGCACGACACCCGGAGCTGGTCGACCCTGCACGTGATGGAGGGCTCGGTCACGAACGACGTGCCGTCCTGCCAGGGTGCACAGGTCCTCAACAACCTGGTGCTGTCGGCCGGCACCAATGTCCCCTCCGGCACCTGGGCGGACGGGATCTCCTTGGCCTGCGGCACTTCCCTGGTCCAGGGCAACACCATCATCGACGCGACGGACGGCTCGATCGTGGTCTTCGGAGCGCCCGGATCGACCATCCAGAACAACACCGTCATCGCCCAGTCGCGGGTCATGCTCGGCGGCATCAACATGGTCGACTTCGCCCCCGTGCACGGCAACTACACCGGCACCAAGGTGCAGAACAACGTCGTCGACGCCCGGGGTGCGCTCATGAAGGTGGGCCTGGCGATGGGCCCGGGCACGTGGTTCTGCGAGCCCGACACGACGGTCAACCACGGCGCCTCGGTGACCGGCAACACCCTGCAGGGCAACCACATGGGCTACGGGTACGCGGTCCGCGGCGTCTCGAGCTGGACGGTCACCGGCAACGTCGACAACTCCGTGCACAGCGGCGTGGCCGGCAGCATGTGCGGCGGCGGCACGCAGAACCCGCAGGCGCCAGGAGGATTCCAGTACTACGCCCCCGCGACGTCGGCCACCCTGCAGTCGCAGTTCCAGCCGGTCACCGGCAACTTCTGGGGACTGCTCAACATCACCGAGAACGTCGGCAGCGCCCCACTGGTCTACGCGGCACAGTCCTCGCTCACCTTCGCGCCGGTCGCGGTCGGCACTTCGTACACCCCGCAGACGGTGACCATCACCAACACCGGCCCGGCCACGGCGAACGTCTCGGGAGTGTCGGTCAGCGGCGACTACAGCCAGACCAACAACTGCGGCAGCCTGCCGACCGGGTCGTCGTGCGTGGTCAGCGTGACCTTCCACCCGAGCATCTCCGGTACGAGGACCGGCGCGCTGACCGTCTCCAGCAACGCGGGCAATGGTGCCGCCACGGTCTCCCTCACCGGTACGGGATCCGGCGGCGGGACGTCCGCCACCCTCGCGGCATCGCCCTCGTCGCTGACCTTCGCGTCGACGACCGTCGGTTCCACCAGCTCAGCGCAGAGCGTGACCCTGACCAACTCCGGGACCGCGGCAGCCACCGTGTCGTCGATCGGGGCCAGCGGGGACTTCAGCCAGACCAACAGCTGTGGCTCGTCGATCGCCGCCGGCGCCTCCTGCACCCTCAGCGTCACGTTCCAGCCCAGCGGCACCGGTACGCGTACCGGCTCGGTGACCGTCACCAGCAGCGCTGGCAACAGTCCCACATCGGTCACCCTGTCCGGTACGGGTGCGGCCGCGTCGGGGTCGAACCTTGCCGCTGGCCGGGCGACCTCGGCCAGCTCGACCAACTCTTCTTTCGTGTCAGGCAATGTGACCGACGCGGATGCCTCGTCCTATTGGGAGAGCGCGAACAATGCGTTCCCGCAGTGGGTGCAGGTGGACCTGGGTTCGGTGCAGGCCGTGGGCAGGGCGACGCTGAAGCTGCCGCCGAGCTGGGGTGCCCGGACGCAGACCTTGTCGGTGCAGGGATCCACTGACGGTGCGAGCTTCGCGACGCTGGCCGGGCCGGGTGGCTATGCCTTCGACCCGGCGTCGGCCAACACGGTGAACGTCACCTTGCCGGGGACGTCGGTGCGTTTCGTGCGGGTCAACGTGACGGCGAACACCGGCTGGCCGGCGGCGCAGCTGTCCGATCTCGAGGTGTTCGCAGCTGCGGGTGGCCCGTCGGCGTCGCTGGCGGCGAGCCCGACGGCGTTGACGTTCGGGTCCACCACGGTCGGAGCGACCAGCGCCGCCCAGGCGGTCACCGTCCAGAACACCGGCACCGCAGCGGCTTCGGTGTCCTCGGTCGCTGCCACCGGCGACTTCCTGCAGACGAACACCTGCGGGTCCTCGATCGCCGCCGGCGCGTCCTGCACGGTCTCGGTGTCCTTCCGGCCGACGGCGAGTGGCGGCCGTACCGGAAGCCTGAGGGTGACCAGCAACGCGACCAACAGCCCGACCACCGTGTCCCTGTCCGGCACCGGAGCCCAGCCGGCCAACACCGACCTCGCCGCCGGCAAGGCCACGACTGAGTCGAGTCACACCCAGACGTATGCGTCCGCCAACGTCACCGACGGCAACCAGAGCACGTACTGGGAGAGCAACAACAACGTCTTCCCGCAGTGGGTGCAGGTCGACCTCGGCGCCGGCCAGTCGGTCGCGCGCGTCGTGCTCAAGCTGCCGCCGAGCTGGGGGCAGCGCACGCAGACCCTGAGCCTGTCCGGCAGCACGGACGGCACGACCTTCACGACACTCAAGGCGTCGGCGGCGTACAGCTTCGACCCCGCGACCGGCGACACGGTCACCATCTCGTTCCTCACCACGGCGGTCCGGTACGTCCGGGCCACCGTCACGGCGAACACCGGTTGGCCCGCGGGCCAGATGTCCTCGTTCGAGGTCTATGCCTCGTGACGCGGCAGCTCCACCTGCTTCATGTGCAGTCCCCGGCGCGATCACCAGGCCGCGTCCGGTTTCTCCTGAAGGAAAAGGGACCCGAAGTGAATCTCAGACTCAGAACGGGACGGCTCCTCGCGGGCGGTGTCGTGGGCGCGATGCTTGTCGCACTCAACGTGCCGCTCACCACCGCGTCGGCCGCGGGGCCCAACCTCGCCTTGGGCAAGGCGGCGGCTGCGAGCAGCGTGAATGCGTCGTTCGTCGCGAGCAACGTCAACGACGGCAACCAGACCAGCTACTGGGAAGGCGCATCCTCCTTCCCCGGCTGGGTGCAGGTCGACCTCGGCTCGACGCAGTCGGTCAACTCGGTGACGATGCAGCTGCCGGCCAGCTGGGGAACCCGTACGGAAACCTTGTCCGTGCAGGGAAGTACGGACGGCGCGGCCTGGGCGACGATCGTCGCCTCCGCGACCTACACGTTCACCAGCGGGACCAACTCCGTCCCGGTCAGCTTCACGAGCTTCAACACCCGCTTCGTTCGCGTGAACATCACGGCGAACTCCGGCTGGACCGCCCCGCAGCTGTCCGAGCTGCAGATCTACGGGCCCACGTCGACGTCGACCAACCTCGCGGCCGGGCGCCCGACGAGTGAGGGCGGCCACACGCAGACCTACGTATCGGGCAACGCCGTCGACTCCAACCAGGCGACCTACTGGGAGGGCCCGGCGAACAACTGGCCGGCCAACTGGCTGCAGGCCGATCTCGGGTCCGCCGTGGCGAACCTCAACAGCGTCGTCGTGAAGCTGCCGACCACCTGGGGCGCGCGCACGCAGACGTTCAGCGTGCAGGCGAGCACTGACGGAACCACGTTCAACACGATCGTGCCGTCGGCGGCCTACTCGTTCGCGCCGAGCGCCAACACGGTGACGATCAACTTCAACTCGACGACGCAGCGCTACCTCCGGCTGGCCTTCACCGCCAACACCGGCTCGACCGGCGGTCAGGTCTCCGAGCTCGAGGTCTATGCAGCAGGCGGCGACACGACCGCGCCGTCGGTGCCCGCGAACCTCAGCGGGACGACGTCCGGCACCACCGTCACCCTGACGTGGGGCGCGTCGACTGACAACGTGGGCGTGACGGGCTATGACATCTACGGCAACGGGACCCTCGTCACCAGCGTCGGCAACGTGACGACGGCGCAGGTCACCGGCGTCCCGCTCAACGCGACGGTGAACTACACCGTGAAGGCGCACGACGCTGCGGGCAACCAGTCGGCCGCGAGCAACACCTGGACTCACGTGGGTGACACGGCCGCCCCGACGGCTCCGACCAACCTGTCCGGGACGACGTCCGGCACGACGGTCACCCTGACCTGGACCGCGTCCACCGACAACGTGGGGGTCACCGGCTACGACCTCTACGTCAACGGCGCCTTCAGCAAGACGGTAACCGGCACGTCGACGACCGACACCGAGGCGTCCAGCGCGTCGGTGAACTACTGGGTCAAGGCACGCGACGCGGCGGGCAACGTCTCCGCAGCCAGCAACACGTTCACCCGCGGCTGCGTCTCCGGGTGCACGGACACGACGCCGCCGTCGGCGCCGTCGAACCTGACCGGCTCCACCAGCGGTACGACAGTCACGCTCAACTGGGGCGCGTCGACGGACAACGTCGGTGTGACCGCGTACGACGTCTACAGCGATGCCGCCGGCTCGACGCCGATCGGCACCGTCTCCGGCACGACCACCACGTTCACGGTGTCCAACGTCGCGACCACGACGACCGTGACCTACACGGTCAAGGCGCGCGACGCCGCTGGCAACAGCTCGGCCGCGAGCAACGGCTGGACGCACCAGGGCCAGACCGCCGGCTGCACCACGCCGGTCGACCAGGCCTCCGGCAAGACCGCGACGTCGTCGTCCGACACGTTCACCTTCGTGGCGGCCAATGCGATCGACGGCAACCTCACCACCTACTGGGAGGGCGCGGTGCCGTCGTGGCTGAACGTGGCCATGGGCGCCAACCGGAACATCTCGTCCGTCGTCGTGAAGCTCAACCCGGACCCCTCGTGGGGTACGCGCACGCAGACGTTCTCCATCGAGGGACGTGACCAGGCGGCCGGTTCGTCGTACACCACGGTGAAGGCGTCCGCGACGTACACGTTCACGGGCGGCAACAACGTGGTGACGATCCCCGTCACGACGACGGCGGCCGACATGCGACTGTCGTTCACCGCCAACTCCGGCGCACCGGGTGGCCAGGTCGCGGAGCTGCAGCTCGTCGGCTGCCCGGCTCCGAACCCCGACCTCACCATCACGAGCGTGACCTCGTCGCCGGCGAGCCCGCTCGAGAACACGCCGATCACGCTCAGCGCCACGGTGAAGAACCAGGGCACGGCTCCGTCCGGCGCGACGAACGTCAACTTCTACCTCGGCACGACCAAGGTCGGCACCGCCGCCGTGGGCGCCCTCGCCGCCGGCGCGTCGGTGACGGTCTCGTCGAACATCGGCACGCAGAACGCGGGCACCTACAGCGTGTCGGCGAAGGTCGACGAGCCGAACGCGGTGGTCGAGCAGGACGAGACGAACAACACCGGCACGGGCGGCAACATCACCGTCGCCCCGATCCAGAGCGCCGACCTCGTCCCCGTGACGAGCTGGTCTCCTGGCAACCCGTCGGCCGGCAACACGGTGACCTTCACGACCATCGTGCAGAACCAGGGCAACCAGCCGTCGAGCGCAGGCACCCACTCGGTGACCGTCACGATCAAGGACTCCGCGGGTGCGACGGTGAAGACCCTCACGGGGTCGAACACCAGCACGATCGGGGCCGGTTCGTCGGTGTCGGTCACCATGGGCACCTGGGTCGCGGTCAACGGCAAGTACACCGTGACCAGCACCGTGTCGGCTGACCCGGCGGAGGACCCGTCCAAGACCGCCAACAACACGGCGACCGTGTCTTTCTTCGTCGGGCGCGGCGCGAACATGCCGTACGACTTCTACGAGGCCGAGGCCGGCGCGGTCTCCGGAGGTGCCGCGGTGACGGCGCCGAACCGCACGATCGGCGACATCTCGGGCGAGGCGTCCGGCCGCCAGGCCGTCACGCTCAACCAGACCGGCGCGCAGGTGAGCGTCACGACTCGCGCCAGCACGAACACGATCGACGTCCGCTTCTCCATCCCGGACGGAACCAACACGACGCTGGCGGTGTTCAACGGCAGCACGCAGGTTGGCACGATCAACCTCACCTCGCAGTACGCCTGGCTGTACGGCGACCAGACCTCGCCGCAGAACACCCCGGGCGCCGGGCCACGGCACATCTACGACGAGGCCAACGCCCGGTTGAACACCACAGTGCCGGCCGGCAGCACGCTGACCGTGCGCAACACGACGGGCGCGAGCATTGCGCTCGACTTCATCGAGCTGGAGCAGGCGACCGCGATCGCCAACCCGGACCCGACGAAGTACGTCGTCCCGGCGACGCTCGACCAGAACGGCATCCAGGCGGCCATCTCGGCCGCGAGCCAGGACGCCACCAAGGTCGGTGTCTACCTGCCGGCGGGTGACTACACCGTGTCGTCGAAGTTCCAGGTGTCGCAGAAGGCGCTCGACATCGTCGGTGCCGGGCCGTGGTTCACGCGGCTCCTCGCACCGTCCGGACAGACGAACACGGACATCGGTTTCGCCCCGTCGGGTGCGGCTGCCACCGGCTCGAAGTTCCGCAACTTCGCGCTGTTCGGCAACTACAACATCCGCGCGGACGGTGCCGGTCAGCCGTTCGGCCTGACGAGCGTCAGCAACATCACGCTCGACAACCTCTGGGTGACGCACACCGTCGTCATGGTCTGGGGCCAGAACGTGGACAACTCCACGTTCACCAACAACCGGATCGACGACACGTTCGCCGACGGCATCACGATGGCGAACGACAGCCAGGGCAACCTGGTGAGCAACAACGCGGCGCACGCGACCGGTGACGACAGCTTCGCGCTGTTCAACGCGCAGGACGTGCACGCGGGCATCAACCAGAACAACACGTACCAGAACCTGACGGCGATCCTCACCTGGCGCGCCGCCGGCATCGCCGTCTACGGCGGTGCGAGCAACACCTTCAAGAACATCTATGTGGCTGACCAGCTGACGTACCCCGGGGTGACGATCTCGTCGATCAACTTCGGCATCTCGTTCATCGGGTTCAGCGGGACGACCACGTTCGACAGCATCACCGTGAACAGGTCGGGTGGCCATTTCTGGGGCAACCAGCAGATCTTCCCGGCCTTCTGGCTGTACTCCGGTGACGGTGCCTTTACCGGCCTCCGGATCAGCAACGTCGACATTGACGACCCGACGTACAACGGGATCGGCTTCCAGGAGAAGTACACAGGTGGTCCGACTCCGACGAACCCGATCGCGGACACGACGCTCACCAATGTCACCGTCACGCGGGCCAACACCCCGCGGGCCGACAACAGCAATGTCGACGCCACGGCGGCGGGGTACAACCTGTCCGGCCGTGACGGAGCGGCGCTGTGGTGCAACGCCATGCCCGAGCCAGGGCAAGGCCCGGCGACCGGCGCTGTCACGTTCACCAACCTGGTGATGGCGAACAACTCGTTCGACATCATCAACAACTGCCCGAACTTCACCATCACGAGGAACTAGGCAGTCAGCTGACCGTGCCGGCCGGGACGAGCGACCCACGTCCCGGCCGGCACGGCGAACACCACAGCCGGTACGCGAACACAGAACGGCGGGTCAGCGGAGCGGTCGGTCAGCGGCCCGCGAGCTCCGGCGGGAGCGGCACCCCGTGGTCGGTGACCGAGGCGACGACCTCTCGGGCCAGGTCGTGCACCTTGCGGCCGCGGGACCGGGAAGCCTTGCGCAGCCGGTCGAACGCGGCTCGTGGGGTGCTGTGCTGACGCTCCGCCAGGACCCCGATCGCCTGCTCGACCAGGACCCGCGCAGCCAGCGCGTGCTCGAGCTGGCTGACCGACAGGCGGAGCTGCTCGACCTCGGACAGCCGGCCGTTCTCCGGCCTGGCCGGGCGCCCGCCAGGGGTGAGCTCGGCGGCGATCAGGTCGGCGAGCACCATGGCGCTCGTCAGGTCCGTACGGGAGCCGTTGTCGCCGTCGGCGCCAGGGCCGGCAACCTGCCAGCCGCCGGGTGTGCGGCGGATGACCAGGCCCTCGGCACCGGGAGGCGCCAGCTGGGTCGCCAGGATGCCGGCCAGCTCCTGGAGCACCGCGAGAGTGCTCTGCTTGACCGGTACGGACCGGTGGTCGATGCCGCACAGCGTTCCGAGCAGCCTCCCGTCGGCGCCGAGGATCGGGACACCGACGTAGGACGTGACGCCCATCGACTCCCGGGCCGGCGTGGCCTGGAACACCGGGTCGTCGCCGGCACTCGCCGTGCCCGTTCGACCTGACTCGAGCATCCGGGCGCAGAAGCTGTCCGCCGCCCCGAGGCAGGAGCCCTCGCTGATGCCGTGCCACGTGCCGTGGATCCGCTCGAACCTGAACCGCTCGTCCGCGAAGCCACCGATGAACACGACCTCCATGCCCAGCAAGGTCGCGGCCGTGGTGAGCGCGGCGTCGACGGCAGGCTGGTGGAGCTGTTCGCTGGTGGGGCGCTGGACGATGGTGGCGTGCAGGACGTGGGTGGTTGCGGAAGGCATGGGACACACACCTCATCGGCAGGGGTCAGGTGGACGCACAAAATCACCCTGGGTCACAGGGTGGCCCTATGGTGCATCCTGCGGACCCGCTTGTCGCCATCCAGCGACGAATTGATGTCCAGAAAGTTACCGGAGCGCGGCTGAGGGCCGCTCAGGTGTGCTTCCTCGCGCTCACTCGGCGGCTTGCAGTGCCCTGAGCTTGGCCACGACCTCGGCGAAGGAGGGGTTGGTCAGCGCCGATCCGTCGGCGAACCGCATCGTGGGGACGGTCTGGTTGCCTCCGTTGACGTTCTCGACGAAGTCGGCAGCGACGGGGTCGCTCTCGATGTCGACGACCTCGAACGGGATGCCGTCCCGTTCCAGCTGCTTCTTCAACCGGTGGCAGTAGCCGCACCACGACGTGCTGTACATCGTCAGCTCGGCCATCGTCTCAACCGTCATCTTTCGTGCCGTCCCTCTCGCCGTTTCGTCGTTGCGCTGTTCGGTCACTGCCCGAGCACCAACACCTGCGCGACTGCCAACACCTGGAGGCGCCGCCCTCTTCCCCAGCCCGGCCGGCCGTCCACAGCCTGGTCGCCGGGCGCCGGCGGTGTCGTGACCGCCTGCAAGGATGGGCGACATGTCCTCGCCAGCCCCTACCCCGCCCCCCGGGGGCTCCGACGTGCTCGCGGCGCTCGACCCGGACCAGCGCGCTGCCGCGGAGGCCGTACGGGGCCCGGTGTGCATCCTCGCCGGCGCAGGCACCGGCAAGACGCGCACGATCACGCACCGCATCGCGCATGCCGTGCTCAGTGGGACCGTCGACGCCGAGGCTGTGCTGGCCGTCACGTTCACCGCCCGGGCGGCGGGCGAGCTGCGCGGCCGGCTGCGGACGCTCGGGGTCGGGGGAGTGCAGGCACGCACGTTCCATGCCGCAGCGCTGCGCCAGCTCACCTACTTCTGGCCGCAGGTGATCGGCGGCGAACCGCCGCGGCTGGTCGAGAGCAAGCTGCGGCTGGTCGCCGAGGCGGCGACCAGGTCGCTTCGGGTGTCCCTGCCGACGGCCGAGCTGCGCGACGTCACCGGCGAGATCGAGTGGGCCAAGTCCTCGCTGGTGTCACCGTCGACCTACGCGGCGGACGCGGCCAAGGCGGGCCGGCAGCCGCCCCGGCCGGCTGAGACCGTGGCGGCCATCTTCGAGGCGTACGAGGAGGTCAAGCTCGCGTCCGGACAGCTCGACTTCGAGGACCTGCTGCTGCTGACCTCCGGCATGATCGAGGAGCACCGCGAGGTGGCCGCCCGGATCCGTGGCCAGTACCGCTACTTCGTCGTCGACGAATATCAGGACGTCAACCCGCTGCAGCACCAGCTGCTCGACGCGTGGCTCGGGCAGCGGGAGGACCTGTGCGTCGTCGGCGACGCCCACCAGACCATCTACTCGTTCACCGGTGCCTCGCCCGACTACCTGATCGGGTTCACCAGGCGCTGGCCGGCGGCGACGGTCGTGAGGCTCACCCGCGACTACCGCTCGACCCCCCAGGTGGTCTCGCTGGCCAACGGCGTGCTGGCCAAGGCGAGGGGGGAGAGCGGGTCGCTGCGCCTTGCGCTGGTGGCTCAGCGCCCCGACGGCCCTGATCCGCTGTTCCGCGAGTTCGACGACGAGACCGCTGAGGCGTCGGCGACCGCCCAACGGGTCGGCCAGCTGATCGCCGCCGGGACGGCGGCCCGCGAGATCGCCATCCTCTACCGGGTCAACGCCCAGTCGGAGACCTACGAACAGGCGCTTGCCGGGGCCGGCATTCCCTACCTCGTCCGCGGTGGGGAGCGGTTCTTCGAGCGCCGCGAGGTCCGTGAGGCGGTGACCCTCCTGCGCGGCGCGGCCCGGTCCACCGACTCGGCCGGTGAAGCCGACGAGGACCTCCCGGCGGCCGTACGCCACGTGTTCGCCGCGGCCAACTGGCACCCAGAACCGCCCTCCGGTACGGGCGCCGCCCGTGAGCGCTGGGAGTCCCTCGCGGCCCTCGTCCGGCTGGCTGAGGAGCTTGCGGCCGCCACCCCTGGCGTTGCGATGTCCGACCTCGTCGCCGAGATCGAGCAGCGGCAGGCCGCCCAGCACGCTCCGCCGGTCGACGGCGTCACCCTGGCGTCGCTGCACGCGGCCAAGGGGCTGGAGTGGGACGCGGTCTTCCTCGTAGGGCTGGCCGACGGCACCGTCCCGATCACCCACGCCGAGACGCCGGCCCAGATCGAGGAGGAGCGTCGGCTGCTCTACGTCGGGGTGACCCGGGCCCGCGAGCACCTGTGGCTGTCCTGGGCACTGGCCCGCAGTCCCGGCGGAGCCCGCTACCGCAAGCCGTCGCGGTTCCTCGACGGCCTGCTTCCTGGCGGCCTGCGCCGTCCCCCCGCGGCCGAGCGCCCGACTGCCTCGACCTCGCCGCGCAAGCGCGCGGTGACGGTGTCCTGCCGGGTCTGCGGCAACGTGCTCTCAGGCGCGGTCGCGCGCAAGCTCGGCCGTTGTGAGGACTGCCCGTCCGACCGTGACGAGGCACTGTTCGAACGATTGCGGGAGTGGCGGCTGGCCACCTCCAAGGAGCGGTCGCAGCCGGCCTTCGTCGTCTTCACCGATGCGACCCTCTCCGCCATCGCCGAGGCCAAGCCGCGGTCGGTCGCCGAGCTGGTCGCCATCCCGGGAGTCGGTCAGCGCAAGCTCGACGACTTCGGCGCGGCCGTTCTGGCCCTGGTGGCTGACTCCGACTGAGCCAGCCGAACTCACGCGACGCCGATCTCGACCCGCGACGAAACATCCTTGACACAAGCCCAGTCTCCAAATAGGTTCCAACCGAACCATTAGACAGGCCTCGGTAGGGCGCCCGGACCCGCGCCCTGCGCATCGAACGCGGCTGTGGGGATCGCCTAGCTGCGTTGTCGGTCGAGCCTGCGTTCCTTCCGTCTCGCTCGTCCATTGAGCCGTGCCATCGTGCGGCAGCTTGGAGACGCTGTGACCGATCTGCTGCATGCGCTCGGATTCGGACTCATCACCGCAGCCCTTGTCGGGATTTCTGCGGTGGCACTGAGCTTGCAATACGGGGTGACCAACTTTGCCAATTTCGCTCACGGCGAGTTGCTGACGGTCGGCGCTTATGCCGCCTACGCCACGCAGCATTGGACGAACGATTTGCTGATACAAGTTGTTGTCGGGTCGGTGGCAGCAGCACTTGCCGCGGTGCTGATCAACATTGTGGTGATCCGCCCGTTCGTGCAGACGACCGCGAGGCTGGTGATCCTCCTGGTGGTCACAGCAGCACTCTCGCAGATCATCCAGGGTGGCCTTTCCTTCGGATTCGGACTGGACAACGTCGTCCTCCGACGGCCGACGGAGGCGGTGCACAGCTATGGGCCCTTTCTGTGGTCGCACCTCGACATAGAGATCGCGGTCACTGCTGTCCTCGTCATGGTCGCCCTGTATCTACTGCTTCGCCACACCGCCTTCGGCAAGGCCCAGCGGGCGGTTGCCGATGACGCCTCACTCGCCCGAATCACCGGAATCAATACCAAGCGCATCGTGACTCTCACCTGGCTCATCACCGGTGGCCTTGCCGGCGGCGCAGGGGTTGCCCTGGCCGCGACGGTAGGGAGCTTCAACAACCAGCTGGGGTTCAACTTCCTGCTCGTGACCTTCGCCGCGGCGATCATCGGCGGCATCGGAAGGGCAAATGGTGCCATCGTCGGCGCGATCATCATCGGGCTGCTCACCGAGGTGACCGGTCTCTACTTCAGCTCGGGCTACAAGCAGGAGTTCGCTCTGCTCGCACTGGTCGCGTTCCTGTTCATCCGTCCTCGCGGGATCTTCGGTCCCCTCAAAGAAGCCATGTAGGGGCGAAGATGGTCAACTTTATCCTGACAATCGCGGTCTTCGTCGGATTCCAGATGATTCTCGCGCTCGG
>JAWWOO010000076.1:0-30231 GCA_033851545.1 Frankiales bacterium | reverse complement strand
CAGCACCAGCCCGTCGGTGCCGCGGTGGTCGAAGCCGACCCGGCGGGTTTTGCGGGTCTTGGCGAACATCCGGACCCCCCAGTCCGGGTCGACCCTGCGGGCGGCGTCCCGCAGCGCGGTGCGCAGCTCCGCCCCGGTCATTGTCGCCGCGTGGGGCAGGATCTCCGCCTCCACCTGGGCGGCCAGCTCCGGCGGCAGGGTGGTCAGGGTCTGCAGCATCAGCCACACCCGGTAGCCGTCGATCCGCCCCTGGGCGAGCCTCTGCTGGGTGGCGGTGAAGGTGGAGCCCATCAGCCGGGCGTGCCGGATCCGCCCGGCCGCGTGACCGACCGTGACGTGCAGCGCGGCGGCCAGCTCCAGCGGGGCGAACTCGTCGGACCGGGCCGCCTGGGTGTCCTGCGGGTCTGGGTCCGGGCCGACCAGGTCGAGCAGCGCGGCTTGTTCCGCGGCGGTCGTCCAGGCCAGCTGCGGCTGCCACAGCGCCACCACCGAAAGTTTCTGCTCGTCGGTCAACGGCTGCCCGCGCAACGACACCAGCAGCCGGGCCGCCTCCGGGCCGGGGCCGACCGCGGCGATCGCCAGCAGGGTTTCCTCAACTGACAGCGGGCCGAGGTCAGCCGTTTCGGCCCACTGCTCCGGGCAGCCCACGGTGTCGGTCTCGGCGGCAGCGTCCAGCCACCACGGGGCCTCAGCCCAATCGGTTGCGGTGACGTCGTCCATGAACAGAACACTAGAGCAGGGGTCCGACAGTTTCCGGCCCCGAAGGCACATCCCCTGAAAACATTGAAGAAATTTCCTGCGGCACCCAGTCGTCGAGGTCGGCGAGCGGCAGGTGCGCCGGCATCCCGTCCGGGTCGGGACGTTGGATTGCCGCAGCACCAGCAACAGTAGCCACTCGGAGTGCATCGGCGGCGACGACCGACGGCAGCTGGTCGGGCCTGGACACCGGCAGGCAGTAGAGCTTCGGGGTGATAGATCTTCAGGTGCGGCGTCGGTGCGCAGGCGCGAACTGCCGTCCCCAGAGACACGGCACGGCCCCTGGGGAGGCCAGCCTTTCCAGTGTCTGAGCGCTGCCGTACCCCGGAGCACACGCGTGGCTTCCCTCGGGTCCGGCACGAACTGAGACGGACCGCTATGTCGGGCGGTCCTACCCCGCCGACGCTCCCAGGTATCACACTCAATTCAAAAGGGGCGGACGGCGGCGGAGAAGACCACCCAGGCAGTCCAGCGCCGTCATCAACGTGCTGGCGCGCCCATGCTGGGTACGCCGCGACCTCTAAGGGGCGCTGAACAGCACTCGCTGGCTGTCGCACACGAAGTCGTTGCCGTCGATCGTCCCGGTACGGCGGACGTGCAGTGCGCCGCTGAGGTGGTGGTGCGGCCCGACGAACTGGCCGGTGACGGTCGCCTCGAGGTGCCCCGATCCTCCGGTGGCGGCGACGTGGGCGCTGAACCTTCCGTGGGCGATCGTCAGCTGGGTCGACACGTGCTCGGGGTAGAGGAAGTGGACAGTGGTGTCGGCACGGTAGTGGCACACGTCCCATGCCCCCAAGCTGAGCACGTTCGCCGCCTTCGGCTTGGTGATCAGCGTCGCGGGCCAGCCCTGGTGGGTGACTGCGTGGTAGGTGCCGCCGGTGCGCGGCGGGGTCAGCTTGCCGCCAGGGGTGGCCGGTGCCTTGTGCAGGGCAAGGGTGGCGGTCACGGTGCAGGCGCGAGCACCGGAGACGGGCGTCAGCGCGTACGTCAGGGTCGCGCTGGCAGTGGCCGCGTCGGCGGAGAACCGGCCGCGCAGCGTGCTGGCGACCCTGGCCCCGTCCGGCGCCGCGCTCACCTGCGTACCGCTGAACTTGCCGTCGGTGCCGAGGTTGACGCCGACCGGGTCGATGCCGCCGGGGCCGGCGAACATGGCCGTGTCGGTGGCGCACAGGTCGCCGTGGAAGTGGCCGCCCAGCAACGACACGAGGCTGGCGCCGTCGAGCCCGATCCGTACGCTGACGGCGCCCGCTCCGGCAGCGTCCTCAGTGGCCGTGCCGATGTAGAGGACGCCGGCGTGGGGGAGCACCCGGTCAGCGGCCCGCGCGGGCAGCGAAGGGACGGCCAGCGCACCGGCGGAGCAGGCGAGGGCGACGGCGGTACGGGCTCGGTGGCGCAGGCGCATCGGGTCTCTTCCGGGTTGGGGCGGACGGCCCCTCGAACGTACCCGAGCCGCCGCCGGCGCGGGGTCGTACGCCCTGCGCGAACGTCCGGCATAGCCCGGTCGCCCAGTCGTTGAGATCGGACATGACAGACCAGGAAGCATTCGACGCCTACTCCGCGGCGGTGATCCACGTCGCCGAGACGGTCCTGCCGAGCGTCGCCAGCCTCCAGGTGCGGGGACCGCGCGGAGCCGGCTCGGGCAGTGCCAGTGTGCTCACCGCCGACGGGTTCCTGCTGACCAGCGCCCACGTGGTGGAGGGTGCCGATCAGGCGGTCGCCGCGTTCGCCGACGGCTCGGAGGCAATGGCCGACGTCATCGGCCGCGACCCGCTGTCCGACCTGGCAGTGCTGCGAGCTCGGGGCGAGGTCCCGCCGCCGTTGGTGCTCGGTGACGCATCGCAGCTCAGGGTCGGACAGCTCGTCGTGGCGCTGGGCAACCCGCTCGGCCTGGCGGGCAGCGTGACCGCCGGCATCGTCTCGGCGCTGGGCCGGTCGCTGCCCACCCGCACCGGCCGGGTCGTCGACGAGGTCATCCAGACCGATGCCGCCCTCAACCCCGGCAACAGTGGGGGAGTGCTCGCGGACAGCGCGGGTCGCATGGTCGGCGTCAACACGGCGGTCGCCGGCATCGGCGTCGGGTTGGCCGTACCGATCAACGACACCACCCGGCAGATCATCACGACGTTGATGACCCGCGGCCGGGTGCGCCGCGCCTGGCTGGGCATCGCGGGCAACCAGATCCCGCTGCCGCCCGCCCTGGCCCGCAAGACCGGACGGCGTACGGGACTCGGCGTGGCCGGAGTCGTCGCCGGTAGTCCGGCCGCCGACGCCGGGCTGCGCCAGGGCGACATCGTGCTGATGGTCGACGGCGAGCCGGTGGTGACCAGCACCGCCGTGCAGCGGCTGATGGTCGAGGGCGCCATCGGCCGCCGGCTGGAGATCACCGCCTGGCGCAACGGGGCGCTGGTCGACGTGGTCGCCGTACCCCGGGAGCTCGCCGACGCCTGAAGCTCTCCCCAAGGCGCGGGCAGGCCCACGGGCGCGTTGACTTCGTCGTGACCCGGTGCCAGGGTTCGGCCATCCGAGGTGCCGGTCCCCGCGGCCCCGCTGGGCGGGACAGTCAGGAGGCCGGGATGACGTCGATCGAGTTGACCAGCGCGGATGACGCCAAGGTCGAAGAGTTCGCGGGCCACCTGTTCATGGCCACCCTGGCCACCATGGAACTCGCGAATGTGGAGCTCGGGATCCGCCTCGGTCTGTATGAGGCGCTCGCCGGGCATGGACAGCTGACGTCTGCTGAGTTGGCGAAGGCCACCGGAACGGTCGAGCGGTACGTCCGGGAGTGGCTCGAGCAGCAGGCGGTCGCCGGGGTGCTCGACGTGGAAGACCCCTCTCAGCCACCGGTCGCTCGCCGATTCTCGCTGCCGAACGCGCACGCCCACGTCCTGTTGGACGACGACAGCGAGGCCTGCATGAAGCCCTGCGCCGCCGTCGTTCCTTGGGTCGGGAAGTCGCTTGAGATCATGACCGAGGAGTTCCGTCGCGGGGAGGGCGTGGAGTTCGGTCGCTTCGATTTGCATGATCTGCAGGCCGCCTTCACCCGACCCGTATTCATCCACCATCTCGTCCAAGACTGGCTCCCATCGTTGCCAGAGGTACAGGCGAAACTCGCGGCCGGTCAGCCTGTGCGTATCGCGGAGGTCGGCTGCGGCGAAGGCGTGGCGGCCTTGACGATCGCCGCGGCCTACCCGAATGCGCAGGTCGACGGCTACGACCTGGACGAGGCCTCGATCCGGGTGGCGCGGGCGTCAGCAGCAGACGCCGGGGTCGGCGACAGAGTGCGATTCGAGATGCGCGATGCGGGTGATCCTGCCATCTCCGGCGACTACGACCTTGTCATGGCGCTCGAGATGCTGCACGACGTGCCCGACCCGGTTTCGGTGTTGCGCACGATGCGAACGCTTGCGGCCGACGACGGGACCGTGCTGGTCGTCGACGAGAGAACCGAGGACACGTTCACCCTCCCGGCCAGCGAGATGGAGCGGTTCTTGTACACGTTCAGCCCGCTGCACTGCCTGGCCGTCAGCATGCAAGACGGCGGGGTCGGCACCGGTACGGTCCTCCGCACAGACACGCTGCGCCAATACGCAGCCAGCGCAGGGTTCTCCAGCGTCGACGTGCTCGACGTCGACCACCCTCAGTTCAGGTTGTACCGGCTCTCGTAGGCACAAGTCTTCGAATAGGCGATCAGGGGCGCACCCACGTGCATCCAGTGCTCCCGATCCACCCGACGGATCTGTCGATGTCGATCTTCGGCTTAGGTCCGGTAGGCGTCGCGGCGGTGCCGCGCTGCGGTGATGGTGACGAGCCAGGACGGGTTGGACTGGCCGCCGCCCATCAGGTCAAAGGTCGGCTGCTCGACCAGCGTGAAGAATAAGCGGTACTCGCCGACGCGCGCCACCCGCTGGTCCTCGTACGGCTCGCGCAGAGGCTTGCTGACCTGCCATGGGTTCTCCAGCAGCGGTCCTAGGATGAAGGCGACGGCTGCGGCATGGGCCGACTGGGGCAGTTTGCCCATCGACCGCATCCCAGCAGAGGTGATCTCGAACTCGATCACTCAGCTGGGGCCTGCTGGGTCGCATCGTGCTCGTCTTGCAGCACGATGTCCCCTTCCTGCACGGTGAAGCCTCGTTCCTTCTCGAGAGCCTGCAGGTAGTCCTCGAAGGGGATGGTGCGGCCGGCCTCGATGTCCCCGCGCGACTCCTGCAGAGAGGCCATCAGTTCCGGGTCGGACAGGACCGCGAGGGTTTCCTCCAGCGACTCGAGGTCGTCGGCGGCGATGAGCACAGCCGACGGCCTGCCATAGCGAGTGATCACGACTCGCTCATGGGTCGTCTCGGTGGCCTCGACGAGAGCCTTCATGTTCTTCCGGAACTCGGCCCCGGACACGGTAGTAGTCATGTACTCAAGTATGTACAAGACCTCGGCATCTGTCGAGGCGGCGAAGGATGCGTGGTCTCCTACTTCAGCTGCTTGCGGAGTAGACACGTGGCCGTTGAGACGGCGGGCCCTTCCCCCGCCCCGCCCACGTCGCCAAGGTCGTCGCTCACCACACCCATGGACTCAACTACGTCGGGATGACTGTCGCCGCTGCCTGGTAGAACCGCAAGTCTGCCGTCACGTCGTGTCTCTGTCTACTTGTCCAGCCCTACGCGTGTTTCGATGGCTGTTGCTATCTCGAGCTGCATTACCTCGTTTTGGGCGACAATGACTTGGTCCAGGCGAAGCGAATCGCGTACTCCTTGGAACTTTGCGTCGATCTCATCCTTAACATCTCGCCACGTGCTGTCGCAAAGGGGCGTGTTCTGTACCTCGAAACTTCCTCTAGTCGCTAACAATTCGCTGTCATCGTTCGCATCACGAATCAGTGCGCGGATGGGGCCGTGACAGGCTGCCCAATTCCGAGCACCAATGTCCCTGCTGAGCTGAGCCAGCAGTCCTAGTTCGAATGTGTATCGCCGGTCCTTCCTGGCTGCGCTTGCGGCGTTGCGTGCCAGCACCACCGAGACGATGATGGAGACAAGAGCCAAGAAGGCCGCTGCGGCGACGGCAACGTCCGTCAAGTGTGCCCATGTGTCGACAGGGGCGAGCTCTTGTGACGTTGCGGCGAGGATCATGCCCCTTACCGTAGTCTTTCGATCAATGCCTGGTCGGGCCTGGATCAACGAGACGGCGTCTCGGACGGGCTCAGCGCAGTGTCTCCGTACTGCTCCCGCAGGGCTTCTGTGGTGGTCTGAGACGTCACCCGCGCCGTCGCCGCGGTGGGTAATGCCCCACAGAGCCTCCATGGCCGCCATGGACAGCGGCAATGGACAGGTCATGGACACGGTTAGGCGGCGTCTTCCGACTCCTTGGCGACGCCAAGTGTCATCGTCATTCGCAGGAGCGCATTTCCGCCGAGCGACGTACTGCCGTCTAATCGCGAGAGCGAATCGTCCACAGCGGCGACAGCAGCCTGTGCCTCTCGCATCGCGGCTGTCAGATTAATCTGGGCCCGCTCACCGGGCTTACCTTGGAACGCTTCGGCCGGACGCTTTCCAGCATTACGTGCTGAATCCCCACGCCGTAGCCGGTCGGCATCTGCGAGCCGTCCATGGCTAGCTCGTTGCGGACGCTGCCAGGTGTCATTGAGTACGCCCAGGCTTCATTGAGGTCCGGATTGCCGAGTGACTCTGCTGTCGCCCAGATCCAGGACACCGTTCCCCAGACTGGGGCATCGGCGTCGACGAGCGACTTCAGGTTCTCGTTGAGGTGCTGGCTCATGTCGCGCACGTCGTTGAGGTCAGGACTCGTGAGAAGGCGCAGCTTGCCGAGCGGTGTCGTCTTGTACGGGCGCGGCAGCTCTTTCAGGAGCTGCCCCAGACGGTTGAGGGAGTCGACGACCGACCAGGCATCGAGGATCACGGCTGTGAACAAAGGTGACCGGGATCCGGGCACGGCATCGGGAGGCGCGGGCATGCTGCGGCTCGTCTCTTCCAGAACTGCGACGAGTCGCCGATACGCCAGGTCTGCGGTCAGCAGTCCGAATCGGATGCCGTCCAGCCTCACCTTATCGACGGCCGGGATGCCAGCCGGCAGCCGTGTGAGGGATGCCGGTAGCGGGACCGGGTTGCCTCCCTGATGGGGCTCGTCGTCTGCCACACCACGACCCTTCTCGTCGAGTGACACAGGGGGAGTCTCTGTCGCGGCCAGGTTCGTCCTGGCCTGTGATCGATGGTAGGCGAACACCTGTTCGAAGTGCCAAGGCCTGTGGGTAACCCCTGGTCAGACGGCGTGTCGTCCTGGCACTCAGCGACCGAGAGTGCCAGTCACCTTCCCCTGACGGCTCGGCGAGGCCACTGGGCGCCGGAGTGTGATCAAGCGAGCTCTGGACAAGCAGGAGGCCCTCGTCCGGTAAAGGAAAAGGGCCTCTGACCTGCGGTGTTGCTGGTGGGCGTTACAGGGATTGAACCTGTGACCTCTTCCGTGTCAGGGAAGCGCTCTCCCGCTGAGCTAAACGCCCCGAGGCGGGAGCGGGAATCGAACCCGCGTACAGGGCTTTGCAGGCCCTTGCCTAAGCCACTCGGCCATCCCGCCGTGGGACCGAGTAGGCCCCGAAGCTTGCGCCCCTTGCGGGACGCATCCGAGCGGACGACGGGATTCGAACCCGCGACCCTCACCTTGGCAAGGTGATGCTCTACCAACTGAGCCACGTCCGCAAAGATTGCCCGGCGACCAAGAACAGCTCAGGTGCCGTCGAGCGAGTCCCGACTGTACCCGACCGTCGTCGAAAACCTCAAACGCAAACGGGCAATGGAGACGCCTGGCCGAGACGACCTGGGAGCATTGCCCGGTGAGCCTCGACGACCGGACCTCCCCGCGTGCGCTGGACCCCCGCCGGCCCACCGCCGCTGACTGGCTGGCGGCTCCGACCCGTGCCGGCGGGCACGACCTGGAGCTGCTCGGAGTGCCCCGGTTCGCCGGCTCGGTGGCAGCCTCCTCGGCCCACGCGACACCTGCAGCCGTACGCCGTGCGCTGGCCGGGCTGACGACCTACGCGCCCAGCCGGGGCGTCGACGTGGCCGGGCTTAAGGCACTCGACCGCGGCGACGTCCCCGACCCTGACGGCGAGGAGGGGGAGTGGCGGGTCCGGATGGCGGCCGCGACCGCCGCGACGGCAGCCCGACTGGTCGTGGGTCTCGGCGGCGACGCCTCCGTCACCCCGCCGCTCGTCGACGGGGTCTGCGGTGCGTCTATCAGCACCACCGGGGTTGTCCTGGTCGGCCCGCAGTACGACCTGCGGCCCGGGCGGACGAGCGCCAGCGGCGCCCACTGGCTGCTCGAGCTCGGGGTCCCCGCTCAGCGGATCGTGCAGGTCGGGCTGGCCGACTGGGCCGACTCGGCCAGCTATGTCGGGATGGCCCGCGAGCTGGGCATCCGCACCTTCCCTGCCGGCATGGTCGAGCAGCGCGGGATGGCTGCCGTCATGTCCGACGCGCTGGACCTCGCGGCCGGCGCTAACGGCCCCGTCTGCGTCTCCCTCGACCTCGGCGTCGCCGACTCCGCGGTGGTGCCCGGTTGCCGGCGGGCGCTGCCGGGTGGGCTGAGCGCCTCCGCCGTACGCGACGCCGCGCACGCCGCCGGCCAGGACGCACGGGTGGTGGCCGCGACGCTCGTCGAGGTCGACCCCGCCCTGGACCCCGACGGGCGCACCGTGCGGCTGGCCGCCCTGTGCCTGCTCGAGCTCGCTGCAGGTCTGGTGGTACGCGACGACGCGCTGGCCCGTACGTGAGTAAACCGCCTGACGACCTCCTCGTGATGGGCGGGCGGTTGGCGCACACGGTCGTAGATGTGACCTCCGACCCGGCGGCGCTGGACGGCACCGGCTTCTGGGCGGTGCTCGCGACGTTCGAGGGCGAGATCACCTGCGCCCGGTTCGCCGAGGTGGTGACAGCGCCGGCGTGGACCGAGCTGACACGGGTGCCGTGGGTCGGTCCCGATGCCCGGGACTGGACCAGCAGCATGGATGAGGCGACTTACGTCGCCGGGGTCGAGACGATCCGGCGGCGGATCAAAGCCGGCGACGTCTATCAGGCCAACCTGTGCCGGGTGATGTCGGCGCCACTCGCAGTCGAGCACGACATTGCCGCGTTGGCAGGCATTCTCGCCGCCGGCAACCCTGCTCCGTACTCCGGCGTGCTGCGCCTGCCGGGCATCGAGGTGGCGACCGCCAGCCCGGAGACCTTTCTCCGGCGAAGCGGGGACCACGTGCAGAGCCGGCCGATCAAGGGCACCGGGAAGACCGCCGCCGACCTCACCGACAAGGACCGCGCCGAGAACGTGATGATCGTCGACCTGGTCCGCAACGACCTGGCCAGGGCGACCGACCCCGGCACCGTACGGGTGCCCGAGCTCTGCGCCGTCGAGCAGCACCCAGGCCTGGTGCACCTGGTATCCACCGTCGAGGGCCGGTTGTCCGAGGGCGTGGGGTGGGCGGAGCTGCTGGCGGTCACCTTGCCGGCCGGCTCGATCAGCGGGGCACCCAAGTCGACGGCCCTCGAGATCATCGCCGAGCTCGAGCCGGTGCCGCGCGGACCGTACTGCGGGGCGATCGGCTGGGTCGACGCCGACCGCCGGGAGGGTGACCTGGCGGTGGGCATCCGGACCTTCTGGGCCCAGGACGGCCGGCTGCGCTTCGGAACGGGCGCCGGCATCACCTGGCGCTCGGACCCGCAGCGTGAGTGGGCGGAGACCCAGCTCAAGGCCGAGCGGCTGGTGGGCCTCGCGTCGGTAAAGTCTGGCGGATGAAGGTCTGGTTGGACGGCCGGTTGCTCGAAGCCAAGCACGCGTCGGTGTCGATCGCCGACCACGGGCTGACCGTGGGCGACGGCGTCTTCGAGACGATGGCCCTGCGGGACGGCGCGCCGTTCGCCCTCACCCGACACCTCGAGCGGCTGGCCCGCTCCGCCGACCTGCTCGGCCTGGTCCCGCCGCCGGCGGACGAGCTCCGGCTCGCGGTGGCCGAGCTGCTGGCCGCCGAGGGCGGGACGCTGGCCGGTGGGCCGGCCCGGCTGCGGATCACGATCACCGGCGGGGCGGGACCATTCGGCTCCGAGCGCGGGGATGCGCTGCCGACCGTCCTGGTGACCGTCTCGGCCGGCCGGCCGTGGCCGCCGACGGCGGACGTCGTCGTGGTGCCGTGGACCCGCAACGAGAATGCCCCGACCACCGGAGCCAAGACCACCTCGTACGCGGACAACGTCGTGGCCCTTGCCGAGGCGCACCGTCGCGGCGGGGCGGAGGCGATCTTTGGCAACACCGTCGGCCAGCTCTGCGAAGGCACCGGCAGCAACGTCTTCGTGGGCATCGGCGGCCGGCTCTACACCCCACCGCTGACGTCCGGCTGCCTCGCCGGGATCACCCGCGAGCTGCTGCTCGAGTGGACGGAGGCGGAGGAGGAGACGCTCTCGCTCGCCGCGCTGGCTGACGCCGACGAAGCGTTCCTTGCCTCGTCGACCCGGGACGTCCAGCCGATCCGTGCGGTCGACGGCAACCCGCTGCGGTTCGCGCCCGGGCCGCTGACCAGGGCCGCCGCCGAGGCTTTCGCCGTGATGTCAGCCGAGCGAATCGACCCCTGACGCCAGCGGTCGGTGCAGTTGCGCGTCCCGCTCGGTCAGCCACGCCGCCGGGACGGTCAGGCCGGGGGCCTGCACCGCCTCGGTGTCCTCAGCTCGGTCGGTGGGATCCGTGAGGTCGGGCAGGCGGCCGACCAGCCGGCCGAGGCCGTACTCCGGGTCGCGGGAGTCGGCGGTGCGGCCGAGCAGCGCAGCCGCGCCCAGGCCGACGATGATCAGGACGATCACGATGGTTGCCATGGCAGTAAGTCTTCATTGTTCGAGATGGTGCCACAAGCGACTTTAAGTCGACGTCCGTTGATATCCCGCCAACTGTGCGGCATGCTGGCTGACATGCCCATCCACAAGGTCGCCATCGTCGCTGTGCCGGGGGTCCAGCCGTTCGAGCTGGGCATCGCCTGGGAGGGCTTCGGCCTCGACCGCACCGACGATGGCATCCCGAACTACGACTGCTCGCTGGTTGCCGAGACCGGTCAGGTGACGACGTCCGCCGGGTGGACCATCTCCACGCCCTACCGGTTCGACCACGCCGCTGACGCAGACCTGGTGATCGTCCCGGCCTACTTCGACTCGATGGACGGCGACCTCGGCGCGGGCTGGAGCGAGCCCATGCTCGACCTGCTGCGGCAGACCGTGGCACGTGATGCCCGGGTGATGAGCCTGTGCTCGGGTGCGTTCGCACTCGGCGCGGCTGGGCTGCTCGACGGCCGGGACTGCACGACGCACTGGCGCTACGCCGCCCGGCTCGCCGCGCAGAATCCGTTGGCCAGGGTCAACCCCAACGTGCTCTTCGTCTGCGACGGGCCGGTGCTGACCTCAGCCGGTACGGCGGCCGGGCTCGACCTGTGCCTGCACCTGATCCGGGAGGACCACGGCGAGGAACTGGCCCGCAGGGCCGCGCGGCGGATGGTGATGCCGCCCCACCGCGACGGCGGTCAGGCGCAGTACGTCGAGGTGCCGATCCGCAGCCGTCCTGCGGACACCCTCGCGCCACTGCTCGAGTCGCTGCTGCACAGCCTGGGCGACGAGCACACGATCGAGTCGCTGGCGGCCGGCAGCGCGATGAGTCCGCGTACGTTCGCCCGGCGGTTCCGCGACGAGACGGGCACGACGCCGCACCTGTGGCTCACCCACCAGCGGGTGCTACTGGCCCGCCGGATGCTCGAGTCGGGCGACGAGCCGGTGGACACGGTGGCCGCGCGCTGCGGCTTCTCGACCACGGCGATGTTGCGGCACCACTTCGGCCGGATCGTCGGGACCTCGCCGGCGTCCTACCGGCGCGCCTTCCGCACCCATGACGTGGCGGTCTGACCCAATGACATCGGGACTTCAGCGGTCGGGGCCGGACCAGAGCAACAGGGCCAGCTCGGCATCGACGTCGACGTAGTCACTCTCGCCGCCGGTCGGGACAGCGGTGTAGGTCTTGGTGAGGAACTCGATCATCGAGCCGAGCGGGATCTCGAACAGCGCGCGCCCGGACGGGGAGGACAGCGCCAGGCAGACGATCTGCTGGCCGGTGTAGGCGGTCTCGGCGCCCATGCCTTGCGACGGCCACACCTGGACATCGCCCTCGCCGGTCGGCCGGGTGACCCCCTCGGTCAGCAGCTGGCGGGCGAAGGTCCACTCGACGACCTCGCCGGTGCCGGTGTGGAAGGCCATGTGCACCGCGTAGGGATCACTCGGCTCGTAGCGCACCTCGGCACGGACTGGCAGTGACGCACTGCCGGGAACGACCAGCCGCAGATCGAGATCTGCCGACACGATGATGGGACGGGCGCTCATGTCCACTGCGGCCTCTCCGTACGGTCCGAGATCGTGCTCGGTGCTGATGGCGCTACTGCTGATGATGCCGCGACTCTTGCTGTTGTGTTGCTTGGTTGCCCGGTTCCGTGAGTTCCACACGCCGGGCCGCCAATGAATCGAAGATCGTCACACGGGTCAGGTGACGCAGTGCGATGACGAAGTCCGGTTCGGTGACCACGATGGACCCCTGGCAGCGCTACTGCAAGTGCCGAGGTTCGGCGTGGCGGTTGCAAGGCCGGCGACACCTCCGTTTCGGGGGGATATCGGTGACATGTCGAGCTGGCCAACCCCGGACAGCTGGGCCCTTTCATCCTCGCCGCCCCGGCCGGGCAGGGCTAGGGCCGATTGTGTAGAGTTCCTCCCGCACGTACGTCCGGGCGTATAGCTCAGTGGGAGAGCGCTGCCTTCACACGGCAGAGGTCCGTGGTTCGAAACCACGTACGCCCACCGGACTCCTCCACCCGACAGAACAGGTCGCAGCCGTGTCAGCCCGCCGGACGTTCTCAGCCGTGCTGATCGCGGCCGCCGGGATCGCCGGGGTGGCCGGCTGCGGGACCGACCATGGGCAGGCCAAGGCGCTCACCGCGTGCCACACGTTCGCCAGTGCCAACGGTGGCGGGCTGAGCGCCTCCGCCAAGACGGCCAAGCTCGCCCTGGCCGCGGACTGGGCGACCCGGGCCAGCAAGCAGAGCGCGCGGTGGGACGTGCTGCAGAGCTCGCTGGCCCAGTTCGCCACGGCCTCCAGGGAGGCGACACTCCCGGCGGCCACGCAGAGCGCGCTCCGCGACGCGCGCAAGGTCATCGACAGCTCCTGCGCTGTGGCGGCGCGCGGTTACTAGCAGGCCGGGCTCAGGCGTGACTCGCTAGCATCGGAGCGTCCCGCCCGTACCAGCAGCACAGCCCTGGAGGCACCCGGTGTCCGAGCTCCGCATCATCGTCGACGGAGACGAGCGGAACGTCCCGGCCGGTACGACCGCTGCCGGCGTGTGGCCCGACACCAACCCGCCCACCGTGGTCGCTGCCCGGGTCGGCGGCGAGCTCAAGGACCTGGCCTACGCCTTCGATGAGGGCGACAGCGGGAAAACGGTCGAGCCGGTCGCCATCGACAGCCCTGATGGGCGGGCGATCCTGCGGCACTCGACCGCCCACGTGATGGCGCAGGCCGTACAAGACCTCTTTCCCGGGACGCTGCTCGGCATCGGGCCGCCGGTGGAGAACGGCTTCTACTACGACTTCGGCGTCGAGCGGCCGTTCACCCCCGAGGACCTCAAGGCGATCGAGAAGCGGATGCAGGAGATCGTCAAGGCGCGGCAGCGGTTCTCCCGCCGGTCGATCACCGACGACGACGCCCGCGCCGAGCTGGCCGGCCAGCCGTACAAGCTCGAGCTCATCGGCCTCAAGGGTGGCGCCGGCGATGAGGCTTCTGTCGAGGTCGGTGGCGGGGCCGAGCTGACCATGTACGACAACCTCGCGGCCGATGACGGGCACCGGGTCTGGACCGACCTCTGCCGCGGCCCGCACCTGCCGACCACCCGCGCCATCCCCGCCTTCACGCTGATGCGGAGTGCGGCGGCCTACTGGCGGGGCAGCGAGAAGAACCCGCAGCTGCAGCGGATCTACGGCACGGCGTGGGAGTCCCGCGACGCGCTCAAGGCCTACCTCGCGATGCTGGCCGAGGCCGAGAAGCGCGACCACCGCAAGCTCGGTGTCGAGCTCGACCTGTTCAGCTTCCCCGACGAGCTGGGCTCCGGCCTGGCCGTCTTCCACCCCAAGGGCGGCGTGATCCGCAAGGTGATGGAGGACTACTCCCGGGCCAAGCACGTCGAGGCCGGCTATGAGTTCGTCAACACCCCGCACATCACCAAGGCCAGGCTGTACGAGATCTCCGGCCACCTCGACTGGTATGCGGACGGCATGTTCCCGCCGATGCACCTCGACGCCGAGCTGGGCCCGGACGGCGAGGTGCGCAAGCCCGGCCAGGACTACTACCTCAAGCCGATGAACTGCCCGATGCACATCCTCATCTACAAGGCGCGCGGCCGTTCCTATCGTGAGCTGCCGCTGCGCATGTTCGAGTTCGGCACGGTCTACCGCTACGAGAAGTCCGGCGTCATCCACGGCCTGACCCGGGTCCGCGGCATGACGCAGGACGACGCCCACATCTTCACCACGATCGAGGGCATGCGCGACGAGCTGCGCTCGCTGCTGACCTTCGTCCTGGACCTGCTCCGGGACTACGGGCTCGACGACTTCTACCTCGAGCTGTCCACCAAGAACCCGGAGAAGTACGTCGGCGAGGACGCTGCCTGGGAGGTCGCCACCGACACCCTGGCCGAGGTTGCCGCCGAGTCGGGGCTGACCCTCGTACCCGATCCCGGTGGTGCCGCCTTCTACGGGCCGAAGATCTCCGTGCAGGCCCGCGACGCGATCGGCCGCACCTGGCAGATGTCGACGATCCAGCTCGACTTCACCCTGCCCGACCGGTTCGAGCTGGAGTACCAAGGCTCCGACAGCGAGCGGCACCGGCCGGTGATGATCCACCGGGCGCTGTTCGGCTCGATCGAGCGGTTCTTCGCCGTGCTGACCGAGCACTACGCCGGTGCGTTCCCGGCCTGGCTGGCGCCGGTGCAGGTCGTCGGCATCCCGGTCAGCGAGGAGTACGCCCATTACCTCGGCCAGGTCGCGGCCCTGCTCGCCCAGCGCGGGATCCGGGTCGAGGTCGACTCCAGCGACGAGCGGATGCAGAAGAAGATCCGGACGGCCCAGAAGCAGAAGGTGCCGTTCATGCTGATCGCCGGTGCCGAGGACATGGCGGCGGGCGCGGTGTCCTTCCGCTACCGCAACGGCGTGCAGAACAACGGCGTCCCCATCGCGGACGCGATCGACGAGATCGTCGCGGTGGTCGAGCAACGACTGACCGAGCCCGACGCGCTGAACGCCGCCGCCGAGGTCACCGCGTGACGGACGGGCCGGTCGAGCTGGTCGAGCAGCCGGGCGCCGGCGTACCGGACGCCCTGCTCCGGTTGTGGACCCCGCACCGGATGGCCTACATCAGCGGCGGGGCGAAGCCCGGCGGGGACGAGTGCCCGTTCTGCCGGATCCCGTCGATGTCCGACGTCGACGGGCTGGTCGTGGCGCGGGGCGAGCGGGTCTACGCGGTCCTCAACCTCTATCCGTACAACGCCGGCCACGTGCTGGTGGTCCCCTACCGTCACGTCGCCGACTACACCGACCTCGACCACGACGAGACCGCCGAGCTGGCCGCGATGAGCAAGGCGACCCTGCAGGCCGTACGGGGGACCAGCGCGCCGCAAGGGTTCAACGTCGGCCTCAACCTCGGCGTCGCCGCAGGTGCAGGGATCGCGCCGCACCTGCACCAGCACGTCGTGCCGCGCTGGGGCGGCGACTCCAACTTCATGCCGGTCATCGGCCACACCAAGGTGCTGCCGCAGCTGCTGGGCGAGACGCGCGAGCTGCTGGTCGCGTCATGGCGCAGACTGGGGCTTGCCGGCGCGACCGTGGTCGGTGAGTCCGAGCCGGCGGAGGACTGAGGCAGGTGCTGACCGTACGGGGGCGGCGGGTCAGGGGAGTGGCAACGACGATCGCCTCCGTGCTGCTGCTGGCCGGCAGCGTGTGGGGCAGCGACGACGCCTTCCCGTTCGGCCCCTTCCGGATGTATGCCGGCGTCAACGACCCCAACGGCGTCGTGGTCTCGTCGTACATGCGGGCGGTTCTGACTGACGGCAAGGTGATCCGGGTCGACGAGCGGGGGACCGGGCTGCGTCGGGCCGAGCTGGAGGCGGAGCTGGCCGGGTTCGTCAAGGACCCGGCCTCGCTGGCCGGCATCGCCAAGGCGCACGCGAACCTGCACCCGGGTGAGCCGGCCTACGTCGAGGTGCAGGTAGTCGAGCTCAGCCAGCACCTGCACCACGCGGCCTTGAGCAACCAGACCACCAAGGTGGTGGCCGGGTGGCGGGCGCGGTGAGCAGGTTCTGGTTCGGACCTGTGCCGCTCTCGCGGGTGGCGTGGCTCCGCACGATCGTCTACCTGTTCATCCCGGTGGACGTGCTGCTCACGACGCCGTGGGTGGCCAGCCACGGCGACCTGGCGCACCACCTCTATCACCCGTTGCTGATCGGCCGGATCCTGCCGTTGCCGACGCCGACGCCCGCCCTCGTGCACGGGATCGCGGTCTGCCTGCTGCTGGCTTCGCTGGTGGCGGCAACCAACCGGCTGCCCCGTACGGCCGGCGCGATCGTCGCCGTCCTCTACCTCGAGTGGATGGACATTGCCTTCTCCTACGGCAAAGTCGACCACGACCGGTTCGCCTTTCTGGTCGCGCTGGCGGTGCTGCCGACGGTCGGGCGGGCCCGCTGGGGCGACCGTTCGACGAGCGATGCCGCGGGCTGGGCCCTGCGCTGCACCCAGGTCGCGGTCGTGGCGACGTACTTCCTCAGCACCTATGCCAAGTGGCGCTACGGCGGGTTCGGCTGGCTGAACAGCGCGACGCTGGTGACCGCGATCCTGCGCAAGGGCACGCCACTAGGCATGCAGCTGCTGCACGTGCCCTGGCTGCTGGTGATCGCGCAGTGGGGGATTGTCGTGACAGAGCTGAGCTCCGTGGGCATCCTGTTCGTGCGCAGCAACCGGATCCGCTACGCCTGGGTCTGCTACTTCTTCGCCTTCCACCTCGCGACGATGCTGACGATCAGCATCATCTTCCTGCCGCACTGCGTGGCAGCGCTGTCCTTCCTACCCGTCGAGGGCCTGGCGCTGCTCCCGGCCTGGCTGCGTCGGTGGCGGTCGAGACCGAAGGCCGCCGGCCGGGAGTTGGCCACTGTGGGCTGACCGGACACGACGGCACGGGTATCATCATCATATGATGGCGGAATACGTGCCGGGGATGTCATGAGAACGACGCTGGCCCTTGACGACGATCTCGTACGTGAAGCACAGCGCCTGACGGGCACGACCGAGAAGAGCGTGCTCGTTCGGCAGGCTCTTCACGCGCTCATCGAGCGCGAGAGCGCCCGGCGGCTCGCTGCATTGGCGGGGTCCGAGCCTGACTTGCGGGCGACCCCCCGCCGGAGGGCGGCATCAGCGTGATCCTGGTCGACACCTCGATTTGGATCGGCCATCTTCGCAGCGGTGACGCGGCCCTGACGAGACTCCTTCACGAGGGTCTCGTTCTCGGTCATGCCTGGGTTACCGGTGAGGTCGCGATGGGGCACCTCGCCGGCCGAGACGAAGTCCTTGGCCTGCTGGCCAACCTTCCGCAGGCGACGGTCGCGAGCGACCCAGAGGTGATGACGCTCATCCAGGTCCGTCGTCTGTTCGGCCGCGGCCTCTCCTACGTGGATGCGCAACTGCTGGCTTCAACGTTGTTGACTGTCGGGGCTCAGCTCTGGACCAGAGACAAGCGACTCACAGCAACCGCCTCAGCCCTTGGGCTCGCAGTGCGGCCGCATTGACCGGCCCCGCCGGCGGGTCCGGCTGGGTGCCTGACTCGCGGTCAAGCTGAGGCGTTCCGTCAGGTGACCGGCTCAACCGACGCCCCCCGTTACGGTGACAGTTTGATTGGCTGGGATCGTGCTGTCGCCGTGAGCGTGCCTGTCCGGGTTGGTCCAGGGCGGGTGCCAAGGGGAGCGTGGCCGGTTGGTTCCTGTTCTCGCCCACTCCGCCGCGGTCTCGTCTGCCGGCAGCCCGGCGGAAAGCATGGACTCACGGTGGTGTCGGGGCACCCGTTTGGGTCCATCCTTCGGCGGGGTTGCGCCACACGGGGGCACCCCGGCGACCCGCTGGGCCGCCGCCCACTGAGCCATGCCCGCCATCGTGCCGTCAGGTCGGAGGGTTCATCACACTGTCACCGTAAGGGGGGACCGGCGCTGAGCTCCAGCGATGCCCGGCGCATCCCGAACTGCTGGTGCAGCGCCACCTGGGCAGCGTTGAAGCCGCACATCCCGTGCACACCGCCGCCCGGCGGAGTCGACGCGGAGCAGAGATAAACGCCGGGAAGTGCTGTGGTGTAAGGATTCCAGCGCGGAGTCGGCCGGAACGCAGTTTGCAGCAGCGTTTGCGCGCCGCCGTTGATGTCGCCGCCGATGAAGTTGGCGTCGTAGGCCTCGTACTCCAACGCGTTGCGGGTCGACTTGGCCAGCACCACGTCGCGGAAGCCGGGGGCGAACCGCTCGACCTGCGCCTCGATCGCCGAGGTCATGTCGATGTCGGAACCGTTGGGCACGTGGCAGTAGGTCCACAGGGTGTGCTGCCCGGACGGGGCACGGGTCGGGTCGGCCACGGTGGCTTGCACCGCGAGGACGTATGGGTTGTCGTTGTGCCGCCCGGCGACGGCATCGGCCTCGCTGGCGGCGATCTCGTCGAACGCCCCGCCGAGGTGCAGGGTTCCCGCGCCGCGGCACTCCTCATTGGCCCAGGGCACCGGCCCAGAGAGCGCGAAGTCGACCTTGAAAACCCCTGGCCCGTAACGGAAGCGGCGCAGGCTGCGCTGGTAGGACGCCGGCAGGGTGTCGCCGGCCAGGCGGAGCAGCTGCGACGGTCCCACGTCGAGCAGGATGGCCCTCGCCTTGGGCAGCTCGGCCAGCGAGGCCACCTGATGGCCGACGACGATCTCGCCGCCGAGGTCGAGCAGGATCCGTGCCATCGCGTCGGCGAGGACCTGGCTGCCGCCCTCGACCACCGGCCAGCCGACCGAGTGGGCGAGCATGGTGAGGATCAGGCCGAAGGCGGCGGTGGGACGGCGTTCGAGCGGCAGGAACGAGTGCGCCGCGACGCCGCCGAACAACCCCCGGGCCTCCTCGGTGGTGAACAGTCGCTCGGCCAGGCTGCGGGCCGATGCGATCGCCGGCAGGCCGAACCGCGACAGCGCCAGCGGATGGCGGGGCAGCCGCCGGAAGGCGCCCTCGAAGACCTCGCCGACGATCTGCTCGGAGTGTGCGACCAGCGGGCCGAACAGCTTGCGGTACGCCGTACCGTCGGCGCCCAGTCCCTCGGCGGTCTCCTCGACCGAGCGGTGTGCAAGCCCCGCCCGGCCGCCGTCGAGCGGGTGCGCGAACGGCAGCGCCGGATGCCGCAGGACCACGCCGCGGGAGGGCAGGTCCAGTGAGCGCAGGAAGGACGCGCCGGCGGCCAGCGGGTGCGCCGCGGAGCAGACGTCGTGGGCGAAGCCGGGCAGGGTCAACGGTGCCGTGCGGCAGCCGCCGCCGACCGTGTCCGCCGCCTCGTACAGCACCACCGACAGGCCGCGTGCCGCCATCGTGATCGCCGCCGCGAGTCCATTGGGACCGGCACCGACCACCACCACGTCGTACGGGCCGTCGGTCACCAGCTGCTCCCTAGGTCGTGCGTACGAGGAGCAGCGCCACGTCGTCGTCGTGCTCGCTGCCCTGGGTCAGTCTGCCCAGCAGCAGGTCCAGCAGCTTCTCCGGGTCCCGGGCGCCGTCACCCTGGGCCTCGAGCAGGGCACACAGCTCGTTCACGCCCTCGTCCGCCGAGCGCTGCCGGTTCTCGACCAGCCCGTCGGTGTAGAGCAGCAGAGCATCGCCGTAGGTCAGGTGCATCTGGTGCTGTCCGTACGCCGTTGCCAGCACGCCGAGCGGTGGGTCGAGCGCGGTGGGCACGGTGGCGACCGAGCCGTCGGTGGCGATGACGACCGGCGGTGGATGGCCGGCGTTGGCCAACACGAGGCTGCCGTCGCCCGAGTCGAACAGTGCGTAGACGCAGGTGACGATCTGTTCGTCGGTCAGCTGGAGGACCAGCTCGTTGAGGTGGGTGAGCACCTCTGCCGGCTGCAGGTCCAGCGTCGCGAAAGCGCGGATCGCGGTACGCAGCTGGCCCATCGTCGCGGCGGCACGAACGCCGCGGCCCATCACGTCGCCGATCACGAGCGCCGCGCGACCCTGGGGCAGCGCGATGATGTCGTACCAGTCGCCACCGACGTCGACGCCGGCCGCCCCTGGGATGTAGCGGTGGCTGGCCTCGAGCGTCGCCACCGCCGGCAGTTCGTGGGGGAGCAGCTGGCGCTGCAGCAGCAGGGCGGTGTCGCGTTCACGCCGGTAGAGGCGGGCGTTGTCCAGCCCGGCCGCGGTCTGGGCGGCGATGCCGGTGACCAGCCGTTCGGCCCGGTCGTCGAAGACCCCCACGTCGGCGTGGCCGAGGAACAGGCCGCCCTCGACCGTGCCGTACTGGGTGATCACGGGCACTGCGAGGTAGCTGCGTACGGGGAGGTGGCTCGGCGGCATCCCGTGGAACGGCGGGCTGTTCCCGTACCTCGGGTCCTGGGTGATGTCGTCGGAGCGCACGATGCCGCTGCCGTCGAACGTGGGCGCGAGGATCGCGGTCGGCCGGGGCATCGGGAACTGCTCGAACAGCGCCCGGTCGACGCCGGCCACGGCGTAGACCAGACGGGCCTCGTCGCCGTCGGTCGCCGCGTTGTAGAAGAAGGCGCCGAACTGCGCGCCGGTGACCTCGACCACCGCGTCCGTGGCGAGCTGGACGAGGAGCTCCAGCTCGAGCTGGGCGCTGAGCAGGGCACCGACCCGGTGCAGGGTCTCGATGATCTCGGCCTCCCGTCGCAGCCGGACGTCCCGGGTGCGGAGCTGGCGGACGGACTCCTCGAGCCGGCCGGTCTGCTCGGCGGTGGTGCTCTCGTGAACCTCGAGCAGCTGCTCCAGCGCGCCGAGCCGGGCCAGGGTCATCTCGACCCCGTCCACCATCCGGACCGGCTGGCCCTCGAACAGCGGCGCGCCCGCGAACTCGAGCATCGCCAGCTGGGCGCTCACCGCGATGATGCGGAAAAGGTCGGCAGTCTGCCGGTTGACCGGCACCCGGGTGAACAGCATGACGGCGAAGACATGACCCGACGGCAGCTGGGCGCCGAAGCCGAGCGCCGAGGCCACCTGGTGATCGCGGACGAACTGCTGGTCCGGCAACCGGTGGCTCTGGTGTGCCCGCTCGACCAGGAAGACGCCGAAGTCGGAGCTGGTGCCGATGGTGGGCTCCCCGCGTACGACCGTCCCGAGGTCGAGCCCCAGCTCGGTCACCAGCGCAGCGATCATCGGTGCCCGGCGAACCGCCTCCTCCGAGGGGAGCGGCACGGCGCGGTGCGCCACCGAACGGCCGCTGTCCCGCCACTCGGGCAGGTCGCCGTCCGTGCCCAGCAGGGTGAGGCAGCGCAGGTCGGGCCCCGGATCGGTGTCCAGCTGGTGCAGCGCGATCTGCTGCAGGTCCACCGGCAGGTCGCCGAGCCGCTCGGTGCTGAACATCCGGACCAGGATCAGCTGGGACTCACCGGTGGCCGGGTCGACGAAAGAGTGGCGCAGGCTCGCGACGACCGCGGAGGCCGCGGCCTCCATGGACCCGGCTCCCGCGGTCGCCACGCGCAGCGTCGCCGCGCAGGTCACCGCGTCGGCGAGGCCGAGATCAGTCAGGTCGGCCACGATCAGCCGATGCCGCAGGCAGGGCCGGACCTGCCGACGGGGGTGCGCATCCGTCGAGGATTCCAGGTCGATCTTCGTGGATCAACTCAGCTTGTAGGCAGTCGCCAGCGCAGGGGGCATCGGCTCGTGCCGCAGGTAGGCCCGGGTGAACCTCGCGGTGCCCTGGCTCAGCGCGCGCAGCTCGAGCGGGTAGCGGAGCAGCTCGGTCTCCGGCACCTCTGCCCGTACGACCGTGTGGCCGTCCCCGTCCGGCTCGGTGCCGGAGACCCGGCCGCGGCGGGTGGACAGGTCGTTCATTACGGCGCCGAGCTGGCCGTCGCCGACGTGCACCGAGACCGCAAGGACCGGCTCGAGCAGCAGCAGGCCGCCGTGGGCCGCGGCGTCCTTGAGGGCGAGGCCGGCGGCCGTCTGGAACGCCATGTCGGAGGAGTCGACGCTGTGCGCCTTGCCGTCGGTCAGGGTCACTTCGACGTCCACGACGGGGTAGCCGGCGAGCAGCCCGCGCTCGAGCTGGGCGCGCACCCCCTTGTCGATGCTGGGCACGAACTGGTGAGGCACGGATCCGCCGACCGTCTTGTCGACGAACCGGTAGCCCTCGCCGGTCGGCAGCGGGCGCACCGTCAGGTCGCAGACCGCGAACTGGCCGTGGCCGCCGGACTGCTTGACGTGCCGGCCGTGCCCGGAGGCCTCGACGCCGAACGTCTCGCGCAGCGGCACCCGTACGGGAACCGTGTCGAGCTCGACGCCGTGCCTCTTGTGCAGCCGGTCGAGCAGGACGTCGACGTGCGCCTCACCCATGCACCACAGCAGGGTCTGCCCGGTCTCGGTGCTGCGCTCCAGCCGTACGGTCGGGTCCTCGGCAACCAGGCGGGCCAAGCCCTGAGCGAGCCTGTCCTCGTCGGCTTTGGACTTCGCCTCGATCGCCACCGGCAGCAGCGGCTCCGGCAGCTCCCAGGCCTGGATCAGCAGTGGGTCGTCCTTGGCGGAGAGCGTGTCGCCGGTCTCGGCCCTGCCCAGGCGGCCGATCGAGACGATGTCACCAGCCAGGCACAGGGGTACGGGGCGGAGCGTCTTGCCTGTCGCGGTGGACAGGTGTCCGACCTTCTCGTCCACGTCGTGATCCACGTGGCCGTGCCCGGTGTGGCCGCTGACGTGCACCCCCATGTCCGGGCGCAACGTGCCGGAGAAGACCCGGACTAAGCTGACCCGCCCGACGTACGGGTCACTCGCCGTCTTGACCACCTCGGCCACCAACGGGCCCTCCGGGTCGCACACCAGCGGGTCGTGCGGTCGCCCATCAGGGCGCGTCACCGCCGGCAGCTCGTGCTCGAGTGGGGACGGGAAGGCGCTGGTCAGCACCTCGAGCAGCTCGGCCATGCCGATGACCGGCGGGCTGTCTGGGTTGCCCTGCGCCGGCACGGCGGCCGCGAGCACAGGGTAGAAGGAGCCGCGGGCCACAGCCGTCTCGAGGTCGTCGATGAGCACCTTGGTGTCGATGTCCTCGCCGCCGAGGTAGCGGTCCATCAGCGTCTCGTCCTCGGACTCCGCGATGATCGCCTCGATCAGCGCGTCGCGGGCGTCGGCGATCAGCGGGAGGTGTTCGTCGTCGGGCTCACGCTCGACCCGGGTGCCGGAGGAGTAGTCGGAGATCCGCTGGCTGAGCAGGCCGATCAGTCCGCCGACGTGGCCGTCGTCGCTCTCCAACGGCAGGTAGAGCGGCAGCACGCTCGAGTCGTGCTTGTCGCCCAGCACCCGCTGGCAGATGGCGACCATCCGCTCGAAGTCGGCGCGAGGGGAGTCGAGGCGGGTGATGACCACAGCACGGGGCATGCCGACGTCGGCGCACTCGTCCCACAGCTGCTGCGTCGCGCCGTCGATGCCATCCGCTGCCGAGACCACGAACAGGGCGCCGTCGGCTGCGCGCAGGCCGGCCCGAAGCTCGCCGACGAAGTCCGCGTAGCCGGGCGTGTCGAGCAGGTTGACCTTGACCCCGTCATAGGTGAACGAGCACAGCGACAGGGCGACGGAGCGCTGCTGGCGGATCTCGGCCTCGTCGTGGTCGCTGACCGTCGTCCCGTCCTCGACCCGGCCCATCCGCGGGATCGCGCCGGCAGCGAACAGCAGCGCCTCGGCCAGCGTGGTCTTGCCGGCGCCGGTGTGCCCGACCAGGACGATGTTGCGTACGGACGACGGCCGCTCGGCCGGGGTCGTACTCGCCGTCTGCTTGTCGCCCATGCGACCCGCCTCCCGTGCTTTTCGTCAGCGCGCGGCCGTAACCCTTCACTGGACTGTCCTCCCGCGCAACCCGTCGGGACAAGCGTGGGCGGACGTGGCGCGCCGGTAAGGTGTGGCATCACGCGGGCGGGCGCAGGGCGCAGGAACATCCGTACGGATGTTCCGCAGAGAAACGGTAGGAATCGGTAGCAGATGCTCAACGTCAAGGTCAGGCCCGTGGTGGCGCGGGTGGTGAATCCGGTCGCGCGTTTCCTCGCCGGCCACGGGGTTAGCCCCGACGTGATCACCGTCACCGGCACCTTGGGCGTGATGGGCGGCGCGCTCGGCTTCTACCCCAGGGGCGAGTGGTTCTGGGGCACGATCGTGGTGACCGCCTTCGTGTTCTCGGACGTCCTCGACGGCGCTGTGGCCAGGTTCACCGGCCGTACGGGAGTCTGGGGCGCCTTTCTCGACTCGACCCTGGACCGCTTCGGCGACGCGGCGGTGTTCGGCGGGGTCGCCTTGTTCTACGCCGGCCGCGGTCACGACCTGATGCTGTGCTCGGTCGCCCTGTGCTGCCTGGTCTTCGCCTCGCTGACGTCCTACATCAAGGCAAGGGCCGAGGGACTCGGACTGCGTTGCGACGTCGGCCTCGCCGAGCGGACCGAGCGGCTGGTCGTCATCTTGCTGTGCACCGGTCTCTCCGGGCTGCTCGACCAGGACTGGATCCGGATCTCCGGACTGTGGTTCCTCGCCGGCGCAACCCTGTTCACCGTCGGACAGCGCCTGGTCTTCGTCCGCCAGCAGGCCTTTGCGGTGACCGCGACGTGAAGCACCGCCTGGTGCTTGCGGCCTACCGGATCGGCTGGGCCGTGCTGCGCTGGGCGCCGGAGCGGATCGGCCGCGCGGTCTTCGCCCTCATCGCCGACGCCGCCTGGTGGCAGCACGGGCGGGGCGTGCGCCAGCTCGAGAGCAACCTGCGCCGGGTCGTGGGCGACCTCGGCGAACGCAACCTCCGTCAGTTGTCCCACGCCGGGATGCGGTCCTACTTCCGTTACTGGTACGAGCTTTTCCGATTGCCGGTGATGGGCTCGCACGACCTCAGCCAGCGCTCGACCGTGCTCCGTTGGGACGTGCTGGAGGAGGTACGGGCCTCCGGTCGGGGCGCCATCCTGGCGCTCCCGCACATGGGCAACTGGGACCAGGCGGGCGCGTGGCTGGTCGGCCATGGCGTGCCGTTCACCACGGTCGCCGAACGGATCGAGCCGGCCGAGCTCTTCGACCGGTTCGTCGGCTTCCGGGAGTCCCTGGGGATGGAGGTGCTGCCGCTCACCGGCAGCGGCTCGCCGTACACCCTGCTGCGCGAGCGGCTGCGCTCCGGTGGGGTGATCTGCCTGCTGGCAGACCGCGACCTGACCGAGAACGGCGTCCCGGTGACGTTCTTCGGCGAGCAGGCACGGATGCCGGCCGGCCCCGCGGCGCTGGCGCTGGCCACCGGAGCGGCCCTGCTGCCGGTGACGCTGACCTTTCCTTCGCGGTGGCGCTGGGAGCTTCGGATCCACGACGAGGTGGCAGTGCCCTCCGAGGGGCGCCGCGCGGACCGGATCGCGGCGATGACCCAGCAGCTGGCCGACGTCTTCGCCGAGGGCATCGCCGCGGCGCCGCAGGACTGGCACATGCTGCAGCGGTTGTGGGTCGCCGACTTCGCGGCTCGCCCGGTCGAGGTGGCGGCGTGAGGATCGGCATCGTCTGCCCGTACACCTGGCACGTGCCGGGTGGCGTCCAGGCGCACATCAGGGATCTGGCCGAGGCACTGATCCGCCAAGGTCACGAGGTGTCGGTGCTCGCCTCGGCCGACGACGACGAGCCGGTGCCGCCCTACGTGGAGCCGGCCGGTCGCGCCGTACCAGTGCGGTACAACGGATCGGTCGCCCGGCTGACCTTCGGGCCGATCTCCAACGCGCGGGTGCGGCGCTGGCTGCGGGAGGGCCGGTTCGACGTGCTGCACGTCCACGAGCCGGCTGCGCCGAGCCTGTCACTGCTGGCCTGCTACGCCGCCGACGGCCCGATCGTGGCTACGTTCCACGCAGCCAACCCGCGGTCCCGGGTGATGCGGGTCATGTCGCCGACGCTCCAGCCGGCCCTGGAGAAGATCCGGGCGCGGATCGCCGTGTCCTCCGCGGCGCGCCGCACCGTGGTCGAGCACTTCGGCGGGGACGCCGTGGTGATCCCCAACGGCGTCGACGTCGCCGCCTTCCGCGGGGCCGCTCCGTTGCCGGGACGCGAGCCCAACGGCGCGACGCTGGGCTTTCTCGGCCGCTTCGACGAGCCGCGCAAGGGGTTCGCCGTCCTGCTGGACGCGTTCGCCGTCCTGGCCGCCGAACGCCCCGAGGCACGGCTGCTCGTGGCCGGCCCGGGTGACGCCGACGACGTGCTCGACGACCTGCCGCCCGAGCTGGTAGACCGGGTCGTCTTCCTGGGCATGGTCAGCGATGCCGACAAGGTCCGTTTCTTCCACTCGATCGACGTGTACGTGGCGCCCAACGTGGGCCAGGAGAGCTTCGGGGTCATCCTGCTCGAGGCCGCGGCCGCCGGCAGCCCGATCGTCGCCAGCGACCTGGACGCCTTCGCCCGGGTGCTCGACGACGGTGCCGCGGGCGAGCTGTTCGCGGTCGGCGATCCCGATGCGCTGGCGGCGGCAGTGCGCCGCGTCCTCGACTCGCCGGAGCGCCGCGCCGAGCTGCGCAGGGGTGGCGACGTGGTGGCTGGCCGCTACGACTGGACGTCGGTGGCCCGGCAGGTGCTCGAGGTCTATGAGACCGTGACCGCCGGGCAGCAGGCGACCGTCGGCGAGGACTTTGCCTCCGAGGGCCTGCTGTCCCGGCTGATGTCGCGAGGCTGAGGTCGCGCGGGGGCGCCCCCGCTAGCATCTGCGGGTGCAGTCCCTCCTGATCGTGCTGGTCGTCCTGGTGCTGCTGGCGATGTACGTCACGTGGACCGCCGGCCGGCTGGATCGCCAGCACGTGCGGGTGGAGGCGGGCCGCTCCGCCCTGGACGCAGCGCTGGTCCGCCGCGCGGCGCTGGCCGAGGAGCTCGCCGAGCTGGCCCGTTCCGTCGCGCCGGGGCCGGACCTGGCCGCCGTCGTGACAGCGGCCCGGCGGGCGCGCGACGCCGACCTCGAGGACCGGGAGCGGGCCGAGAACGACCTGACCCGGGTGCTGCGCCCGCTGGTCAACCGGCTGACAGCCTCGGCGACCCAGGAGCCGTACGGGCACGAGGTCACCGCGTTGCTGGGTCAGCTCGCGTCGGCGACCTCCCGGATCGGGCTGGCCCGCAACATCTCGAACGGCGCCGTCGACCACACGCTCGCGCTGCGCAGACGGCGAATCGTGCGCTGGCTGCACCTGGCCGGACGGGCGTCCGCGCCCTCCTACTTCGAGATCGACGACACCTCCCTGGCCGACGACCTGGCACCCTTAGCGCGTCGCGAACCCTAATCTCATCCGGTTCGACGTAGGGTCGTTGCGCCCGTCCTGCCCTGCATCGAGGAGTTGCTTGTGAGTGTTGGCCGACTTTCCCGTACCCGCGCTGTCCTTGTCGTGACCGGGGCTGCAGTCGTCGCTGCAGCCTGCGGCGGTCACGGCTCCCACAAGGCGGCGGCCACGTCGGGGACGACCCCATCGGCGAGCACAGCCCCCTCGGCAGCGCCGTCCGCGGTCGCCTCCACCGGGCCGAGCACGACCCCCCCGGCGGTCACCACGACCAAGGCGGTCAAGCCGAAGCCGGGCCCGGCCGCCAACCCGCTCACCGGAAGCTCGTCCAAGGCCAAGGGCCCAGTCGTCGTGATCAAGGTCGACAACTCCGAGAGCGCCCGGCCCCTGCAGAAGGGCCTCAGCAAGGCGGCGATCGTCGTCCAGGAGCTGGTCGAGGGCGGCGATACCCGCTACATGGCGATCTACGACAACCCGGCGCACTTCGAGGTGGGTCCCGTACGCAGCGCGCGCCCCACCGACCTGCAGATCCTGAAGCCGTTCGGCAAGGTCGTGCTCGGCTTCTCCGGCGCCAACTCCGGGGTGCTGGCGCAGGTGCACGCGGCGAACGTTGCGCCGGTGTCGCAGGAGGAGCGCGGCGGGGCCTACGTCACCGAAGGACGCCGGCCGGTCGCGTACAACTTCTACACCTGGCCGGACACGCTGGTCTCCCACGCGACGAAGCCGGACCCGGGCGTCCCGGACGTCGGCCTGCGCTTCGGCGCCCAGCCCGGTGGCAAGCCCTTCCCGGCGCTGCACGTCAACTTCAACCACTACTCCCACGCCGACGCCACCTGGGACGCCTCGGCGAAGGTGTGGCGGCTCAGCCAGGGTGGTACGCCGATGAACCTCGCTGACGGCACCAGGGTGGGCGCGGCGAACATCATCGTGCAGTTCGTGCACGTCCACGCCGGCGGCTATGTCGACGTGCTCGGCAACAACTCGCCGGACAGCGTCGTCGTCGGCAACGGTGAGGCGCTGATCCTGCGCGACGGCAAGCTGCTGCACAAGCGCTGGACCCGGCCGACCTCCTCGGCGGCAACCCGGTACGTCGACGACAAGGGCAACGACATCAAGCTGGCTCCCGGCCAGACCTGGATCATGATGGTGCCGATCGGGGCGGTCGTCTCCTGAGCGGCGGTTTTGACCGGGGAATCCGCTGGTGGGCCGCCGTACCATGGTGGGGTCTCCTACCGCCGTTCTGTGAGGTTTCGCGTGACCGTCTCACCTGACCACTCCTCCGCGTCCACCGAGCACGTGGCCGAGCGCTCCCTGGGTGGTGCCCGGGTCAAGCGCGGCATGGCCGAGATGCTCAAGGGCGGCGTGATCATGGACGTGGTCACGCCCGAGCAGGCCAGGATCGCCGAGGACGCCGGTGCGGTCGCGGTCATGGCGCTCGAGCGGGTGCCGGCGGACATCCGGGCCCAGGGTGGCGTGTCACGGATGAGTGACCCCGACATGATCGAGGGGATCCAGGCCCAGGTTTCCATCCCGGTGATGGCCAAGGCCCGGATCGGTCACTTCGTCGAGGCGCAGGTGCTGCAGTCGCTGGGTGTCGACTACGTGGACGAGTCCGAGGTGCTGACCCCCGCCGACTACGCCCATCACATCGACAAGTGGCACTTCACGGTGCCCTTCGTCTGCGGCGCGACCAACCTCGGGGAGGCGCTGCGCCGGCTCACCGAGGGCGCGGCGATGATCCGGTCCAAGGGCGAGGCCGGGACCGGGGACGTGTCCAACGCCACCAAGCACATGCGGACGATCCGGGCCGAGATCCGCCGGCTGTCCTCGCTCAGCGAGGACGAGCTGTTCGTCGCCGCCAAGGACCTGCAGGCCCCGTACGAGCTGGTCAAGGAGGTTGCCGAGGCCGGTCGCCTCCCGGTGGTGCTGTTCACCGCCGGCGGCATCGCGACCCCCGCCGACGCGGCGATGATGATGCAGCTCGGCGCGGACGGGATCTTCGTCGGTTCCGGCATCTTCAAGTCGGGCAACCCGGCGCAGCGGGCCGAGGCGATCGTCAAGGCCACGACGTTCTACGACGACCCGGACGTGATCGCCAAGGTCTCCCGCGGGCTGGGCGAGGCCATGGTCGGCATCAACGTGGAGGACGTCCCGGTCGACCACCGACTGGCGCAGCGCGGCTGGTGAACCGGCCCACCATCGGCGTCCTTGCTCTGCAGGGCGACGTACGCGAGCATGTCCGGGCACTGGAGGCGTCGGGGGCTGCAGCGTTGCCCGTGCGCCGACCCCGCGAGCTGGCCGGCCTGGACGGAATCGTGCTGCCCGGTGGTGAGTCCACGACGATCGGCAAGCTGGCGGTGATCTTCGAGCTGCTCGAACCGTTGCGTGCGGCAATTCACGCCGGGTTGCCGGCCTACGGTTCGTGCGCCGGGATGATCCTGCTCGCCGACCGGCTCGTGGACGGGCTCGCCGGCCAGCCCACGATCGGCGGCCTGGACATGTGCGTACGGCGCAACGCCTTCGGCCGTCAGGTCGACTCGTTCGAGGGTCCGGTCCCTGTCATCGGGGTGGCCGGGGCGCCGGTGCACGGGGTGTTCATTCGGGCTCCGTGGGTCGAGTCCGTCGGTCCGGACGTCGAGATCCTGGGCCGGGTCGACACCCCCGGTCATGAGGCTGCCAACGGTAGGATCGTCGCCGTGCGGCACGGACACCTACTCGCGACGTCGTTCCACCCGGAGCTGACGGGTGACCAGCGGGTACACGAGATGTTCGTCGGGCTGGTGAAGGAGCGTTCATGAGCGGCCATTCCAAGTGGGCTACCACCAAGCACAAGAAGGCCGTCGTCGACGCCAAGCGGGGCAAGCTCTTCGCCAAGCTGATCAAGAACATCGAGGTCGC
>JAWWOO010000005.1:0-98270 GCA_033851545.1 Frankiales bacterium | reverse complement strand
GCACCCGGGCCGCGCCGCCGGCCACGGCCTGCAGGTGCTCCACCCCGATCTTCCCGGCGGCCAGCACCTCGGCGAGCAGCGGCAACGCCTCGGTGACCCGGGCGGCCTTGACCAGGCTGACCGCCTGCCCGGCGTCGAGGTTGCCGAACCCGCGCAACCACGACCCGGTGGACGGGAACCCGTCGGCGGCGGCCAGCCCCTGCGCGTCGACCGCGGCCAGGCGGGACAGCAGCCGGGCCTCCAGCTCCCGGCGCAACCCCAGCAACGCCCTGGTTTCCGCGGTCACCGGCACCGCCGACGGATCGCCGCGGTCCGGCCGGACCGGGACCGCCCGGATCGCCGCCGCCAGGGCGGGGAACAGGTCAGCGGGATCCACCGCAGAACTCGACTCGAACATGTGTTCGACGATATCGGAGGACCCGGACCCGGCAATACCCGAAAACAGCACCTGTGGACAAGTCATCCACCTGGGGAAAACCCTTACGCACCAAGCAATGCAGGCATCAGGTGACCAAGCACGCCGTCACCCCTCGCGGGCTGCTGGACATGGCGGTGCAGACCATGGTGATCCTCGGCCAGCACCGGATCTACCAGCTGCACCCCACCTGCCGCGAGACCGCTCAGCTGATCCACTGGCCCTGCACGGTAAGGGAAACGACCTCGTTCCCCTTGACGTGGACAACGCACTTGCCACCACTGACGTTGCCACCTCCCGAGTCGAGGGTGACCCAGGTGGTTGCGTCGGCACCAGGGCTCACGTCACCGAAAACGACGTACTTCGCGCCGCCGGCGAATTCCCTGATCCCCTGTGTCGAGACGGTGGCGATGGCCGCGTCCTCAGGGTCCGCGACCATGACGATCGGCGGCAGCCCCGGGACGCCGGCCGCCAGGCATCGCTGCACCGCTTGGCTCATCACGCCCTCGCGCGCGCCCGGGTGGGAGTAGCTGTCGTCGAGCCAGCGCGACGACACGTACAGCTTGGGTGTTGTCCCGAGAGGGTCGACCGGCGCTGCCGCGTCGGTCAGCATCGCCCGGTAGACCGCCACCGTCCGGGCTGCCTCCCGGTCGCCCGCACACAGGTCCAGGCCCCGGGACGTGGTGACCGCGGCTGAGACAGCGCCGACGTCCGAGGTCGGTGCCGAGGGACCCGCGTGGGAGACCTGACCACAGCCCGACGCCGCGACGGAGAACAGCCCCAGCAGAGCCACGCCACCAGTCCTCATGGCGGTCAGACGCAGCCCGCAGCCGGTCGGTTCCCTGCCCGCGACGAGCCGAGGACCGCGCCACTCGCGGTACGGTGCGACCGGGAGCCAGGCCGGAGGGTACGGGTGACGGATTCGCCGATCGTCGAGCTGCTCGGCCCGGTCAGCGTCCGCAACGGCGACGGCCTGGTGTCAGGCAACGCGCTCGGCGGCCGCCGGGGTCGCGTGACGCTGGTGGCGCTCGCCCTGGCCGACCAGCCGATCCCTGCCGATCGGCTCGCGGCGATGGTGTGGTCCGACGACCCGCCGCCCACCTGGCAGGTCGCCCTGCGCGGCATCGTCTCTGCCATCCGCTCGGCGGCGGCCACCATCGGGCTCGGCGAGCAGCGACTCATCGCGACCACCCCCTCCGGGTACGCGCTGGCGGACGGCATCCTGGTCGACACCCGGCACGACGGCATCCGCGAAGCCGAACGACTGCTCGACCAGGAGCGCTTCGCCGCCGCGCTGCACCAGGTCGAGGCGGCGACGGCCAGAGAGGGCAGCGCCCTGCTGCCCGGCGAGGACCTCGACTGGCTCGACCCGCACCGTCAGCACCTCGACGAGACCCGCCTGCGGGCGCTCGAGATCACGGTCGAGGCAGCCGGCCGGACGGGTGACGACTTCCGCGCGATCGCGGCGGCCCGGCAGATGATCACCCTCGCCCCTCTCGACGAGCGGGCACATCGCGTGCTGATCAAAGCGCTGGACCGGGCCGGCGACCGGGCGGCCGCCGTCGGTGCGTACGAGAGGTGCCGGTCCCTGCTCGCCGAACAGCTCGGCGTGGACCCGAGCAAGGAGACCGTCGAGGTCTACCTGGCCGCACTCGGCAGTCAGTCACAGCCGTCGGCGAGCGGCAGGTTGCCGGCGGAGCAGTCTTCCTTCGTCGGTCGCGACGTCGAGGCGGACGAGCTCGCGGCGCTACTGGCCAAACCCGGGCTGGTCACGGTCACCGGCAGAGGCGGCGTGGGCAAGACACGCCTGGCACAGTACGTCGCGCGCGAGCTCACGAGCTTTGACGGCGGCCGATTCTGGGTGCCGCTGACCGCCGTGGCGGACGACGAGCTGGTCGCCTCCTCCGTCGCGCTCGCGCTCGGCTCGAGGGTCGGCGCCGACGATCCCGCGCTGACCCTCATCGCGCATCTCGCGCCACTCGGCCCGGCGCTCCTCATCCTCGACGGTTGCGAGCTGGTGGCGGACGGCGTCATCGAGCTGGTGAGCACTCTGCTCGCCGGCTGCCCGACGCTGACCCTGCTGGTCACCAGCCGGCAGACGCTGGGCATCCCCGGCGAGCAGGTGGTGCCGCTCGCTCCGCTGCCGGACCCGCCGACCAACGACACGAACGCGGTTCTCGGCAATGCCGCCGTACGCCTGCTGGCCGACCGCGTACGGGACGGTGGCGACAGCCTGGTCATCGACGAGGAAACCGCTCCCCTGCTGGCAGACCTGTGCGCGCGGTGCGGCGGGCTCCCCCTTGCGTTGGAGCTTGCCGCCGCCCAGCTGTGCGTCATGCCGGTCGGCGACCTGCTCGACCACCTCTCGGAGGTGGTGGTCGGCGACGACCGGTTGCGCTCCGTACTCCGCCGTGGCCATGCGCTGCTCGACACCGACGAGGCGGCGGTCTTCCGCCGCTTCGCCGTCCTGGACGGCTCCGTCGGCCTGCCGATGATCAAGCAGGTTGTCGCGGGGGAGGACATCCCCCCGGTACGGGTGATCCGCGTGCTGCGGGAGCTGACCGCCCGCGGACTCCTCGCCGTCGACAGCTCCGGTCCGCGCTGGCTCTATCGGCAGGACGACGATGTACGCCGCTTTGCCCAGGAGCAGCTCGACGCTTCCGGGGAGGTCGGCCAGGCATACGGCCGGCTGGCCGATGCGATCCGGTCCCTGCTGCCCGAGGATCCGAGAGCCGCACCCGCGGCCTTCGAGCACCAGGTGACCGAGGTACGGGCCTGTGTCCGCTCGTTGCTGGCAGCGGCAGCCGGCGGGCGCGTGGATCGGGACACCGGGCTCGAGATCGCGTTCCGGCTGCATCGCTACTGGGCGTCGACCAATGTCGCCGAGGGACATTTCTGGCTCGACCGGCTGCTCAAGGCCGGCGGTGACTCGCCCTGGACCGGCTATGCGACCTACGCCGCGGGCTACTTGTCCTACTGGGCAGGCGATCACGCGGCGGTCACGGAGCTCGAGTCGGCCGCGCAGCTGATGCGCGGCGTCGACGACTCCTACCGTGCCAGGGCCTTGATCTTCCTCGGCGGCCTGGCCGACGACCTCGACCGTGGTGAGGATGCGATCGAGTACGTCCGGCAGGCGATCGAGGCTGCTGCCCCGTACGGCGTCGACCTCCAGGTCTCGGCCGCGATGGGCATGGCGTGCGTGCTCGCCGAACGCGCCGATCCAGCGGCCTCGGCGTTCGCAGCAGAAGCCATCGAGCTCTGCCGGTCCAACGGCTCGGCCGAGCAGCTGGCCGCCGCGATGCCGACCGCGGCGATGTGCTGCTGGCAAGCCGGCGACCTGGGCGGCGCGAGGGCCTACATCGAGGCTGCCCGGCCCATGCACACCGGCAGCCGGCGCATTGCCAGGGTGGTCCTGCTCTCGGCGGCCGCCGGAGTCGCACTCGCCGACGGCGACGTGAAAGCGGCCATCGACTTCGGCCGGCACGCCGACCAAGAAGCGACCGAGCTAGGCGTCGAACGGGAAGTGCCGCTGATCCGCACCGTGCTGGCCCGTTCCCTTCTTGCCGACGGCGACGTCGCCGGCGCCGCCGACCGGACCATCGCTGCCATCGCCGCCGCCCGGGGACTGTCCTTCGACTTCCCGCTCGCCGGCTGCCTCGAGACCGCCGCCGTGGTCATGCGGGCAGCCGGAGTCGACGCCGACATCGGCGAGATCCTCGGTGCAGCAGCCGATCTGCGCGAGCGGGGCCACCGGCCCTCGCCCCCCACCCTGCGGGACGCCGTACGGGAGATCGCGGGCGTCAGCGGCATCAGCGGACGCGGCCCCCTCGACCGCGCCCGCCTCGACCGGGTCGCCCGCAACGCCCTCGACCTGCTCCACGACGTCACCGCCTGAGGGCGCTCTGCCTGCAGCTCATGGGTTGATGCAGCTGCGGAACTTCAGCGTCTCGGTCCCGACACTGCTGAGACCGCCCTTGGTGAAGTGGACCTTGCCCACCAGGGTGTAGACCTTCCCAGGCACCAGCGCTGCACCGTTGATGGTGAGCTTCGCCCCACTCGTCCTGCCCCCGAACACCAGCTGGCGCAGGCCGACTTTCCAGCCGGCGGCCGCCGTCCCCTTGACCGACACGGCGATCGTGGAACCGGGCAGGCATGAGACCGGCCCAGTGAGGGTCACCCGGCCGTGGCCGCTGATCCGGCTCACCGACCTGTTGAGTCCCGGCAGCAGGATCCGGTTGAAGTAGAGCCGGTTGCCGTGGGTCGACTCGATCGTCCAGGCGACCACCCCGTGCCCACGCGGGGTTGTCGCGATCTGCGGGAGGCCGTCGGCGAAGGTGCCACCGGAGGGGAACTGGAAGAGCGCGGCAGCCGTCGTGGTGGGCAGGTCGGCGACGGTGACCTTGCCGCACTCCTGACTGACGTCGACCAGCCGGCCGCTCGCATCGGTGTTGAGGTCGTGCGAGGACGGCGCGCAGGCATGCTTGTCCCCGGTGAGGTGCGGCGTGCCAAATCCGCTGCCAGTCCACTTCGCGACGACCGGGAAGTAGTCGGCGCTGTCCACCGACGCGATCAGCCGGACGCCCGCCTTGGCGGCGACCAGGCCGATGTTCGCCGCAGCCGTCCACGTCCTGGCCACCGGGGTGAAGGAACCGAGGTTGTGACTGACCATGACCGGCTTGGAGATCGCCCCGTACACCTGCGCCGCGATGACCGGCGTTGCACCGGAGAAGGCCAGCAGTGCGCTACCGGGGCTGAACGACATGGGCAGGCTGATCGCGGGGGACCCGATGCCCTTGCGCACCTCGACCGAGTTCGTGCCCGCGCCGATGGCGACGACGGTCCACAGCGCGCCGCCCGGGCCGAACTCCGCGTCGTACAGCGTGCTGAAGCTCGGAGCGTCCGAGATGTCGGTGGCCGCGGAGAGCGGTCCGCCGGACTGTGACGTCGCGATGGCGATGCGACCGTCCCGGCCCTGGTACGCCGGCGTTCCCACCTGGTGCGACCACAGCAGGGTCACCGCTCCGCTCGCGGTCGCCAGCACCCGCAGCCCAGCCGCGCCGGAGATGTCCAGCGACGGGATCACCTGGATGCCGCCCTTGCAGGCGTTCGAGGCCGGCGGCAGCGTGCACAGGTAGACCTGGCGACTCGCCATGTTGTCGAGCTCGTCGTCACCGATCCAGCCGATGTAGGTGTTGCCGGCGCCGTCGGTGGCCATGTCGTAGCCCGAGAAGGCGGCGTTGTCCTGCAGTATCACCCGGCCACCCACCAGGCCGGGTTTTGCCAGCGGGGCCGCCTGCGCGGCTGTGGCTACCGTTGCGGTGCCGACGGTGGAGGCGGCGAGTGCCGCGACGACGACGAGACTTCGGGCTCTGGTGAACATGGCTTCCTCCGGGCAGTGGCGCGGTTTGCTCCTGAGGTTGAGCCAAGCGTTCGGGCGTAACGGCTGCGTAATGCGCCGTCACCACCGTCCCGGGTGGGGGACGTGGTCAGGCTTGCTGCACGGGCGCGGTGCTGAGGAAGCGAAGCTCTCCGTGCGCGGCCAGTGCCGCCAGAGCCTGGTCGAGGTCGCCGCTCTCGATGGCCGCGAGCAGCGCCTCGTGCCGCTCCGCCCCGACCTCCTGGTGCTCGACCGACTCGCGCGAGAGGTTGACGCTCATGAGCAGCTGCATCTGGTTCATCAGGTTCTCGTAGGTCTGCAGCAGCCGTTTGTTGCCGCCGAGCGCGATCAGGGCAAGGTGGAAGTTGCGGTTGGCGAGCACGTTGGCCGGATGGTCACCCGCGGCAGACGATGCCCTCATCTGTGCCACCGCTGTCCGCATCGGCTCCAGCAGGGCAGGGTCCCGTACGGGCACCCCGAGCTCGAGGGCGAACTTGTCCAGCACCGAGCGCAGCGAATAGATCTCCCACACGTCCGCCTCGGACAATGAGACCGCCCGGACCCCCCGCCGCGGCAGCCGTTCCAGCAGACCCTGCTGGACCAGCACCTGCATCGCCTCGCGCACCGGCGGCCGGCTGATCCCGAGCCGCGAGGTCAGCCACTCCTCCCGTACCGGCTCACCCGGCTTGACGATGCCGGCGAGCAGCAGCTCCTTGATCTTGGTCACTGCCAGCTCGACCAGGCTGAGCTGCTCGATCTTGACCGTGGGTTCCGAGGCGAGAGTCACGGCACGGGCCTGCGCACGACCGCAGCCACCGGGTTGCCACCGGGCGGTCCCATGTGCGAGTTGCGCTCTCCCCCGGAGACGAAGGACATCGGCTCGCCCGTGACACTCACGACCAGGGCGCCGCCGACCGCCTTGGCGACGTGATGGGCCTCGTGGTCGTCGAGTGCCGTGATGTGCCTGCCCCTCAGGACGTCCGAGCCGGGAAGGACGAACTTTGCGAACACCTGGACGAGGCGGGCACGGGCCTCGTCATCGAGGCAGCAGTCGAAGTCGACACCCGCCGACCGGATGGCAGTCTTGATGCCCTCGGTGTCGGCCATGTCACGCGTGATGCCGTGGCCGACCCTGAGCTCGCTGGCCGACAAGGCACTGTTGGCCAGCAACAAGACCTCACCCACCCGCTTCTCGCCTCCAGACGACGTTGCTGCCACCTCCGAGAATAGGCTCCAGTCGCTGCGGATCTTGTCATCCGACACCGCGGCGCGCTCGACCTCGCCGAGGGCGACCGCCACCCCGAGCGCCGCACCGTCGTTGGACCAGCACATCGAGCCCATCGGCCCGATGCCGAAGTCCTGGGTCACGACGGTTCGCCCGCGCCCGGCGGCGTCCGCGATCCCTGCTGCGGAGAGCGCCGGGCCCTTGACCAGCACCATGTGCACGTCGGCGGGATCGGTGACTCGGGCGTCGGCCATCGCCGACAAGACAGCCGCCGCGACCTTGTCCACCTGCGCCGTACGGCCGATGTCCTCGGGCAGGATCTCGACGGTGTGGGACCTGCCGACGACAAGACCGTTGCCCGTGAGCCCTGGCGGCAGCTCGTCGACCCACTCCTGGGTGATCACCGTGACGTGGGGTGAGATCACGCCGGGAGTGCCGCCGGAGACGGCGATCGTGACGCTGTCGGCGATGTCCTCGACGGGGCACTTGCGGGCATCGGCCAGCGCTGTCCGCAGCGACACGTCGGCGAAGACCCGGCCGTAGTCGTTGTGCAGGCCCTGGCCCTCGGACTTCGCCACCAGCGCGACCACCGTCGACGGGTCGACCGCGCCGGAGGCGAAGAGCTCCCGCAGCGCGCCCGTGTCGTTCGGCGTCAGCATCGGCACGACGGTCAGGTCGGCCTTCAGGTAAGGCATCGGGTCTCCTCGGCGGTTTCGGGCACGGCTGCACTCTCGTCGTCGACCGGCGGAGGCAGCCACGGCGGGGGTTGCCAGCCGCCACGGAGCTCCTCCATCAGCAGGCCTACCTGCAGCACGAGATCCTCGCGCCCCGGGGCAGCGACCACCTGAACCGAGATCGGCAGCCCATGACGGTCGGATCCCACCGGGATGCTCAGTGCGGGAAAGCCGAGGGCACTCACTGACCGGCACTGGGCCATCAGGGCGAAGCCGGCCACCCGCTCGCCGTCGACCTCGGCGTTGCCTTCGAGGTCGCAGGCCGAGGCAGGCGCGACCGGCAGCAGGAGTACGGGAGTGTCGGCGAGCTGGGCAAGAGCACGGGCCCGCAGCCGCAGAAGCCGTTGCCACAAAGGCTTCTGGTCCTCGGGGGACGCCCCCGCCTCGAGAACACCTCGGACGAACGGGCTGAGGAGGCCGGCACGGTCGGCAACCGCGGCACGGAGGTCCGCCATCGGGTCGGTCGCCCGCAACGCGTTGAAGGCGTCGTGCAGTCCGTCGAGGACGCCGGGGGTCCGCTGCACCGCCAGCCCGTACGCACCGAGGGCTGCGGCGGTCTCGCGTACGGCGGACTGTACGTCCGATCCGACGTGCTGGTCCGGATCCTCGTCCAGCCAGCCGATCCGCAGGTCCCGTACGGGGCCTGGCAGCTCCACCCGCCGATCGGACAGGACGGCCAGCAGCAGGGCGAGATCCCGCGCGTTGCGGGCGAGCGGGCCGACCACCTGGAACGTGCGCTGGACGCTGGTCCTGCCCGGGGGACCGGCATTTCCGTCCACCCGCCCGTCGGCCTCGGGGAGCTGGCCGGTGCCGTCGACGGTCCCCAGCCCTGGTCGCAGCGCGAGGATGCCACAGCACTGGGCCGGCCACCGCAAGGATCCGCCGTAGTCGGTCCCGACCCCGAAGGCCGAGGCGCCGCTGGCCACGAGGGCCGCCTCCCCACCGGATGAGCCGCCCGGGCTGTGCAGCCCCCACGGACTGCGGGTGACACCGCTGACGAGGTTGTCCGTCGTCACCCCGAAGGCGAACTCGGGACAGTTGGACTTAGCCACCAGGATCGCCCCTGCCGCACGAAGCCGGCGTACGGCGACCGCATCCGTGGAGGGCACGTTGCCCCGCAGAGCTGCGCTGCCACAGGAGGTCTCGACTCCCGCAGTGGCGATGATGTCCTTGACCGAGAACGGCAGGCCGAACAGCGGGCCCGGTGCTGCGCCGGCCGCCAGCTCCGCCTGCAGCCGGTCCGCCTCGGCCAGGGCTGCGTCAGCCGGTACGGCGGCGGCGGCGTTGAGCCAGGGGTCCACGGCGGCCAGCCGATCGAGGTGCGCCTGGACCACCTCCCGTACCCCGAGCCGGCCGGAGGACATCGCCTCGCGTAGCCACCAGGCCGGCCGGCCGACGGGAGGCAACGGCGCGGGGACACAGGCCACCGCCGTCACGCACTCACCCTTCGCCGGACGGTGCTCTCCAGCGCCCCGACGACCACGTAGAGCCCCAGTGACACCACGAGGATGACCGTGATCGCCGCCCACAGCTGGTTGTAGTCACTGGAGATCACGTCATAGGCCATGGCATGGCCGAGGCCGTGACCGGTGATCAGCCACTCGGCGAGCACCGATCCGAGAACCGCGCCCGGCATGGAGATCTTCGCCGCGGCGAACAACGACGGCGCGGAGAACGGCACCCGCACCTTGCGCAGTGCCGCGCCGTGTGCACCGCCGAAGCAGTGCACGACGTCGGTCGCGGCAGCAGGAACGCCGCGGAGGCCACCGAGGATCGTCACGAGCGAGGGTACGAAGGTGATGACGGCTGCGATGATCGTGACGCCGACCACCCCGCGGCCGAACACCAGGCCGATCAGCGGGCACATCGCGATCAACGGCACCGAGCGCAGGACGATGACGAACGGCATGACCGCAGTGCTGAACGAGGGGAACAGCGTGAGCACCGAGGCCGCCGCGATCGCGACCACCGTGCCCGCGAGCCAGCCGAAACCGGCGTCCTTCACCGTCTGCCCGAGCGCCGTCAGGATCACCTGCCGGTGCTGATCGGCGCCTGGCCCGCTGACCAGGTAGTGCCACACGTCGGCCGGCGATTTCACGAAGTACGAGGAAAGGCCGCTGGACCTGATCAGCAGCATCCAGACCACGAGCCCGAACCCAACGGTTGCTGCGGCGCGGAGCAGCCCGAGGGCAACGCCGACCAGCGGCCCGCGGTCCCGGCCGGTGGGCCGGACCAGCCCGCTGTCCAACGGCGCATCGATGTCGGCGCCGAGGCGACGAGCTGCCAGAGCGGTCACGGCGAAGGCCAGGCCGCACACCGCGGTGCTGACCAGAGCGACCGCCCACGTGCGTTCGACCGCGAGCTGCTGCTGGGCCTGCAGCATGACGACGCCGAGCCCCTTCTCACCGCCGAGGTAGTCGCCGATCATCGTGCCGAGGATCGCGGCGGGGGCCGAGATGGTCAGGCCGGCGGCCAGGGTCGGGACGCTGGCCCGCAGTCGCACCTTGACCAGCTGGGCCCAGCGGCCGCCGCCGAACGCGGTGACCGCCTCGAGGGTCGTGGGTGACGCGGCGCGCAGGCCGGTGACGGCGGCGACCAACGTCACGAAGAACACCGACAACGCCGACATCACCATCTTGGCCCCGTCGGGCCCGTACAGCACGACCAGGAGCGGGCCGACCGCGATGGTGGGAACACAGTACGTGGCGACGCCGAGCGTCATGAGGGCGTTCTCGGCCGCCGGCAGCACCAGGCAGATGGCAGCGAGCATCAGCGCCAGGCCGTTGCCGAGCAGCCAGCCCTTCCACGAAATGCCGAGGGTGACACCGAGGTCGCTCAGGTAGAAGTTGTCCTTGGCTGCCATGCGGAGCACGGCGACCGGTCCGGGCACCACGAAACGACCGGCGAAGACCGTCGAGGCCAGCACCTGCCACCCGACGAGCAGGCCCGCGATGACCGCCGCCGACCGCAACGGCTTCGACAGCGAGCGCAGCTGCGGAAAGGCCCTGCTGGCCAACGGAAGCGTCACCATCGGGCGGGCGCTCCGGCTGCCTCGTCGACGCCCGTGAAGAGCACGTTGCTGAGGTGGTCGCAGGCGGCATGGAACTCCGCCGATGACAGCAGCGACGGGTGCCGGGGCCGCTCGAACGGGACCTGGAAGCGCTCGAGGATCCGTCCCGGGCGCGGGCTCATCACGACCACCGTGTCGGCGAGGAACACCGCCTCCTGGATCGAGTGCGTCACGAGCAGGGTCGTCGTCGCCCGCTCCATCCAGATCCGCTGCAGCTCGATGTTCAGCCGTTGCCGCATCATCTCGTCGAGCGCCCCGAACGGTTCGTCGAGGAGCAGCAGCAGCGGCTTGCACACCAGCGACCTGGCGATCGCGACCCGTTGGCGCATGCCCCCTGAGAGCTGGCCGGGCTTGGACTTCTCGAAGCCTTTCAGCCCGACCAGGTCGATCAGAGCGCCGATGCTGGCAGCCTCCGCCGTACGGTTGGCAAGCTCGAGCGGCAGCCGGATGTTGCGCTCGACGCTGCGCCACGGCAACAGGGCGGAGTCCTGGAACGCCACTCCCATCTGGTGCCGGCGCCGCAGCTCAGCGGGCGTCTCCCCGTTCACCGACACCGAGCCACTGGTCGGCTGCTCGAGGTCGGCCAGCATCCGCAGGATGGTCGACTTGCCGCAGCCGGACGGGCCGAGCAGGGCGGTGAAGCTGCCGATCGGCTCGTCGAGGCTGACCGAGTCCAGCGCCTGGACGCTGCCGGCCTTGCGGCCGAAGGTCTTGCTGACCGACTCGAGCAGGATCCCGCGGGCTGGTGCTGCGCCGGCGGACGCGGTGAGCTGGGGGCTTTCGTCGGATCGCACGGTCATGCCGGCACGCTCCCTCCCTTGTAGACCTCCGTGAGCACGGCGTTGGTGAACATGTCGGTGGTCGCCTTGACCCCGCCGAGACCGAGGGACGCGATCGTCCCGGCGATCTTCTGGTCGGTCATCCAGAACAGGCCGTGGGCGTCGGTGTCGGCGTCGTGGACGAAGTCGTTCTGTGCCGCGGCATCGAACTTCTGCTGCGCTGCATCGAGCTTGAGGTCCTTGCCGAACTGGGTGACCGCCAGGTCAGCGGCGCCGTTCGGGTCCTTGACGACGTCGGCCCAGCCGAGCGACTCGCCCTTCATGAGCGCGGCCAGCAGCTTGAGCTTGGCCGGGTCGGCGACGTCGGAGGCCTTGGCGATGTAGACATCCTCGACCAAGGGGTACTTGAAGTCGCTCAGCAGCATCACCGCGGTGTCGACGCCCTTGGTCTTCAGGATGGCCGGCTCGTTCGGCGCGAACGCCATGATGCCGTCGATCTCACCGGAGGCCAGTGATGTCACGTCGAAACCGACGGTGACGACGGTGACCTTCGACTCGTCCAGCTTGTTGGCGCCGACGAACGACTTCCAGATCGGGGCATTCGTGTCGCTGATGCCGATCTTCTTGCCGTACATGTCGGTCGGAGTCTTGATCGGGTTCTTGGCGAGCGAGGCGATGCAGGTGGGGTTCTTCTGGAAGCCGGCACCGATGATCTTCAAGGCGGCCCCATTGGCGATGGCGCCGACCGCCTCTGCCGTGTGGGTGATGCCGACCAGGGCCTTGCCGGCCAGGACCACGGGCTCGGGGGCGATGCTGGGGCCACCCGCGACGAGGGTCACGTCGAGGCCGGCGTCCTTGTAGTAGCCCTTCGTCGTCGCGAAGAAGCTGCCGGCGAACTGGACGTTCTTGAGGTAGCAGAACTGCAGGGAGACAGGGGTGAGCGCGGTCGCGGCACTGGAGCCGGTGCCTGAGGTTGCCGCCGCGAGCGCCTTGGACGTCGAGGACGACCCACAACCGGCGAGCACCGTTCCCAGCCCGCCGGCGATGCCGAGGGCCATCCCGCCACGAAGGAGCTGGCGCCGGGACACGGGTCGCTGCAGCGCGCTGAGCGGCGGTGGGACGTTGCTCATGCTGGCATCCTTCAGGTCGGGAGAAGTTGTAGACAATAAGTTATAGTCAGCATGTTTCCGGCGAGTGACGTCGTTTGACGACGGTGTAAACAGTGCCCGCCGAGGGCCGGAGACTGGATCCAGCCGCTCGACGAGGACCAGGAGGACCACGTGCCGGTAGAGATCGCGTCCGCCTCGTACGGCAAGCAGCTGGTACGGGTGCTGACCTGGACGGCCACCGCCGGGCCGCACGAGGTCAGGGACCTGACCCTGTCCCTCGAGGTGGCGGGCGCGCTGGAGGACTCCTACCGTCGCGGCGACAACGCAGCGGTTCTGCCCAGCGACAGCCTCCGCCGGCACGCCGTGGCGGAGCTGGCCGAGCATCCCGCTCGTACGGCGGACGAGCAGCTGTCAGCGATCGGCGCCCGCATCCTCGGCGCAGCCCCGGCCCTCGGGAGCGTCATCGTCGACGCGGAGTCGCAGGCCTGGCAGCGGATCGGCGCGCACACCTTCACCGCCGGCGGCCGGTTGCAGACGGCCGTTGGAGTCCACCGTGCCGGCGGTCATGCCACCACCGGGCGGATCCGCGGGCTGCAGGTCCTGATGACCACGGGCAGCTCGTTCACCGGCTTCCTGCGCGACGAGCTCACCACCCAGGCCGAAGCGGCGAACCGGCCCCTGCTCGGCGAGCTCGACGCCGAATGGACCAGCGGTGCCGACCCCGCAGCGCCCGACAAGATCCTCGCCGTCCTGCTGCGGACGCTCGCCGACCGACCGTCCAACGCGGTCCAGCAGCTGCTGACCGAGGTGGGCACCGGCCTCCTCGACGCCTGCCCCAGCCTGGCCACCCTGCGCCTGCACCTCGCCTCCCTGCCGCTGTCCGCGCTCGGCGACGGGACCGGGTGCGAGGTGGGCACCGGACCGGTCGGGGTGACCACCGTGTCCCTCAACCGGACGGCCTGACGGCGTTTGGGATATTGTCTACAGACGACCAAGCGTGCGGTGACCCCAGGAGGCTATGCGGCATGGCAGCACAGCGGGCGCTGGCCGTGGTCGGCAGGGTCGACCGGTTCCTGCTGGCCATCCTGGTCACGGTGGCGCTCGCCTCGATCGCGCCGGCGTCCGGGAAAGCCGCCGGCGACGTGAGCGCACTCGCCCAGGGGGTCGTCGCCCTGCTGTTCTTCCTGTACGGGGTCCGGCTGTCGACCAGGAGCGCCCTCGACGGGCTGCGGAGCTGGCGTCTGCACGGCACGGTGCTGGCGGCGACCTTCGTGCTGTTCCCCCTGCTGGGGTTGGCCGCCCGGCTGCTCGAGCCGAGCGTGCTGCCGCCGTCGCTCTACTTCGGTGTCATGTTCATGTGCCTGCTGCCATCCACCGTGCAGTCGTCCATCGCCTTCACCTCGATCGCGCGGGGCAACGTGCCTGCGGCGATCTGCTCTGCCTCGTTCTCCAACCTCGCCGGGGTCATCGTCACCCCGGTGCTCGCCGCGCTCTTCCTGGGGTCGGCGGTCAACTTCTCACCGTCCTCCGTGCTGCGGATCGCCGGCCAGCTCCTGCTGCCGTTCCTCATCGGACAGCTCTCCCGCCCGTGGCTGGCCGGCTACCTCGAGCGCCACCACAGGGCGACGTCGCTGGTCGATCGCGGGTCGGTCCTGCTGGTCATCTACTCCGCCTTCAGCGAGGGGGTCAACGCCGGCGTCTGGCACCAGGTGACCGTTGCGCGGCTCGGCTGCGTACTGCTCGTCGATGCGCTGATCCTGGCAACCGTGCTGACGACGACGAACTTCACCGCACGCCGGCTCCGCTTCGACGTCGCCGACCGGATCGTGGTCGTCTTCTGCGGCTCCAAGAAGAGCATCGCGACCGGGATCCCCATGGCAGCAGTGCTTTTCGCTCACCGCGATGTCAGCCTCATCGTGTTGCCGGCGATGCTCTTCCATCAGCTGCAGCTGATGGTGTGCGCCGTCCTCGCACCGCGGTTCGGCCGCCGTACGGACGCGCCGGCCGCCCTGGAGGCGGCACCCGCTCCCGCCTGAGGGCACACTTGTCCGCAGCCGACCACGAGGAGAAGCCATGCAGGTCAAGGGAATCACGTTCGTCGGCACTCGTACGCCCTCGCGGGCCGCGATGTCGGCGTTCGCCCTCGACGTGCTGGGGCTGCAGCCGACCACCCTTGCCGGCCTGGACGCCGACGTCTTCGCGCTCCCAGACGGGTCGTCGTTCGCGGTCACCCAGCCGTGGGAGCTGGACCCGGCCGAACGTACCGTGGGCTTCCTCGTCGACGACGTGGCGGCCGCCGCCGCCGAGCTGACCGCGGCCGGCATCCTCATCGACGAGGTCGCGACGGCGGGCAACCAGCGGTACGTGCATTTCCGCGCACCCGACGGGCAGCTCTACGAGCTGGTCGAGAACGTCTGAACGCGGGTCAGGCCGACGGGACCACGTACGAGCCGTCGGCGTCGATCCCGAGCGGGGTCACCCCGACGACAGCGGCCAGGTCGATCGGCCCGTAGACATGCGGATAGAACACACCCGGCGCGATCTCGTCGTCCCGCCAGTCCGAGGTCAGCAAGGCGGGGTCGATGGTCAGCAGCAGCAACGGCCCGGCTCCGGCGTAGTAGGCAGCCAGCACGCCGGCGACCTGATCGAGCCGCGAGCAGTGGATGAACCCCTCGTCCTCGAGAGTGCGCCCGCGGGTCGAGCTGCGGTAGTCACCTGACTGCTGCGCTGCCTGCCAGTCCTCCGGCGAGGAGATGTGAAAGATCACGTAGGTGACCCTATCCGAGGTCCTTGAGCAGTGTGGCGACGATCCGCTCGAGAGCTGCGAGGTCCCGGGACGGCAGGGAGAGTAGCGCCGTGGGCGGCCGGTCGAGGATCTGCTGCGCCGTGGCGGCCACGGCGATCCCCTGTGGCGTGGCGGTCACGATCTTGGTCCGCTTGTCGTCGGGATTGACCGTACGGGTGACCAGGCCGCGCCTTTCCAGGTCGTGCACCACGATGGTGGTGTAGGGCGCGTCGGTGGCCAGCTCCTGGGCCAGCTCCCGCATGCTCAACGGCGCCTTCGCCAGCCGGCGCAACGCCTTTGCCCGTACGAAACTCATGTCCAGCGCCCGGCTGACCTCTCGCTTGCGGTCCTCGAGGTCGAAGAGCACCGAGCGCAGGCCGGCCCACACGCGGGATGCCTGCTCGTCGGTGTTCATCAGACGGCCGCCGTCGACACGGGCTGGAGACTGCTCGCCGTACGGGCTGCTGAGGCGTTGCCCCGAGCGCCGGTGACTGCCAGACCGAGGATCAGCACCGCGACGCCGCAGCCGGCCACGATCCACCAGGCCGGATGGCTGGCGGCGGCAAATCCGTTGCCGAGCAGGCCGACCGACCCTGCGCCGGCCACGGAGCCGACGACCGCCACCCCGAGGGACTGGCCGATCTGCCGGCTGGTCGAGGCCACGGCTGCTGCGACCCCTGCCTGTTGCCTGGGCATGCCGGCGACAGCGCTGGTGGTGATGGGCGGGTTGAGCATGCCGAAGCCGATGCCGAACACGAGATAGCTCAACAGCAGCAGGGCAAGTGGCGTGGTCGGGCTGAGCGCGGAGAGCATCACCGCTGCGGTTGTCATGGCGATGCCGGCGACGGCGAGTGGGATCCGGGCGCCCCTGGTCCCGACCAGGCGGCCGGCCAGCGGTGCGAACGCCAGCGACATCGCCGCCATCGGCAGGGTGCACAAGCCGGCCTGCAGCGCGGTGTAGTGACGGACGTCCTGGAGGTAGATCGTGTTGAGGAAAAGGAACCCGCTGAACCCGGCGAAGCCGCAGACCGCCATCGCGGCCGCCCCGGAGAAGGGTGTGCTCCGGAAGAACCGCACATCGATCAGCGGTTCGAGCCGTCGGGACTCGTACCGGATGAGCGCCACCACGCCGAGCACGGCCACCGCGAACAGCGTGACGATCTCCGTGGAAGCCCAGCCTCGGTGCGGGCCCTCGATGATCCCGTACGTCAGGCTGGCAAGAACCGCGACCACCAGGAGCTGCCCCACCGGATCGATCCGGCGCGGGTGGGGCGAGCGGGACTCGGGGACGAACAGAGCGGCGAGGATGCCCGCCGCGATGCCGACCGGGATGTTGACCCAGAAGATCGCGCGCCAGCCGATTGAGTCGACCAGGGCCCCGCCGAGCACCGGACCGAGCGCCAGGCTGATGCCGATGACGCCGCCCCACACGCCGATCGCGCGGGCCCGGTCGCGCGGGTCGGTGAAGACGTTGGTGATGATGGACATCGCGACCGGGTTGAGCATCGAGCCGCCGATCGCCTGGAGCACCCGGAACGCGACCAGCCACCCCAGGCTCGGTGCGACGCTGCACAACAGCGACGCCACCGTGAACACCGCAAGGCCGGACTGGAAGACCCGTCGCCTGCCCAGCCGGTCGGCCGTCGAGCCGGCCAGCATGAGCAGGCTGGCCAGGACCAGGGTGTAGGCGTCGATGATCCACTGCAGTCCGCTCACCGTTGCGTGCAGCTCGACCTGGATCTTGGGCAGCGCCACGTTGACGATCGTGTTGTCGATGCTCACCAGGAGCAGGCTCATGCAGCAGATCGCCAGCACCAGCATCTGCCGCCGGTGCGACAGGTCAGCTCCGTCACGGGTAGTCACTGATGGAGTGTAGGCACAGAACGTTGTACGAACACAACGATCTTAGCGGGCTGTCACCGGGCGGCGCGACTCGTCAACCGGCACGGCCGCCGGAGTCAGCCGGGCGGTGTACTCCGGGTCCCGGGTGTCGGCGGCGCCACGACCGGTGATGCCCGCGGCTCCCAGGGCGATGAGCAGGACGAGAAGTCCTAGTGCCGTCCACATGAGGTGCTCCCAGGGTTGCCGTCGAGTGACTGCGCCACGACCCCCAGTTTGCTGCGACAATGGCCCTATGGACAGAGCCATAGACGCATCCTTGGACTGGTCCAGAACACCCGGCGCCGACTTTCTCCAGCTCAGGATCGCCGACGCGCCCCCAGGCGGTCTATCGCACTGGCTGGCCAACGAGCTGCGGCTGGCGATCTCCGACGGCCGGCTGCCGATAGGCGGCACACTGCCGCCGACCAGGGCGCTCGCCCACGAGCTGCAGGTGTCCCGCGGCGTGGTCACCGAGGCCTACCAGCGACTCTCCGACGATGGTCACGTCGCCGGACGCGGAAGGGCAGGGACCGTCGTGGTCGCGGCACCGGTGACCGCGGTCGAGCCGGTTTCGCCACCAGCCGCAGCGGTTGTGACCGACGACATCTTCAGCGCGCCGCCCGGGAGCGACATCTTCGACGCCATCAGGGCGACGCCGGCCCGCCTCGACCTGACCCCCGGTGCTCCTGACCTCACCGCGTTCCCGCGCGCCGCCTGGTTGCGGGCCGAACGCGCTGTCCTCGACACGGCGGCGCCGGCACAGCTCGGGTACGGGGACCCCCGCGGGACGCCGGCGCTCCGGCTCGCGGTCGCCCAGTGGCTCGGCCGCAACCGCGGGATCCGGGTCGACCCCGACCGGGTGCTGATCGTCGCCGGGGTCGCCCAGGCGCTGGGGCTGATGTCGCGGGTGCTGCGGGCCGAGGGCATCAGCACCGTTGCCGTCGAGGATCCCGGCTCGCTCGGCGCGCGGCAGCACCTGCAGCACGCCGGCATGCAGACGCCTCCCGTTGCCGTCGACGCCGGAGGACTCGACGTCGCGGAGCTCACCGCCGCGGGGCACCCCGCCGTGATGGTCACCCCCGCCCACCAGTTCCCGTACGGCGTGGTGCTCGACGGTCAACGCCGGCGGGACCTGCTGCGCTGGGCCCACGACGGCGGGGTGGTCATCGAGGACGACTACGACGCGGAGCACCGCTACGACCGGCCGCCGGTTCCGGCGCTGCGGGCCATGACGGCGGAGCAGATCCTCTATACCGGCAGCATCTCCAAGCTGCTCGCGCCCGCGCTGCGGATCGGCTGGGTGATCGCGCCCGACCGCTATCAAGACGACCTCGTCGACGCCAAGCGGTTCGCCGACCTCGGCAACGCCGCACTTCCCCAGCTGGTCCTCGCGCGGCTGATGGACGGTGGCGGGCTGGAACGGCACCTGCGCTGGATGCGACGACGGCACGTCCGCCGCCGCGACGCGATGCTGGCTGCGCTGCACCGGCACCTGCCGGGAGCCGAGATCCACGGCGCAGCAGCAGGTCTGCACCTCACCGTGACCTTCTCCGATGACCTGGACGACACAGCCCTGGCCCGCGCCGCCCTCTCGTACGGGGTCAAGGTCCATCCGTTGTCGTGGCACTCCCAGCGCTCACGCCGTCCAGGGCTGGTCCTCGGTTACGCGGCCAGCACGCCCGACGACATCGCCGAGGCGGTCGCCGGCATCGGCTCCGCCTACGCCGGCCTCGAGAGCTCCGGCCGGTGAGCTCGAGGTCACTGCGCCCACGGAGGCACGAAGGTTGCGCCGCCGACCGTGGCGGTCATGCCCACCGAGGTCACCGCTGTCACGGTGGCAGCCTGGTCGCGTTCGTTGCGGATCTGCAGCAGGGCCCCTGCCGGGACGATCACCACGTCGCCTGGCTGCGCACGGACCTCCTCGCCGCCGACGGTCGCCGAGATCGCGCCGGACATGACGACCAGGATCTCTTCGCGGTCCATCGAGTGCAGCTCGCTCTCGGTGCCGGGCGCGATCAGCACCGACCACATGGCGAGCTCCGAGCTGCCGCGGGAGGGCGCTGCCAGCGAGCGGAAGGTGAAGCCCGCACGGTCGAACGAAGGCGCGTTGGCCAGCGTGGAAAGCGGCATCCTTCTCCTCCTCATTAGTCAACTGACTTGACTACCCTGACCCTAGGGTACGAGCAGGCGACTGGTCAAGTAGATTGACTAAAGGCCGGAGTGCCTCAGCTGGGTGAGGACAGAGTCCGCTGCCGCCAATGGAGCCGGCGGCCGCGCACGGAGATGCGCCACAGCCGGCCGGCCACCACCGCGCCACCGAGCATCACGACGTAGACGAGGGGGGTGAAGGCACCGCCGACGGACGTCGCCCGCCCGTCGACGAAAGAGAACGTGGCGTCGCTGACCAGGAAGCGCACTCCGTGCCAGTGCAGGGTCGCCGTGACGTGTGGGCTGGCAGCAGTGACGCCCGATCGGAACGCCGCCTCACCGATCGAACCGATGGCCAGTGCCACCAGGTCGACGACGGCGATCCACAGCGCCGCCGCCGTCCAGGACGGGCGACGGGCCAGCTCCCCGTACTCCGCCGCGAGGTAGCCCAGGGCCAGCTGGCGCAGATCGCCGAGCCGGGCCACCGCCTGCCGGGCCCCGACGTCGGCTGCCGCTGCGCGCAGGTCGTGACGCAGCTCGCGGCGCTTGCCGATCCTCGTGGCGCGGGGCAGGTCCTGCACCCGGTAGTCCAGGGTCCAGACCGCCCGCTCGATGCGGAGCCGGTCCAGGCGGGACAAGGGCTGCACGGGCTGCACGGGCTGCACGGGCAGGTTCATGTCAGACATCCTCTGCTGGGACGGGGCTCCTCGGCGGCTTTCCCGCCAGGACCGGATTGACGACCTCGGTCAGCGACAGCCAGCTGGCCGCCCCGTCCTCGAGGAACTGCCGACCGTCGGACGTCGGCCGGTAGTACTTGCGTGCTGGGCCGGAGCGGGAGGCGACAAGGCGCGACTCGATCCGCAGCTCCCGCTCGAGCCGGGCCAGCGCGGGATAGACACTGCCCTCGTTGATGTCGGCCAGGCCGATCTCGCGCAGCCGCTGGACGACCTCGTAGCCGTAGGACTCGCGCTCGGCCAGTAGCCGGACCAGCAGCAGCGAGAGCACGCCCTTGAGCAGCTGCGGGTCGTGGGAGGTGTTCACTGTTCTAGATTATGCCCACTACCCGGCATTGTCTAGTAGTGCTCGGCCCTGAGTGCCAACGGAGGCGGCCATCGCCGGCGGCTCGGCAGGCACTCCCAGCAGGAATCCCTGTACGGCGTCACAGCCGGCCGCCCGGGCGATCGCCAGCTGGGGCTCCGTCTCGACTCCCTCGGCGATGACCCGCGCCCCGATCCGGTGGGACAGGTCGATGACCGCGGCCAGCATGTCGCGGGCGTCCGGCGACGACTCCAGGGCGACCACGAACGAACGGTCCAGCTTGACCAGGTCGGGCCGGAGCTGTCCCATCCGGCTCAGCGAGGAGTAGCCCACGCCGAAGTCGTCAAGCGCCAGCTGGACGCCCGCCACCCGCAGCAGGGTGAGGGTGCGCACGACAGCCGGGTTCTCGATCGAGCGGTCCTCGGGGATCTCGACGACCAGGCGCCGTGGATCGATCCGGTGCAGGGCCAGCAGGTTCAACAGAGCGGGCGCCAGCCGCTCGTCAGGCAGGTGGCTCAACCCGATGTTCACCGTCAGCGTGGCCGGACCGGCGCCGGCGGGCAGGGAGTCGATGCAGGCAACGGCCTTGCTGATCACGCTCATGTCGAGGGTCGGCAGCGCGCCGGCCCGGTCGGCCATCGGGATGAACGTCGCCGGCGCGATGGGCAGCCCCTCGTAGTCCCAGCGGGCCAGCGCCTCGTAGCCGTACACGCTGCCGTCGGAGAGCAGGATCGGCTGCAGTGCCACCCGTACGGCATCGTTGGTGACGTCTGCCGTCAGTGCGAGCTGCATGTCCAGGTTGTCGACGTGCAGGTCGCGGAGCTCGGGACTGTAGGCCGCAACGGTGAACTTGCCCGAGCGCTTCGCCGCGTACATCGCGACGTCCGCGCGCTTGAGCAGCTCCTGACCGTCGACGGGGGGATCGGTGCCGGCGATCGTCGCCACGCCGATGCTGGCGCGTACGCGCAGCTGCCGGTCGGCCAGCATGATCGGCGCCGCCAGGTCGGTGAGGATCCGCTGGGCGAGGGCCAGCGCCTCGCCCTCGTCCTCGATCAGGATGCCGAACTCGTCCCCGCCGAGCCGGGCCACGGTGTCACCTGCCCGGGCGCTGGCGCGGAACCGGTCGGCGAGCGCCACCAGCAGCGCGTCACCGATGTCGTGACCGAGGGTGTCGTTGACGGCCTTAAAGTCGTCGAGGTCGCAGAAGACGACGGCCAGCGGCCGCAGCGTACGGCGGTGCAGGTCCAGCGCGTGGCCGACCCGGTCGGTGAACAGCGCACGGTTGGCCAGGCCGGTCAGCGGGTCGTGGAAGGCCCGGTGCCGGAGCTGGCTCTGCTGTGCCTGGCTGGCCAGGAAGAGCTGACGGTTGTCCAGCACCAGCAGGTACTGCCGGGTCAGCAGGGCGGCCAGCTCGATGGCGGCGACCACTACCGTCACCGGGTCGGAGTGGCCGCCGATACCGTCGATGACGACGACGCTGATGCCGAGAATGACCAGCGCGTACGGCAGGCCGAGGTAGAGGGACGAGGAGGTGCGGGACTCGGTCTGCGCCTCGACCGGGCCGTTGTCCAGCACCGCCGCCAGCCCGATGAGCAGGAACGCGCTCACCCAGGCGATGTCGACCGGACTGCCGGTGCTGTACGCGCCCGTCGCCGTGAGGTAGACGAAGGCACTGTCCGCGACGCCCATGCCGACGATCGCGGCGGTGACCAGCAGCAGCCCGGTCCTCGCCCGGGCATGCACGAGGACCATCACCGCAACCGCCAAGACCACGAGATCCTCGACCGGGTAGGCCATCCCGACGACGAGCGCACCCGCTCCGTCTGCACCCTGTCGGTAGACCTCGCCCAGCGTGGTGGCCCAGCTCACGTTGAACAGGGCGCCCGCGACCATCAGGCCGTCGAGCAGCACCCGCAACCTCCCCCGCCCGTCGAACGCGGCCGAGGGCCGTACCAGCAGGGCGGCAAGGGCGAGGATCGGGAACAACAGGTAGCCGGCATCTGCCAGCGAGGGGAACGGAGCGGCCTCCCGTACGGCCACCTCGTAGTAGGTCCAGATGACCTGTCCGGCGCCCCAGCTGCCCGTCGCGGCTGCGAACAACGCCCAGGACGTGCGGAACCGGCCGGTGGTCCGCGACGCCCGCCACACGCAGGCTGCTGCGCCGGCGAAGGCGGCCGCTCCCTGGGCGACGTCGTCGATCGCGCGCAGGTCGAGGGCGTTCACCGGCTTGGTCTCGAGCACCACGGCGAACAGCGCGATGGCAAAGGCCACCACGGCCGTTGCCAAGGCGCGCTGCTTGGTGATCAGGACAGGGCTCACACCGCATTATCGGCACGTGCAGGCCTCGTGAGAGGGCTAACGGCACAAGCGACTGCCCGCCAGGCGGTCTAACCACTCTTGGTCCACGCGGGGCAGCCGAACGTACGCCACCCAGCTTGCCCGCGGTTGACAGTGGACTAGACCAATGTCAGTGTGCAGCTGGGCGCCGCCAGGCGGACCGCACGACACGTCACCCATGGGGTTGCCATGTCCGCCGCTCGTGCGTTGCGCCCGGTCCGCACGTTGCCGCTGGCCGTACTCCTGCTTGCTGGCAGCGGTTGCGGCTCCGGCCACGCCAAGCCGGCTGCGGCCGTCGCCCAGCACGTCAGCTTCGACGACTCGAGCTTCGGCTCCGTCCTGTGCCCCGAGCCGCACGCCCAGGCCAGCTGCTTCGCGGGTACGGGAACGAGCACGCTCGCTGCGCTGGGAACCGTGAGTTTCAGCCGCACGGTCATCTCCGGCGACCAGAAGCGCACCGCACCGGCCGGCTGCGACCCAGCCGACACCGTCGGCACGATCACGCGGGCCGACGGGGCCAAGGCCAACCTCACCGGTACGGGGACGCTGTGCGGAGCGGTCGCGACGTACACCCTGCTGATCGATGGCGGCACCGGCGGGTTCGCCAAGCTGCACGTCACGGGCACGATCCACAACAACGGCGGCCTCGAGTCCTGGGACATCGCAGCGCTGGTCAACAGCTGAACCGGCTGGATGGACAGCCCGGTCGATGGACGAGGCTGCGCCGGGAGGTGCGGGGAGGCCGTCAGCGGGTATGGGGCGGCCTGAACGACAGGCAGCGTCAACCCGTCCGCAAGATCTCCACAGGACGTTGTGCGAGATGAGAGGATCCGACGCAGAATCCTCGCAGAGAGGCAACCGGTGGTCCCGACCGACTGCGCGCATCTGGTCCAGTTCTACGACTCGGACCACGGTCTTGGCACCACGGTGTCCGGCTTTCTTGCCGTACCACTCCTCCGCGGCGAGGCGGCCGTGGTCATCGCGAGCCTGGCCCACCGGGAGGTGATCGCAGCCCAGCTGTCTCTCACCGGAGTCGACCTGGCAGCGATGCGCGGCACAGGTCGCTACATCGAGCTGGACGCGGCCCGGACGCTGGCGGCCCTGATGGGACAGAACGGGCCGGATGAGCAGCGCTTCCTCGCCCTCGTCGGCAGTGCGGTCGCCGATGCCGTGCTGCGGTTCGGTGCGGTGAGTGCTTACGGCGAGATGGTCGGGCTGCTCGCTGCCGAAGGCCGGCTGGTCGCGGCTCTCCAGCTCGAGCAGTTGTGGTCCCGGCTGATGGGCAACACCGGGTTCCGGCTGCTCTGCGGCTATCCGCATGACGGCCTCGGGAGCGCAGCCGCGTACGAGAGCGTGCGTGCGGCCCATGATGCCGTGACCGAGACGGCCACCCTCAGTGCCGCCATAGACCTGCCCCTCGGGGGCGAGGCGTCGGCCTCGGCGCGCCGAGGCGTTGCCAGCGTCTGCCAGGCCTGGGGAGTCACCGACCCCGTGTGGATCGACGACGTCGGGCTGGTCGTCGCCGAGCTGGTCGGCAACGCCGTCCGTCATGCCAGCTCCCGGGTTGCGCTGAGCCTCGACCTGCACGGCGACCGGATCACCGTCTCGGTCACCGACGGGTCCTCGGCGCTTCCCGTGCCGCGTAACGCAGACGAGCTGGCCGAGGACGGCCGCGGCTTCGCGATCATCGGCGCGCTGGCAGACCGCTGGGGGGTCGAGCGGCACCCTCAAGCCAAGCGGGTCTGGGCTCAGCTCAGGCCCGTCGCGCGCCAGAGCCGCGCCCGCCAGGGCTGAGGCTCCACACAGGCGCAGGCCCGGTCCGGCTAGCCTGCAAGGCATGCCTCCCGTACCAGTCGTCGAGGTCGTACGATCCGGGTTCGTCGAGTCGGTGCACTTGGGCAGCCTGGTCGCCCTCGACGCCTCCGGCGCAGTCGTCGTCGCCGTCGGGGACACCGTGACCCCGATGCTCCCCCGGTCGGCGAACAAGCTGGTCCAGGCGGCGGCGATGGTCCGAGCGGGGCTGTCCCTCGACGACGAGCTGCTGGCCCTGGCGGCCAGCTCGCACTCCGGCGAACCGTTCCACCTGGAAGGGGTACGGGCCATCCTGCGCGGCGCCGGCCTCGACGAGTCCGCGTTGCAGAACACGCCTGACCTGCCCTCCGGCGCGGGCGAGCGGCGGGCGTGGATCCGGGATGGCCGCGCGCCCTCGTCGCTGGCGCAGGGATGTTCGGGCAAGCACGCGGCAATGGTGGCCACCTGCGTCACGGCCGGCTGGTCGGTCGATGACTACCGCAATGCCAAACACCCGCTGCAGCAGGCGATCTCGACCGTTCTGCGCGAGCTGTCCGGCGACCCGGTGTCCGCCATCGCGGTCGACGGGTGCGGCGCCCCGGCGCACGCGATCACGTTGCAGGGGCTGGCGAGATCGTTCGCCGCGCTGGCCACCGCCGAGTTGTCGACCGCCGAGGGCAAGGTGGCGGCTGCGGTCCGGGCCCACCCGCAGTGGGTGGCCGGCACCGGCCGCGACATCACCGAGCTGATGAGCGCCGTACCAGGGCTTATCGCCAAGGACGGTGCCGAGGCGGTCTACGTGGCCGCGCTCCCCGATGGCCGTGCCGCAGCGGTCAAGATCAGCGATGGTGGCGGCCGGGCAGGCTCCGTGGTCCTCGTCGAGGCGCTGCGGGTGCTCGGTGTCGCCCGCGACGAAATCGCCTTCCTGGCCGGGAAACCGGTGCTCGGACATGGCCAGCCGGTCGGTACGGTGCGCCCGGTGCGCCTCGGAGACCAGCAGCTCCCTCCACGGGCTGGCTGACGCCGGACGGAGGTCGCCGACCGCCTTGACGCTCGCGGTCGGCTCATGGCCCGGCCTCCGCGTAACCTTGGCCTGTGACGACGGATCCCTGGGTTGTAGTAGGCCTCGACAACGGCGGCACGAAGAACAACGCCACCGTGCTCGACAGCGCCGGCCGGTTCCTCGTCAGCATCCTCATCGAGACGCCGAGCCGCGTACAGGAGGGGCCTGCTGTCGCCGTCGAGTCCCTGGCGCTGGCCTTCGACGACGTGCTGGTCCTGACCGGTGTAGGCCGGGCGGCGGTACGCGCTGTCGGGCTGGACACGCCGGGTCCAGCCAGCGCCTCTGGGGTGATCTCGTCCAAGGGCTCCACCAACTTCTCCCAGCCCGCCTGGCGGAGCTTCGACGTCCGCGGCGCCTTGGAGAAGCGGCTGGAGCTGCCGGTCACCTACGACAACGACGGAAACGCGGCGGCCCTCTACGCGCACTTCGCCCACTATGGCAGCGAGTCGGCCAACCACTCCTCCGTCGCGGCGATCGTCGGAACCGGCCTTGGCGGTGGCGTCGTCGAGGGTGGCAGCGTCGTCCGCGGTGCTGCGGGCATGGCCGGCGAGCTCGGTCACATCCAGCTGCCACTGGACGGCCTGCTCGAAGACGGTCAACCGGTGCCGCGCTGCCACTGCGGGCTGGCCGGCGATGTCGAGAGCCTGGCCTCGTTGTCCGGCATCGAGGGCAACCTGCTCCCGTACTGGCTGACCCGCTTCCCCGGTCACCCCCTGGCCGAGGTGGCATCACGGTCTGCCGCGGCCAAGCAGGTACGGGACTTTGCCGAGGCCGGGGATCCCATGGCCCTGCGCATCTTCGAGCAGCAGGCGACGGCGCTGGGCAGGCTGTTCACGATCGCCGCCAACTTCACCGACCCGGACACGTACTTCGTCGGGGGCGGGGTGGTGGAACATGCGCCGCACTTCCGCGACTGGTTCCTCGACCAGGTGCGCGAGCACACGTCGCTGCGGACCGAGCAACAAGCCGTGGCCGACTTCGCCCTGGTGCCCGACCGCGACATGGCAGGGGCTCGCGGCTCGGCGATCTCCGCACTCAGGCTGGTGCAGAGCGGACAGCTGGCCTAGCGGCCGACGGCCCGCTCCAGCTCGGCCTTGCTCATCGTCGACCGGCCCTTGATGTTCTTGTTCTTGGCCTCGTTGTAGAGCTGGGCCTTGGTCCGGCCGCCCGGGCCGCTGTGCGAGCGAAGCCCGCCGCGCCGCGACGACGAGATGTCCTTCGTCGAGCTCCGGCTGCTCGTCTTGGCCTCACCGGACCGGGCACGCTCCTTGTTCACCGTCCGCGCCGCGATCTCCTCGGCGAGGTCCTCGGACCGGCCGCGCTGCTCGAGACCCTCCTTGATGTGCTCGTACTGCCGCTCCCGCTTGGCGCTGAAAGCTCGAGGCATCGTGTGCTCCTCCTGTCCCGTCCGGTATCCGGCCGGCAGGGGATACCCCGGATGCGGCAGGGCGAACGGGCGGGCGGCCGTGGGAGCGGCCGCCCGCCAGGTCAGCCGACCTTGAACGAGGTGCTGCCCGGGTACCAGCCGACCCCTGTCGCCGACACCACGTGCGCGCCCCGCGCGGACCTCGCGGCGATGACGAACGTCGCGACTCCCCTGGCGTTGGTGTGGGCCAGCAGCGAACCGACCCGCACGGCGACACCCGGCACCGGCACCCCGGCGTCCGACACCTTCACGACGACCCGGCCGCCCCTGGCGTACGAGACCTTGCCGGGCGAGGCGATCACCTTGAGCCCTTCGAGGATCCGGGCCGAGAAGATCTCGGCGGTCGGGTCGCCTGAGGCGTTCGTGTCCTTTCCGATGACGTTGATGACCGCGTCCAGCGGACCGAGCGTCCCGTCGCCACCGGTCCGGGTCGGGGCCTGGCCGGCGGTGGCCGGCGAGCGAACCGCCCTGACCACGCCGAACTTCGTGACCGACGGGTTGGTGCGGACCGCGTACAGGGTCTGGTCCTGCACCCACCACACCCAGAGCCGGCCGCCCGGTGCCGGGCTGATGCCGGTGTACTGGATGTTGCCGGTCGTGTTCAGGGTCAGCGTGGTGGACGTACCGACGTGCCAGAGCACGAGCTTGTGCGGCAACGGCCATCCGGAGGCGTACGCGGCCCAGACGCCGCCGCCGATCCGGCCGGTGACCGAGACGTCCTGGCTCGGGTTGACCGAGTTCTTGGCGCCGTCGACGGTGACCGTGGAAAGCGGTGCCGGCGGCAGGACCGGGCCGATGGCGGGCCAGACCTGGGCGGCCCGGATCCCTTGCTGGCTGTCGTCCTGGATGCCCGCGTACCACAGGGCCCAGGCGACGCCCGTCCTCGGGTCCCGGGCGAGGTTGACCTCGCCGGCATCTCCGGTGGACCCGGTGACCTGGTCGGGCGCCGTGGCCGGTGCGGTCGGGTCGATGCCGTAGTGGACCGTCACGTGGTCGCTGCTGCTGTAGGCGCCGGCCGTGATCGGCTGGCCGGTCCCGTCGTCGACGACACCGAAGCCGTAGTCCCCGTACGCCGAGGTGCTCTGCGTGAGTGAGCCGGCGCCGAGGCCCCAGGTCGTCGCATCGGCCGCCTGTGCGTAGGCCATCGTGCCGGAGTACGGATCGGTGATGTCATTGGTGCGCAGGCCGCCGAAGACCACGGTTGGCAGGCCGCCGAGGATCAACGGCTGCGGATCGGTGGTGGCGCTGTACCAGGTCGCGACGTTGGCGGTCGGCCCGGCCGGCTTGCCGTTCGACCCGAGAATGCGGCTGTTGACGGCGCTGTAGTCCGAGTCGGTCTGCTGCTGCCAGGTGACGAGCAGCTTGTGCCCCCACCGGGCGACGCGCGGCTGGGTGGTCGTGCTGACTCCTCCCCCGGCGGAGAGCTTCGTCCAGGTCGGGGCGGTCCTCGCTGAGACGGCCTTGGTGGTGGCGGGTGAGGCGTGAGCGGCGGCGGTGGAGACGGCCGCGGAAACGGCGAGCGTCGCCACGGCAACAGCCGCGGTCAGTCGCCGGTGACGGCTGCGCATGGTCTTCATGAAATGCCTTTCGTGGTCAGGATCGGAGGTGTGGGAACCGGAAGAGCGGCGTTGATCACGGCTTGGCGGCCTCGAGGAGGACCAAGCCGGTGCTGGTGCTGAAGGCCTTGCCGGGGACCAGGCCACCGGAGGCGACGATGTCCCTGAGCTCCTCGACGGAGCGTTCCCTGCCGCCATCGGTGACGACGAACATCTGCAGGTCGATCATCGAAAACCTCGGGTCGACCACGTTCCGTGGCTGACGGCCCTCGACGACGATCAGGCGCGCCCCGACCGGCATGGCTGCCGCGACCGACCGGACGATCTGCCGGCAGACGTTGTCGTCCCAGTCATGCAGGATCCACTTGAGCAGGTAGACGTCGGCTGTTACCTCGACGGCCCGTAGATCACCTGCTACGAGGGCGATCCGCCCGTCGAGCCCGTGCGCCTTGAGGTAGGTCGACGCGCTTTCAAGAACGGTGGGGCTGTCGATGATCACCCCTTGCAGCCGCGGCCTTGCCTTCAGGATCTGCGCGAGCAGCACTCCTTGACCGCCGCCGACGTCGCAGATAGTGCCGTCGCCGGGGAAGTCGTACGCACCGACGATGGCCGGGGCCTCGGCGAGGGTCAGGCCGCCGATTCCGGTGCCGAAGTTGGCGGCTTCGTCAGGGTGCGCCTCCAACCAGTCGAACATCGTCGCGCCGTTCGCCTGCAGGAACGGGCTGTCGCCGGTGCGGACCCCGTCGGCCAATCGAGCCCAGGCCGCTTGCTGGGAGGCAGATCCGATGTACCGGCACCACTCGGCTGCCCCACTGGAGTGACCCGACCTGAGGACGTTGGTGAAGCGGGTCGCCCGGAAGCGGCCGTCCCTGTCGAGTCGGACCGCCCCGAACACCGCCGCCGCCCGGAGAAGCCGGTGGAGAGGGTCGGCCCTGCAGCCGAGAGCCGCAGCGAGCTGCTCCGCCGACCGCGGGCCGTCGCGCAGCTCATCAGCCACGCCGAGCTCGGCCATCGCCGACAGGATGTGCGCCTTGGCGAAGCCATGCGCGTGATCGAGGAGGCTGAGGTGGGCAGGCAGCAGACGGTCGGCTAGCCGCAGCAGCATTCCACGCAGCCACAGCGACACCACGATGGCTGCTCGCGGCGGTGCCTTGGGGGTTCGGGTGTGAGGCTTTACGTCTCCCGCTTCCTGCACGGTGGCCATCGCTAGTGGCTCGGCCGGGCCGGCGGCGGGGCAGCGGAGAGACCGCAGGTGCCGGTCATGTACGCGGTGAGCCGACCCTCGGCGGCGGCGGTCTCCGGTGAGGAGAGAGCTGACATGTCCGACGCCTTGAGCTGCGAGTAGTCGTAGTTGACCTTGGCCAGGGCGGACCAGACGGCGTCGCTGGCCGCGAGCACCCGCACCACGTCGGCCTTGATGGAGCTCGGCGCCAGACCGACGGCCTGCTCCTCCTCCTTGCGCACGGTGGCGACCCGGCTCGCGATCTCCTGGCTGGACGTACCGGCTGCAGACTGCTTGTTGACGGCCGCTGCGATCGCCTTGCAGAAGTCGCCACCCCCTGTCGCCTTGACGGTCGTCCTGACCGCCGCGCTGACGGTCACTGCGGCGGCAGCCGCACTCGTTGCGGTGGCTGCATTCGTTGCGCCGGCGGCATTCGAGGCCACAGCGGACGCCGGTGCCGGGGTGGTCTTCGACGCAGCAGCCCCCGCGGCGGCGACGGACGCGCCGCCCCCGCAGCCTGCCGACGCGCCGAGCAGCAACACCGCCGCGCCGGCAAAACCCTTGCTGCGCAGTCGATCTCGTTCCGTTCGGGCCGTTCTCATGACTGATCCCCTCGTTGGTCTTGCTCGGGTACGGGTCGGGCGTCGAACATCAGGACCGCCTCGGTGATCCGGTCGACCGTGAATCCGGCCAGCCCGTTCACCTGCCGTACGGCGTCGGTGCTCGCGGCGCGGAAGAGGCAGAAGCAGGTGTCCTCCGACGGCAGGTAGGTCGAGTGCAGGTAGCGCACGGGTGCCGCGCCGGGTGCGGAGGCGGCACAGACCTCGGCCAGGCGTGCCACGGCGGCAGGCAGCCCGTCGGCCGCCGCGGCGCCGAGGTAGCGCTCGACGAGGTAGAGGCCGGACAGCGCCGGGTCGGACGTGGTGGGCTTCACGGGGGGGGACGCTAGGGCCGACCCCCAGCCCGGCGCGTCCGTGGAACCACGCAAGTTCGCCGTACGGACGGGCTGTTTCAGCTGTCTGCGGGTTGGCCGTCCTGTGTCGGCAGCCGGCGGGAGAGCTCGGTTCGGGAGCGCAGGCCGAGCTTGTGATAGATGCGACTGAGATGGCTCTCGACCGTGCGGACACTCATGAACAGCGCCTCGGCGACCTCACGGTTGGTCTGCCCGGTGGCGACCAGCGCCGCGACCCTGCCTTCACCGACGGTCAGTCCCTCAGTCGGCCTCGTGGCGCCGAGACCGGACAGCGCCGACCGCGCCTGGTCGGCCTGCACCGGGGTCCCCAGCCGGACGAACTCGGCGAGGGCGCCCTCGAGCTCGCGTCGCGCGTCGCTGCGCCGTCCGCTCCGACGCAGCACGGTGCCCAGCAGCAGCCGGGTCCGCGCCTGCTCGAACGGCATCGGCAGCAGGACGTGATCGACCATGGCCTGCTCCAGGACCGCGGTGGCCGAGGCCATGTCACCAGCAGCGGCGTACAGGAGACCGTGGCAGCGACCAGCCATGGCCGTGGCCCAGGGCAGCCCCAAACGCCGGCTGCTCGCGTCGAGCTCGCCGGTCAGCCGCTCAGCCTCGTCGAGGCGGCCGGTCGTCACCAGCGCCGCAACGGCATCCTGGTGCAGCCGCATCATGGCCGGCTCGGTGGTCCCGATCTCGGCGGCGATGCTGAGCGCCAGCACGTACTTGTCCGCTGCAGCAGCAGGATCTCCCTCGAACAGCTCGACGAGACCGAGGCTGCGCAGGTGCAGGGGCGCAGCCGACAGGTAGCCGGCCGCCTCGTCAGCCGCCCGATCCGACTCGCCGAGCTTGCGCGCCTCGGCGAGCCGCCCCAGATGGGCCAGCGTCAGGACGTGGGCCGACGTCAGCGCCGGCAGCTTGATGCCGACCTGGCCGGCGACCTCCCTGCCACGCACGGCATAGGACAGCGCCAACTCGTACGCCCCTGCCCAGCACTCGAGCAGCGCCAATTGGCCGAGGATCATCGGCAGGGCGCTGTCGTCGCCTTCGTCGATGGCACTGGTGTGCAGGGCATGCAGCCAGGTGCGGGAGTCGTCGAACCGGTCGATGTGCTTGAGGCTCATGCCCAGCCCCATGGCCGCCCGCTCGAAGATGCTCGGCCGGTCGTCGACGGTCTGCAGGGCCTCGGCCCGCTCCAGGGTCGCGACCGCCAACCCGTTGCCGAGGCGCAGCCCGTGCAGGGCGACGTTGGTCAGTGCGTTGGCCAGCAGGTCCGACGGCGGCGCGTCCAGACCTTCGAGCAGCCCCACGGCGGCCTGCGCATGGAACAGGTCGACGGCCGGCCCGCTCGGCCCGGTCTCGGCGAACGTGGCGTGGCAGCGGGCCTGCAGCAGCGGGTCGTCGCCCGCCTCGGCGAGGGCCTGCTCGCAGACCTCGGCCACCTGCTCGTCGCCGTCCTCCCACGACATGATCATGGCCAGCAGCAGGAGTCCGCCGACCCGGGAAGGTCCGGGATCCGCCGCCTCCAGCGCCTGGGTCAGCAGCCCCCGCGCCCGGGACAGGTCGCCCATCCGGAACACGTGCTCCGCGGCGGCTACCCGCCGGCGCAGCAGGTCCGCGTCGCGGCCGGCGGGAGTTCGGCTGACGGCGAGCTCTGCCAGCTCGACAGCGGCGTCGATGCTGCCCCGGTTGCGCGCGTGCCTGGCGGCCCGGTCGAGCGCCGACGCCACGTGCACGTCCGGGCCGGGCGAGCCGAGTGCCGCGTGCCGGGCGTGCTCCTCCGGGTCGGTGACGGTCAGGGCCAGGTGTTCGTGCAGCCGACGGCGATCCGCGGCCGGCAGGTCCGCGTACGGGATCGAGGCGAGCAGCGGGTGCGTGAACCGCAGCCGGGTCCCGTCGAGCTCCACCACGCCCGCCTCGAGCAGCTCGGCCAGCGGGCCTTCGAGCTCACCGGTGGCAGCCTTCACCGACTCGACCGTCGGCTGGGCCATGGCGGCCATCAGCAGCAGCAGCCGGCGCCCGGCGGGACTCAGCCCGCCGACCCGGTCGGTGACCAGGGTCCGCAGGTCCGCCGGCACCGGGAGCGGCTCGTCCGCGTCCGGCTCGCGGCCGTGACGTTGCAGAGCCCTGGCCATCTCCAGGCAGACCATCGGGTTGCCGCCGGTCGCCTGGTGCAGCCGGGTCAGCGTGGGGCGGGACAGCGTCATGTCCAACCGGGTCGCGACGATGCGGGCTGCGGTGCTGAGGTTGACCGGTCCGACGAGGATTCGTTGCCCGGGCAGGCCCAGGTCGGCGTCCGCGAACGCCTGGCCCTGCGGGCCGGTGCGGCACGAGGTCAGCAACCCGACCGGTTCGTCCCGCAGCCGGCGCAAGGCGAAGGACAGCACCCGGCGGCTGCCAGCGTCCAGCCATTGCACATCGTCGACGGCCAGCAGAACCGGCCGGTCGCGAGCCAGCGCCCTCAGCACGCCGAGGACGGCGACGGCGAGCACCCGGTCGACCGAGCTGCCGGCCGCCGGCTCCGAGGTGAGCATCGCCGCTGACAGGGCATGCCGCTGCACCTCCGGCAGCGCCGCCGTGACGTCGGGGTCCAGCCCGTCCAGCAGGTCGCCCAGGCCGGCGAAGGTCCACCCGGCGTCGGCCTCGCCGCACCGGCAGGTCCGTACGTCGCCGACGGACCCCGCCGCACGGACAGCCTCGCCCCAGATCGCGGTCTTGCCGATCCCGGCGGCGCCGTCCAGGACGAGCGACGCCGGACCCGAGCGGTAGTGCTGGGAGAACAGCTCGACGATGCCGAGCTCCAGCTCCCTGCCGACGACCGGGCTCACTGGCGCCACCCTGCCCTCCCGAGCTCCTGTTGGGGCACGGCCGCTGCTCGAGACCAGACCACCCGACGCGGGTCAGCCGACTTCAGCGGGCGGGCATCTGCGGCTCATCCTCCGCCATCGGCGCTCCCGCGTCACGGGGTCACGCCGGGCGGCCGAGTGCCTCGAAGTGCATCCCGTCGGGGACCAGCCAGCCGCCGCCCCAGGTCAGCCCGAACCTGGCGAGGATCCGTACCAGTCGCCGGTCCTGCGCGGAGGGTCGGCCCTGCGGGTTGGCCTGCACGTTCAGGTCGATGGCCGAGCCGTAGGCGTGGTGCGAGATCGATGCACCTGGCTGGCCGGCGATCAGCCGGGCATTGAAGCAACCGCCGTAGTCGGCCGGGTTGATCAGGCGTTGCAACCCCTGCCGCACGACCGCAACGAGGGCCTCGCGCAGCATCGGCAAGAAGGCCTTGTTGCAGGTGACCGTGCCCAGGATCGGCACATCGGCCGAGCCGATGTGAGCGGCGAGCCACCGGGGGTCGATGCTGAGCCCGCCCCCAGCCTGCGCGGCCGCGGTGAACTCGCCGAACCGCAGCTTCTCCTCCAGCGGGGTTAACACGGCGTCCGCCTCGCGAAGCACCCGCGCCTTGCCCGGTGCCAGGATCCGGACCGGTGTGCCGGACGGGGTCGCCCTGCGCAGTGCAGTGGCGATCCTGGGCCAGGCGCTGGGCGTCTGCGGCCGGACGAGCAGGTAGCGGTCCAACGGCAGTCCCAGCCTGCGACCGTCCGCCGGCGTCACGAACATCTCGGCGTCGCCGATGACTGCATCGGCGACGATTGCCTTGACCCGTAAGGAGAGTCCGGACAGGGTCAGGCGGTCGCCCACCCGCAGCCGGCGGAGCCGAGCCTCGTCCGCAGCGAGCAGCACCTGACCAGCGACCAGACCCGACATCGCCACCCGAGCGGCCGGCACTGCCCGAACGTAGCGGCGCGGATCCGCTGCAGAGACGTCGATCGGCGCCGCAAGGGCCGACCCCGGAGCCGTCCGGAACCAGGCCGTACCGTTAGCGACCTCGACCACGCTGGTGGCCGGCCCGAGCCGGTTGGCGGCGAGTACGAGTCGCGCCGGCACCCGGTTGGGCACCCAGACCAGGCCCGGCTTCGCCGGCGGCCGGGCCGGCCGGACAGGCCGGGGAGCTGCTGGCGCAGGCGACGGCGTCGCGGTGGGCGACGGCGTGGCGCCTGTCACGACCGGCGGGGTCCTCGGCACCGACGGGGCTCCGGCGTGGCGGGCGGCCGTCCCCGTACACCCGGCCGTGAGGGCGCAGGTGACGAGAGCGGCGAGCCAACGCTTACGCAGTGCGCCACCTCCGCCCCGATCGCCCAGAAGGCCATCATCGCCGATGGTCCGCCTACGCTGGGCCGCAACGAAGGAGAGCCGATGGGCGCCGCGCTGGGCAGCATCACGACGGACAACGAGCAGGTCCGGGTCACGACCTGGACCTTCGCGGGCGACGGCGACGCGACCGGCCAACACCAGCATGAGTTCGACTACGTGGTGGTGCCCGTCACCGGCGGGAGATTCCGGGTGAACGCCCTCGACGGGTCGGAGCGCGAGCTGACCCAAGCCGCCGGGGTGGGCTATGCCGGGATCGCCGGGACCGCGCACGACGTCACCAACATCTCCGGCCACCCAACGGTCTTCGTCGAGGTGGAGCTGAAGGATCATCCGCTTCGGCGTCCGTCAGGCGCGCTGTGAGGGTCGAGCACCCTGGGCCTTTGACCGGGCGGCGCACGGCACCACAGTGACGGGGACGCGGACGTCGTGCAGCAGGTGCCTGCTCGTGTGGTGCCCGAACACCCCGCCGAGCAGCCGATGTGCGTGGCTGCCGATGACGATCAGCGCGGCGTCACCGGCCTGCGCGAGGAGGACCTTGCTGGGGTCGCCCTCTGCGGCCACCAGCTCGCAGTCGCCCAGATCAGCTCCCGGCGGCAGACTGAGCGCTCGGCGCACCGCGATCTCCGCGCGGGCCAGGGCCTTGGCCTGCAGCTGGGCATCAGGCCAGCCGAAGTCCGCGAGATCGGGGTCCACCGGCCGGAAGTAGGCACAGGCGACGACGAGGTGCCCACCGCGGAGCCGCGCTTCCTCTGCGGCGAAGCGCAGGGCCTCATCGCTGTCCGGGCTGCCGTCGCAACCGACGACGACCAGCCGACTCGGGTTCATCTCACTCGTCACCTTCTGCGGTCAGGCTACCTCCGGGGCTCACAGCCCGTCGCTGCCCAGCAGCCGGGCGGCCAGCGCAGCCCGCTCGGGGTCGGGTGCGGCGTTCACCAGCGCAGCCCGGGCCGCCAGCCGTTCCGCATTCGAGTCGCCACCGGGCTGGGTGGCACCCCCCGCGGCCTGCGCGAACAGCGCGGACCAGCCGGCCAGGTAGGTCAGCGTCGCCGCGCGGGCCACCCGCAGCCGCCGGGCCCGGCTCGTGACGCCGTCATCGGCCAGCCGCTGTCGCTCCGCCTCGATGCCGGCCTGGCTCTGCCGAGCCGCGATGTCGATCTGCCGGAAGAGGTCGCCGCGTACCGCAGGCGCGGTGAGGGGTGAGTTGAGCAGCGGCTCGGCGTACTGCACGACGTCCCGGGTGTGCGACACCGCCTGCTCGACGGAGGCCTCACCTGCCGCGGACAGGCTCAACAGCCGGTCGTACGAGGCGCGGTCCCTGCGCTGCTGGACGTCGCGCTGGTGCGGGATGACCACGGCGACGACCACCGAGGCCACGACGACGCCCAGGGCGACCGTCCTGAGCGCCCACCGCCGTAGGGGACGCGGATCGTTGCCGTGCTCCAGCGCATCCGGTCCCGGCGTGATGTCAATCGGCGCGGTGATCTCCAGCGGCCGAAGCGGCTCGTCGTCACCGTGGTCGGGGCGCCGCAAGCTCATGGCCTGGAGCATGCACCTTGCCTTCCACGGCCACAACTCGAGCCGGTTCTATAGGTTGCGAGCTGGCAGCAGCAGCACGTGAGGAGACGACCCGTGGCCAAGCTGGTCTACTCGGCGATCCAGTCGCTGGACGGCTACACCGTCGACAGGGACGGCAACTTCGACTGGGCAGCGCCCGACGAGGAGGTGCACGCGTTCGTCAACGACCAGGAGCGCCCCATCGGCAGCTACCTCTACGGGCGCAGCATGTACGAGGTCATGGTCGCGTGGGAGAGCATGCCCACCGGCGACGACCAGCCGCAAGTCGTCCGGGACTACACGCAGATCTGGCAGTCGGCGGACAAGGTCGTCTACTCCACCACGTTGGAGGGGGTCTCGAGTGCCAGGACCCGGATCGAGCGGGCCTTCGACCCCGAGGCCGTTCGGCGACTGAAGGCGTCGGCCGAGCGGGATCTCAGCATCGGCGGACCGCAGCTTGCCGCCGTGGCGATCAAGGCCGGCCTGGTCGACGACTACCACCTCTACCTCACCCCCATCGTCGTGGGCGGCGGGACCCGGGCGCTCCCCGACGAGACTCTCGTACGGCTGGAGCTGCTGCAGGAGGACCGGTTCGCCGGGGGCGTGGTCCACCTGCACTACCGGGCGCGAGGCTGAGCGGCTACCGGCGTGGCACGACCAGGCCGGTCTCATAGGCGGTGACGACGGCCTGGGTGCGGTCGCGCAGCCCGAGCTTGCTCAGCAGTCGGCTCACATGGGTCTTCACCGTCTCCTCGGTCACCGTCAGCCGGGCCGAGATCTCGTGGTTGGACAGGCCTTCGGCCATCAGCCGGAGCACCTCCGTCTCCCGCGGGGTGAGCGCGGCCAGGGCCGGCTGACGGACCTCGGCGGCCGGCCGCTGCCGGGCGAACTCGCGAATGAGTCGGCGGGTCACGGCTGGGGCGAGCAGGGCCTCCCCGGCCGCGATGACCCGTACGGCCTCGAAGAGCCGCTCGGCGGTGACGTCCTTGAGCAGGAATCCGCTGGCGCCGGCGCACAACGCGTCGTAGACGTACTCGTCCAGGTCGAAGGTGGTCAGGATGAGGACCCGCGGCGGATCCCCGAGCCCGGTGAGCTGCCGGGTCGCCTCGATGCCGTCCATGGTGGGCATCCGGACATCCATCAGCACGACGTCGGGGTGCACGGCGCGGCTCACCCGCACCGCCTCGACCCCGTCCGGGGCCGTTCCCACGACGACGAAGTCCGGCTGGGTCGCGAGCAGTCCGGCGAACCCCTCGCGGACGACCTGGTGGTCGTCGGCGACGAGGACGCGAATCGCCCCAGGCTCGGCTGTCATCCGGCGGGCTCCGGCTTGACCGGCAGCACGGTCTCGACCAGGAACCCGCCGCCGGGCGCCGGACCGGTCTGCAGCCGACCGCCGACGGCAGCCGCCCGTTCGCGCATCCCCCGCAGGCCGTGTCCGCCTGAGGACGCGTCCGGGCAGCCGGGGCCGTTGTCGCGGATGCGCACCCGTACGGCGTCGGCGGCGTAGTACAGCTCGACGTCGACCGCTGCGCCGGGCGCGTGCCGGCGGGCGTTGGTGAGGGCCTCCTGGACGATGCGGTACGCGGCGAGCTCCACGCTCGGGTCGAGCGGGTCCGCCGGCCCCCGGATGATGAGCCGGGTGCCGGCGCCGGAGGCTGCGCGCGCCTCGTCGAGCAGGTCGTTGAGCTGCCGGAGGCCAGGCTGCGGCTGGCGATCGGCCGACTCGACGTCCTCTCGCAGCACCCCCAGAAGCAGCCGCATCTCGGCCAGCGCAGCCCGCGCCATGTCACCGATCGAGGACAGCCGCTGCGCGCCGGCCGGGGGCATGCCCGCCGTGGTGAGGCGCGCCGTCTCCGCCTGTACGGCGATCATCGAGATGTGGTGCGCGACGATGTCGTGCAGCTCGCGGGCGATCCGCGCGCGTTCGCCCTGAGCGCTGTGCTCGAGCACGGTGCTGACGATGTCCTTCCGCGCCGCGCTGTGCGCCGCGGCCTCGCGGCGGGCCCGCTGAGCCGCCCCTGCCCAGGCTGCGGCCATGGCCAGGGAGGCCAGCACCACGGCGGTGTCGGCCTGGGCATGGACCGTGAGGGCGAGCACCAGGAACGGCAGGGCCAGCGCCGCTGCCATCAGCTGGGAGCCGAGCCGGTAGAGGACCACCAGCTGGACGGCTCCCCCCGCGACGGTGAGGGAGTGGAACGGGGCCAGCGACAGGACACTGGCCGCAGTGACGGCCGCCGCCGCCGGAGCCGGTGGCAGCACGGCCAGCGGCAGCGTCGTTGACAGGGCGAGCAGGCTCAGCACCAGGACGTACCACGGGCTGTCGTTGGTCGCGCGCAGCAAGGTCTCGACAACCGCCAGCAGCGCCAGCAGGGCGGCGACGCCGGCCCGACCGTGCGGAACTGCGGCGAGCCGGCCTCGCCATTCCCTCGCTCGGCCCATGCGCCATTGTCACCGCTCGGGGCCGCACCGGCGTCCCCCGTACGAGGGACGGGCGGCGACCGCGGAGATCGCTCCGCAGGGTGACGACCGCAGACCTCCGCGTCCCTAGCGTTGCCAGGCATGGACGCAGGCATGAAAGCAAGCGGAGAACCAGGCATTCAAGTCACCGGGCTGCGTAAGCGATTCGGCCGGACCCAGGCGCTGGACGGGTTGTCCTTCGCCGTACGGCCGGGCAGCGTCACCGGCTTCGTCGGACCGAACGGGGCGGGCAAGTCGACCACGATGCGGGTGATCCTCGGGCTGGACTCGGTCGACGAGGGCAGCGCGCTGATCGGCGGGCAGGCCTATCCCAGCCTGCGCCACCCCCTGCACCATGTCGGCTCGCTCCTGGATGCCGCTGCGCTGCAGCCGAGCCGGAGTGCGCGCAATCACCTGTTGTGGCTGGCCCACTCGCAGCGCTTGGGGGTCCGGCGGGTTGACGAGGTGCTCGAGCAGGTCGGCCTCCAGTCGGCCGGCCGACGTAGGGCGGGCGGCTACTCCCTCGGCATGCGGCAGCGGCTCGGGATCGCGGCGGCACTGCTCGGCGACCCACCGGTCATCATGCTGGACGAGCCCTTCAACGGCCTGGACCCCGAAGGCATCGTGTGGATCCGCGGCTTCCTGCAGTCGCTGGCTGCGCAAGGGCGTGCGGTGCTGGTCTCCAGCCACCTGATGAGCGAGCTGCAGGACGCCGCCAGCCACCTCGTGGTCATCGGCCGCGGGCGCCTGGTCGCCGACACCAGTGTGGCGGAGCTGATCTCGGCTGCGTCGGGCGGGCGGGTCGAGCTCCGGACAACGGCTCGATCCGAGGCGATGACCGTGCTGGCGCACGCCGGCGCCACCGTCGCGTCCACCGGGCCGGACGCCCTCACCGTCTCCGGACTGACGCCAGGCCGCATCGTGGCGCTGCTCAGCGAGAGCTCGGTGCCCTTCTCCGAGGTGTCCCCGCACAGAGCCTCATTGGAGGAGGCCTACATGGAGCTCACCAGAGACGCGGTCGAGTTCCGTGCCGCCACCGCCGAGGAGGCGGCACGATGACCGACACGATCGCTCCGTACCGCTACGAGATCGCCCCCGGCCGAGACGGCTTCGCGCCGCTGGTGCACGCCGAGTGGACCAAGTTCCGGACGGTGCGCGGGTGGGTCATCGGCTGCCTTGCGGCGGTCCTGTTGATCGTCCTGCTCGCGATCCTCACCGGGTCGGGCAGCCACACCGAGACGTGCGTCAACGGAAAATGCCGAACGGGCGGGGACGTCCCCACCACGGGTCCCGGCGGGCAGCCGGTCACCGACCGGTTCTACTTCGTCCACCAGCCACTCGCCGGCGCCGGCAGCATCACGGTGCGGGTCACCTCACTGACCGGCGAGATCTTGCCCGGGGGCGGTGTTGCGGCGGCCGCGGGCTCGTCAGGCGGATCGAACCCGCCCCCCGGGGCTGTCAGCGCCGTCCAGCCGTGGGCCAAGGCCGGGGTCATCGTCAAGGAGAGCACCCAACCGGGTTCGCCCTACGCGGCGGTCATGGTCACCGGCTCCCACGGCGTCCGGATGCAGGACAACTTCACCCACGACAGGGCGGGGCGGTCCGGCGCGGTGTCCGCGACGTCGCCCCGCTGGCTCCGGCTGACCCGCAGCGGCAGCACCCTCACCGGGTACGAGTCCTCCGACGGCGTCACGTGGACCAAGGTCGGCACCGTCCGCCTGAGCGGCCTGTCCTCGACAGTGCAGGTGGGCATGTTCGTCGCCAGTCCCCCGTACGAGCAGTTCTCCCAGCACCTCGGCGGGGGCAGCGGCAGCCAGGCCTTCACCATCGCCGGCGGGACCTTCGACCGGGTCAGCGTCCAGGGCGGCGCCGTGGGCACGTGGAGCGGCTCCCAGATCGAGCAGGGCGACCTGCCGCCGCCGGCCGTGGGCAAGTTCCAGCAGGCCGGCGACACGTTCACGGTCAGCGGTGCCGGCGACATCGCCCCCGTCGTCGGCAACCGCACCGGCACGATCGAGCGCACCCTCGTGGGCGCCTTCGCGGGCCTCATCGTGCTGATCGTGCTGGCCGGGCAGTTCATCGCCGGTGAGTACCGCCGCGGGCTGATCCGCACGACGCTTGCCGCGAGCCCGCGCCGGGCCCGGGTCCTCGCGGCCAAGGCCCTCGTGATCGGCACCGTCGCCTTTGCCGTCGGCCTCCTCGGTGCCGCCATCGCGGTCCCGCTCGGCGAGCGGATCCTGCGCTCCAACGGCAACTTCATCTACCCGGTCAGCTCACTCACCGGGCTCCGCGTGATTGCGGGTACGGCCGCTGTGCTCGCCGTCGGCTGCGTCCTTGCGCTGGCCCTGGGCACCATCCTGCGGCGCAGTACCACCGCGGTCACAGCCGTCGTCGTCGTGATGGTGCTGCCATACATCCTCTCGGTCTCCGCCGTGCTGCCGGCGGGCATCGCGCAGTGGCTGCTGCGACTCACCCCGGCGGCCGGCTTCGCGATCCAGCAGAGCACCCCGGCGTACTCCCAGGTGGCCGCCCAGTACACCCCGATCAACGGCTACTTCCCGTTGTCGCCCTGGGTGGGATTTGCCGTGCTGTGCGCCTGGGCCGCGGCGGCGGCGGCCCTTGCCGCCGTGCTGCTCCGGCGGCGCGACGCATGAGGCAGGCACTGCACGCCGAGTGGACCAAGCTGCGTACGGACGCGGCCATCGCCTGGCTGGTGCTCGCCTCGGTCGCACCGACGGTGGCACTGAGCGCGGCCGTCGCTGCCGCCCGGACCGCGGGTTCGGCCGACCTGGACACGACCAAGCTCAGCCTGGTGGGGGTCGACCTCGGCCAGGCAACGGTCGCCATCCTCGGGGTGACGGTGATCGGCGGCGAGTACGCCACAGGCATGATCCGCACCACCCTGACGGCGATTCCGCGCCGGATCGCCGTACTGGCAACGAAAGCAGCCACTCTGACGGCCGTCGTGGTCATCGCCGCGACCGTCGCCGTCCTCGGCTCCCTGTTGGCGGCCGGGCTCGTGCTGCCCTCCGGTGTCCCCCTGTCGCTGACGGCCGGATCGACCGTGCGGGCCGCTGCCGGCTCGGTCCTCTACCTTGCCCTGATTGCCCTGCTGAGCCTCGGAGTTGCCTTCGCCGTACGGGACTCGGCCGTCGCCATCGGCGTCGTGCTCTCCCTGCTGTACCTCTTCCCGATCCTCATCCAGGCAGTGAGCGACCAGGATTGGCAACGGCATCTTCAGCAGATCGCGCCGATGAACGCCGGGCTGGCGATCCAGAACACGGTCCACCTGCGGGGGCTGCCGATCAGTCCATGGTCCGGCCTGGGCGTGCTCGCCGCCTGGGCGGCAGCAGCCCTCGTCCTGGGAGGGTTGACCCTCCGGCTCCGGGACGCGTGACAGCCGCGGCCCACGTTTTGTCCACCTGGTCGCCGGGAACAGCGGACGCACTCTGCAGCAACCGAGGACGGCGCAGCGTCGCGCCGAGGAGGATGCCATGACCCCCGCACCCCGTACGGCCACTCATCACCTGGCGGACCTGCTCTCCGGAGTCGCCGCGGGGCGGCTCTCGCCACAGGTGCTTGCCGCCGATCCGGCCGACCGCAGCGACCGGTTCCTGACCCTGTTGTCCATCTACGACCTGCACAGTGCACCGCTGAGCGAGCTCGGTGACCGGGCCCGGTTCCAGCACCACCCCGCAGTCGCGGAGCTCAAGGGCCGGCTCGAGGCCGAGTGGCTGCAGGAGCTCGACGCGCGTCCGATGCTGACGGACCTGCCGGCCGACCCGGTCGCCGCGATGCGGGCGCTGGCCGCGCGGGACAGGCTGCCGGAGCCGTACAAGTGGCTGGCCCGTCAGGCCTCGTACGAGGAGCTGGTGTGGCTCCTCGCCCTCGAAGGCGGTCCCGACGGCGGGTTCGACGACCTGGTCGCGGTCTGCCAGGTCGGGCTGGACGGATCGGCCAAGCTCGAGCTGGCCACCAACTACTGGGACGAGATGGGCAACGGCGACCCGGCGGCGATCCACACCGAGCTGCATCGCCGGCTAGCCAAGGCTTTGCGGTTCCCGGTGATCCCACGGGAGGAGCAGCCGGCAGCAGCCCTGGAGCGTTCGGCGCTGAGCGGACTGCTCTCGACGAACCGCTGGCTCCAGCCGGAGATGCTCGGTGCCCTGGGGCTGATCGAGCTCCAGGCCGGCCCCCGTTGCCGCCTGGTCCTGCAGGCATTCGACCGGCTCGGCGTACCCCGCGAGGCCTACCCGTTCTACGAGGTGCACGCAGAGGTTGACCCGCGGCACGGCAAGGACTGGCTGGAGAAGGCCATCGGGCCGACGGCGGCTGCGCAGCGTGACTGGGGCCCACGGATGGTTCGCGGCGCCTGGTGGCGGGCGCTGGTCAATGCGGCGTTCTTCGACACGGCAACGACGATGGTGCGTACGGGAGCGGCCGTCGCCTAGCCCGCCCGTACCATCGTGGGTAACCGACCTCGCCCGGAAGGAGTCCCGAGCATGACCAGCGAAGCCGTGACCGCCCGGGGACCCGGGCGCGTGCGCAACACCCGGCAGGCCAACGCGATCAACGACCTGCTGCACGAGCAGGACGGGTTCCGCACCGCCAACGAGCTGTTCGCGGCGCTGCGTCAGCGCGGGGACAAGATCGGGCTGACCACCGTCTACCGGCATCTCAACCTGCTGGCGACCCTCGGCGAGGCCGACGTCGTGCACACCGACGACGGTGAGTCCCAGTTCCGGCTGTGCGGCAGCGGGCGCGACCTGAGCGGTCTCGTCAGCGACCACCACCATCACGTGGTCTGCCGCACCTGCGGCCGCAGCGTCGAGGTGAGCGCGCCCAAGGTGGAGGCGTGGGCCGAGCAGGTGGCCGCCGCCGCGGGCTACACCGAGGTCACGCACACCCTCGAGGTGTTCGGCCTGTGCCCGGACCACGCCAAGCCGTCGGGGCGCGCTGGAGCCGGATCCGCCTGACAAACGGCGCTTGTACGGGTCCCGTCAGCTGACCGAGGCGTGAACCGAGCTCGGCCGGGCACTCCGCAGCGCAAGCCGACCACGCCGGCTCCGGCCGACCAGCAGGCTGGCCAGGGCGGCCAGCGCGTACTCCGCCGTCGCGCAGCTGATGATCGCAAAGCTGGCCGGGAGCGCGGGCACCGCATAGGCCAGGGTCAGGCCACCCCACATGGCAGCGACGGCAAGAGCTGCGGCGAGCGGCAGGGCTTGCCACGGTTGGTCGGTGAGCCGCTGCGCCGCGGCCGCCGGCGCGGCGAGCAGCCCGAACAGCAGCAGCGCTCCGACCACCTGGGACACCTCCGCTGCGGTTGCGCCGACCACGGCCAGGAACACGGCGCCGAGCACCCGTACGGGCACGCCGCGGGCGGCGGCGACGGCGGGATCGATGCTGGCGAACAGCAGCGGCCGGGCGATGGCCAGCAGCACGACGATGAGGGCGGCGGCGATCCAGGCGGCCGTGGCGGCGTCCGTACCGGAGATGCCGAGAATCGAGCCGAACAGGACGTTGACGTTCGCGGCTCCGTTGCCGCTGCTCTGGTGGGTGGTGTAGAGGGCGAGGAAGAACACCCCGAGCCCGAGCACCCAGGCGAAGGTGGTGCCGATGACGACGTCGTCACTGCCGGCGCCACCCCCGATCAGCCCGAGCGCCAGCCCGACGCCGATCGTGGCGACGAACAGCCCGAGCCGAAGGTCGAACCCGGCGGCCAGCGCGGCGAGCGCTCCGGTGTAGGCGACGTGGGACAGCGCGTCCCCGGCGAAGACCTGTCCGCGCAGGACGACGAAGAAGCCGACCAGGCCGGACAGCACGGCGACGGCGGTGCCGGCCAGGAAGGCGTGCTGCATGAACGGGTGGCTGAGCATGTTCGCGGCGCCGGAGACCGGACCGGCGGCCAGGCTGCTCACGACGACGCCCAGGCTGCTGAGGCGGGTCCGGTCGGCAGGCGCCGCCCGGCGCGATCAGCCAACGCCCGCCAACCGGTGGCCAGCAGGAATGCACCGAACGCGAGGCTGGTGACCCAGAACCCGATCGGGTACGGGGAGAAGAACGCGACCGTCTCACCCACCCAGGTCACGGTCAGGGCGATCGCCACCGACAGTGCCAAGCCAAGACTCGGCCGGGCGGTGAGCCGGCTCGCGGTCGCCGCCGGCGCGACGAGCAGGGCGAAGACGAGCAGGCTGCCGGTGACCTGGCTGGTGCCGGCCGTGGCGAGGCCGAGAAGGAGCAGGAACGCCACGGACACCGCGCGGACCGGAACGCCGCGGGCCGCAGCGACGGCCGGGTCGACGGTGGTGAACAGCAACGGACGGCCCAGGACGGCGAGCAGCACCAGGCAGACCACGCCGGCCAGCAGGAGGACCCGGACCTGGTCGTCACTGACGCCGGTGATCGTGCCGAACAGCAGGTTGTTCAGCCCGGACAGGAATCCCTTGTAGAGGCTGACGAACAGAAAGCCGCTGGCCAGCGCGAAGGCCTGTACGGTGCCGATCACGGCGGACTCGTCGCTGTAGCCGCCGAGACCGTCGCCGCGGGCCGCGCCCGGAAGCAGCGCTATCGCCAGCGCTCCTGCGACGCAGAACCCGAAGTAGCCGAAGCCGGCGTTGATCCCCAGCCAGGTCGCGCCGGAGGCCCCTGGGAAGCCGATCACCGCCAGGGTGTGGCCGGCGAAGCTCTGCCGCCGGGCCACCATGAAGTAGCCCACGGCACCCGCGACAACGGCGACGACGGTGCCGGCTTCGAGGGCGTTGGCCATGAAGTGGTAGCTGAAGACCTGCTGGAGGTCGTCGACGACGTTCCAGCTCAGTCCGCTGCCACTCATGGGCGGGCCCGGTGCTCGGCGTGCGCGTCGGGCTGGCCCACCACGACGAGCCGGCCTGCCCGGTCCCGGAGCACGTCGACCGAGGTCCCGTACAGCATGGTCAGCGTGTCCGCCGTGATGACGTCCTCGGGGCGGCCCATGACCGCGCCGCCGTGGGCGAGGTAGATCACCTGATCGATGTAGGGCAGGATCGGGTTGACGTCGTGGGCGACCATGAGCACGGTCACGCCCTGGCTTCGGCAGACGGACTGGATCAGCGCGCTTACCGAGGCCTGGTTGGTGACGTCGAGGCTGTCCAACGGCTCGTCGAGGATCAGCAGCTTGGGCCTGCGCACGAGTGCCTGGGCGATCAGCAGCCGCTGCTGCTCACCGCCGGAGCACTCCCCGATCGGCCGGCGGGCGTAGCTCTCCGCCCCGACCAGCGCGATGACCTCCTCGACCCGGTCGCGCCCGGTGCTCCGGCCCTTGCGGCGCAGCCACCGGGGCAGCGGCACACCCCACCGGTCACCGTCCCAGCCCAGGCGCACGACGTCGACCCCGCGGATCCGGGTGCTCGGGTCGAACGCCCGCCGCTGGGGCAGGTAGCCGACTTCGGCGTTGTGCCGGCCCGGTCGCGACCCGAGCACCCGGATGTCGCCGCCGTTCAGCGGCACCAGGCCGAGGATCGCCTTGAGCAGGGTGGACTTGCCGACGCCGTTCGGCCCGAGGATCGCGACGAACTCGCCGACGTCGACGCTGACCGACACCTCGGCCCAGATCTGGCGCCCGCCCACTGCGGCGCCGGCGCGGTGCACGGCCAGAACCGGCTGGGCCCGAGCCGTGAGCTTGTCGGGGCCGGGATCGGAAGTCGACGTCATGAGTCGATCATCCGCCGGGATGGACAGCGGTTCGCGGCGGGTCATGCGCCGGTCGAGCTGGCGAGTGCGGTTTCCAGCGCCGTCAGCTGGGCGGTCTGCCAGTCCTGGAAGGTGGCACCCGCGGGCGAGAGGGTCTCGGTGATCTCGGTGACCGGGATGCCGTGAGCCTTCGCTGCCTTCACCTGGGCTGCCACGTCCGGGGTGGAGTTCTGGCTGTTGAACACGTACACCTTGATCTTCTTGCCGGAGATCTGCGCGTCGATCGTCGCCTTGTCCGCCGCCGACGGATCGGTGCCCTCGCTGATCGCCTGGAGGAAGCTCGGCGGGGTGACCAGGCTCAGTCCGAGCGCCTGGGAGATCGGCGAGAAGATGCTCTCACTCGCCCCGACAGGCACCCCGCTGTACTTCGCCTTGATGTCCGCGATCACCGCGTGGTACTTGGCCAGCCCGACGTCTTCGAACGTCTTGCGCTGCTGGTCGAAGTAGCCGGCATCGGCCGGGTCGATCTTCTTGAGATCCGCGGTGATGGTGTCGGCGACCGTCTCCACGTCGCTCGGGGAGTACCACCGATGCGGGTTCCCGCCGGCTGGGATGTTCACCAGCTGCCCGACATTGATCACGCTTCGGCCGGAGTCGGGGCTGGCGGCGACGGCCTTCGCCGCCCAGTCGTCGTAGCCGATCCCGTTCTCGACGAACAACTTCGCATCTGCGATGGTCCGCCCGTCGGCCGGCGTGGGTTCGTAGTCGTGCGGGTCCGTGTCCGGGTTGGTGATGATCGAGGTCGTGTGTACGTGGGTGCCCCCGAGCTGGGCCAGGATGCTGCCCCAGGCGTTGATGCTCGCCGCCGCGTTGACCACGGTGCCGCCGCCCGACCCACCGCCGCTCGAGCCCCCAGCAGAAGCCGTCCCCGCAGAAGCCAAGGACGTCGAGGACGTGCCGCCGCAGCCGGCAAGACCGGCGACGGCGACGACAGAGGTGATCCACAGGGCAGGGCGACGTGGCATTGCCAGTTCCTTCGGTCGAGGCGGTCACGGCGCGGTGCGAGCCGATCGGTCTGCACCCACTAAATCCGTAACGACATCCGTTGTCAAATGCAGTAGTCCGACTCTAGAGTGCCCTCATGCCGCGCGCTCGAGGTGCAGCCGCTCACCGGCTCTCCCGCCGTGAGCAGCTCGTGCTCGCCGCGCTGAGCGGTCGGGCCAGGCCAGTGACCGCACAGGAGCTGTACGCCGAGCTGCGGGGGACCAGGGACGCGGTCGGCCTGAGCACCGCCTACCGCATCGTGCATGCGCTCACCGACCGTGGGCTGCTGCACGTCTTCGCCCTCGAGGGCGGCGAGACCGGCTACCGGGCGTGCGGCGGCCGCTCGCACGAGCATCTGGTCTGCAAGGAGTGCGGCGACGTCCAGGAGGTCGACGGCGCGACGATGCGGGCCGCCGTGGCCATGCTGCCCACGGAGGGCTTCCAGGTCCTCGCGCATCGGCTGGAGCTGGTCGGGCGCTGCCGCACCTGTCAGTAGGTGACGGCCTTGGCCAGGTAGGCCGGCGCGAGGTACTGCTTCCACGCCTTCGGGATCGTCACGTGACCGGGATTACCGGCGGAGATGTAGCGCTGGCTCTTGTTCGCCTCGAGGTTGGCCAGCCAGTACTTCGCCGTCAGGGGCACGTTGCCCTTGTCCCAGGAGGTGCCGCGGATCCGCGGGATGGCCGTCGGCACGAACTGCTTGCTGAACGGGGAGTGCGAGGGGTTGGCGCCGACCAGCAACACCCCCTCGTTGGTGTAGGACTCACCGTTCCACGTCCCGGCGTGGGAAAGCGCCCGAGCGTGCGGCGAGACGCCGAACGGCAGCGCCATGGTCAGCACCCGGGCGCCCGGAACGGCCTTCTCGACGAGCTGCTGCAGCTGGACGAAATCCTGCTGCACGCCCGTCGCGTCCAGGTGGGCCAGGTTGTCGTGGTTGAACGTGTGGTTGGCGATCTCGAAGCCGAGCTCGTGCAGCTTGTTGAGGCCGGCCGCCTGAGCCGCCGGGTCCGTCATCCCGAACGGGTTCTTGTTGATGTTGAACGAGCCGGCCGGCGGGCAGTCCTCGAACTGCTTGCAGACATCCAGCAGGATCCCCACCCCCGAGCTCGGGTCGACCTCGCCGGTCGGGCTCATGGCGAACTGGTCGGGGTAGCCGTCGTCGAAGGTGAGCACCGCCGGGGTGTAGCCGGCTGCGACCCGCAGGTCCCCCCGTACGAGGTCGATGGTCCGTACGGGTCGGTAGCCGGCGGCGAACATCTGGTGCAGCTGGGCACGGAAGTCGGCCGGCGTGGTGTCGTACTCGCCGTGGACCGTCGGAGTGATCCGGTGGTACATCATCACCGGCACGAGACCCAGCTCGTTCGCCTTGACCGACGCCGGGTCGACAGCGGGTGGCTTGGTCGTCGTGGGCGCAGCGGCGGAGGGCTTCACCGCACTGGGCGTCGGCGGGGCGGCCGCGCTCAACGACGGCGAGCCGGTTGCCTGGGGCGTGGCGGTGACGCCGGCGACCTTGGAGCCGGCGGCCGTGCAGCCGGCGAGCCCGGTCGCGGCCGCCGCGACACCGCCCGCGAGCAGGGCTCGGCGGGAAACCCCAGGGACCTCGGTCATGGCGACGAGGCTACCCGAGTTCGCCGGGCCGGCTGATCACCCGCAGGCCGCTCTTACTCATCTTGCCGGTTTATCAACCATCTGGTAGAACATGCGCATGAGCACCGTACTGGAGACCCAACGGCTGGACGCGACGTTCGCCGCCCTGGCCGACCCGACGCGCCGGGCCATGCTGGCTCGGCTGGCGGTCCACGACGCGACGGTCAACGAGCTCGCCGCGCCGATCTCGCTCAGCCTGCAGGCGGTGTCCAAGCACCTCAAGGTCCTCGAGCGGGCCGGCTTGATCTCCCGCGGCCGCCAGGCGCAGTTCCGGCCCTGTCATCTCGAGCCGACCGCGCTGCTGGCCGCCACTGACTGGATCGAGCAGCAGCGCCGCCTGTGGTCCGAGAGGTTCGACCAGCTCGACGGCCATCTGCGCGAGCTCCAAGGGAGGGGCAGCGACGATGGCTGAGCCGGCAACCGGGCCGGACCTGGTCTACACGCGGGTCTTCGCCGCACCGCGGACGCTGGTCTTCGAGTGCATGACCCGCCCCGAGCACCTGACCCACTTCTGGGGTCCGGCCGGCACCAGCGCCCCTCTCGAGCACATCAAGGTCGACCTGCGCCCGGGCGGGGTGTTCGAGACCGTCATGGTCAGCGATGCCGACGGCTCCCGCATGCCGACCCGAGCGGTCTTCGTGGAGGTGACCGAGCCGGTCCGGCTGGTCTGGGTGGAGACGCAGAGCGGGATGACCTCGACGGCGACCTTCGTCGAGCTCGACGACGGCCGCACGGAGGTCGAGATCCGGCAGACGAACGCGCCCGAGGCCTACCGCGCCCCCGCCGCCCGGGCCGGCTTCACCACGTCACTCGACAGGTTCGCCGACTACCTCGACCAGCAGGGGAGCACCTGATGCGGCACACCGCCTCCGCCGACGGGACCGCCATCGCGTACGAGCACTCGGGTTCCGGCCCTGCGCTGGTCTTCGTCGTGGGTGCCTTCAACGACCGGCACTCGTTCGGAGCTCTGGCCGATCTGCTGGCCAAGGACTTCACCGTCCACACCTACGACCGACGCGGACGTGGTAACAGCTCGGACACCGCTCCGTACGCCGTCCAGCGCGAGGTCGAGGACCTGGCCGCGGTGATCGAGGCGGCGGGGGGATCCGCCGGCGTCTTCGGCCACTCCTCCGGCGCCATCCTGGGGCTGGAGGCTGCGTTGGCCGGCCTGCCGATCACCAGGCTCGCGGTGTACGGGCCGCCGTACATCGTCGGCACCGACCGGGCGCGCCCCACCGGGCTGGCCGGTGAGGTGGCCGAGGCGCTGGCAGCAGGGCGGCCGGGGGACGCGGCGGCCGCCTTCATGGCGCAGGCGGTCGAGATGCCGGCGGAGGCGATCGCGGGCATGCGCCGTTCTCCTGCCTGGCCGGCTCTCGAGGCGATGGCGCCGACCCTCCCGTACGACCTCGCTGTGTGCGGTGACCAGCAGGTCCCTGAGCGGCTGGCCGCGATCACGGTGCCAACGCTGGCGTTGACGGGTGCGGACAGCCCGGTCTGGGCCCGCAACTCGGTCGACGCGGTCGCGGCGATGATCCCCGGCGGCCGGAGCCGGACAGTCGCCGGCAGCCACCAGGTCTCCGAGGCCGCGCTCGTCCCGGCCCTCACCGAATTCCTGCTGGCCGCCGATCCGGTGGCCACCCGCTAGCAACGCAGGTCAGCGGCGGGGACGGGCTGACTTCACGTCCTTTCCCTGCTGCACAGCCCTTTCCAGGCCGTCCAGGAGGAGATCGAGCCCGTACTCGAACTCGTGGCCGTAGTCGTAGCCGGGTTGCATGACGTGCTCGACGGTCAGCTCCCGGAGGTGGGGGTATTGATCCGCGGGCAGCTGGGCCAGGATCAGCTGCGCGAGCGCAGCTGTCTCGTCACCGGTCTCGAACGGCAGGCTCTTCTCCTGCAACGCGAACCCGTAGATGTAGCTGTCCAGCGCCGAGAAGGCGTGCGCCGTCAACGGGACCGAGAACCCCGCGCCCCGGAGCAGTCCGATCACGGCGTCGTGGTGGTGCAGGGTGCCGGGCCCGGGTGAGGTGCGCGACTGCATGAGTGCGGTCGCCCACGGGTGGCGGGCCAGGACCTGGCGGATCGAGATCGCCCGCTGCCGCATCGCTGTCCGCCACTCGGTTCCTGGCGCGGGGAGGTCGATCTCACCGAACACCCGATCGGTCATGCCGTCGACCAGGTCGTCTTTGTTGGCCACGTGCTTGTACAAGGACATGGCCTCGACGCCGAGGTGCGCCCCGAGCTTGCGCATGGTCAGGGACTCGATGCCACCGTGATCGGCAAGGGTGATGGCGGCGGTCAGCACCCGTTCCCTGCTCAGCCGGCCCCGGGCTGGCGCAGCCGGTTTGGTCGGCGTCATCCGTGCCCCCTTGCAGTTGACAAAGCTTACGATGTAAGCGTACAACAGGGTTACACCGTAAGCCAAGCCACGACAAGGGACCCCCGATGAAGACCCACCTGCGCCACGAGCACACGTCCACCGCACCGGCCAGCGAGGCCAGGACGATGAACGCGATCGTCCAGGACCAGTACGGCGAGGCCGAGAACGTCCTGCGGCTCGAGGAGATCGACCTCCCCGAGATCGGAGACCAGGAGGTGCTCGTACGGGTGCACGCGGCCGGAGTTGACCGAGGCGTGTGGCACGTGATGGCCGGCCTGCCCTACCCGATCCGCCTCGCCGGTTACGGCCTCCGTACGCCAAAGAACCGCGTACGCGGCTCCGATCTGGCCGGGGTGGTCGAGGCGGTCGGCAAGGACGTGACCCGGCTGCAGGTCGGCGACGAGGTGTTCGGCATCGGCAAAGGTTCCTTCGCGACCTATGCGAGCGCCCGGGAGGACAAGCTCGCGCTGAAGCCGAAAAACCTCAGTTTCGAGCAGGCGGCGGCCGTCCCCGTCTCCGCTTTCACCGCTTTGCAGGGTCTTCGCGACCGCGGGCACGTCGAGGCCGGGCAGCACGTGCTGATCATCGGCGCTTCGGGAGGTGTCGGCAGCTACGCCGTGCAGATCGCCAAGGCCTTCGGCGCCGAAGTCACCGGCGTGTGCAGCACCGGCAAGGTCGACATGGTCCGGTCGATCGGCGCAGACCACGTGATCGACTACACGCTCGACGACTTCGCCGACGGGCCGCGGCGCTACGACGTCATCCTCGACACCGGCGGCAACAGCTCGCTGCGACGGTTGCGGCGTGCCCTCACACCCGGTGGGACCTTGGTGATCGGCGGCGGCGAGACGGGCGGTCGCCTGCTCGGCGGCAGCGATCGGCAGCTCCGGGCGATGGCCCTGTCCCCGTTCGTCGGCCAGAAGCTGGGGACGTTCATCTGCTCGGAGAACGCGAAGGACCTGGTCGTCCTCGCGGAGCTCATCGAGTCCGGCAAAGTGACGCCCGCCATCGACCGGACCTATCCGCTGAGCGAGACCCCCGCGGCCATCCGCTACGTGCAAGGTGGCCGGGCCCGTGGGAAGGTCGTCATCCTCGTCTGACGTGGTTCAGCCGGGGTCGGCGGTTGGCGGCGGCCCCCAGGTGAGAGCGGCCTGGAGCAGAGCCTGGGCCGACCAGGACATGAGGGCGACAGCCTCTGCGCGGGTGAGGGAGGCGACGTCAGTCAGCCAGGCAAGGGCCTCGATGCCGACTGCACTGCGGATCGCGAGGACCAGCTGGTGAACCTCCGCCTCGGACAGCCGGCCATGCAGGGGCGTCAGTGCCTCCTCGATCCAGGCAACGGCCCTTCCTTGCCGCAACGGCAAGGCCGCGCGCTGCCCCGGATCGGCTTCAAGGGAGAGCCGCAGCATCGTGCGCTGCTGGGTCTCGGTCTCGACGATGAGCTGGGTGAACGCCCGGATGACCGCTGCCAAGCGGGCTTCGGCGTCCTCGGGCGGATCTGCCGGCATCAAGGAGCGGGCACCGGTCTCCGGGTGGGCCGCCACGAGCAGCGCCCGCTGGTTGGGGAAGTACCGGTACGCCGCCGTACGGGAGATGCCCGCGCCGGCCGCGGCTTGCTCGACGGTCGGCGTGACGCCGGCTGCCACGAGCTCGCGGGCAGCGGCGACCAGGGCCGCACGAGTGCGCTGCTTCTGCCCACTGCGGCCGGTGACTTCGTACGGTGTTGACATCCTGCCGATGGTACTGCAATGTCATCATGGTACCCGTGTCCCACGAAGCACCAGTCGAGGAGGTGGCCCGCGTGGCCGCAGTGAGCACTGCTGTTCCCGTCATCCGCAGCGAGCACGAGGGGGAGAAGCGCTGGTTCTACGGCGGCGGCGTGCACACCTGGAAGGCCACCGCCGAGGAGACCGGCGGGGCCTTCCTGTTGTTCGAGGACCGCATGGAGCAGGGCAAGCGGACGCCACTGCACACGCACCCGGACTCCGACGAGACCATGTACGTGCTCGAGGGCGAGATCCTGATGCACATGGACGGACAGGATCACCGGGTCGCAGCGGGCGGCATCGCAGTCGCCCCGCGTGGAGTGCCCCACGCCTTCCTGGTGCTGTCCGAGGTTGCGCGGTTGCTCTGCCTGCACACTCCGGGCTGCTGCCAGGCCTTCTACTGGGATGCCAGCGAGCCCATCAGCGCCGATCGGTCGGCCGCCGGGTCGGTCGACTTCGCCCGGGTCCAGGCCTCCGCGAGGCGCAACGGTGGGATCGAGATCCTAGGGCCGCCGCCGTTCGCTCAGGACTGACGCGTCGCGAGGCGGCCGGGCGTCCCTCAGCAACTACGCCGGGGACATGTCCACGAATCTCGAGTAGTGACCCTGGAACGCCACGGTGATGATCGCGGTCGGGCCGTTGCGATGCTTGGCCACGATCAGGTCGGCCTCGCCGGCCCGCGGCGACTCCTTCTCGTACGCGTCCTCGCGGTGCAGCAGGATCACCATGTCGGCATCCTGCTCGATCGAACCGGACTCGCGGAGGTCGGACAGCTGCGGCTTCTTGTCGGTGCGCTGTTCGGCGCCACGGTTGAGCTGGCTGATGGCGACGACCGGGACGTCGAGCTCCTTGGCCAAGAGCTTCATCGACCGGGACATCTCGGACACCTCCTGCTGCCGGTTCTCGACCCGTTTGGCGGAGGACATCAGCTGCATGTAGTCGACCACTATCAGCTTGAGCTGGTGGCGCTGCTTGAGCCGCCGGGCCTTGGCCCGGATCTCCATCATGGTGATGTTGGGCGAGTCGTCGATGAACAGCGGCGCCTCGGCGACCTCGCCCATCCGGCGGGCCAACCGGGCCCAGTCCTCGTCGGTCATCTTGCCGGAGCGCATGTGGTGCAGCGGCACCCGCGCCTCGGCCGACAGCAGCCGCATGGTGATCTCGGTGCGACCCATCTCGAGGGAGAAGATGCAGGTGGCCAGGCCGTTCTTGATCGCCGCGGATCGGGCGAAGTCGAGGCCGAGGGTGCTCTTGCCCAGGGCGGGCCGGGCCGCCAGGACGATCATCTGCCCGGGGTGCAGGCCGTTGGTCAGTTCGTCGAGCTCAGCGAACCCGGTGGGTACGCCGGTCATGCCGCCGCCGCGGGAGCCGATCGCCTCGATCTCGTCGAGCGTGGCCGGCATGACCTCCTCGAGCCTGACGTAGTCCTCGGTGGTGCGCCGTTCGGTGACCTCGTAGACCGCGGCCTGCGCCCGGTCGACGACCTCGTCGACCTCGCCGTCGCCGCTGTAGCCCAGCTGGACGATGCGGGTGCCGGCCTCCACCAGGCGGCGCAGCACCGCGCGCTCCTGGACGATCTTGGCGTAGTAGTGCGCGTTGGCCGCCGTGGGGACGGCCGCCACCAGCGTGTGCAGGTAAGGAATGCCGCCGACCCGGGCGATCTCCCCGCGCTTGAGCAGCTCGTCGGCCACCAGCGTCGGGTCGGCCGGCTCGCCACGGCCGTAGAGGTCGAGGATCGCCTCGAAGATCGTCTGGTGCGCCGGCCGGTAGAAGTCGCCGGGCCGGATGACCTCGACCACATCGGCGATGGCGTCCTTGGACAACAGCATGCCGCCGAGGACGCACTGCTCTGCGCCCATGTCCTGTGGGGCCGAGCGCTCGAAGTCCCCGCCTGATGCGCGTGGCGGAGGCGCGTCCCCTCGACGGACATCAACTACCGACAACTCAAACCCTCCCAAGGCGGCCCCTACACAGGGCGGACATTTTTGCGGGTGCCGCCGCCCTGCACCAAGTCAGACGTAACAGGAGCCCACTGACAGAATTGGTGGCTCACCGCATGGGCGACAAGAGGACGACGCGTGTTGGGGAAAGATCGTCTGCGCGGCCTGTGGATGAGGTTGGGGAAGCGGTGGGGACTGCCGGGGAAGCCGGGGTGGACGTCCTGTGGACAGCGCTGTGGACGATCACCGGCAAAACCCGACCTGCCGCCTAGGACGACGCGAAATGGTGTCCTCAGCCTGTGGACAGAAGATATCCGGGCGACACCGCCGCTTGATGAACGGCAGGTTGCTCACGCTTCGGAGTCGCCGCGCCGGAACCGGGACCGGAACGAGTGACATCGGTTGTCCGGACTCTTCGGATCTGTCCCGCCTTGCCCATGATCACCGGCCATGGGAGCCATCCTCCCACCCCGCACCGAGCGGGCGATTCGGGTGCGGTTCGCGCCGAGCCGTCCGTCCTTGCGTTTGTGGAGCCTCTTGTGCGCGGGCGCGCACACGATGTTCCACAAACGCGGGTCCGAACGTGCGGGGGGCGCGGTCAGCCCGAAACGCGGCGAGCCCGGCAGGTCCACAGGGACCCGCCGGGCTCGCCGTCAAACCATGCAAAAACAACCGGCTAGCCGGCGACGACCTCGACGTCGAGGGTGGTCACGAGCTCGGGGTGCAGCCGGACCGAGACCCGGTGCGAACCGACGGTCTTGATCGGGCTGGTGAGCTCGATCCGGCGCTTGTCCAGGCTCGGACCGCCGGCGGCCTTGACCGCGTCGGCGACGTCGGCGGTGGTGATCGAGCCGAACAGGCGGCCTTCGGCACCGGCCCGGGCAGTCAGCTTGACGCCCAGTGCCTGGAGCTGGCCGGCCACCTCGTCGGCGGAGGAGCGGTCACGGATCCCACGGACGTCGCGACCCTTGCGGATCAGCGCGGCCTCCTTCTCGGCGCCGCGGTTGGCGACGGTGGCGAGACCCTGCGGGACGAGGTAGTTGCGGCCGTAGCCGTCCTTGACCTCGATGATGTCACCGGGGCCGCCGAGACCGGCGACCTCCTGCTTGAGAATGAGCTTCATCGCGGCGTCTCCTAGCGAGCGGTGCTGGTGTAGGGCAGCAGCGCCATCTCGCGGGAGTTCTTGACCGCGGTGGCGACGTCGCGCTGGTGCTGGCTGCAGTTGCCGGTCACCCGACGAGCGCGGATCTTGCCACGGTCGGAGATGAACTTGCGCAGCAAGCCGGTGTCCTTGTAGTCCACGTAGTAGATCTTCTCTTTGCAGAAGACGCAGACCTTCTTCTTGACCTTGCGAACTGGTGCGGCCTTGGCCATGACTGGTACTCCAGGAGGTGGAAGTGTTGGGTTCGCCGTGGGCGGGAAACCGCCGGGCGAGAGGTCAGCTCTAGAAAGGAGGCTCGTCCGAGAAGCCGCCGCCGCCCGAAGGGGCGGACGCCCACGGGTCCTCCGCAGCGCCACCGCCGCCGAAGCCGCCACTGCCGCCGGGTGCGCCGCCGCCGCCACGGGAGGTCTTGTTGACCTTGGCCGTGGCCAGCTTGAGGGACGGGCCGATCTCGTCGGCCTCGATCTCGTAGACGGTGCGCTTCTCGCCTTCCTTGGTCTCGTACGACCGCTGCTTGAGGCGACCCTGGACCATCACCCGCATGCCGCGCTGCAGCGACTCGGCCACGTTCTCGGCCATCTGACGCCAGATGTTGACGGTGAGGAACAGGCCCTCGCCGTCCTTCCACTCGTTGGTCTGGCGGTCCAGGTAGCGCGGGGTCGACGCGATGCGGAACTTCGCGACGGCCGCGCCGCTGGGGGTGAAGCGCAGCTCGGGATCGTCGACGAGGTTGCCGACGATGGTGATGGTGGTGTCGTTAGCCATGGATCGTCCTTTGACGGGGACCAAGTTGTGGGGAGTGCAGTTGTGGCGAGTGCACTTGTGCGGTAGGGCGAATCGGTGAAGGAGGTGGCCCGAGGGTGCCGGTTAGTGCATCTCGGGACGGAGGAGCTTGGTGCGCAGGACCGACTCGTTGAGGTTGAGCTGCCGGTCGAGCTCCTTGACCGTGACGGGCTCGGCGGTCAGGTCGATGACCGCGTAGATGCCTTCGGCCTTCTTCTTGATCTCGAACGAGAGCCGGCGACGGCCCCAGATGTCGACCTTCTCGACCGTGCCGCCACCCTGGCGAATCACGTTCATGAAGGTGTCGAGCGACGGAGCGACGGTGCGCTCCTCGAGATCGGGATCGAGGATGATCATCAACTCGTAGCGACGCATAGCAAACCCACCTCCTCTGGACTAATCGGCCGCGGTCTCTCCGCGGCAGGAGGGTTACTGCGTACAACGCAACGAGCAAGGCTACCAGCAGCGACAAGGGCGGCCGGAAGCGTGGGATCGAGGCGCGGGCAGCGGGCATGGCAGGGACGCTACGGCCAACCACCGACAAGTGCCGGAGCCGTCCACAGGCGGCTGATCCGTCCACAGGGCAGACTTCGGGGATGACCTCCGCGCCGGAACGTGCCGTCAGCGGCCGCCGCCGGCTGGCGATCGCGTCGTTCCGTGCCTCCCGCGACGGCCGGATCTACACCCGCCTCGCCCTGGACGCGACGCCGATCCTCGCCTACGTCGAGCGGACCCGGGACCGCGCCGGCGTCCAGGTCACCATCACCCACGTCGTCGCCGCGGCCCTCGCGCGCGCCATCAGAGACGTCCCCGAGGTGCGGGCCCGCGTCGTCCTCGGCCGGGCGGTGCCCTTGGAGGACTGCGCGATCAGCTTCACGGTCGACGTGGACGGCGGTGCCGACCTGACGCCGATCCGGGTCGACGCCGCGGACCGGAAGACCCCGGCGGAGATCGCGGCCATCGTCCGCCCAGCCGTCGAGCGGGCCCGCAGTGGCGAGGACCACGCCCATCGGCGCGGCGCCGTCTGGGTCCGCAGGCTGCCGTGGTGGGGGCTACGGGCCGGGCTCGGCGTCGCCGGCTTCGTGTTCTCCGGGCTGGGCCGGCCGGCGTTCGGCCAGTCCGCGTTCCCGCTGGGCGCGGCGCTCGTCTCCAACGTCGGGCCCTTCGGCCTCGATGAGGCCTTCCTCGCCCCCATGCCGATGGCGCGGGTGCCGCTCTACCTGGCCGTCGGCGCGGTGCGCGAGGCGGCGATGGTGGTGGAGGGTGAACTGGCCGTACGGCCGCAGGTGGTCCTCGTCGCGACGGGCGACCATCGGCTCATCGACGGAGCCCACGCGGGCAAGGTCGTCGCGATCCTGCGCGACCTGCTCACCCACCCTGACAAGCTCGACGTCCCGGGGAGCTGACCGCTCGGCACCCGATCCGTCGGTGCCGGATGTGATGATGTCCTCGTGCGTATCGCCACGTGGAACGTCAACTCCGTCACCGCCCGGCTGCCGCGGTTGCTCGACTGGCTCGAGAAGACGGCGCCGGATGTCCTGTGCCTGCAGGAGACCAAGGTCGCCGAGGACGGTTTCCCCCGTACGGAGGTCGAAGGGCTCGGCTACGAGGTGGCCCTGCACGGCGACGGCCGGTGGAACGGCGTGGCCATCCTGTCCCGGGTCGGCCTGGCGGACGTCACCCCCGGACTGACCGGTCAGCCGGGCTTCCCGACGCCGGACGTCCAGGAGACGCGGGCCCTGGGTGCCACCTGTGGGCCCCTGCGGATCTGGTCGGTCTACGTACCGAACGGGCGCACCCCCGAGGACCCGCACTACCCGTACAAGCTGGCCTGGCTCGAAGCCCTGCGCGCCACCCTGGCCGAGGAGGTCGGTGCACCGAGACCGTTCGCGGTGTGCGGCGACTTCAACGTCGCCCCAACGGATGCGGACGTCTGGGACCCCAAGCTGTTCATCGGCTCGACGCACGTGACGCCAGCCGAGCGCGACGCCTTGGCGCGACTGCGTGACCTCGGCCTGCAGGACGTCGTCGGGCGGCCGATGAAGTACGACACACCGTTCACCTACTGGGACTACCGGGCCGGCAACTTCCACAAGAACTTCGGCATGCGCATCGACCTGGTCTACGCGGACGCGCTGCTGGCCGCAGCTGTCACCGACGCCTGGATCGACCGCGAGGCGCGCAAGGGCACCGGGCCGTCGGACCACGCACCCCTGGTCGTCGACGCCGATCTGTAGCAACAGCAGCCGGCGACTAATCTGGGACCCATGCTCATCGGTGCCCACGTCGATCCCGACGCCCCACTTGCCGCTGCCCGAGACCGCGACGCTGACGTGGTCCAGTTCTTCCTGGCCGACCCGCAGAGCTGGAAGCGCCCCGCACCAAGGGAAGATGCTGAGCAGCTGCGTGCCTCCGACGTGGCGATCTTCATCCACTCGCCGTACGTGATCAATGTGGCCAGCCCCAACAACCGGGTACGGGTCCCCAGCCGCAAGATCATCGACCAGCACGCCGAGGCGGCGGCGGCCATCGGTGCGCGGGGCCTCGTCGTCCACGGTGGGCACGTTGGCAAGGACGACGACCCGAACAGCGGCTTCGACAGCTGGCGCAAGACGTTCGAGCGGGCGTCCTGGCCGCTGCCGATCCTGATCGAGAACACCGCAGGTGGCGACAACGCCTGTGCACGGCGGCTGGACGACATCGCCAAGCTCTGGGATGCGGTCGGTGACCTTGGCGCCGGCTTCTGCCTCGACACCTGCCACGCCTTCGCCGCCGGCGAGGAACTGCTCGACCTCGTCGACCGGGTCAAGGCGGTCACCGGGCGCATCGACCTGGTCCACCTCAACGACTCCAAGGACCCGTTCGAGTCCGGCCGGGACCGGCACGCCAACATCGGCGCGGGCACCATCGACCCCGAGCTGCTGCTCGCCGTCGTACGCGCCGCGGACGCCCCCGTCATCTGCGAGACCCCGGACAGCCAGGACGGCCAGGCGGCCGACATCGCCTTCCTGCGAGGCAAGCTCGGGCGCTAGCCGGCCCAGCCACCGCCGGTGAAGGCGATCACATAGGTCGCCATCAACGCGGGTGCCACCGTGAGGTAGGCGCGGTGCACCCAGGCCCTGCGCAGCGATGCCCTGGCCAGCAGCAGCCACAGGGGCCACCACAGCAGCGTCCCGCGCCCCACCGACAGGTAGAAGCCCGACAGGGCGAACGCCAGCACCTGCCCGCCGACATAGGCCGTCTCGCCCCAGCGGCGATTGCGGATCAGGACCAGCGTAAGGACGAGACCGACTGCTACCGCGACGATCTCCTGCCCGAAGGCCCAGGCATAGGGCGCGGGCTGGGTGACGTCACGGGCCGCCGACCAGGTGGCCGAGAAGGCGTGCCACGGCAGGGTCAGGTGCGGCGCCCACGGCGGGGCGGCCTGTGCGTGGAACCAGGCCGCCCAGTCGCCGGTCAGGTGGTGCAGATAGCCGAAGTAGGCCGCGGTCGCGAGGAACGGCCCCGACAGCCACGCGGTCTCGAGGTTGACCAGCGGCTTACCGGCCCGCTGCCGGACGGCCAGATGCTCGACCAGCAAGCCGATCCCGAGGAACAGCCCGGTGATCCGTACGGTCGCGGAGAGCCCGGCGAGGATGCCGGCGAGGGCCCATCGCTCCTGGCGGGCCGCCAGCCACGCGGTCAGTGCAAATGCCAGGAACAGCGACTCGGAGTAGCCGGCGGCAAGGAACACCGCGAACGGCGACAGCACGAGGTAGAGCACCGTGCGCTCGGCCAGGCCGGCGTCGCCCGAGCCGTTCTCGTACGCGGCCAGCCGCGCAAGTGCCGACACAGCAACGGATCCCGCCACGGCGGACACCACCAGCGCCGCCAGCGTCCAGTTGCGGATGACCAGGTGGACGACTCGCAGCACCGCCGGCTCGCCGGGGAAGAACGCCACGACGCCCGGCTGGTTGGCGGCCGCTCGGGGGTAGCCGCTCTGCGCCAGCTGCACGTAGTAGTCGGCGTCCCAGTGCTGCCACCGGCTCACCATCGCCGACCAGCCACCCTCGACGGTGTCGTGCAGAAGGTGTGCCGAGACGATGGTCAGCAGGACCACCGTGACCCGGCTGAGCCACCAGATGACCAGCGCAGCGCGGCGGTCGGGCGGCAGGAACAAGGTCGGCGGGCTAGGCGTACTCGAGCTCGTCACCCACCAGCCCGTCCGCCTCGTCCCGCGGGATCTCGTGACGGTCCGGCGCTCCGTCGAGGATGCCACCCGCCGGGTCGTCCATGCCCGACCTGCGGACGACGTCGTACTCCGGCCGCAGGATGTCCCGGACGACCAGTGCTATCAGCACCAGCAGCGCGATGTCGCGGATCCATACGGCAGCGAAGAACCACGACTCGCCGATGCCCTGCGACCCGTTGTCACCCTTGTCCAGGTTGATGAAGTAGTAGAACCGGGTCGTCACGACCATCAGCTCGGTCAGCTGCCACACCAGCAGCAGCCGCCAGCGCGGAAGGGCGAGCACGACGATCGGGAGGTACCACAGGGCGTACTGCGGTGAGAAAACCTTGTTGGTCAACAGGAACACGGTGAGGATCAGGAAGAGGACCTGCGGTACGCGTGGCCGCCGCGGGGCCCGGAGAACCAGCGCGGCGACCAGCGCCAGGCCGATGACGAGGCACACCGCGACCAGCTTGTTCAGCAGGTTCGGCGCGTTGTCACCCGCCTGGACCGCAATCGCCGACCGGGCCACCCCGTCGACCCCGATGTGCTTCGGGAGCACCTTGTCGAGCTGGAACCACAACGAGTCCCAGTCGGCGGCGCGGGTCTGGTTGAGCTCCCAGAAGCGCAACCAGCTGTGCCGCCACAGCAAGATGATCGGCACGTTGACGACCGTCCAGGACAGCGCTGCACCGAAGAGGACGATCGACCACTCGTGCAGCTTCCTCGCCCGGTAGCACAGCAGCAGCAACGCGCCGAGCAAGGCCAGCGGGTAGAGCTTGGTGGCGATGCCGAGGCCGATGAAGACGCCACACCACACCGGCCGGCCGCGCGCCCAGGCCAGCATCGCGAAGCCGGTGAGCGCGCAGGCCAGCATGTCCCAGTTGGTGTAGAGGTGGAACAGCAGCAGGGGTGAGAACGCCAGCAAGGCGGCGTCCCACGGACGTCTCCCCGACAGCTTGACCGTCGCGGCCGCGAGCAGGATCGCCGCCCCGCCGAGGATCCCGGCGGTGATCGTGAAGAACCACTGCGACCGGTACTGCGTCGGCGCGAGGTCGGCCGTACGGGCAGCGACCTCCATCACCCCGCCCATGACGACGGGGTACTCCACCGCATGGTCCCGGTACGGGATCTTGTCGGCGTTGAGCTCCTCGGCCCAGTAGAGGGCGTAGATGTCGGAGTAGCACAGCCGGGTGTACTGGTACTCGTGGGTGTAGCCGTGCGTCATGCAGGTGGCCTTCTGCACCCAGCCGAACGTCGCCGTCACGGCCGTCCCCATGGTGACGATGACCATGATGCTGAACAGCCAGCGGCGAACCGCAGCGTGCCGGCCGAGCGGGCCACCCAGGACGGCGCTGCCACCGGCGACGAACGGGTCGTCGTGCGTCGGCGCCACGACCGTGTCGTAGGTCGCAGGCGCGGCGGGCAGCTCGAAGTCAGGCGTCATGCGGGGATCCTCCCGCATCTCGGCGCAAGAGGTGGCGGCGGTCCGCCGCGAGTCGCCCACGACTTCCGTACGGGCCGCCGCTCATCCGCCTGGTGCCGAGCTTGGCGCACCTGCCCCAGCAGCGCCTCCCGCGGTCGTCGTCGGTGCCGCGGTGGTCGTGGTCGGTGGCGGCTGGCTGGTCGTCGTCGCAGCCGCGGACGTGGTGGTGGTCGGAGCGGCGGTCGTGGTCGTCGGCGGCACCGTCGTGGTGGCAGTCGGCTTGGTCTTGGTCGGCTTGGGCGATGGGGTGGTCGTCGTCGGCGACGGGGTGGTCGTCGTCGGCGACGGGGTGACCGTGCTGGCCGGCTTGGGACCGACGTAGTAGGCCGGCTTGGGGAACTGTACGACCGGCTTGCCCTCCATCGCCTTGGTCATGAACTCCTGGAAGATGCCGGCCGGGACCTGGCCGCCGAAGAGGCCCTTGGAGAAGCCTGGGATGTCGGTCAGCGGGGTCACCGCGGCGGCGTGGCCGACCCAGACGGCGGTGACCAGCTGGCCGTTGTTCTTGGCCGGGCCGGTGCAGCCGATGAACCACGCGTTGGTGTTGTTCTGCGTGGTCCCGGTCTTGCCGGCAACCGGGCGGCCGCCCAGCGCCGCGGCCTTTCCGGTGCCGGAGGTCACCACCTGCTGCATCGCGAAGGTGACGTCGGAGGCGACCTCCTGCCGGATCCGCTGGGTCGCCTTCGGCTGCACGTTGTAGATGCTGTCGCCCTTGCGGTTCTTGACCGACCGCACCAGGAAGGGCGAGACCGTACGGCCCCCGTTGCACAGCGACCCGTAGCCGACGGCCTGGTCGATCGGATGGACCGGGTAGACACCGAGCGCGATCCGGTCGCTGGTGACCCCGTTGTCGGACAGCGGGATCGACTGCGGGATCCCGGCGTTGTGGGCGATGACGGCGACGTTGGACGGCCCGACCTGCTTGGCCAGCGGTACGTAGATCGTGTTGACCGACTGGGCAAGGGCGTTGTCGAGCTGGCAGTTGTTGCAGACCTCGCCGCTGTCGTTGTGCACGTCCGGCCCCGGCGGGTCGGGGAGGACGGCCGGACCGTTCATCCGGGTGAGGATGCCGGCGGTCTGATAGGTCTCCGCCGCCGCGAGGACGTAGGGCTTGAAGGACGACCCGGGTTGGAACAGGCCTTGCGTCGCCAGGTTGAGACAGCCACCCTTGCGCACGGCGCAGTTGCCGTCCGTCGAGCCCTGGCCGCCGTACATCGCCCTGATCGCACCGTCGCTCGGCTGCATGGCAACGAGAGCGCTGACCGGTGGGTCGTCGGACTTGACCCCCTTGACCACGTTGTTCAGCTTGTCGTTCTCGGCCTGAATCGCCGCGGCCTGCGCATTCTTGTCGATCGTGGTGACGATCACCGTGCCCAGGGCGAGGGCGTTCTCGTCGGTCACGTGGGCGGTGACCTCCTTCTGCACCGCGTCGAGGACGAAGGCGTCCGGCCCGGTGACCCGTTGTGGCACGTACTTGATGACCTGCTTGATCGGGTACACGGTCGCGTCACGCTGGGCCTGCGTCAGCCAACCCTTCTTGACCATGCCGTCCATCACGTAGTTCCAGCGGGTCTTCGAAGCCGTGAGATGGACCAGCGGGTCGTAGTAGGACGGACGCTGAATGGCGGCGGCCAGCACGGCACCCTCGGCGACCGTGAGCTTGCTGACGTCCTTGCCGAAGTAGGCGCGGGCAGCGGCCTGGATGCCGTTGGAGCCGCGGCCGAAGTAGATCGTGTTGAGGTAGTCGGTCAGGACGCTGTCCTTGGACCGGGTCTGGGTGAGCTTGACCGCGATGACGACCTCGCGCAGCTTGCGGGACAGCGTCCGCTTCTGGGTGAGGTAGGCGTTCTTGGCGTACTGCTGGGTGATGGTCGACCCGCCCTGCACCGACCCGCCGGTCGCGTCCTTGATGACCGCGCGGGCAATGCCGGTGACCGAGATACCCGGCTCGCTGAAGTAGTTGCGGTCCTCGGCGGACAGCACCGTCTGCCAGACCGGTTTGGGGATCTGGTCGAACGTCACGTCGATCCGGTTGGAGGCACCGATGTTGCCGAGCAGGCTGCCGTCGGAGTAGAGCACCGTGGTGGCCTGCGACGTCGCGACGGCCTTCGCCTGCGGGATCGGCGTGCTGAACCACAGGTAGGCCACCCCGGCGCCGACGATCACGAACCCGGTGAGGCAGGTCACCCAGACCATCCGCCAGGTGGGGGTGTAGCGACGCCATCCGGTACGGGGCGTGCGGACCTTCTTGCCGGCCGGTGGGGTCGCCGCGGCGCCCGCGGCCCCCGTACGACCAGCGCCGTTGCCTGAGCCCCCGTTGCCGGAACCTCCGTTGCCGCGGCCTTTGCCCGAACCGCCGTTGCCGCCGGAGCGGTAGCCGCCGTGACCGCCGCTGTAGCCGGAACCGGCTGGCGGCTTAGGGGCGGGAGCTCTGCCGGTGGACGGGCGCGCCGAACCCGGTTGGGGTGGTCGGCGACGCGGTGGCTGCTGGGGCGGGGGAGGGATGCTCACGCGGGCCTTAGTGCCCTGGTCAGGTCGAGTCCGAAACGGAAGGCGACCGCAGGGCTCGGCTCACTCCTCCGCTGCCCGGCGTCGGGCCCGGCGCACTTGGCGTTCACCGGTCCCCACAACGTACGAGGTGGTGAGGTGGTTCCACGAACAGCTCTTACACACTTCCACGACAAAGACCGCCAGCTCGGCATAGAGATCCTCGAGCCGGTCGATCTCCCGGGTCGGGCGCACCTGACCGCTGGACTCGCCCAGCTCGTCGCCGTAGACGTAGGTCACCTGGGTCAGCGGGTGCTGCTTGCAGACCGGGCAGGTGCGATCGGTGGGCTCGCCGTGGTGCTTCGCCGCCCGGAGCAGGTAGGGATGGGCGTCGCACGCATCGAGCGCGGACACCTTCCCGGTGAAAAGCCCGGCCAACGTCGCCCGGCGGGCGAGCGAGTAGTCGATGACCGAGCGAACGGATCGAGCCACGTTCCCACCGTACGCCCCGGCAGGAGGGTCCGCCGCGCACAAATTCGTAACGCCTGGCCGACCGTACGGGGGACGCGCCGGAGCGCGACGTCCGGCGTTGGGGTGGCGTTCACCGAAACGCCTGCTATCGTCTCGATGTATCGGTTCGATACATCGAACCCACGACGCGAGCGAGGCAGACATGAGCAAGAAGCGGGGTGGCGTCCTCGAGCTCGCCGTCCTCGGCTTGCTCCAGGAGTCTCCGTTGCACGGGTACGAGCTGCGCAAGCGGCTGAACACCCTGCTCGGCAGCCTACGCGCCCTCTCGTACGGCTCCCTCTACCCGGCGTTGCGCGACATGCAGACGGCGGGCTACATCGCCGAGGACCTGCCCGCCGAGACGGACAGCCCGCTCGCGGCACCGGCGCTCACCGGCCGTCGCGGCAAGGTCGTCTACAAGCTGACCGCGGACGGCAAGGAGCGGTTCGCCGACCTGCTGACCGAGGCCGGGCCGGCCGCCTGGGAGGACGAGAACTTCGGCGTCCACTTCGCGTTCTTCGGCCAGACCGACGCCGAGGTCCGGCTCCGGATCCTCGAGGGTCGTCGCAGCCGGCTCGAGGAGCGGGCGTACGGCGTACGGGCCTCGATGTCCCGGACCCGGGAGCGCCTCGACTCCTACACCACAGAACTTGCCAAGCACGGCCTCGAGTCCGCAGAGCGGGAAGTGCGCTGGATCGAGGAGCTCATCGCGAGTGAGCGCAACAGAGACACAACCAGCACATCCCACACGAGTCAGAACAAAGGAGCAGACGCATGAGCACCAGCTCAGGCCGCATCCGCGTAGCCATCGTCGGCGTCGGCAACTGCGCATCGTCGCTGGTGCAGGGCGTCGAGTACTACCGCAACGCTGACGCCGAGTCACGGGTCCCCGGGCTCATGCACGTCAAGCTCGGCCAGTACCACGTCGGTGACATCGACTTCGTCGCTGCGTTCGACGTCGACGGCAAGAAGGTCGGCCAGGACCTCAGCGACGCGATCGGCGCCAGCGAGAACAACACCATCAAGTTCGCCGACGTGCCGCCCACCGGCGTCACCGTCCAGCGGGGCCACACCCTCGACGGGCTCGGCAAGTACTACATGCAGACCATCGAGGAGTCCACGGACACCCCGGTCGACGTGGTCCAGGTGCTGCGTGAGACCGAGGCCGACGTGCTGATCTGCTACCTGCCGGTCGGTTCGGAGCAGGCGGCGAAGTTCTACGCCCAGTGCGCGATCGACGCACACGTCGGCTTCGTCAACGCGCTCCCGGTCTTCATTGCCGGTACGCCGGCCTGGGCGAAGAAGTTCACCGACGCCGGGGTCCCGATCGTCGGCGACGACATCAAGAGCCAGGTCGGCGCCACGATCACCCACCGGGTGCTGGCCAAGCTGTTCGAGGACCGCGGCGTCGTGCTCGACCGGACCTACCAGCTCAACGTCGGCGGCAACATGGACTTCATGAACATGCTCGAGCGCGAGCGCCTGGAGTCCAAGAAGATCAGCAAGACCCAGGCCGTCACCTCGAACATCGAGCACGACCTCGGTGCCCGCAACGTGCACATCGGCCCGTCCGACTACGTCGCGTGGCTCGACGACCGCAAGTGGGCCTACGTCCGCCTCGAGGGTCGCGCCTTCGGCGACGTGCCGTTGAACATGGAGTACAAGCTCGAGGTCTGGGACTCGCCCAACTCGGCCGGTGTCATCATCGACGCCCTGCGTTGCGCCAAGATCGCCCTCGACCGTGGCGTCGGCGGCCCGCTGCTGTCCGCGTCGTCCTACTTCATGAAGTCCCCGCCCGAGCAGTTCGCCGATGACATCGCCCGGGCCAAGCTCGAGGCCTTCATCGCCGGGGACGTCGAGAGATAGCCACCGCGCTGTCGATTGACGCTGCGTACGACCAGCTGCCCTGTCACCTCCGCGGTGGCAGGGCAGTTGTCTTTCCCCGGCGCCGGACGGACACTCAGGCCGTGAACCACGGTGAGCAGCTTGCCCGGGCAATCGCGACCAAGGACTCTGCCGCGCTGCTCTCCCTGCTGGACCCCCAGGTCGATTTCAAGGGACTGACCCCCCACCGGTTCTGGGAAGGCGCCTCCAGCCAGGAGGTCCTCGACGTACTGCTCGGCCACTGGTTCGAGCCGCACGACCAGGTCACGGCCATCGAGGCCATCGAGACCAGCACTGTCGCCGACCGGGAACGGCTGACCTACCGGTTCCACGTCAGCAGCCACGTCGGCGGCCTTGGCGAGGAGCTCGTGACCGAGCAGCAGGCCTACTTCACCGTCCAGGACGGCCGGATCAACTACCTGCGGATGATGTGCTCCGGGTTCCGGCCGACCGCACCCTGAGCGGTCGTTAGCCTGGGGCCGTGACCAGCCGGGTGCGTGACCTGTTCCACGAGCCTGGCTTCACCCGCCTGTACGCGACCCGGCTGGCGTCCCAGGTCGCCGACGGCGTGTTCCAGGCCAGCCTCGCCAGCGCCGTCCTGTTCAACCCCGAGCACGCGACCGACCCGTCGACCCTGGCCGTCGGGTTCAGCATCATCCTGCTGCCCTACTCCGTGGTCGGCCCGTTCGCCGGCGTCTTCCTCGACCGCTGGCGACGGCAGCGCGTGCTGCTCCTGGCCAACGTCGTACGGGCCGCGATCGTCGTCCTGGCAGCAATTCTGCTGCTCTGGCAAGGTCCGGTGAGCCCGGCGTTCTACGGCGCCGCGCTCGCGGCGACGAGCGTCAACCGGTTCTACCTCTCCGCCCTCTCGGCCGGGCTGCCGCACACCGTCTCGCCGGCCCACCTCGTCCTGGCGAACTCGGTGTCGACGACCTCGGGCACGGTCGGCACGTTCGCCGGAGCCGGACTGGCCCTGCTGCTGCGGCAGGCGGTCGGCGGCGGTGACCAGGGGGACGCCGGGCTTGCCTGCGCGGCGGCGGTCATCTACCTGATCAGCTCGCTCGTCGTCAGCGGCTTCGCGGCCGCAGCCCTCGGCCCCGACCTGGAGGAGCCGCTCGCCCCCCTGCACCACCAGCTCGGCGTCGTGAGCCGCGGACTGCTCGCCGGCGGCCGGCACATCTGGTCCCGTACGAGGGCCCGCAACGCCCTGCTGGCAATCGGAGCTCATCGGCTGTTCTACGGGATCTCGACCATCGCGACGATCCTGCTCTACCGCAACTACTTCCACGACCACGGCCTGTGGAGAGCCGGCCTGCCCGGACTGGCGGAGATCTTCGGCGCGAGCGGGATCGGCGTCCTGCTTGCCGCTGTCGTCACGCCGCGGACGACCGCACGGATCAGCAAGGAGGCGTGGATCTCGCTGCTGCTCGGCGGCGCAGCAGTGGTCGAGGGCGCGTTGGCCACCCCGTACCGGCAGGACCTGTTCGTCACCGCAGCGCTGCTGCTCGGGTTCGTCGCCCAAGGCTCGAAGATCTGCGTCGACACGATCGTCCAGGAAAGCGTCGACGACGAGTTCCTCGGCCGGGTCTTCTCGGTCTACGACACGCTCTTCAACCTGACCTTCGTCGCAGCAGCGGTTCTCAGCGTCATCGGGCTGCCGAGAACCGGCAGGTCGTACGGGTCGATCGTGGTCATCACCGCCGGCTACGCGATCGCCGCGGCCTGGTTCTGGGCTGCCAGCCGGCGCCGCGTCGAGCCAGCACCGCGAGGGGCGACGTCGTTGCCCCTCAGCAGGGCTACTGGCCGCTGAGCTCCCTGCGGGCGGCGGCCGCGATGTCGGCGCCGGTGTAGGCGAACCCGTTGATGCCCCAGCCACCCTCGGGGGACTCGCTGATCAGCACCCAGGTCCGTTCGACCAGCGTCGGGTCGCCGGCCGCCGCCGCGACGATGTCCGTCATCTCTCGTACGCAGCCGAGCTGCTTGTCGCGGGTGAGAACCCCTGCGGGCGTGAGGATCTGGACCCGCACGTAGTTGCTAGCGCCGTTGGCGTTGGCCACCGAGTCGGGCGCCAGGTCGTGGACGAACGCCGCCGTGTTGTCGAGGAACAGCGAGATCGCCGGCACGCCCTCCCACCGCATCATCGCAGCGGTCAGCCCCCTGGTCAGCGTCGGCTTGTCGGCGAACGTCCCGGTGGCGGCATAGACGTCGATCATCGGCATGGCAGTCTCCCTCGGACAGCGGTATGACGGTCGTCATACTTTGTCCCGGTGAGGGTGCCATATGCTGAGCGTCATAGTCAACTGATGGTCAAGGGGGCCTGGGAGCGGCGATGGCGAACGACAGCCGGGAGCGGATGGTGGCCAGCGCCGCCTCGCTGATCGGCAGCCGCGGGGTCAGTGCGACCTCGTTCTCGGACGTCCTCGCCGACAGCGGTGCGCCGCGCGGCTCGATCTACCACCACTTTCCGGCCGGCAAGCAACAGCTCGCCGAGGAAGCCGTGCGGTGGACCTCAGGCCGGCTGCTCGCCTACCAGACCGGCTTCACCGGCAGCACGCCCCGCGGGGTCCTCGAGCGCTTCATCGGGATGTGGCGTGGCGTCGTGCTCGGCTCGGACGCCACGGGGGGCTGCGTCGTGGCGGGCGTCGCCGTGGACACCTCGGCCAGGGAGCCCGCGCTCCTGGACGTCGTACGGCAGACCTTCCGGGCCTGGACCGACCTGCTGACGACCCAGCTCGAGGCGACCGGCGTTCCCGCGGACGCGGCAGGCAACATCGCCACCGCGACCCTGGCCGGCATGGAGGGGGCGCTCATCCTGTGCCGAGCCCAGGGTGATGTGGCTCCGCTCGACCAGGTCGCCGAGCAGCTCTACCGGCTGCTGCCTTGAAGCTGTCCTGAACAGGCGAGCGCCGTCCCAACCGCCTGTTGAAGCCGAAAGCGGCGCTATCGTCGGTTCCACCGGGCCTGGGCGCCGATGGCGGCGCTATCGGGACGATGCCGGGCTCCGCCGAAAGCGGCGCTATCGTCGGTTCCACCGGGCCTGGGCGCCGATGGCGGCGCTATCGGCGCACGCGGGACGATGCCGGGCTCCGCCGAAAGCGGCGCTATCGTCGGTTCCACCGGGCCTGGCCGCCGATGGCGGCGCTATCGTCGCACGCGGGGACGGTGGGTGCTTCGGCCCCGGGAACGCCTGTGGATCAGCTCGGGCCAGGGGGCGGGACCTCGAGCCCCTCGCCGGCCGCCCAGGCGCGCAACGCCGCCACCGCCTCGTCGTACGGCAGCGGCCCGCGCTCCAGGCGCAGCTCAAGCATCGCGTTGTACGCCCGCCCGACCGCGGGGCCGGGCGCCAGCCCGAGCAGGGACATGATCGCGTTGCCGTCGAGGTCGGGCCGGATCTTGCCCAGCTCCTCCTGCTCGGCCAGCGCGGCGATCCGGGCCTCGAGCTCGGTGTAGGCCTGCTCCTGCGCCTGCGCCTTGCGCTTGTTCCGGGTGGTGCAGTCGCTGCGCACCAGCAGGTGCAGCCGGTCGAGCACCGGCCCGGCGTCGCGGACATAGCGCCGTACGGCACTGTCGGTCCACTCGCCCCGGCCGTAGCCGTAGAACCGCAGGTGCAGCTCGACCAGCTTGGCCACCGCCTCGATGATCTCCCGGGAGTACTTCAGGATGGCCAGCCGCTCGCGGGCCATCTTGGCGCCGACGACCTCGTGATGGTGGAACGAGACCCCACCGGCGTCCTCGAACCGGCGCGTCTTCGGCTTGCCGATGTCGTGCAGCAGCGCCGCCAGCCGCAGCACCAGGTCCGGCCCGGCAGGCTCCAGGCGAATGGCGTTCTCGAGCACCGCGAGGGTGTGCTGGTAGACGTCCTTGTGCCGGTGCTCCGGGTCGGCCTGCATCGCCAGCCGGGGCAGCTCCGGCAGGACCAGCTCGGCCAGCCCGGTCTCGACCAGCAGCTCGAGACCACGCCGGGGTACGGGGGACAGCAGCAGCTTGGACAGCTCGCCCTGCACCCGCTCGGCGGTCACGATCGCGAGCCGGCCGCACATCGAGACCATCGCCGCAACGACGTCGTCAGCGACCGAAAACCCCAGCTGCGCCGAGAAACGCGCCGCGCGCAGCATCCGCAACGGGTCATCGCCGAACGAGTCCTCCGGCCGCCCTGGCGTGCGCAGCACCCGCGCCGCGAGGTCGGGCAGCCCGCCGTACGGATCAACGAAGCGGTGCTCCGGCACCGACACCGCCATCGCGTTCACCGTGAAGTCGCGACGCACCAGGTCGTCGTCGAGGTTCGACCCGTACGTGACTTCGGGCTTGCGCGACTCCGAACGGTAGCTCTCGCTGCGGTAGGTCGTGACCTCGAGCCGCAAGCCGTTCTTCTGCAGCCCGACGGTGCCGAACGCGATGCCGGTCTCCCACAGCGAGTCGGCCCAGCCCTTGGCCAGCGCCTTGACCTGCTCGGGGTGCGCATCGGTGGTGAAGTCGAGGTCGTCACCCAGCCGGCCGAGCAGCGCGTCACGTACGGAGCCGCCGACGAGGTAGAGCTGGTGGCCGGCGGCCTCGAACCGGCGGCCCAGCTCGTCCGCCACCGGTGACACCCGCATCAGCTCGGCCACCGCCCGGCGCTGGGCCTCCGTGAGGTCGTCGTCGGGGTCAGGTGTGACGGTGGGCGCAGACATCAGGTCAATCCGGTCGGGTACGGGCGGGACGCCTAAGCGTACGGGTCGGCCGGGCGGCCGGCCGCAGGTTATCCGGGGTCATTGCGTCCGCACGTACCCGGAGTCCCGTTTGTCCGGACTCCCCGGCGGGGATACCGGCCGAGCCCTTCACCGCGGAGCGGCTGGACGGGAGGTCTCATGAAGGGTGCGCTCGACATCCATCGCGAGCTCCTCGGCCGGGACATCCCGCACGAGATCCTCCGGCTGGCCCGCGCCGTCGTTCAGGCGGACGAGATCGCCAGCGTCCTGGGCATCGACCCCGACCAGGCGGTCAGCGTGCGGCTCTACATCGCCGACGAGCGGATGATCGCCGTGGCCGTGCCTTCCTGCCGGACGCCGGTGCGCGCCGCAGTCCTGCGGGCCGCTCGGTCCCACAGCCTGCGGGTCGCCACCGCACAGGAGATCAACGAGTGCACGGACTACGCGGCCGGCCTGGTCGCACCGTTGCTGCTGCCCGAGGAGGTGCCGCTGTTCGCCGATGCGCTGATCGGCCGCAACGACGTGGTCTATACCGCCACCGGCGACACGGGCACCGCGCTGGGCATCTCGACGGCCGACCTGCTGATCGCGAGCTCGGCACGGGTCGCCGATCTCACCGGCGAGAGCCTGGCCGACAGCATGGCCGACAGCTTGGGCGAGGTGCTCGACCTCGAGGTGTGACCATCCCGGGGCCGCACACCACTACGATCGAGCGGTGACCTCTGCCCGCCCTTCACGACGCCAACGGCTCCGGCGCGTGGAGGAGATCTCCGCCGGCGGGCTCGTGGTCGAGCGTGGTGCCCAGGGGATGCGGGCGGCGCTGATCGGCCGGCTCGACCGGCGGGGCCGGCTGCTCTGGTCGCTGCCCAAGGGGCACATCGAGCAGGGCGAGACCCCCGAGATCACCGCCGTACGCGAGGTGGCCGAGGAGACCGGCATCCTGGGCCGGGTGGTCGGCGAGCTCGGTGTCATCGACTTCTGGTTCGTCATCGACGACCGGCGGATCCACAAGACGGTGCACCACTACCTGCTGCTGGCCGAGAGCGGCGAGCTCTCCGACGAGGACGTCGAGGTCACCGAGGTCGCGTGGGTGCCGCTCGACGAGGTCCCTGCCCGGCTCGCCTACGACGACGAGCGCCAGCTGCTCCGCCGCGCGACCGCGCTGCTGGCCGAGACAGCGTGAGGCTGGTGTGACGACCCGGCGCGACCGCGTCCGGGGCGTCCGGTACGGGACCGGCCGCCGGCGCGGGGCCGGCCTGACCCTGCTCGCGGCGCTGCTCGGCCTGCTGCCGCTGCTCGGCACGGTGGCCCACGCCGCCACCACGACCACCTTGCCGCTCACCCTGACCGTCGACCGGATCAGCCCCACCGCACCGCAGCCCGGTGACCTGCTGACGGTCGCCGGCGTGCTGACCAACCCCACCGCGCTGGAGTACGACGGCCTCAGCATCGCCCTGCGGATCCAGTCCACACCGTTGGAGTCGCGCGCCGCCCTGCTCGAGGTGGCCGGCTCGACGGACCATTTCGAGAGCGACAACGCCGGCACGCCAACGACTCTCGTCCCCCTGGCGGCCGGGGCCAGCGTGCCGTACGTGCTGCAGGTCCCGATCGACGCGCTGCAGCTGACCACCCCCGGCGTCTACCGGATCGCCGTCGAGGTCTACCGCGGGACCATAGACAACCGGGAGTACGACGCCCGCGTCAACACGTTCCTGCCGTGGCTGCCGCCGAGCGCTGCGGTGGCGCCCGTACAGGTCGCCTGGGTCTGGCCGATGCTGAGCACCCCACGGCTGCAGCCGGACAACACGTTCAGTGATGACGGCGTCGGCGTGGAGATCGGCCCGGTCGGGCGGCTCGGCAGACTGCTCAACGTGGCGAGCCAGGCGGCCGGCCAGAGCGGCACGGTTCCCCAGGAGACCGCGCCGCCCGTACCGGGGGGCGTCTCGACCGACCCAGCCCCGACGCCGGTGGCGATCAAGCCGGTGCTCGTGACGCCGGTCATCGACCCGGAGAACGTGCAGGAGCTCCAGCTGATGACCGCCGCGTACACGGTCAAGGGGGGAGCCCCCGGCGCCTACTCCGCCAACGCCACCACCTACCTCGCCGAGCTGAACGCGCTGCTGGCCAAGACGACGTCGATCGCCACCCCGTACGGTGACCCGGACATCGAGGCCCTCATCGCCGCGCGGGGTGGCTCACTGGTCACCCAGGCCCGCTCGACCGGTCTCGAGTCCAGCCTCCCGGGGGTCAGCACCGGGCTGCTCTGGCCCCCCGACGGGGCCCTGTCACAGGGGGCGCTCGGCCAGCTGACCACCACCGGGCTGGTCCTGAGCAGCAAGGCCGTGCCGGTCACGAATGGCACGGACCTGGGCTACACGCCCACGTCGACCGCGACCGTCGACCGCCCGGGCGGCACCGTCCCGGCCGTGGTCGTCGACGACGGGCTGAGCAAGCTGGCCACCACCCCCGTACGGGCGGAGGACCGGGTGCTGCTCGGCCAGCGGTTCGCCGCCGAGACCGCGGCCATCGCCGTCGAGGCCGGCCCCTCGGCGCCGCGGACCCTCGTCCTCGCCCCGGGCCGGCGCTGGTCCCCGACCGAGAGCCCCGTACGCGCTGTGCTCGACGAGAGTGGCCGGCTGCCGTGGATCACCCCCGTCACGGTGCCCCAGGCACTGCAGGCGCCGCCCGACCCCGCTGTCGCCCGCGCCGCGGTCCACCGGCCGCCGAACCAGCCCACGCTCCCCGACGGCACCGCGACCCGCATCGTGCAGACCGATGCCGAGCTGGCCGGCTTCCGCTCGATCCTGTGCCCGGTCGCGCCGACAACAGGGTCCGCCCCAAGCCCGGCCACGGCCGGCACCCCGACCACGACACCCGGGGCGCTGTGCACCCGGGAAGCCGAGGACCAGGTCAACCAGCAGGTCCTGCAGCTGCAGCGCAGCCTCTACCGCTCAGCGTCCACCGCGTTCCGTAAGCCGGGCAGCGGCGGGGAGGCGCTGCTCGACGCCACCGTGACGGCGCTGCACTCGACCGAGGACAAGGTGCGGATCGTCAGCAAGGGCACCAACACCCTGGTCGGCAAGGGGGCCAAGCTGCCGATCAGCGTCGTCAACGACCTGCCGGTCGCGGTGAAGGTGCAGGTGGTGCTGCGGCCGCGCAGTGCAGCGCTGCGCAAGACCAAGCCGGTCGTCCTGGTCCTCGCGGCAGGAGCTCACGTCCAGACCGATGTGACGGTCACCGTCAACAGTGCCGGTGCCGGCAAGGTGTTCGTCGACGCCCAGCTGCTCACGCCGACCGGCCGCGACTACGGGACACCGGTGGTCCTGCAGGTGCACATCTCGGCGGCCGGCGTCGTCGTGGTCACGATCACCATCGCGGTGTGCGGGCTGCTCGGCCTGGCGGTGATCGTTCGGCTCTACCGGCGCATTCGCAACGCACGCGGGGGGCCGGCGGCCACACCCGACGAGCCCGCCACCGCTGAGTCCGCTGCCGGCGCAGCCGCGGAGCCCGAGGCATGAGCCTGCCGCCGCCGCCCCGCACACCCCCACCGCCACCCCCCCGACCCACCGCCTCAGCCGCAGCGACCGAGCTGGAGCCGAGCCTGCTGCGCTCGAGCCGGACGATGGCCGCCGGCACCATCGTCTCCCGCGGCACCGGCCTGCTGCGCACCGTCGTCATCGCGGGTGTCATCGGCAGCAAGGCCTTCGGGGACGCGTACAACATCGCGAACACCCTGCCGAACATCATCTACGAGCTGCTGCTCGGGGGCGTTCTCACCAGCGTCGTGGTCCCTCTGCTGGTCAAGGCGGCGAAGCAGGGGACCGACGAAGGCGTGGCCTACGCCCAGCGGCTGCTCACCCTGGTCGCCCTCGTCCTCGGTGTCGCCAGCATCATCGGCGTCCTGGCGGCGCCGCAGATCACCGCGCTCTATGCCGGTGACTGCACGAAGGCCACCGACAAGGCGCACGCGGTCACCTTCGCACGCTACTTCCTGCCGCAGATCGCCTTCTACGGCATCGGCGCCACGATGGGGGCGATCCTCAACACCCGGCGCAGCTTCGCGGCGCCGATGTGGGCGCCGGTGCTCAACAACCTCGTCGTCATCGTGACCGGCCTGCTCGTCCTGATCCTGCCGGACGACGACACCGGCAAGGTGCCCGTGCTGTCGCACACGCAGATCCTCGTCCTGGCCCTCGGCACCACAGCGGGTGTCGTCGTGCAGACCGTGGCGCTGGTGCCCGCCCTGCGGCGGACGGGCTTCCACTGGCGGCCGCGGTTCGACTTCGCCAACGCAGGACTCGGCGCGGCCGGTCGGCTGGGCAGCTGGGTCCTGGTCTACGTCCTGGCCAATCAGCTCAGCTACTTCGTGGTCGTCCGGCTGGCGCACCAGACGCTCTCCACCGGCGACCGCTGCGCCGCGCCGGCCCCGGGCAGCGGCAGCTACACCACGTACGTGCTCGCGTTCGTGGTCTTCTCCCTGCCGCACGCGATCGTGGCCGTGTCGGTCATCACCGCGTTGCTGCCGCGGATGAGCCGGCACGTGGTCGACGGCCGGCCCCGACTGCTGCCGCTCGAGCTGTCCCGTGGGCTGCGGCTCTCCGCGGTGGTCCTCGTCCCGGCGACGTTCGCGCTGATCGTGCTTGCGCAGCCGGTCGCCACGACGCTGTTCCGGCACGGAGCGGTCCATCAGGCCGACGCCCGGGTCATCGGCTGGACCATCGCCACCTTTGCCCTGGGACTGATCCCATTCTCGGCGTTCCAGCTGCACCTGCGGGCGTTCTACGCGCTCGGCGACACCCGCACACCGGCGTACATCAGCATCGTGGTCAACGCCGTCAACGTGCTGGCCGACCTGCTGCTGTTCGTCAGCCTGGAGGGCAGCGCCCGGCTGCCGGCCCTGGCCGGCGGATACGCGCTGTCCTACCTCGTCGGCGTCACCCTCACCGGCGCGGTCCTGAGCCACCGGCTCGGCTCGATCGACCGGCAGCGTACGGTCCGGACCCTCGTACGGCTGACGGTCGCCTCGGCCGTCGGCGCTGCGGTCGCCTGGGTGCTGTCCGAGCTGGGCGGCGCCGTCGCCGGCCACGGTGTCTCCGGCTCGGTGCTGTCCCTTGCGCTCGGCGTGCCTGCCGGAGCCTGGGTGATGCTGTGGATCGCCGTCCGCCTTCGCATCCCGGAGGTCGCCCGGCTGCTCGCCGCTCTCGGCGGCCGGGTGCCCGGGCTGCCGGCCGGCCGCCGCTGAGAGCAGGCCGCGTAGGCCGAGCGGACCGGCCTGGGAATTGACTGTGTTCCGCCCATCGGCTCAAGGCGCCCAGCCATCACGCCGACCTCCGAGCAGAGAAAGGCTCTGCTGGGCGGCACGGAAGGCGCGTGGGTGGACCTCACACTGCACCAACAGGATGGTCGTGGCGACGACGTCCGGGTCGAGGCCGGGGACGCCGGCTCGATCGTCATCGGCTGGATGACCAAGCTGGTAGTCACCTTCGCCATCATCGGCGTGCTCGGCTTCGACGGGATCAGCGTCGGCCTGGGCCACCTGGCCACCTCGGACGACGCGAGCACCGCTGTCCAGGCCGCGAGCCAGAACTTCCAGAGCAGCCACAACCTGCAGGCCGCCTATGCAGCGGCCCAGGCTGCGGTCAAGTCCACCGAGACGATCGGGACGACCGACTTCACGATCCGGCCCGACGGCACCGCCTCGCTGACCCTGACCAACACCGTGCACACGCTCGTGTTCTATCGGACCTCGAAGACCAAGGGTCTGACCGTGATCACCGCGCACGCCACCGGCAAGTACACCGGCTCGTGACCGGCAGGCGGGTCAGCGCGACCGCACTCGCGCTGGTCACGGCCGCCGGCGTGCTCATCGCCACCCCCGCAGCGTCGGCAAGCCCCTCGCTGGCCGACGCCAAGAAGCAGGCGGCCGACCTCTCCCGCCAGGTGGACAAACTGACCACCGAGGCCGAGGTCGCCAGCGAGAACTTCAATGCGGCCCAGGAGGGCCTCGGCAAGGCGGTCACGTCCTACCTCGGCGTCCAGGCCGACCTCGAAGCCGCCCGGGCCAGCGATGGTGCCGGTCAGGCCATGCTCAGCAGTCAGGCCACCGCACTGTACGAGGCCGGCGGCCCGGCCCCGCTCTACGCCGAGGCGCTCAACGGCTCCGACCTCGGCGATGTCGTCGAGCGGATGTCCATGGCCGGCAACGTGCTGCGCAGCCAGCAGCTCGCCTTCGCGCATGCCAGCGGCCAGACGGCAGCGCTCGCCACCCTCAACGCCAAGCTTGCGCAGGCCGCCACCAACCGGTCAAAGCTCGAGGCGTCCGCGTCGCGCAACGCCCTCCTGGTCCGCCGCCTGCTGGCTCAGCAGAGCCAGCTGCTCTCCTCCGCCAACGACCATGTCCGGGCCGTCGTCGTCGAGCTCCAGCAGGAGGCCGAGAAGAAGGCCGCCGCCAAGTTCGAGGCAGAGCTGCTGCGGGCGCAGGCGGTGGCCCAGGCGCAGGCGGCGCTGGTCGGCACGGCCACCCCACCGACTGCGGCAGCGGGTGCCGCCGTGGCGGCGGCAACCTCACGCGAGGGCACGCCGTACGTCTGGGGAGCGACCGGACCGGGCGCGTTCGACTGCTCGGGCCTGACCGGCTGGGCCTACGCCCAGGCGGGTGTCCCCCTGCCTCGTACCTCCCGCGAGCAGTGGTTCGTCGGCCACCACGTCGGCCTCGCCGAGCTGCAGCCGGGCGACCTGCTGTTCTGGGCCACCGACCCCAACAACCCGGCGACGATCCATCACGTGGCCATCTACGCCGGCAACGGCTACATGATCGCGGCACCGCACAGCGGCGCCAGCGTGTCCCTGCAGCGCGTCTACCTGAACGGCTACGTGGGGGCCACCCGACCCACGGGCTGAGCACGGGCAGCGGGCGAGCGGGTCAGCCCACCGTGCGGATGCTGTACCGCGACCCGCCAGCCTGCTTGGCCTCGTACATCGCCTCGTCGGCGAGCCTCAGCAGCTGCGCGGCTGGCACTTCCGCCGCCGCGACCGCAACGCCGACACTGGCGCCGATCAACGCGACGCCGCTCTCCAGCTCGTACGTCCCCGGAATCGTCCTGACCAGCCGCTCGGCGAGCACCACGGCATCGCCGGGCGCGGTCAACCCCTCACAGACGATGACGAACTCGTCGCCCCCGTAACGCGCGGGCGTGTCCGTCGTCCGTACGGCCTGCCGCAGCTTGTCGGCCACGGCGCTCAGCAGCTCGTCGCCCGCCGCGTGGCCGTAGGTGTCGTTGACCGCCTTGAACCGGTCGAGGTCGACGAAGATCACGGCGGTGTGACCGCCGTTGCGGTGCTGCCGGGCCAAGGACCGCTCGAGCTCGTGCAGGGCGTACGCACGGTTGGCCAGCCCGGTCATCGGGTCGCTGAGCGCCTGCTGCGAGGTGGCCTCGAGCCGCCAGGCGTTGGTCATCGCGGTGGCGAAGGGTATGGCGAGCAGCTCCAGCGCTCCGGCGTCGTCGTCGTTGAACCGACCGGTCTGCGGCGACATCACCTTGAGGACGCCCACGACGGCGTTGCCCGTACGCAGCGGCGCCACGATCATCGAGCCCACGCCCACCGCGCGGCAGGCCTCGGCGTTGACCCGCGGGTCGTTGCCGGTGTCGACGCAGATCAGCGTCTCCCCGGTCGTGACCGACAGGCCGGAGAGGCTGTCTCCGACCGGCAGCCGCAGCCCCAGGTACTGGCGAACGGCTGCGCTGGTGGACCGGAAGACCATGTCGTCGCCGTCCAGCAGCTCGATCACCGCAGCGCTGGCCTTGGTCACGTTGGCCGCCTGCTCGCAGATCCGCTGCATCACCTTGCTCGGCGTCAGCTCGACCTGCGCGATGTCGAGCTGGGCCTCGACGATGGCCTGCTGGCGTGCGGTGAAGGCGACGGCCCGTTCCTGCGCTCGGACCCGGTCGCTGATGTCGCGCAGGAACGCGTGGAACTCGTCCGGGGCGTCGTCCGCCGCCCAGACGGTGAGCTCGACAGGGAACTCCTCGCCGCCGCGGCGTACGGCGGTCGTCTCCAGCCGTTGCCCCAGGATGACCGGGTCCGCTCCGGCGGCGAGCCGGGCCAGATCCTCGTTCGCGGCAGCCGCCGTCCCCGGCGCCATCACCAGGGCCGACAGCAGCATCCCGACAGCCTCCTGGCGGCTCCAGCCGAACATCTGCTCGGCCGCGGCGTTCCACTCCGTCACGTGACCCGACCGGTCGATGCTGAGGAAGGCGTCCCTTGCGCTGGCGATGATCGCGGTCAACCGCTGACGGGCCAGCCGGGCGGCCGTCACGTCCTGGACCTGCGCGATGAACTGCAGCGGCTCGCCGGCTTCACCCCTGACCAGCCCCACCGACAGCCGTACCCAGACGTAGTGGCCGGCGGAGTGGCGGTAGCGCTTGTCCAGCGTGTAGTGGTCGATGTCCCCCCGGAGCAGCTCACCCAGCAGTGTGAGGTCGGCGTCCAGGTCGTCAGCGTGCGTGATGTCCTGGAAGGTACAGCCGCGCAGCTCGGGTTCGGAGTATCCGACGATCTGGCACAGCGCGCCGTTGACCCGCAGAAAGCTGCCGTCGAGGCCGACCAGCGCGATGCCGATCGGTGCAGCGTCGAAGGTGAGGCGCCAGCGCAGCTCGGTCTCGGCCAGCATCACCGCGGTCAGCAGCTCCTCCGTCACGTCCCGGGTGATGCCCAGATAGCCCGCCACGAGGTCCGAGCCGGGGGGGTCGTAGAGGGCCGTCCAGCTCGCCCTGCCGACCCGCCGCTCTCCGTTGCGCCGGTGGAACGGGACGTCGCCGGACCACTCGGCCGAGATGGTGAGCTGGAGGCGTACGGCATCGGCCCTCAGCTCGGCCCCGGCAGGGTCCCGGATGCCCCCGGGAAACGTGCCGACCAGGTCGGCTCCGGCATAGCCGAACAACCGCTCGGCCGCCGGGTTGACCTCGGTGATCCGGCCGCCCGGGTCGCAGATGAGAACGGCCTCGTGCAGGTGCGCGAAGACGGCGGCATAGCGGTCCATGCCCGCAAGAGGGTCCGACGTCCGCGTCATGTCATCGATGTCGGCAGTCGGTGGCGGGTCCCTGAGGCTCTGGCCGTCCCTTGTATGCACTTGTATTCAAACGGGCGCCAAGGCCCAACCCGGGTAGTCCTAATGGACCATTTCTGCGCCCGTACGCGCTGCCGATACCCTCTGGGACAGACCCCGCTGTTGGTCGCGGACGGAGCCACCGTCTAGGGTCCGGCAGACGGAACAATCCCGAGCCCCGGTCGTAACGCCGAGTCCTGCCCCTCGACCGAGGCTCTCCCGACAACTTGCAATCAGGGGCAGGAGCGGGGGACCCACTGGTCTCCAGACCGCGGCACGCGACAGCACCACCGTCACGCGCCTTGGGGTGAAGCCGACTTCGGTCGGCCGGGCAACCTTTCCAGCCCGAACCCGACAGCTCACCTCGCAGGCGTTGACGGAAAGGAAAACTGTGCCTGCGGTATCCCCGCGCGCACGCGTTCGCCTGCGGGCGGTCGCGGTCGCACTCACCGTGTCATCCAGTCTCACCCTCGGCATCGGGATCGGCCCAGCCTCCGCGAAGGCCGCCCCGGTCACCACCCCCGCCGCGTCCACCGCGCCGGTCGCGGTCAGCCTCAGCGCCGCGGCCCCGGCCAAGAAACCGGCCAAGAAGGTCGCCAAGCACAAGGCGGTCAAGCACAAGGCGGTCAAGCACAAGGTCGTCAAGCACAAGGCCGTCAAGCACAAGGCCGTCAAGCACAAGGCCGCCCCCAAGCTGGCTTTCGGCGTCCGCGTCGTCCGGGACGCCTCGGTCTACCGCGGCACCCCGTACCAGTACGGCGCCGCCGGCCCCAGCCGGTTCGACTGCTCCGGCTTCACCCGGTTCATCTTCGCGAAGTTCGGCATCAGCCTGCCGCACAGCTCCTCGGCGCAGTACTCCGTGGTCCGCCACGTGGCCAACCGGAACAAGCAGGTCGGCGACCTGGTGTTCTTCCACAGTGGCTCCGGCCACGTCTACCACGTGGGCATCTACGCCGGTGGCGGCAGGATCTGGGCCGCCACGCACACCGGCGACTACGTCCGGCTCGAAGGCATGTGGAACGCCTCGTACTACGTGGGCCGGGTCGGCTGAGCCCGGACCTGAACCGGACCTGAACCGGACATTGCAGGACAGACACGCGGCCCGGCTTCCTTCCCTCTACAGTGGGTGGAAGCCGGGCCGCCGCCGTCTCGTTGATGGTAGGTGCCGGTGCCGTCCCCGACCGGAGTGAGCGCTTGCCATCCCCTCCCGCCCCACTGGCCCCGGGCAGCCTGGTCACTGGTCGCTACCGTCTGCTGCGGCAGGTCGGCAGCGCGAAGTCGACGCTCTGGGAGGCCCACGACGACGTGCTGGCCCGGCCGGTCGCCATCCGGTCGCTGCCCACGTCCGGTACGGATGCGGTGCTCGACGCTGCCCGCCGGGCGGGCGTGGTTCCGCACCGGACGCTGACCCGGGCCTACGACGTGGTCGACGAGCCCGACCTGCGCCTGGTCGTACGGGAGTGGGTGGCCGGGGAGCCGCTCGACTCGGTGGTGGCCGAGGGCCCGCTCTCCCCCGACCGTGCGATGGCGGTGATCGCCTCCGTGGCAGAGGCGCTGGCCGCGGCAGCCGCCTACGGTGTGCACCACGGCCGGCTGCATCCCGGTCACATCCTGCTGACGCCGGACGGCGACGTGCGGGTCACGGATGCCGCTACAGCCGCGGCCCTGGCCGGGGCACCGGCGGGTGACGACGCCGGCGACGTCCAGGCGCTCGGCTGTCTGCTCTACTTCGCGGTCACCGGGCGGTGGCCGGGCGACACCCTCGGCGAGCTGCCGGAGGCCCCCACCGACGAGGGCCGCCTGTGCAGCCCGCGCCAGGTCAGGGCCGGCGTTCCTCGTGACCTCGACCGGCTGATCGTGGACTGCCTGCTCTGGGGCCCGACGACTCCCGCCTCGGCCGCCGAGGTGGTGACCCGGTTGACCACGCTGCGCCATGCCGGGGAGCCGACCCAGCAGATCCGGGCGGTCATCGAGACCGACCAGCCGGCCGCACCGCGCTCCCGGACCCCGATCGCCGTCGCCAGCGGGCTGGCGGTGCTCCTCGGCGGCTACCTGCTGGCCGTGGCGCTGACCGGTGGCTCCGGGTCGGGCGTGCCGTTCCCCGACCTCGGCCGGCACGGCAGCACGACCAGCGCGTCAGCACCCAAGACCACCGGGGCCGGCAGCCAGGCCCCCGTAACCGCGGCCCTCACCCCCTACGCGCTGGCGTCGGCGACGTCGTTCGACCCGCCACCCGGGGACGGGTCCGAGGAGCAGTCCCAGGCCCACAATGCGATCGACGGCAACCCGGCGACCGCGTGGTTCACCGAGAACTACACCCGGGCCGACTTCGGCGGCCTCAAGAAGGGCGTGGGACTCCTGCTCGACGCCGGCAAGCCGGTCGCCCCGACCCAGGTCGAGGTCGACTTCACCAGCCCCGGGGCGACGTTCGACCTCCGGGCCGCTGACAGCGTCGGTAGCACCAGGGACAGCTTCGGCACCGAAGGCACCGGCAACGCGACCACCCCCCAGGTCAGGGTCGCGATCTCCGACCCCACGCCGCACCGCTACTGGCTGCTCTGGCTCACCAAGCTGCCGCGGCTGGGCAGCGGCTTCAAGGCCGGCGTCGCGGCCGTCTCGCTCAACCACTGAGCACGCCGGCTCAGCCGGTGACCCGTACCGCACCTGCGTAGTCCGACCGGTCGATGCTCTGCACCCGAACCACGTCACCGGTCTGCGGTGCGTCGATCATGGTGCCGTTGCCGACGTAGATGCCGACGTGGTGGATGGGCGAGCCGAAGAACACCAGGTCGCCTGGGGCCAGCTGGCTTCTCGACACATGGGCACCGACCCCGAACTGCGCCTGGGACGAGTGCGGCAGGTCCACGCCCGCAGCCGCCCACGCGTAGGCCGTCAACCCCGAGCAGTCGAACGCGCCGGGACCGTCTGCTGCCCAGTCGTAGGGTGCACCGAGCTGCTTGTACGCCGCGGCAACTGCCGCACCCGCCCGGGAGGACGGCGATCCGGCGCTGCCGGTCGGTCCACCGCCGGAGGATCCACCACCGGGCGATCCGCCACCGGACGACCCACTGCCGGCGTTCGCCGAGGCAGCCTCGCGCTGGGCGGCAGCCTTGGCGGCCACCTGCCGGCGCCGGTCGGCCGCTCGCTGGGCAGCCTCCTGCTCGGCAGCCGCCTTGGCTGCTGCCGCCGCCGCGGCGGCCTTACGCGCCTCGGCCAGCGCCGCCGCGGCCGCCTCCTCGGCCGCCTTCTTCGCCGCGGCCTGCTTCTCTGCTGCGGCCTTGGCGGCAGCGATCACCGCCAGCCGCGCCTTCTCCGCGGCGATGGCCTCCAGCGTGTGCTGGCGGGTGATCAGCGAGGCGACGATGGCCTTGTGGGTCGCGACCTGGCCGACGATGACGGCCTTGGCTGCGGCCAGCTCCGTCGCCGTACGGGCAGTGGCCGTTGCCGACTGCGTCGCCGCGGTCTGGGCCACGGCGAGGTCGTACTGCGCTGCGGCCGCTGCGCTCAGGACGTTGTCCTGGTCGGCGGCGAACTGGCTCAGCATGGCCGTCGACGCGGCGAGGTCACCGGCACCGTCCGGCGTCGCGAGCATCACGTCCGGCGCCGCCCCGGTCTGATAGGCCAGGACGGCGATCTGGTCCACCCGGTTCTTCAAGGCGGCGCTGCGGGCCCGGCCGGCAGCCAGCCGCCGGTTGGCGGCAGCCTGCGTCAACGTGGCCTGCTGCAAGGCGATCTGGCCGTTGCGGTAGTTCTCGTCCGCGACGTCGAGGCTGCTGTCGAGGCTGGCCAGCTTGGCTTTGGCAGCGCTGATGTCGTCGGCCAGCGGTGGCTTGGCACTCGTGACCGGGGCCGGCGTGGCGAGCGCCGGAGCGGCGGGCACTGCCGCTGCGCCGAGCAGGGTGGCGACCGTCGCGGCCACGGCCCACCTGCCCGGGCGGGAGCTCCGTACGGTGCGGATCACCCGCCGCCCCTCTCGCGTGCCAGTCGTGTGTCCACAGCCAGTTGTGACAGAAGAGGCCAGTGTTCCATTTCTACGCCTGAACCAGGCCAACCAGGCGTCATCTGCGGGCGCGTCGCGGCGACCGATTCGTGATCTCCGTTCGCTAGGCTGCCGACGATGGCCGGCTGCGGCCGTACCGCGGCACGCGAGGGGGTGGACGGAGTGGACGGCCAGCACTCCGAGCACCCCGACGCCCTCGACCGGGCCCTTCTCGACCGCCATCTCGCCGGCGACTCCGCCGCGTTCGCCGAGCTGGTCCGCCGGCACCGCGACCGCCTGTGGGCGGTGGCGATCCGCACGCTCGGCGACCGCGAGGAGGCGGCCGACGCGGTCCAGGACGCGTTGCTGTCCGCCTACCGGGCTGCCGGCTCGTTCCGAGGTGATGCCAAGGTCTCGACCTGGCTGCACCGGATCGTGGTGAACGCCTGCCTGGACCGGGTGCGGCGCCAGCAGTCGCGCCCGACCGTACCGCTGCCCCCGGAGGACCGGCACCCGGCCGCCGGTGACGCGCTGGCCAACCGCGAGCTGGCGACCGACCTCGGCCGCGCTCTCGCCGAGCTGCCCGCGGAGCAGCGGATAGCCGTCGTGCTCGTCGACGCCCAGGGCTATCCCGTGGACGAGGTCTCCCGGCTGCTTTCCGTACCGGTCGGGACGGTCAAGTCACGCTGCTCCCGTGGGCGGGCCCGCCTTGCGGTGCTGCTCCGCGACCCGCAATCCGGGCCGGACGGGAACCCCAGCGCTCACCGGTCCGTCCAACCGCAGCAGCAGCCGGCGCAGGAGCAGGGAGGTGAGCAGACGTGAGCGAGCCGCAGGGCCCCGACGGTGTGGCCCACCTCGACCTCGAGACGATCAGCGACCTCGACGAGGGGCTGCTCACCCAAGCGGACGCCGAGGCCGCCCGGGCCCACCTCGCCGGCTGCGCCCGGTGCCAGGACGAGCAGGCTGCGCTCGCCGCCGTACGCGAAGCCCTCGCCGGCGACCGCGAGATCGCCATGCCCGACGACGTGTCCGAGCGGATCTTCGGCGCTCTGGCCGAGCTGCCGCCCTTCGCCGCTGCTGCGGACGCGGCGGATGGCCGGGGGTCGGCACCTCTCAGCGCCGCCGTGACCACGCTGCCGGCACCTCGCCGGCCCGGCGGAGCGAACCGCGCCACCAAACCCATCCTGGTCACGCTGGGCGCGGCGGCGACCATCGCCCTTCTCGTACTCGGCGCACTGACGCTGCCCCACGGCAGTTCCTCGTCGGAGAAGTCCTCCTCGGCTGCCGGCACCTCCGCGGCGGCCGGCGTGCCGCTCACCCACAGCGGCCGCGACTACGACACCGCCGGGCTCGGCACCGAAGCACTTGCCCTGCTCCCGGGCGGCGCGACGTCCGGGGTCCCCGGGGCCGGGGTCCCCGCGGCCGCCACCTCGGCGGCTGCGGCCTCCTCAGCCGCCGCAACAACCACAGCAGCCGCCTCAGCAGCCGGCGGCGGCACTCAAGCAGCTACCTCGGGCGCTGCCTCCGCGGCGTCAGGCCAGCACCCGGGGGCGACCGGCGCCACCGACCGCAGCAGTGCTGCGGCCGCGCCGACGACGGTCGCCACAGGACCCAAACCCGACGCGCTGGCGGCGCTACGGGTGGACGGCGCCGCCCAGTCCTGCCTGATGTCCTATGCGCCACGGTCAGGCACGCCGCTGGCCATCGACTTCGCGACGCTGGCCGGCAAGCCCGCGGTGATCGGTGTCTTCACCGACCCCGACAGGAGCAACCGACTGCAGGTGGTCGCGGTCGGGCCGCCCGATTGCTCGCTCTACTCGTTCGCGCGGCCGCAGAAGCCCTGACGGGAATTGCCCCGTCGTAGACTCGGTTAGCGCCCTTGCCGGCGCTGCGGAACCAGCCCCGACAGCGTGGCCCGCCGGTCACGCGCCCCATCGAGCACCGATCGAGGACCGTCGTGACCAGCTCTGCCAGCGCCCTTCGCAACGACGACCACATCGCCGACGTCATCATCGTCGGCTCCGGGCCGGCAGGCTACACCGCAGCCCTCTACACCGCGCGGGCCAACCTGATGCCGCTCGTGATCGAGGGCCAGCAGTTCGGTGGTGCGCTGATGACCACGACCGAGGTCGAGAACTTCCCCGGCTTCCCCGATGGCATCACCGGCCCCGAGCTCATGGACAGCATGCGCAAGCAGGCCGAGAAGTTCGGGGCGCGGTTCATCAGCGACGACGCCACGGCGGTCGACCTGATGTCGAGCCCCAAGACGGTGACCGTCGGCAGCGACGTCTACCGGGCCAAGGCGGTCATCGTCGCCACCGGTTCCCGCTGGCGCCGGCTGGGCATCCCGGGCGAGGACACCCTGCTCGGGCACGGGGTCTCCAGCTGCGCGACGTGCGACGGCTTCTTCTTCCGCAGCCAGGACATCGCCGTGGTGGGTGGTGGCGACTCCGCAATGGAGGAGGCCACCTTCCTGACCCGATTCGCCGCGTCGGTCACCGTGGTGCACCGCAGGGACACGCTGCGGGCCTCCAAGATCATGCAGGCCCGGGCACTGGGTCACGACAAGATCAAGTTCGCCTGGAACAGCGCCCCCGTCCGGGTCGTCGGCGAGCACAAGGTCGAGGGGCTGACCGTACGCGACCAGGTGACCGGCGAGGAGTCGCAGCTGCCGGTCACCGGCGTGTTCGTGGCCATCGGCCATGACCCGGCGAGTGAGCTGTTCCGCGGTCAGCTCGACACCGACGACGAGGGCTACATCCTGGTCCAGGGACGGTCCACGCGCACCAACCTCGACGGTGTCTTCGCCGCCGGCGACGTGGTCGACCACGTCTACCGGCAGGCGATCACCGCCGCCGGCTCCGGCTGCGCAGCCGCACTGGACGCCGAACGCTGGCTGGCCTCCGTCGAGGGCACCGACCACGTCGACGCCGGTCTCGGCGTGAGCACTGCCGACCCGCTCGCGGGCATGCCGGCAAGCAGCTGAAGCACGGCAGCGACCCGGGAATCCCGCCGGGCGCAACGAGGTTCTAGTCGGCTGGCGGGCGCACCCGCCAGCGATCACACCCGAAGGAGCTCCAGTGGCAGCCAAGCACGTGACGGACGCCAGCTTCACCGCCGATGTCCTGCAGAGTGACAAGCCGGTCCTGGTGGACTTCTGGGCCGAGTGGTGCAACCCGTGCAAGCTCGTGTCGCCGGTCCTCGAGGAGATCGCCAACGAGCACGCCGAGAAGCTCACCATCGTCAAGCTCAACATCGACGAGAACCCCGAGACGGCCCGGGCCTACCAGATCATGTCCATCCCCACCATGTCGGTGTTCCAGGGTGGTCAGATCGTCAAGAACATCGTGGGTGCCAAGCCCAAGGCCGCCCTGCTGCGTGACCTCGAGGCCTACCTCTAGGACCGGATAACGCCGCAGTCGCAACACCGCAGAGCCGTCCAGGCGTAGGTTCGCCTGGGCGGCTCGCGTACGTCGTGCCTGTGTCGTACCTCTGTCGTGCCTGTGTGATTGCGTCTCTCATTGCGTATGTCCAGGACGTTTCGTGTTCCTCGCGGGGGCCGTCTACAGTGAACGTTCGCAGGCACGTTGGCAGCATGTCCTCAGCATTCGTTCACCCACCGGCAAGGATCTCGTATGCAGGCAGTCCGTCGCGGGGACCGTGGGCCCATCGTGGCCGAGATCCGGTCCAAGCTGGCGAGTCTGGGCCTGATCGAGCACGAGACGGTCTCGCCGGCCGCGGGTGTGCCAGGGACGGACGGCTTCGACGGTTTCGACGATGCCTGCGACCGCGCCGTACGCGGATTTCAGCAGGCACGCGGCCTGTCCGTCGACGGGATCGTCGGTCCGGAGACCTACCGGGCACTGGACGAGGCCCGCTGGCAGCTCGGCGACCGGGTGCTCAGTCACCGGGTCAGCAACCCGATCGTGGGCGACGACGTGGCCGAGCTGCAGCACCGGCTTCAGGAGCTCGGCTTCGACCCGGGCAGGGCTGACGGCATCTTCGGCGGCCGCACCGAGCACGCGATCCGCGAGTTCCAGCGCAACGTCGGCCTTGCTCCGGACGGGACCTGCGGCCCCCACACCCTCAAGGCGCTGGACAGGTTGCGGCGGACCGTCGTGGGCGGCCGCGCTCAGTGGATCCGCGAGACCGAGGCGCTGCACCGCGCCGGCCCGACCCTGGCCGGCAAGTCCATCGTCATCGACCCGGGACACGGCGGTGTGGACCGCGGAGCCAGCCATCACGGTCTCGAGGAGGCCTGGCTCGCGGAGGAGCTTGCCGCTCGCATCGAGGGCCGGCTCACGGCTCTGGGTGCGCAGGCCTTCCTGACCCGCTCGGCCGACCCGCCCGGCGGTGTCATCGGCGATGCCGACCGGGCGGCGCTGGCCAACGGCATCGGCGCCGACCTGTTCCTGTCGCTGCACATCGACGCCTCCCCCAACCCCCTGGCCAGCGGCGTCGCGTCCTACTACTTCGGGTCGTACGGGGTGGCAGGGCGAGCCACCGGCTCAGCGATCGGTGCCCGGCTCGCCGCGCTGCTCCAGGACGAGATCGGCACCCGCACCGACCTGCTCGACTGCCGCACCCACGCCAAGACCTGGGCGCTGCTGCGGCTGACCAGGATGCCCGCCGTGCGGCTCGAGCTGGGCTACCTCAGCAACGTCACCGACGCCCGGCGGCTGGCCTCGGCGGAGTTCCGCGACGCGCTGGCCGAGGCCGTCGTTGCCGCCGTCGAGCGGCTCTACCTCCCCGACGAGGCCGAGCGGACAGTCGACGCGTTCCCCGTCGCTGTCGCGCTTGGCTGAGCCCGCGCCTACCGCGTTTCGCTATACCGGTCGCAGCGCGCCCTCGGGCGTCATCGAGCCGAGCAGCCGTTCGAGCGCGACCTCGACGTCCTCACGCCACGACGCCGTGGTCTTGAGCTCGAGACGCAGCCGCGGCCAGCGGGAGTGCGGGCGTACCGTCTTGAAGCCGACCGCCAGCAAGTAATCCGCGGGCAGCACACAGGCCGGCTCCTGCCAGGCCAGGTCGCCGAAGGCCTCGATGGCCCGTACGCCCCGGCGGATGAGCTCCTTTGCCACCGCCTGGACCAGCATCCGGCCCAGACCGCCGCCCGAGAACTCCGGCATGATGTGCGCCGACATCAGCAACACGGCGTCGGCGCTGACCGGGCTGGTCGGGAACGCGACAGATCGCGGCACGTACGCGGGCGGCGCGAAGAGCACGTAGCCGGCGGTCACTCCGTCCACGTAGGCCACCTTGCCGCAGCTGCCCCACTCGAGCAGCGCCTGGGAGACCCAGGCCTCCTTCTCCAGCGCGGTGTCGCCCATGTCCTCCGCGCGGGCCCGCGAGACCGGATCGAGCTCCCAGAAGACGCAGCGCCGGCACTTGATCGGAAGGTCGTCCAGGTTGTCCAAGGTGACGTTGACCAGCCGACGGGTCATAGGTGTCGTCTCCAGGCGGCGATCGTCAGGCAGCTCCCCCGAGCCGTCCGGAACCGGGTGGTACCGGACATGTGGCGCGAGTCGATGCTCTCAGCCGGCCGGGGTCTCGTCCAGCGCCCCGGCCGCTCCGGGTGCCATGGCGGCGACGATCCGCTCGAGGTCGTCGACGGAGGCGAACTCAAGGGTGATCTTGCCCTTGGACCGGCCCAGCTCTACCTTGACCCGGGTCTCGAAGTGGTCGGAGAGCCGGCTGGCGAGCGAGGCCAGCGCCGGCGCATGCGGCCTGACCTGGCGCCGACTGGGCTTCGGCGGCGCGCCCGTCTCGTTGAGGGCGACCAGCTCCTCCACCGCCCGTACGGACAGCCCCTCGGCCACGATCCGGGTCGCCAGCCGCTCCTGGGCGTCGGCGTCCTCCAGGGAGAGCAGCGCACGGGCGTGACCTGCGCTGAGCACCCCGGCAGCCAGCCGGCGCTGGACGGTGGGCGGCAGGTTGAGCAGCCGCATGGTGTTCGAGACGTGCGACCGCGACTTGCCGAGCCGGCTGGCCAGCTCCTCCTGCGTGCCATCGAACTCCTCCAGCAGCTGCTGGTAGGCCGCGCCCTCCTCCAGCGGGTTCAGCTGCTGGCGGTGCAGGTTCTCCAGCAGTGCATCGCGGAGCAGGGCGGTGTCCGCCGTGTCCCGGATGATCGCGGGCACTGTCGGCACGCCGGCTGCCTGGGACGCACGCCAGCGCCGCTCGCCCATGATGAGCTGGTACTGCCCGGGGTTGATCTCGCGCACGACCACCGGTTGCAGCACGCCCACCTCACGTACGCTGCGGGCCAGCTCGTCGAGTGACTCCTCGTCAAAGACCGTACGGGGCTGCTGCGGGTTGGGCGCGATCGAGGAGACGTCGAGCTCCGCGTAGCGGGCGCCGGCGACCGGCAGCGGCCCCGTCTCAGTGAGAGCTGCACCCTGCCGCGAGTCGACGTGCACGCTGAAATCGGTCACCGATGCGGCCGGTGCCGACGTGGGGATGAGGGCCCCCAGGCCGCGGCCGAGACCGCCTCGTCGGGTGCTCATGACTTCCCACTCTCCCGCTCTGCCCGGTAGGCGATCTCACGCGCCGCCTCGAGGTATGCCATCGCTCCCCGCGAACCGGGGTCGTAGGTGATGACCGACTGGCCGTAGCTCGGTGCCTCGCTCACCCGGACGCTTCGCGGGATCGGCGTCTCCAGCACAATGTCGCCGAAGTGGGTCCGCACCTCGCCGGCGACCTGGTCCGCCAGCCTGGTCCGCGCGTCGTACATGGTGAGCAGGATCGTGCTGACCGCCAGCTCGGCGTTGAGGTGCGCCCTCACCATGTCGATGTTGCGCAGCAGCTGGCTCAGCCCCTCGAGGGCGTAGTACTCGCACTGGATCGGGATCAGCACCTCAGCGGCAGCGACCATCGCGTTGACCGTGAGGAGGCCCAGCGACGGCGGGCAGTCGATCAGGATGTAGTCCAGTGGACTGTCGTGGGCGTCGATAGCCCGCTTCAACCGCGACTCCCTGGCCACGACGGAGACCAGCTCGATCTCGGCACCGGCCAGGTCGATCGTCGCGGGCGCGCACCAGAGGCTCTCGAAGCCGTCCACCGGCTGCACGACATCGTCCAGGGTCTTCCCGTCGATGAGCACGTCGTAGATCGACGGGATCTCGGCGTGGTGGTCGATGCCCATGCCGGTGGAGGCGTTGCCCTGCGGGTCCAGATCCAGCACGAGCACCCGCTGGCCGTGCAGCGCCAGGGCCACGGCAAGGTTGACGGTGCTGGTGGTCTTGCCCACGCCTCCCTTCTGGTTGGCGATCGTGATGATCCGGCGCCGGGGAGGTCGGGGGTAGCGATCGGCCTCGCGGGGGTTGAGGACGCGGACTGCGGCGGCGGCGGAGGCGGCGATCGGCGTGTCATGCTCGGTGAACGGCGATGTTTCACGTGAAACGGGAGTTGGACTGGCCTGCTGCTCGGTTTCACGTGAAACCGAGGCGTCCGGCGGCGGCAGGGGTGGCGCGCTCATGTTGCTCACTCCCTCTCTGCCGAGCTCGAACCGGGTCGTGGCAGCGTACGACGGTTGGTCCGCCCCGCCGAGACCGGCTTCCCGCCCTGGGGACGGGGGCGCCGTACGGGACCCGTCCGGCTGCCCTTGACCAACCGGATCACCCGAACCGGGAGGTCGGAACCGATCGAAGGGACGCTGATCAGCCCGGTGGAGATGACGCCGAACCGGCGCAGTCCTGCAGCGTCGCGGTTGAGCTCCTCCGCAGCGGACTCGCCCTTCATGGCCAGCAACGATCCGCCGCCGACCAGGTGCGGCATGGCCCAGCTGGCTAACTTGTCCAGTGGAGCAACCGCCCTGGCGACGACCACGTCGGCATGGAAGGACGGCAGCGCCTCGGCCCGACCCCAGACGACCTCCACCCGGTCGCCGAGACCGAGCTCGGCGACCACCTCGCTGAGGAAGTCGGTACGCCGCTTGGTGGCGTCGAGCAGGATCACCCTGAGCGTCGGCACCTGCAAGGCCAGCACGACCCCGGGCAGCCCCGCCCCCGAACCGAGGTCGAGCACAGTGGCCGTCTGGGGCAGCAGGCCGGCGACAGCAGCGGAGTTGAGCAGGTGCCGTTCCCACAGCCGAGGGGCCTCGTTCGGCCCGATCAACCCACGCTCGACCCCACCGGTCAGCAACAGCTCTGCATAGCGCTCCATCGGGCCGTAGGCCTCACCGAGCAGCTCGCGAGCGCCGTCCGGGACGAGCACGGTCACCCGGGCAGAACCACGACGTGCCGCTGCGGCTCGACGCCTTCGGACTCGGTGTGTACGCCGTCGATGCCGGCAATGGCGTCGTGGACAACCTTGCGCTCGAACGGCGTCATCGCCTTCATCGAGACCGGCTCCCCGGAGGACACGACGTCGGCAGCGGTGGCCGTCGCGAGCTCGATCAGGGTGGCCCGGCGGCGCTCGCGGTGACCGCCGATGTCCAGCATCAACCGGCTGCGCTCGCCGGTCTGCCGCATCACGGCCAGCCGGGTCAGCTCCTGCAGCGCGTCGAGCACCTCACCCCGACGGCCCACCAGGTCGTCCAGCTTCTCACCGACGATGGCCACGACGGCACGGGTGCCTTCGACGTCCATGTCGATGTCGCCGTCGAGGTCGACGATGTCCAGCAGGCCCTCGAGGTAGTCCGCGGCCACCTCGCCCTCCTGCTCCAGCAGGGAAAGGTCCGGTGCCTCTGCCGGCGCCTCTATCTCGGCAGCGTCCTGGTCAGTGGGCTCGGGTGCGTCCGCTGCCTGGGTCGTTCCGGCAGCGTCGGTCGTCGACGTCACGGCTGTTCCTCCTGCTGGTGACTGCGTGGGTGGTTCAGGTCAGGGGTCCGGCAACGGTCCCGCGCGTCATGGGAGAGGTCCAGCGCAGCAGTCGGCCGGGTGTGCTCGGGGCTAGTGCCGTCCACCCTTGCGCTTCCGGTTGGCCGGCCGAGCCTGGCCGGCACGCCGGGGCGGGCTGTTGCCGTTGCGAGGGGCCGCGCCGTTGCCGGTGGACGGCACGGGCACAGCCGCGCCCACGGCGCCCGGCTTCGCGGCACCGGCCTTACCCGGCGGTGGCTTGGTCAGGCTGGTCTTGGCCGGTGCCGCCGGTTCCTTGCCATCGGTCCCGGCCTCCTTGGCCTTCCGGGCCCGGACCACCGACTCGGGGTCGTCGCCCATCGCCTTGATCACGAAGTACTGCTGGCCGAAGGTCCACACGTTGGTCGTGAGCCAGTAGAGCAGCACACCCATCTGGAAGTTGACGCCGATGACGCCGAAGAACAGTGGCATGCCGTAGACCATGATCTTCTGCGTCATGGCCTGGGCGCTGTCGAGCTGCTGGCCGGACGCCTTGCTGCGCGCCAGCATCTGCCGGGAAGTCAGGAACGACGTCGCCATCATCAGCAGGATCATCACGACGGTGACTGTCTTGACTGTGCCGGAGGTGGCGTTGAGGCTATTGAGCACGGTCTTGCTGGAGTTGAAGGTCGCCGCGATCGGCACCCCGAAGATCTTCGACTTAGCGATCTCCTCGACGACGCCGCTCGAGAGGCCGTACTGCGCGGTGTAGCCGCCCTGCTTGTTCTGGACGAACTTGTGCAGCACGCCGAACAGCGCGAAGAAGATCGGCATCTGGATCAGCAGCGGGAGGCAGCCGGCGAGCGGGTTGACCCCGTGCTCCTTGAACAGCGCCATCTGCTCCTGGCTCTGCCGCTGCCGGTCGTCCGGGTACTTCTTCTTCAGTTCGGCGATCTTGGGCTGCAGCAGCTGCATCTCGCGCTGGCTCTTGATCTGCTTCATGAACAGCGGGAACAGCACCAGCCGCATGCAGATGGTGAGCAGGACGATCGACAGGCCCCAGGTCCAGGTTCCCGACGTCACGTGCTTGAGCCCGGAGTGGATCGTGTAGACGATCCAGGCGACCGCGCGGTAGAGCGGGTCGAGGAAGCTGAGGTTCACCGGGTGGCTCCTGTCGGGGTGCTGTGCGAGGGGTGGCGCTCGAGGGGTACGGGATCCCAGCCACCGGCGGCGAACGGCTGGCAACGCAACAGGCGGCGCAGCGCCAGCCAGCTGCCGTAGCCCGCTCCGAAGCGGGTGATCGACTCCCTGGCGTACTCGCTGCAGCTGGGGGCGAACCGGCAACGCGGTCCCAGCAGCGGGCTCACCAGGCGCTGGTAAGCCCCGATCGCCCCTCCCAGGGTACGCGCGAGCAGACCGGGCGAGCCGGTCACCCGGCCTCTCATCGGGGAACTCCCAGCCGGGTCAGCGCCCGGTCGACGTCGTCGGCCAGCTGGGCCGAGCTGGCGCCCGCCGCAGCCGGCGTCGCCCGTACGACGACCAGGGCACCGTCAGGCAGTGCGCTCAGCCGGGACGACATCACGTGACGCAAACGGCGCCGCACCTGGTTGCGGACCACGGCATTGCCGATGGCCTTGCTGGTCACGAACCCGACCCGCGCGTGCCCGGTGCCCGCGTCAGGCCGGAGATGGACGACGACGAGCGAACGCCCGGCCCGCCGGCCACCGCGCAGCGCAGCGGTGAAGTCCTGCGACCGGGTCAGCCTGGCTCGGCCTGGCAGCACGCGACCGGTCCTGAACCGATCTAGGCCGAGAGCTCGTCGCGGCCCTTGCGGCGGCGCGCCGAGAGGATGGCCCGACCGGCCCGAGTCCGCATGCGCAGGCGGAAGCCGTGGGTCTTGGCCCGACGACGGTTGTTCGGCTGGAACGTGCGCTTGCTCACTCGAGGGCTCCGTACTGGGGGACGAACACAGGAAGGTTCCGGACGGCATCCGGAAAGCACAGACAGACTTCCCTACGGTACGGGCGCGGGGTGAGCCGGTCAAACCGGGCCGCTGCAAGCCGCCACGCCGCGGCCACCGGGGCACGACCGACTATCTTCACCGGCGATACGGTTGTGGACAAGTTCTTGTGGTGTAGCCAGGGACACTGCTAGCGTCCTGCACTCGCCCCCTGCTCGCTGCAACACCGCAATGCGGACCACCGGTGGCACGTCCCACGGGAGTTCGATGCGGCGTCAGGTCGGCATGCGGGGACGACATGCACAGCCTGTGGATGAACGTGTGGAAGATGCTCCGACCACCCTGCGTGGGAGCGCCGGAGGGCCTGCCGTGACCGACCAGTACGAGGACGACCCCGCGGTCGATCTGCCCGGCCATGGGACGACTGGTCTCGCCGAGGTGTGGGCGTCCACTCTCGCCTCCCTCGACGACGACGCCCTCCCGGCCCAGCACCGGGCCTGGATCCGGCTGACCCGCCCGCTCGCCCTCGTCGAGGACACCGCGCTGCTCGCCGCGCCCAACGACTTCGCCAAAGAGGTCCTCGAGAGCCGGCTCCGCCCGATCATCGCCGCAGCCCTGTCCAGCCAGCTCGGTCGTGACATCCGGGTCGCCGTCACGGTCGACTCCAGCCTGCCGGACGATTCCGGGCAGCCGACCGGGCAGGACCACGACGAGGACAGCGACGAGTCCGGCGACGTCATCGAGCTCGAGCCCCGTCAGGCCCTGGAGCCCGAGCCCGTCCGAGGCACCGGCCGACAGGGTCAGGCGGGCCGGCCGAGCGAGCCGGCCCGGCTCAACCCGAAGTACCTGTTCGAGACCTTCGTCATCGGCGCGAGCAACCGGTTCGCCCACGCCGCAGCCGTCGCCGTGGCCGAGGCTCCCGCCAAGGCGTACAACCCGCTGTTCATCTACGGCGAGTCCGGGCTGGGCAAGACCCACCTGCTGCACGCGATCGGGCACTACGCCCAGCACCTGTTCCCCGGGGCCCGGGTCCGCTACGTGAGCTCCGAGGAGTTCACCAACGACTTCATCAACTCGATCCGCGACGACAAGAACTCCGCGTTCCAGCGTCGCTACCGCGACGTCGATGTGCTGCTCGTCGACGACATCCAGTTCCTGCAGGGCAAGGTGCAGACGCAGGAGGAGTTCTTCCACACGTTCAACACCCTGCACAACGCCAACAAGCAGATCGTGATCACGTCCGACCTGCCACCCAAGCAGCTCTCCGCGTTCGAGGAGCGCATGCGGTCACGGTTCGAGTGGGGCCTGATCACCGACGTGCAGCCGCCCGACCTCGAGACCCGGATCGCCATCCTGCGCAAGAAGGCCGCCCAGGAACGGATGGCCGCGCCGCCCGAGGTGCTGGAGTACATCGCCTCCAAGATTGCGACCAACATCCGCGAGCTCGAGGGTGCACTGATCCGGGTGACGGCGTTCGCCAGCCTGAACAAGACCGACATCGATCTGTCGCTGGCCGAGATCGTGCTCAAGGACCTGCTGCCCGACTCGACCTCCCCCGAGATCACCGTCGGCGTCATTATGGCGGCGACCGCTGCCTACTTCGGGCTGTCGCTGGACGACCTGTGCGGCTCCTCGCGCAGCCGGATGCTGGTCACCGCCCGGCAGATC
>JAWWOO010000045.1:0-20768 GCA_033851545.1 Frankiales bacterium | reverse complement strand
CAAGAAGGCTGCGGTCAAGAAGGCTCCGGCCAAGGCACCTGCGGCCAAGAAGGCAGCGGTCAAGGCTCCGGCCACAAAGACCGCCGCGGCCAAGAAGCTTGCTTCCCCCGCCTCGTCGGCTCCGGCCAAGACGACGGCGGCCAAGAAGCTCGCGACCAAGGCCCAGGCGGCCAAGAAGGCTGCGGTCAAGAAGGCTCCGGCCAAGGCACCTGCGGCCAAGAAGGCAGCGGTCAAGGCTCCGGCCAAGGCACCTGCGGCCAAGAAGGCAGCGGTCAAGGCTCCGGCCAAGGCCACTGCCCGCAAGACGGCCGCAAAGAAGGCCTGAGCAGCAGCACGGTCCCACAACGTCGCGAGCCGGTCACCCGTTGCTGAGGTGGCCGGCTCGTCTCGTTGCTGGGCAGGGAAACTACCGCTGCGCGTCCGGCCAGGGCAGGGTGGCGATGGTCAGTGCCGTGATCCGCGTCGTGCCTTCGACCTCTGCGACCCTGATGCGCACCCGCTGACCGAACCTGAGCAGGCGCAACCCGGAGGCCTCGAAGACCGCGTGGTCGAAGTCCAGCATCGAGCCGTCATCGAGCAGCACGCTGCCGCCGCGCGTCGTTCCCGACCAGCTCGCCACCGTCGCCTGCACGTCGGTCACTGTAGCGGCCCGTCGATCCGGGCCAGTACTGAACGGGTCCGCGGCCCCGGGCCGACGGCCGAGACTGCTGCGAGGTCGGCGATCGTGTCGACGTCGAGCCGCAGCCCGGTGGCATCGGACAGCACCAGCTCGGTGAAGCCGGCCTCGACGTGCAGCCGGCGCGAGTGCAGCCCGTACGCCGGCAGGAACGAGCCCCATTGACGGGCAGCGACGAACGTCGTGCCGCGACCCGCCACGTCGGGAACGAATGCGGTGCCCGCGCTCGCCGAGGCGTCGAGCGCGCGGGTCAGCTGGTTGACCGTGACGCCGGCCACATCGGCTACCAGCGAGGCGATCCCGTACGTGTGGTCCCTGGCTGCGGCGAGGCCGGCGGCATACCGCAGGGAGCCGTTGAGCCCCTGACCGGACGGATCGACGACGACGGTGGCGCCCATGCGCTGCAGCGGTTCCAGACCCTCCGAGGACTCGGCGACGACGAGGACCAGCGCGACCCTTGGGCAGCGGAGCGCCACAGCCGTGACATCGGCGGCCATCGCCAGCACCAGCTCCGTACGCAGCAGCGCAGAAGCCAGTGTCAGCCGGGACTTTGCCGCAACCGGTGCCTTCAGCGGCACGAGCAGGGCCCACCGCACCTCGTGCGGCTGCAGCGGTTCGGTGCTCATCTCGAGCCCATCCTGCCAGGTGCCGGTGCGGGAGTGTCCGGTGAGTCCACACCAGATACTGGGACGGGACCGGCGCCGCCACCTGCCGCGCCGCCGGTCCAGGCATACGATCTCCTTTCCGGTCGGGCTCGTGGACCCCCGACACCGCCGGTGACGAAGGGAGCTCGATGCAGGCGCACTCCGACGCGACCCGGGCCACGGTCCTCGGCGCCGGGTCCTGGGGTACGGCCTTCGCCGCGGTGCTCACCGACGCGGGCCTCGAGACCACGCTGTGGGCACGCCGCCCGGAGCTGGCGGACGCCATCACCGCGACCGGCACCAATCCGGACTACCTTCCCGACGTTGCCCTGCCAGCAGCCCTTCAGGCCACGTCCGACGCAGCCTCCGCCCTCGAGGGCGCCCACTTCGTCGTGATCGCCGTGCCCTCCCAGGCGCTGCGGCACAACCTGGTCGGCTGGCGCGACCTGCTCCCCCCCGGTGCCCTGCTGGTGAGCCTGATGAAGGGCGTCGAGCTCGGCTCGACGTTGCGGATGAGCGAGGTCATCGCTGAGGTGACCGGTGTCGCCGACGACCGGCTGCTCGTCGTCTCCGGGCCCAACCTCTCGCGCGAGATCGCCCGACGCCAGCCGGCCGCCAGCGTCGTGGCCTGCGTCGACGAGGAGAACGCACGGGAGTTCCAGGCGGCCTGCACCACCGCATACTTCCGCCCCTACACCCAGACGGACGTCGTCGGCTGCGAGCTCGGCGGTGCGGTCAAGAACGTCATCGCGATCGCGGTCGGCATGGCCGACGGCATGGGCCTGGGGGACAACGCCGCTGCCTCCCTGATCACCAGGGGTCTGGCCGAGATCGCCCGGCTGGGCGCCGTTCTCGGCGCCGACGCCGCCACGTTCTCCGGCCTCGCCGGGCTCGGGGACCTCGTAGCCACCTGCTCGTCGCCCTACAGCCGCAACCGGACGGTCGGTGAGCAGCTTGTCCGGGGCGGTGTCCTCACCGAGATCGAGGCCGGCCTGCACATGGTGGCCGAGGGGGTCACCTCGTCGCGGTCGATTCTCGACCTGGCCAACAAGCACGGGGTCGAGATGCCGATCACCGAGCACGTCGTGGCCGTGGTGCACGAGGGCATGGCGCCGACCGAGATGGTCCGCCGGCTGATGTCCCGCGAGGCAAAGAGCGAACGCCACGGACAGGCCGACCGGTAGGGTCTTGCAGGTGACGGCAAGCAACGCAGCGGCAGGCAAAGTACGGGTCGGGCTGGTCTTCGGCGGCCGCAGCACCGAGCACTCGGTCTCGTGCGTCTCCGCCGCAAGCGTGCTGGCCGCCGTCGACCGTGACCGCTACGACGTCGTGCCCATCGGGATCACCCAGGACGGCCGCTGGGTGCTCGCGACCGAGCAGCCGGCCGCGCTGACGGCCGACTCGTTGCCCGTCGTGGCCGAGGACCTGGCGCCGCTGGTGCTCGCCGGTGACCCGACCGTGCACGGGCTGGTGTCACTGGGCGGTGGGCCCGCCATCCCTGCCGTCGACGTCGTGTTCCCGCTGCTGCACGGTCCCTATGGCGAGGACGGCACCCTGCAGGGCCTGCTCGAGCTGGCCGGCGTGCCCTACGTCGGGTCGGGAGTGTTCGCCAGCGCGGCCGCGATGGACAAGCAGCACATGAAGCTCGTCCTCTCCGGCAACGGCCTGCCCGTCGGTCCGTACGCGGTCGTCACACCGCGCGAGTGGGAGCAGGACCCGCGGTCGGTCGTCCTGCGGATGGCCGAAAGCCTTGCCCTGCCGGTGTTCGTCAAGCCGGCCAGGGGTGGCTCGAGCATCGGGATCTCCAAGGTGACCGACGCGGCGGACCTGCCGGAGGCGATCGAGCTGGCCAGGCGCTACGACCCCAAGGTCATCGTCGAGGTCATGCTGGCCGGCCGCGAGATCGAGTGCGGGGTCCTCGAGGGCCCGGACGGCCCTGAGGCCAGTCTGCCATCGGAGATCCACGTCCACCCCGACCACCCGTTCTACGACTTCGAGGCAAAGTACCTCGACGAGGGCACCGCCTTCGACATCCCGGCGCAGCTGACCCCCGAGCAGACCGCGGCCGTGCAGGCCATGGCATGCGCAGCCTTCGATGCTCTCGGCTGCGAAGGGCTGGCCCGGGTGGACTTCTTTCTCGGCCCCGATGGCTTGGTCGTCAACGAGGTCAACACGATGCCAGGCTTCACCCCCGCGTCGATGTTCCCCCGCATGTGGGCTGCGAGCGGCATCGACTACCCAACCCTCGTCGACCGGCTCCTGACCTCGGCGCTCACCCGCCGCCGAGGCCTGCGCTGATCCGTGCACAGTCCGAGAAACCCTGCAGAGCAAGGAGTTTTGCGTGATCGAGGCCGCCAGCGTCGAGACGCTCGTCGCACCGCCGGAGCAGGTCTTCGACTTCGTCGCTGACGTGAGCAACCAGGCGATGTGGAACAAGGACGTGACCAACCTGGTGCAGCTCACCGAAGGCCAGCCCCGGGTGGGCACCCGGATGACCGGCGAGTTCAACCGGCTGGGGCGCATCGACACCGAGATCACCGTGTTCGAGCGGCCGTCCCGGCTGGTCCTCAGCTCGACGGGCGCCCAGGCCGACATGACGCTCGACTTCCGGTTCGCCCCCGACGGGGACGGCACCCGGATGACGGTGTCCGGCGCGGTCTCGCTGAAGGGCGGCTTGCGGTTCATGGAGGCCGCGCTGCGCGGTCCGGTGGCCCAGCAGTACGCCGACCGGGCGCGCGCGATCAAGACGGCGCTGGCGTGATCCGCCCGTAACACGGTCTTCGCGCGACAGCCACACATTGCCGGGCGCGTCGGGCGTAACGTCGACAGCGGAGTCTGTAGTCTTCGACGCTCAAGGACCGTCCGTCCGGGGACTCGCCAGGGAGTGAACTGCCGTGTTGCCCGCCTTCGTGTTCACCTTGGACGGTGTTCTCGTCGACAGCGAGCCCGTCAAGCTCCAGTCGTTCGCCGAGGCCTGCCGTGACGTCTGGCGGCTGACGGACGACGAGCTGCAGACCATCCAGGTCTACAACGCCCGCCAGCGCGGGGTTCCGCGCAAGCAGAAGTTCGAGTTCGTCCACCGCCACCTGGTGATGCGTGGCGACAACGCCAGCGTCACCAGGGTCAACGAGCGCTATGGCGAGCTGCTCGAGCAGCGCCTACCGGCCGTGTCACTGCTGCCGGGGGTCCGGCACTTCCTGGAGACGGTCCCCGGCCGCCGGTTCGTCCTGAGCGCCGCGCCCGAGGACGAGGTCACCAACACCTTGATCCGGCACGGCATCGACGCCGCCTTCGAGGCGCTGTTCGCCAGCGCAGCAGGCAAAGCGGACACGTTGCGGCGCATCGCGGCTGCGGTCGAAGGTCCGGTGGTGTTCTTCGGTGACGCGCCGTCGGACCAGGCGGCGGCCGTCGCAACCGCGGTGCGGTTCGTCCCGGTCAACCCCAACGACCACCTGCGTCCGCACGTCAGCGAATGGGTCGCCGACTTCACCGACCTGGGCTCCGTACGCCGCCTGGCGGGGCTTCCGCTCGACCTCGACGCCGGTCAGCCGATCAGCCGGCTGACGGGGACGCCGCAGGGCTGGCCGATGCTGGCGCAGGGACTCGGCTGACCGCCCCGCTCACCGCGGGAGCAAGGTCACCGAGCAGGTTCTCCTGGTTGTTGACGGACTCCGGTACGGACAGCTCGACGCTGGTCGTACGGTCCGTCGTGGTCCACACCACCCTGCCGTTGACCGGGCCGGCGGTGAGCCAGCCGACGCCGTCGACGTCGACGTGGTCCCCGGCGCTGGTGCGCACCGCGGGGACACCGCAGCGCAGCACGACGGCGGGCGACCCCCACGCGGCGACCAGGTCAGTCACCGGACTGGTCGTACGCCGGGCCCGTCCGTCGAGCTGGTCCGGCAGCGCCTTGGCGAGTGCAGCACACGCGCCGCCACCGGAGCTGCTCGGGACGGACACCGCAACGGCGGAGGTCTTGGCACCACATCCGGCGACCGCAAGCACGGCCAGCACGGGCGCCAGGCGCCGGGCGGTCAGTCCCAACTCAGAGGTGCACGACGGGGCAGGTCAAGGTCCGGGTGATGCCGGGGACGCCCTGGACCTGGGAGAGCACCAGCCGCCCGAGGTCGTCGACGTTGGCCGCCTCGGCCCGGACGATGACGTCGTACGGTCCGGTCACGTCCTCCGCCAGCGTCACGCCGTGGATGCCGGCGATCTGCTCGGCTACCGAGGCGGCCCGCCCGACCTCGGTCTGGATGAGGATGTAGGCCTGGACCACCACGACGCGTGCCTCCCGAGAACTCAGCACGTCGGCCAGCTTTGATCGACGTCGGCATGGCAGGCTACCGCGTATGGATGTGAAGGTGGGCGGTGGTGGCCCCGCCGAGGCGGCCTCCGGCGCCCGGCTGGCCGACATCGGGGAGTTCGGGCTCATCGACCGGGTGCTGCTGGCCCTCACCGAGACCGGGGTCCTGCCCGACCCTGCGCACGGTGTCTTGGTCGGGCCCGGCGACGACGCAGCCGTGGTCAGTGCGCCGGACGGCAGGGTGGTCGTCAGCACCGACGTGCTCGTCGAGGGCCGGCACTTCCGGCGTGACTGGTCCAGCGGCTACGACGTCGGGGTCCGAGCTGCCGCGGCCAACCTTGCCGACATCGCCGCCATGGGCGCCCACCCGACGGCGCTCACGGTCGGCCTTGCGGCCCCGGCCGATCTGCCGGTCGCCTGGATCCTCGAGCTGGCCCGCGGGCTGGCCGCCGAGGCTGCGGCCGCCGGGACGGTGGTCGTCGGCGGCGACATGGTCAGGTCCGACACGCTCGTCATCTCGGTCACCGCACTGGGCCGCCTCGACGGTCGGAACCCGGTGCTCCGCTCCGGCGCCCGCCCCGGCGACGTGGTCGTCCTCGCCGGCCGGCTCGGCTGGGCCGCCGCCGGTCTGCGGCTGCTCACCGAGGGCACCGCCGAGGGTCCCCTGGTGGAGGCCCACCGAAGGCCGAGACCGCCGTACGGCTGGGGGCCGCGGCTGGCGGCCCTCGGAGCCACCGCCATGCTGGACGTGAGCGATGGGCTCCTGCAGGACGCCGGCCACCTTGCCGCCGCCAGCAGGGTGGCCATCGACCTTCGGCTCGAAGCACTGCGCACCCTCGGCGGGCCGGGCATCACCGACGTGGACCTGCTCGGCGGTGGTGACGACCACCCGCTGCTGGCGACCCTGCCGGAGTCGGCGCTGCTGGACCTCGGTGCCGGCGACGCACCTGTGGTCGTCGGGCTGGTGCGCCAGGGGCGGGGCGTCACCGTCGACGGTCACCAGCCCGAGGGTTCCGGCGGCCACGACCACTTCCCGGCGGCCTAGTCAATTCGCGGCGGCCGGGTCACTTCGGCCACCTCGGCGCTGTCAGATCGGCGGCGGGACCAGCTCGTCGAGCCGGGAGAGCACCTCGATCGTGTGCGCGTCGGAGGGGGTGTAGACCATCAGCCGCAGCCCCATGTTGGGGGTCAGCCACAGGCTGGTGTAGGTGAAGGTGAGCAGCCCGGCCTGTGGATGCAGCAGCCGCTTGGTGAGGTTCTCCGGTGCGTCGACGTCGTGCCGGTGCCACAGCTCGCGGAAGTCGGGGGATACCTCCTCGAGACGCTGCACCAGGTGCTTCCAGGCCGGTTCCCCGACGTGGTCGGCCATCGCGCTGCGGAACAGCCCGACCATCCGGCGTACGGCCTCGTCCCAGTCCACCACGAGGGCACGCCGGCCCGGGCTGGTGAACGCGAGCCACATGCTGTTGCGCTCGGCGAGGGGCAAGGCGTCGAGGTCGCCGGAGGTCCCGACGTAGCCGCGGTTGTAGGCCAGCACGTCGTAGCGCGCATTCATCACGGCTGCCGGGAACGGGTCGAGCTTGTCCAGCAGCGCGTGCACGACGGGGGAGACGGCGTAGCACTCGGTCGGGTCGAACCCGAGCGGCAGGTCGGCGAGGGTGAACAGGTGGGCCCGCTCGTGCCGGTCCAGTCGCAGGGTGCGGGACACCGCCTCCAGAACCTGGGGCGATACCCGGATGTCCCGGCCCTGCTCGAGCCAGGTGTACCAGGTGACTCCCAGCCCGGAGAGCAGCGCCACCTCTTCGCGGCGCAGCCCCGGCGTCCGCCGGCGTCCGCCGGTCGGCAGGCCCACCTGCTCGGGCGTGATCCGCTCACGCCGGCTGCGCAGGAAGTCCGCGAGCTCACGGCGGCGCGACGCGGCCAGCACCACAGCCGGAACGCGCGGGTGCTCGGGCAGGTCGGAAAGTGTCGGCGCCGGCCCGTAGCGTTCGTCGAGTGTCGTCACCCGCTCAGGATGCCGGAGTTTCCAGCCTGGTGCCAGGTGCTGTCGATACCTGGATAAATGCGCCCCTGGCACCCGTCAGCGCCCTGCCCCAAGGTGAGCTCCATGACCACTGAGACCTCCGCCGCGCAACCGTCGCCAAGCCCAGCCCCCGTTTTTCAGCCGGCGGTGCTGCCGCTGCCGACGCTCTCGCCGGTAGCCCTGCTCACCGTCCTGCTCGGTGTGCTGCTGCCGATCGTCGACTTCTTCATCGTCAACGTGGCCCTGCCCACCATGGCCGGCGACCTCAACGCCTCCGCGGCCACGCTCGAGCTGGTCGTCTCTGGCTATGCGACGACCTACGCGGTGTTCCTCGTCATCGGCGGCCGCCTTGGTGACGCCGGAGGTCGGCGCCGGGTCTTCATCGCCGGCATCGCCGCGTTCACCCTCGCCTCGTTGCTCTGCGGACTCGCCCCCACGGCGGGCTGGCTGGTCGCGGCCCGCATCCTGCAGGGCGCCGCGGCCGCCCTGGTGGTCCCGCAGACCCTGGCCACGATCCAGTCGACCGGTGACCCGATGTCCAGGGCACGGGCCCTCGGCTGGTACGGGGCCACTGCGGGGGTCGCCGCCGTTGCCGGTCAGGCACTCGGTGGCTTGCTCGTCTCCGCCGACATCGCCGGCAGCCAGTGGCGGCCGATCTTCCTGGTCAACGTGCCGATCGGCCTGGTCGCGATGGCTCTGGCGGCGCGCTACCTGCCCGAGACCCGCGCCTTGCGCGTGGCTCGCCCCGACCTGCCCGGTGCTGCATTGCTTGCGGCAGCAGTGGTCTGCCTGCTGATCCCGCTCACCGAGGGCCGCGCGCTGCACTGGCCCTGGTGGTCCTGGCTGCTGCTGGCCTCCACGCCCGCCTGGGTGCTCGGGTTCGTCCGGGTCGAGCGGGCCAAGGAGCTGGCCGGTGGCGACCCGCTGGTGGCGCCGTCGCTGCTGCGGCACCGCAGCATGCGTCGCGGCCTGCTGCTCGCCGCCCCGTTCTTCGCCGGGTTCGGTGCCTTCATGTTCGTCTACGCGCTGACCGCTCAGGGTGCGCTCGGCTACAGCGCGGTCAAGGCCGGCCTGGCGCTCACCCCGATGGCCGTGGCCTTCCTCGTCGCGTCCCTGCAGATCGCCCGACTGGTCCAGCGGTTCGGGCGCACCATCATCACCCTCGGTGGCTCCCTGCAGCTGGTCGGGCTGCTGATGCTGATCTGGACGCTCGAACAGACCTGGCCGCACACCTCACCTTGGGACCTCCTGCCGGCATTCACCGTCATGGGCTTCGGCCAGGGGCTGACCATGCCGTCCCTGATCCGGGTGGTGCTCTCCGAGGTGCCGATCCAGTCGGCGGGCGCCGGGGGCGGCGTCTTCACCACGATGCAGCAGCTGAGCCTGGCGATCGGGGTGGCGAGCCTCGGCACGCTCTACGTCTCCCTGTCGGCCCCGTCGCGGCTCGGCGCCCTGCACGCCACCGTGGCGCTGGTGGCAGTCCAGACCGGCATCGCGCTGGTCACGGTCGTCGGCAGCCGGTTCCTGCCCCGGTCTGCCTGAGTTTCGTCCTGGCACGATCGGTCAGAGGACACGAAAGAGGCGTACGCGTCGGAACGCGTACGCCTCTTTCGTGCTGAAGCTTGACGGTGCAGCGGGAGCGGCCTAGCGGGCGACCTTGCCCGCCTTGAGGCAGGAGGCGCAGACGTTGAGCTTCTTGCGGGTGCCGCCGACCATGGCCCGGACGGTCTGGATGTTCGGGTTCCAGCGGCGACGGGTGCGGCGGTGAGAGTGAGACACCGACATGCCGAAACCGGGCCCCTTGGCGCAAACGTCGCACACGCTAGACACGGGAAAGCTCCCCACAGAAGAATTTGGTCAGAAAGTCGATGCCATCCATCGGGGCCGGAACTCGTCAGGCGCCGCTGCAGACAACCCCCCCAGACTACGGGGCAACGCAGTGAGCGCCAAACCTGTGCCTCGTTCACCGACACCGTCGTACGGGGACGTTACCCTGCGAGCGTGGACGCGCGTGTGGGCTTGGCCGAGGTGAGGCGCCGGTGAGCGCTCTCGACCAGCCGCTGCGCAGCGCGATCGGCGACAAGACGGCCAAGCCGATGACCGAATCGTTGGGTCTGCGCACGGTGGGCGACCTCTTGCGCTACTACCCGCGCCGCTACGACAAGCGGGGCGAGCTGACCAAGCTCAACGCCCTCGAGGTCGGCGAGCACGTGACCGTCGTGGCCAAGGTGGTGTCGTCCAAGAAGATCCCGATGAAGCAGCGCAAGGGCACGGTCACCAAGCTGGTCGTCACGGACGGCCATGGCCAGCTCGAGATCGCATTCTTCAGCAGGGGCGGGTGGTTCGGCGGCGACCTGCTGCCCGGCCGGACCGGGCTGTTCACCGGGACGGTGACCCGGTTCAACGGGACCCGGCAGCTGACGCACCCCCAGTACAAGCTGCTCGAGGACCTGGACGAGGCGGGGGCCGAGCGGGTGGCCCGCAGTTTCGTCAGCCTGCAGCTCGTCATCTATCCCGCGTCCAAGGAGATCACCACGTGGCAGATCTCGGATGCCGTCGCACTCGTGCTGCACGCGACCGACGAGATCGAGGACCCACTGCCGGAGGACCTCCGCATCCGGCACGGTCTGCTGCCCTGGGCTGAGGCGATCCAGAAGATCCATCGACCGCAGAGCGACGCGGACATCGAGCAGGCCAGGCGGCGGCTGGCGTGGGACGAGGCGATGGTGCTGCAGGTGGCCCTCGCCCGACGCCGGGCCGAGGCTGCACTCGTCCCGACCACCCCCCGGGTCGCGGCGGCCGGCGGCCTCGTCGACGCGTTCCGCGCGCGGTTGCCCTTCGCGCTCACGGCCGGCCAGCAGGCGATCGACGAGGCGCTGCACCGCGACCTCGCCCGCACCGTACCGATGCACCGGCTGCTGCAGGGCGAGGTCGGCTCTGGCAAGACGGTCGTCGCCTTGCTGTCCATGCTGACCGTCGTCGACGCCGGGGGACAGGCCGCCCTGCTGGCGCCGACCGAGGTTCTCGCGCAGCAGCACCACCGTTCGATCACCGCGATGCTCGGTCCGCTCGCCGAAGCCGGCCGGCTGGGCGGGTCGGACGACGCGACCCGGGTCACCCTGCTGACCGGCTCACAGAGCACAGCCGTACGACGGGAGGCGATGCTCGAGGCGGCGTCCGGCCAGGCCGGCATCGTGGTCGGCACCCACGCCCTGCTCGAGGACAAGGTGCAGTTCGCCGACCTCGGCCTGGTCGTCGTCGACGAGCAGCACCGGTTCGGCGTACATCAGCGAGATGCCCTGCGCGCCAAGGGTTCTCAGCCGCCACACCTGCTCGTCATGACGGCGACCCCCATCCCCCGTACGGTCGCGATGACGGTGTTCGGCGACCTCGAGGTTTCGTCGCTGACCGAGCTGCCGCAGGGCCGCTCACCGATCCGGACCTACGTCGCGCAGGCCGACAACGAGAAAGCTGTGGGCCGGCTCTGGGGCAGGATCCGCGACGAGGTCGCCGCCGGCCACCAGGCCTACGTCGTGTGTGCGCGCATCGGAGAGGGACAGTCCGACGTCGACGAGGTGGACCCGGTCGAGGACTCCGAGGAGCGGCGGCCGGCTGCTGCGGTGCTCGACGTGCTCCCTGAGCTCGCGGAGGGTCCGCTGGCCGGCCTGCGGGTCGCGGCCCTGCACGGCCGGATGCTGCCGGCCGACAAGGACGACGTGATGACCGCGTTCACCAAGGGGGACATCGACGTCCTCGTGGCGACGACCGTGATCGAGGTCGGTGTCGACGTCCCCAACGCGACCGTCATGGTGCTGCTCGACGCGGACCGGTTCGGCATCTCCCAGCTGCACCAGCTGCGCGGCCGGGTCGGCAGAGGCGGCGCCCAGGGTTGGTGCCTGCTCGAGACGGCGATGGACCCCGGCAGCCCGGCAGGACAGCGGCTCGCCAAGGTCGCCTCGACCCTGGACGGCTTCGAGCTGGCGGAGTTCGACCTCGAGGCCAGGCGCGAGGGCGACGTGCTCGGTGCCAGTCAGTCGGGACGGCGCAGGTTCCTCAAGATGCTCGAGCTGCACCGGCACGAGGAGCTGATCAGCCAGGCCCGCGACGAGGCCGGCGCGATCGTCGCCGACGACCCGGACCTGTCAGCCCACCCGGCGCTCGCCGAGGCGCTGGCCGACGCGTTGGACCCGGAGCGCTCCGAATACCTCGAGAAGGCCTGAGCATGACTCCGGCCCACCTCGTTTGTGGAACATCCCTTGCCCCCCGGCACAGAGGATGTTCCACAAACCGGTGGTCAGGGTGACCCGGATCATCGCCGGACGGGCCCGCGGCCGCCGGCTGACCACCCCAGCCGGCCACGACACCCGGCCCACCGCCGACCGCGCCCGCGAGGCGTTGTTCTCGAGCCTCGAGTCGCTCACCGGCGGCTGGCAGGGCCGACGGTTGCTCGACCTCTACGCAGGCTCGGGCGCTGTGGGCCTCGAGGCCCTCTCCCGGGGTGCCCAGGCAGCCCTGATGGTCGAGGACAACCCCAAGGTGGCGGCGGTGATCCGGCGCAACGTCGCCGATCTCGCCCTCTCCGGTGCCGAGGTCGTCGTCGAGCCGGTCGAGCGGCACGTCCGCATCGCTCCCCACCTCCCGTACGACGTGCTGTTCGCCGACCCGCCCTACGCGCTGTCGGCCAGCGAGCTGCGCGCCGTCCTCACCGACGCCGTCGACAACGGCTTCCTGGCGCAGGGCGCGATCGTTGTCGTCGAGCGTTCGAGCAGGGACACGCCGTGGCTGTGGCCGCCGGGCATCGAGCCGGGCCGCGAACGCCGCTACGGTGAGGCCACACTCTGGTACGGCTATGCGGCAGCGCAGGCGCCGGAGTGAGTCCCCACCCAGCCGGAGGTCCAGTGCGTCGCGCCATCTGCCCCGGGTCGTTCGACCCGGTGACCAACGGCCACATCGACATCATCGCCAGGGCCAGTGCGCTCTACGACGAGGTGACGGTCGGCGTCCTGGTCAACAGCGCCAAGGAGGGCCTTTTCGACCTCGACGAGCGGATCGGGCTGCTCCGCGAGGTCACGGCCGGCTACGGCAACGTCGTGGTCGACTCGTTCAGCGGTCTGCTCGTCGACTACTGCCGCCGCCATGACATCCCGGTCATCGTCAAGGGGCTCCGCGCGGTCAGCGACTTCGACTACGAGCTGCAGATGGCGCAGATGAACCACGGGCTCGCCGGGATCGAGACATTGTTCGTCTCGACCAACCCGCTCTACAGTTTCCTCTCGTCAAGCCTCGTCAAAGAGGTTGCGACGTACGGTGGCGATGTGTCCGGGCTGGTGCCCGTCCCCGTCCTCCAGGCGCTGATCCGGCGGCTGGGTGGCGGGTCGACGTCCACCGACCCGGCCGGCTGATTGGTGGCTAGCGAAGTGTCCTCAAGCACGGTCGAACCCGTCCAAGACGTCCAGGTCAAGCTCGACGAGATCGTCGCGACCGTCGAGTCGGCCCGTGCCATGCCCATGTCCGCGTCGTGCGTGGTCAACCGGGCCGACCTTCTCGGGCAGCTCGACGAGCTCAGGGAGCTGCTGCCCGGCGAGTTCCGGCAGGCGCGCTACCTGCTGCAGGACCGCGACGAGGTCGTCGCCGAGGGCCGCCGCGAGGCCGAGCGGATCATCGAGGAGGCTGAGCAGGAGCGGCTGCGGCTGATCGACGAGACCGACCTCGTACGCGACGCGCGTCTCGAGGCGACCCGGATCATCAGCGCGACCCGCGACGAGGCCGCGGGGATGCGGCGTGAGGTCGACGACTACGTCGACACCAAGCTGGCCAACTTCGAGGTCGTTCTCACCCGGACTCTCGGCGCGGTCGAGCGGGGCCGGGACAAGCTGCGCGGCCGCCGCGAGTCCGACGACCTCGACGACCTCGAGGACGGCGACATCGACCCGCTGCCCGACCTGGATGGGCCGGCGCCCCGTTAGAGTTTCAAGCATCATGTCCTCAGTGCCTTCCACCCCCGCCATGCCCCCCGTGCCCGGCCGGTCCGACCACTCCCGCCACCACCGGCGACTCGACCCGCACGCCCCGCTCGTGGTCGACACCCGCGAGCTGGGTCGCCGTCCGGGCTCGATGCGCCGGCTGCAGACCACCGTCCCGGCCCCCGACCACCTCGCCATCGAGGTCATCGGGGTGCCCAAGGGCGCTGACCTCGAGCTCGACCTGCGCCTCGAGTCGGTGATGGAGGGCGTGCTGGTCTCCGGCTCTGTCGTCGCGCCGCTCGTGGGGGAGTGCGGGCGGTGCCTCGAGCCGGTGGTCGACGAGATCGAGGTCGAGATCGCCGAGCTGTTCGCGTACGAGGACAGCACGACCCGCGAGACCGTCGACGACGAGGACGAGGTGTCGTTCATGGTCGGCGACCTGCTCGACCTCGAACCGGTCCTGCGGGACGCCATCGTGGTCGAGCTGCCGCTCACGCCGTTGTGCTCACCGGACTGCCCCGGCCTGTGCGCCGGCTGCGGCGAGCGGCTCGAGGTGGGGGCACCGCCGCACGACCACGCCGTTGTCGACCCTCGATGGGCGGCGCTGCAGTCCTTCGCAGCCGACGCCGAGGGCGCACCGGAGGCCTAGCCGGACGCCGCCCACTGGACGCGACCCGTACGATGGTTTCCCGCGGCAGTGTGTTCGGGCTGCGCAGGCTCCCGCAAGGCAGCCACCCAAGACAGTGACAAGAGACCGGATCTGCGTGTCCGGACGTGAGGGAAGGCAAACCCGTGGCGGTTCCGAAGCGCCGGTTGTCCCGCGCCAACACCCGTATGCGCCGTTCGCAGTGGAAGGCAGTCACGCCGGCCATCGCGGCTTGCGACAACTGTCGCTCGCCCAAGCTGCCGCACACCGCGTGCCCGACCTGCGGCACGTACAACAAGCGCCGGGTCCTCTCGGTCTGATGGTGGGGTGAGACCCCTCCTCGCGGCGGGTCGTGGCGGCCCTCCTGACCGGAAACCGGGCCAGGTACGGATCGCCATAGACCTCCTCGGCGGCGACCATGCTCCGTCGGCTGTGCTCGACGGCGCACTGCTCGTGGCCGAGGATGACCCTGCCGTCCGGCTCACTCTGGTCGGCCCACCCGACCAGGTCTCCCGTCTGCTGGCGCAGCGCCATGCGACGTCGCTCATCGGCGGCCCGGTGCGCATCCACGCGGCCCGCGAGCTCGTCGGCATGGCCGAGGACGCCGTACGCGGTGTTCGGCGCAAGCGCGACTCGACCGTGCGCGCGGCCGCCCGCCTGGTCAGGGACGGCGCCGCCGACGGGTGCGTCTCCATCGGCGCGACCGGTGCCACCGTCGCCGCAGCGCGGGTGACCCTCGGCAGGGTCCGCGGGGTCAGCCGGCCCCCGCTCGCCGTGGTCGTGCCGGCGCTCGCCCACCCCGTGGTCCTGCTCGACGTCGGGGCGGGCACCGATGCCACCGCGACGGTCATGACGCAGTACTGCCTCGCCGGCGCCGCCTACGCCAAGGTCCGGCTCGGCCTGGACAAGCCGCGCATCGGCCTGCTCTCGGTCGGCACCGAGCCCGGCAAGGGGGACGCCCTGCGGCGGCGGGCCGGCGATCACCTGGCGGCCGTGCTGGCCGCGCGTGGCATCGACTACGTCGGCAACGTCGAGGGCAGCGACGTGCCGCTCGGCGGGCCGGCCGACGTGGTGGTGACCGACGGCTTCACCGGGAACGTGCTGCTCAAGGGCCTCGAAGGGGCGTTCGGCCTGTTCGCCGGCCTGAGCCGGCAGGCGGCGGGGCACAACGGGTCGCCTCCCGCCGGCTTCCGGCCGGACCAGGTCAGCGGCGCCCTGCTGCTCGGGGTCAAGGGCGTGGTCGTCGTCGGACACGGCGCCTCGCAGGGCCCAGCGGTGGCCGCCTGCATCCGACTCGCCGTCGATGCGGTCAACGGCGGGTGGGACCGCGCCGTCGCCGACACCTTCCTGACCCATCCGCTGCACGAGCACCGGTCCGAGGACCAGGCCGACAGCGAGGACGCCGAGGTCCACGAGGTCGACGACGTCCTGCACGCCGACCAGCCCGACCACTCCTGAGAGGAACGACAGCGTGTCAGCCAGTCCCCAGTCGCAGCCGGCGTACGCCGACCTTCAGGACGCCCTCGGCGTCGAGGTCAGCGCCGAGATCCTCGAGCGCTCGGTGACCCATCGCTCGTACGCGTACGAGAACGGCGGGCTGCCCACCAACGAGCGGCTGGAGTTCCTCGGCGACTCGGTACTCGGCCTGGTGGTCACGGACGCGTTGTACATCACCCACCCCGACCTGCCCGAGGGTCAGCTGGCCAAGCTGCGGGCCTCCGTGGTCAACATGAAGGCGCTCGCCGGGGTGTCCCGCAGCCTCGGCCTCGGCAGTTACCTGCGCCTCGGCAAGGGCGAGGAGACGACCGGCGGCCGGGACAAGTCCTCCATCCTGGCCGACACCCTCGAGGCGCTGATCGGCGCCGTCTACCTCGACCGGGGCCTCGAGGTCGCCTCCGACCTCGTCCACCGGCTGTTCGACCCGCTCCTGGCCGACTCGGCGACCAGGGGCGCCGGCCTCGACTGGAAGACCAGCCTGCAGGAGCTCACCGCCGCAGAGCTGCTCGGCGTCCCCGACTACCTGGTCGAGGAGTCGGGGCCTGACCACCAGAAGCACTTCCGCGCGACGGCCCGGGTGGCCGGCCGGAGCTGGGGCGACGGTGAGGGCAACAGCAAGAAGGAGGCGGAGCAGCGGGCCGCCGAGGCCGCCTGGGGGGCGATCAGGGCTGAGGCCAACGCCCGCGTCGCGGAGTCGGCCGACGCGCCGACCGACCCGGAGGACATGTCCGACGAGACGATCGTGCGGGTCGACTGACCGGTGCCGGAGCTGCCGGAGGTCGAGACCGTTCGCCGTGGACTCGAGCACACGGTCGTCGGCCGTACGGTGTCCGCAGTCGAGGTGCGACATGACCGGGCCGTACGCCGCCACGTCCCCGGGCCCGACGACTTCGCCGCAGCGCTGACCGGCCGTACCCTCCTCGCTGCCCGGCGCCGGGGGAAGTACTTGTGGCTGCCGCTGGACTCCGGCGACGCCCTGGTCGTCCACCTGGGGATGAGCGGCCAGCTGGTCGCCCTGGCGGCCGACGTGCCTGACGGGCCGCACCTGCGCGTCCGGCTGCGCTTCACCGACGGGGGCCTCGAGCTGCGGTTCATCGACCAGCGGACGTTCGGCGGGATGCAGGTCGACCCCGGCGGCGCCGAGCTGCCGCACCCGCTCGAGCACATCGCCCGTGACCCGTTCGACCCGCTCTTCGACGACGCCGTCTTCGCCAAGACACTGCGCGCGCGCCGTACCGGGATCAAGCGGGCGATGCTCGACCAGAGCCTGGTCTCCGGCATCGGCAACATGTACGCCGACGAGGCGCTGTGGCGGGCCAAGCTGCACTACGCACGGCCGACCGCCTCGCTCACCGACAGGCAGGTCCGGACGCTGCTGGCCGCCGTACGCGGGGTGATGAGCGAGGCACTGGCCGCGGGCGGCACGACCTTCGACGGGCTCTACGTCAACGTCAACGGGGAGAGCGGCTACTTCGACGTGTCCCTGGATGCCTACGGCCGCGAGGGCGAGCCGTGTCGCCGGTGCGGCACGGCGATCGTCCGGGAGGCGTTCATGAACCGGTCGAGCTTCTTCTGCCCGCACTGCCAGAAACCGCCGCGCTGAGCCGCCTGACTCGCGGCCACCGACCTACTTGTGCAGCTCGGGGTAGACCACCACGGCCGGGGCGGATGCCGTCACGTGCGGGTAGTTGAGGTGCACTATCCCGTTGGCGGGCAGGTCGGTGTTGTCGGCCTCCGGGGTGCGCACGGCCACGCCGGAGTGGGCGCAGCCGGTGGCCGCGAGGAGCGTGAGGCTCAGCCCGGCGAGCGCAAGGGCGCGGGAGCGGGACAACGAAGCCTCCAAGGATCGAGCGGATAGCCTGCGAGCGTGACCACGAGCAGGCCCGGCAGCCATGATTCCACAGCGCCGTCCGGGGATGCCGTCCGGCTCACCGCCTGGCTGACCGGGGAGGTGCAGGGGGTGGGGATGCGCTGGTGGGTACGCGCCCGCGCCCTCGAGCTGGGTCTGGTCGGCTCGGCCGCCAACCGTCGCGACGGCCGGGTGGAGGTCGTTGCCGAGGGGTCGCGGGACGCGGCAGAGTCTCTGCTCCACCAGCTCGGCGTTGGATACGCCGGCCGGCGCCCCGGACGGGTGACCGGGATGGTCGAGCGCTGGGAAGCCGCCCGGGGCGGCCTGACCGGTTTCGTCGAGCGCTGAAGCGGAGCCCGAGCTGATTACGCAGCGTGACGGAACTCCGAGGGGAGCAACGCCGCTGGCAGGTTCCTGGGAAATGCGCTGGACCGTTACCGTGATGTGACGTAGGGGTTGACCTCCGCCCCAGGTCATGGCACTCTTAAGCAACGATCCGTGTCCTGGGTGACGCCCCCGGCAGGGGCAGTTTCAGCAACTGCCGCCCGCGCCAACCCCCCACGGCGACCCTAGTGAAGTGCCCGGCACCGCATTCGCATGACGACCTCATGGTCACTCAACGTGGAGGACCCCTCAATGGCCAAGGCTCTGTTCGGTCACGTCGGCATGTCGCCCGACCACCGTCTGCTCTCCGACAACCGCCGCCTCCAGACCCGCGTACGTGAGCTCGAGGCCGAGCTCGCCCAGGTGCGCGCGGCCAACGAGGCACTCATGTCGCACGTCACGGTCGGCGACGAGCTGCTGCTCAGCCTGCCTGCCGAGCCGGCCCTGACCTGACCCACCCGCTAGATCCGAGGGGCGCAGTTGCTGCGTCCCTCGTTTGCTGTCCGGCTGCTCTCCAGCCGCTTTGCAGGACCCTCCTCCGCAGGGTGCCGCCCCGCCCGTCCAGTCGGTAGGGTCCTCGGTATGTCTAGACGCCCCGCCGTATCCCGTCCGTGCGGCAGCGACCGGGAGTCCTCCGCGTGCATCTGAAGAGCCTGACCCTCCGGGGCTTCAAGTCCTTCGCCTCGGCGACGACGCTTCGCTTCGAGCCCGGCATCACCACGGTGGTCGGGCCGAACGGCTCGGGCAAGTCCAACATCGTCGATGCGATCGCCTGGGTCCTCGGTGAGCAGGGCGCCAAGGCGCTGCGCGGCGGCAAGATGGAGGACGTCATCTTCGCCGGCACCGCCGGCCGCCCGCCACTCGGCCGGGCCGAGGTGGTCCTGACCATTGACAACACCGACGGCGCGCTGCCGATCGAGTACGCCGAGGTGACGATCAGCCGGATCATGTTCCGCAACGGCGGCTCCGAGTACTCCATCAACGGCAATCCGTGCCGGCTGCTCGACGTCCAGGACCTGCTCTCCGACTCCGGCATCGGCCGTGAGCTGCACGTGATCATCGGTCAGGGCCAGCTCGACGCTGTACTGCAGGCCAGCCCCGAGGAGCGCCGCGGCTTCATCGAGGAGGCCGCCGGCATCCTCAAGCACCGCAAGCGCAAGGAGAAGGCGCTTCGCAAGCTCGAGGCGATGCAGGTCAACCTCAACCGGATCAACGACCTGACCGGGGAGCTGCGCCGTCAGCTCAAGCCGCTGGGCCGCCAGGCCGAGATAGCCCGCCGCGCCGTTCAGGTTCAGGCCGATCTCCGCGACGCCCGGCTGCGCTTGCTGGCCGACGACCTGGTCACGCTGCGCGAGGCTCTGGAGACCGAAGTCGCCGACGAGACCGCGATCCGCGAGCGGCGCCGCAGCGTCGAGGCCGAGCTGGCCACCGTCGCCGGCCGCGAGGGCGAGCTCGAGGCGCGGGCTGCGACCGAGGCGCCGCGGCTGGCCCGTGCCCAGGAGACCTGGTACCGCCTGTCCAGCCTGCGCGAGCGCTTCCGCGGCACCGCCTCCCTCGCCGCCGAGCGGGTCCGTCGTTCGGGCGACGACGAGCTCGGTACGTCCGACCGGACCGCCCGCGACCCCGAGGACATGGAGCGCGAGGCCCAGTCCGTACGGGACCAGGAGCGCGAGCTGGCCGAGGTGCTCGAGCGTGACCGAGCCGCCCTGGCGGCCGCCAGCACCGCCCGCGCCGAGCTCGAGGCGGCCCTCGCCGCCGAGGACAAGGCGCTGGTCGCAGCCGCGCGGGCCGTCGCCGACCGCCGGGAGGGGCTGGCCCGGCTGACCGGCCAGGTCGGCGCCCTGCGCAGCCGGTCGGCCGCGGCCGAGGCCGAGATCGGCCGGCTGGCCGGTGCCATCGACGAGGCGGCCGCACGGGCGCAGGCCGCCGAGGCCGAGCTGGCCCAGCTCGAGGCCGAGGTCTCCGGGCTGGACGAGGGCGAGGTCGACCTCGACAGCGCGTTCGAGGCGGCGAGCACCCGGCTGGCCGAGGTCGAGGACCTGCTGCGCGACCTGGTCGCCCAGGAGCGGGAAGCCGAACGCGACCGGGCCTCCCTGGCCGCGCGGCGCGAGGCATTGGCGCTGTCCTTGGCCCGCAAGGACGGCGCGGGGGCGCTGCTGGCCGCGACCGACCGGCTGCCCGGCCTGCTCGGCTCGGTCGCCTCCGTGCTCACCATCGAGCCGGGCGCCGAGGTGGCCGTCGCCGCAGCGCTCGGTGCCGCAGCGGACGCTGTCGCGGTGAGTTCAGTAGCGGACGCCGCCGCGGCGCTGACGTTGCTGCGTGCCGACGACGCGGGCCGGGCCGGCCTGCTGGTGGGTGGCGCGCCCCAGGTCGACCGCGCCGACTGGCCCGCAAGCACCCTGGGCTACCTCGTGGACAAGGTCCGGGCCCCTGAGACGTTCCGGCCGGCGCTGGCTGCCTTGCTCGAGCGGATCGTCCTGGCCGACGACCTGGACCAGGCGCGCGCCCTGGTCGAGTCGGAGCCGAGGCTACGTGCCGTGACCCGCGACGGTGACCTGCTCGGCGCCGGGTGGTCGGTCGGCGGTTCCGCCGGTGCGCCCAGCCTGCTCGAGGTCCAGGCGGCGGCGGACGAGGCCGACGTCCAGCTGGCCGAGGTGACCGCCCGGGGTGAGCGGCTGAGGCTCGCCCTCGCCGCCGCCGACGAGGACCGCGTCGCCATCCGGGTCCAGGTAGAGAACACCCTGGAGGGGCTCAACGCCTCGGACGCGCGGATGGCGGCC
>JAWWOO010000091.1:0-8115 GCA_033851545.1 Frankiales bacterium | reverse complement strand
GCGTGGGGCAGGATCTCCGCCTCGACCTGGGCGGCGAGCTCCGGGGGCAGGGTGGTCAGGGTCTGCAGCATCAGCCACACCCGGTAGCCGTCGATCCGGCCCTGGGCGAGCAGCTGCTGGGTGGCGGTGAAGGTGGAGCCCATCAGCCGGGCGTGGCGGATCCGCCCGGCCGCGTGACCGACCGTGACATGCAGCGCGGCGGCCAGCTCCAGCGGGGCGAACTCGTCGGACCGGGCCGCCTGGGTGTCGTCCGGGTCGGGGTCCGGGCCGACCAGGTCGAGCAGGGCGGCTTGTTCCGCGGCGGTCGTCCAGGCCAGCTGCGGCTGCCACAGCTGCACCACCGAAAGTTTCTGCTCGTCGGTCAGCGGCTGCCCGCGCAACGACACCAGCAGCCGGGCCGCCTCCGGCCCGGGGCCGGCCGCGGCGATCGCCAGCAGGGTTTCCTCCACTGACAGCGGGCCGAGTTCACCCGTTTCGGCCCACTGCTCGGCGCAGCCCACGGTGTCCGTCTCGGCGACAGCGTCCAGCCACCACGGGGCCTCAGCCCAGTCGGTGGTGGCGGTGACGTCGTCCATGAAGAGAAGTAGAGCAGGGGTCCGACAGTTTCCGGCCCCGAACGACGTATCGAAGGCAGATCCCCTGAAAACATTGAAGAATTTTCCTACGGCACTCACCGTGACCCGACCTCGGCAGGAAGTGTTGGTGACTGTGCCTAATTCCGGGCTGCGGCGACGAGGCAAGCCTGCCCGGCGAGAAGCGCCTCAGCGGGGATGTGAAGGCTCGGCGTGTCGTGGAGCGGTACTCGGTGGTTCCCATGCGACCGGAAGGTCCCAGCTACTGCCGGCACGATCTTCGACAAGACCCGGTCGCCATTGACGGTGTGCTTCGCGGTGGCCGGCGGATGGTGGGCGACAAGGTCGGCATCTCTGCCATGCAGGTCCGGCGCGAGTTTGAGGTCGGCAGGCTCAGTTCCTGATGGTGGCTCCGACGGTCAGGCAAACGGTGACGAACGTGGCGAAGAGCGCGCAGATCAGCAGCATCGCCAGCAGCTCGTAGCGGCGCCGCTTGCGCGCGTTCCACTCGTACAGGTCAGCGGGAACCCTACGTACGCCAGGCTGGTCAACGGCCATGTGCTCACCTTGACCCTCGTAGTCGCCAGGGTCAAGAGTGCAGCGGGCAGGCCCCGCACTGGCCGTATTTGGGCACCAGTCACCAACCCTTCCTGCTGGCCGCGTCTGATCGTGGGTGACAGCAGACGGTGCCGGTCCGAAAACAACCGTCCGGACATAGCAACTCGGAATCGTGCGGAGCTGGAGGTCCTGCCAAGGGGAGCACTGGAACGCTGCGGTCGGGATTCGACGAATGCGACGCGCCATGTGGCGGTCAGCGTTGCATGCGGGGCCCAATCTCCGGCTCCCGTCCGAGGCGCTCGCGAAGCACGAGAAATCCGAATTCGTTGCACGGTGCATGCGAAGCCTTGACCGCTCATGATCAGCGGAGCATCATGCGCGGGTAATCTCGGCGCAACAACTCTGCGCTGACCAACCTGGCGTACTGCCTGTCCGCATCGTGGAGCCGCCCCACAACGGTGGATGGCCGCCCCGCCCGATTCGACGGCCGGTTTGCCACGCGTCGCCTCCCCTGCTGCGTCGCTCCTTCGAGCGCGGGAGTGGGACATGTCTCTTGCTAACGTCACCGCCGCGGCACCGACGCTAACGCGCCGTGCGCGCGGTCTGCGCCAGCTGGTGGCCGGTACGGCCTTCGTCCTGCTTGCCTCGCTGGTCGCCGCGCCCCAAGCCACGGCGGCTCCCGTGACCCTCGGCGACCCGACCGTCATCTCGTCGTGGAACGCCCTCGCGGTGAGAACATTTCTTGGGGACACGACGAAGGCGTCGCAGGAGGCCTTCCTGTACCGGGGGTTCGTCGAAGCCGCGGTCTACAACGCCGTGGTCGGCATCGACGGCCGTTATCGGCCCTACCGCTTCCACGCTCGTTCTCCGCGCGGTAGCTCCGACCAGGCAGCCGCCGTCGCGGCTGCCCACCGGGTCATCGTGGAGTATTCGCCATACGCGACGACCAGTCTCGATGCCGCCTACGCGGCCTCACTCTCAGTGATTCCGGACGGTCAGGCCAAGACGGACGGCATCGCGTTTGGCGAGCTCGCTGCGCGCACGCTCATCAACCAGCGCATCGGAGACGGGCGCAACGCCCCGATCCTGTTCACCCAGCCGCCCGGCCCGGGGGTATGGCGTCCGACACCGCTAGCCTTGCTGTCGATGGCTGTCCCGTGGATGGGGTTCGTGAAGCCATTGCTTGTTCACAGCGGTGCCCAGTTCGGACTACCCGGACCGCCACCCGCGCTCACCTCCCGCGAGTACACCCGCGACTTCCGCGAGGTCAAAAAGTTCGGCTCCGCGGCGCCGAGCGCACGGACCACTGAGCAGACTGCCACCGCGTTGTTCTTCTCCGGCAACGCCATCCTGCAGTACGACGCGGCGCTGGCCGATCAGGTCATGGTGCGCGACCTCGACATCGTCGACACCGCGCGGATGTTCGCCGCGGTGGACATGACCTTGGCCGACACGATCATATCCGTGTGGCGCAGCAAGTATGTCTACGGCTTCTGGCGCCCCATCTCGGCGATCCAACTGGCCGCGACCGATGGCAACCCGAAGACCATCGCCGACCCCAGCTGGACGCCGCTTCTCACGACACCTCCGTACCCGGACTATGTCAGCGGGTATTCCGGCGTCACCGGCGGCTTCACCGTTGCTCTGGCCGAGGTGTTCCGCACCAGGCATCTGGGGCTGACGCTCATCTCGACCGCTGTCCCGGGAGTCCAACGAACCTATGACTCCGGTCGGGCCCTGCGCCAAGACGTCATCTCGGCACGGGTATGGCTCGGGATCCATTTCCGGTTCGCCGACACCGACGGCGTGGCCATGGGGGCTCGGGTTGCCGACTGGGCACTCGAGCACTATTTCCAGCGCGCGGGAGGCGATGAGGACGACTGACCGGCCGCCATCCTCCACACGCCGCGGAGGCGCCCACCGTGACCTGATCGGGCCAGCCCCTTATCGAGCAACCGTGACCCCGGCCTGGTTAGGCCGGCAGGGTCCACTTCTGGTTGGCGCCGCCGGTGCAGGTCCAGATCTGCAGCTGGGTGCCGTCGGCAGAGGTGTTTCCGGTGACGTCGAGGCACTTGTTCGCAGGCGGGTTGACCAGCTGACCCGAGGTGGAGGTCCACTGCTGGGCTGCTGAGCCGTTGCAGTCCCACAGCTGCACCTTGGTGCCGTCGGCAGTCCCGCCGGCAGAGACGTCCAGGCACTTGCCCAAGGCTCGCAGGGTGCCGTCGGTGCCCACCGTCCAGGTCTGCGCCGGGCTGCCGTTGCAGGTGTAGAGCTGCACCGGTGTTCCGTTCGTTGTGGCCGCGGACCGCACGTCGACGCACTTGCCGGCCAGGCCGGTGATCGGGCCGATCTTCGTGCCAGTGCTGCCGGAGCTGTTCCAGGTGAACGTCGCGGAGGTCTTTGTCGGGAGGGCATAGGCGAAGTGCTCGCCGTTCCAGTTGACGACCACCTGCTGAGTGCTTGCAGTGTTGTTGTACGCGATGAGGGCACGGGTTCCATCAGCGTTGAGATAGGCGATGTTCGGGACGCTGCCGTTGGCGCTCGAGTCGACCCGGTAGGCGCCGGGCTTGACGAACTTGGTCAGGTGACCCATGTCGTAATACTCCACGGTGTAGTCGACCTGCCCGGTGCGGCTGTCGCCGTTGTGCACGGTTACCAGCCCCGTGCAGGTGCCGCACCCACCGTTGTGCGGGCCCATGTTCTGGTCGACGGCGAGGCTCCACTTGACGAAGCTCTTTCCCCAGTTGCGGCCGTAGTTGACCAGGTCGAGCATGTCCTGCTGCTGCTGGTTGCCGATCCAGGTGCCGCCGGAGTGCTCGGTGTCGTAGGAGTCCACCGCGGGGTACTGGTTGTGGATGGTCGTCTGCTCCGCGGGGTCGCCTGCATAGCCGTGCCAGGCGATGCCGCCGAAGAGCGAATCGTTCCGGATGCTGGCGTCGTTGACCGTCTGGGCGGCGTAGGAGTCGTAGCTGTCGGGGTTCCAGTCCAGGGCCAGCACCTTGGTGCTCAGCCCTGCCGCGTGCAGCGCCGGTAGCAGATGGGTGCCGGTGAAGTAGTCGAGCCCGTTGCCGTTCCAGCTCATCGACGGATATCCGGCACAGCAGGTGGGCTCGTTCTGCACGGAGACGAAATTGATCTTCACGCCCTGTGCCTGGTAGGCCTGCAAGTATTTCACGAAGTACTGCGCATAGGTGCCGTAGTACTGCGACTGCAGCCAGCCGCCGTTCAGCGTGCCGCTGTCCTTCATCCAGGCGGGCGCCGACCACGGTGATGCCATGGTCGTCAGCGCCGGGTTGAGCTGTTGGGCCTGCTTGGTCAGTGGAAGCACGTCGGCTAGGTCGTGCGCGATCGAGAAGCTTGACAGGCTGGTGTCGGTCTGACCGGCCGGGAGGTCGTCGAAGCTGTAACCGTAGCGCGCCAGGTCGGAGGCGCCCATCGGATTGCGCAGGAAGCTCAGTCCGATGCCGTTCGCCGGGTCGAACAGTTTCTGCATCACCGATGTCCGGGTCGCGCTGGACAGGGCGTTACTGCTGTTCAGCAGCCACGCCGCAGTGTCGGTGAAGGAGGCGCCGGCGCCGGTGAACTGCTGGTAGCGTGCCGCATCGTTGACCGAGATCGTCTGCGCACCAGAGGAAGTGCCGGAGCTGAAGGCAACGGCCGACTGCTGCTGCAGGCCCCGCGTCACCGTCCGGCCACCGGAGTCGCTCGTCGTCGTCAGCCACACGTTGACCGACTCGTTGGCCGCCTGGGCTACGGGGACGAAGCCGCAGAGCGAGACGCTGGCGGCCAAGGTGACGGTCGCCAAGGCTGACAGCCGCCGCACGGTGGAAACGTTCATGGGACCTCCACGGCCGAGAAACCGGACCCGCACATGATGGTTCGCGTGGTGACTCAAGTGATGTAACAACGTTTCGTCAAGACTTCCGGCAGGCCGCGAGCAGGGATTTGCCAAAGCATGACGTGGAATTCTGAAGTCAGACCCTGAAACGCACTGAAACGAATGCGTTGCAAGTTGGACCCAATATTCAGGAGCCGTGACAGACAGAAACCGCCCCGGCCTGTGAGCGGCCGGGGCGGGCAGTGTCTTGAACCATGGACGCAGCGATCAGTCGGGCTCGACCTCGGTGAACACCATCTCGTACTCGTCGACGCCGCGGACGCTGAGATGGGCCTTCGCTGTAGCGTCCGCACGCACCGAGGCGGCTGCGCCCCGAGAGGAGGCGAGCCCGGTCTGGTCCGCGAAGGAGATCGCGGATATCCCGCGGCCGCGGTCGCGGTCGACGAACAAGACCGCGCGGCAGAACCCGGGCATCAGCTCAACCCGCGGCACCACGGTGGTCCGGAACGCGTCGATCGCCAGGTCGACCTCGGCCGGGTCCCCTTCGGTGAAGGTCAGTCGGACACCGGAACCGCGGCCGGGCAAGGCCTTCTGGTGGAAGACCGCCACGTCGTAGTTCTCCATGGTGCCCGTCCCGCCGAGCCGCTGGATGGCCGCCTCCCGAACCGACCGGCTGGGCTCTGCGCTCGCCGTTCGTGCCTCCTCGCTGGACCAGAAGGTCGCCACCATTCCCTTGCCGCGCTCGCGGTCGGCCACGAACGTCATCCCCCGGCAGCCCGGCAACGAGCGGACCGTCGGGCGGACCGTCTCCTCGATGAAACGGATCGACTCATCCATCCGGGCCGGGTCCCCGGTGACGAAAACCAAGCGCGCGTACATGCATCCGCCCTCCTCCACATCGGCGGTGCGCCGGCGCACCGCACCAACACGCCGACAGGCTCCACCTGGCCGCGGGCCACGTCAACGGCACGCGTTGATGGGCGAGCCAGGGGCACCGAGTGTGCCCAACCGGCTACGGAATCAAGGCTGGTGGCACGCCGGAGCAGGGAACATACTGCGGCCGTTCGAGGGTCGCGTCGTCGCTCGGCCGCCCCTCGCCCCGGCTTGGCGGAACCCGTGGGCCTCACGGCCAAAAATCCTGAGCTGAGTGGGCCCCTGTAGAGGGAGGATGGACATGAAGAAGAGCATGGCCGCGACGGCGGCCGCCGTGATCGCGATCGCTGGTACGGCCGGAGTTGCGGGCAGCGCGCTCGCCACTGGGCCGAGCCCCGGAATCGCCCGGACCAACCTGACACCGTTCCCGCCCGGCTCGCTTCTCGCGGGCAAGTGGAAGGTCAACGCAGACAAGATCAAGTTCCAGACCAAGGGTGACAGCCGGGTCGTCTTCCAGACCGTGACGTACGAACCGGCTGCCGACTCGGGCTGGCACCTGCACCCCGGCATCGTGTTCGTCGCCGTGACGGCTGGAGAGGTGACTCGTTGGGTCGGCTGCACCTCGCACGTCTATTCGGCCGGCCAGACGTTCATCGAAAGCGGACAGCAACCGGCCGGCAAGGTTGTCAACTCCGGCTCGACGCAGGCCGCATTGGTCGTCATGTACGTGGTTCCCGACGGGGACAGCCTGGCGGACGCGTCGCCACCAGCACCGGTCTGCACCGGTGGTCCTGGCGACGACGATGATGACTAGAGAGCGGCCCAATAGGCCTGGGTGAGCAGCATCACCGCCTTGCGCGGGTCGCCGGACATCAGCGAGTGCTCGGCGTTGGCGGTCAGACTCGCCGTCCGCGTCATCACCCGCGCTCCGCCCTTGACCACCACAGCCTGGACGATGTCCCGAGCCACGGAGACCACCACGTTGGCCTGCACCTCGACGTTGGTCGACGTGCCGCCCAGGAAAGCGGCGGCGACGGTGAGCAGGGCAAGCGCGGGCGCCGCGTTGCGTACGCTGCCGTCGCTGTTCCATACCTGCGCGTGCAGCAGTGCGTCCAGGATCACGGCGGCCTTCTTGCCCTGCGTGCCGGCGGCTCCGGCCAGCAGCGCTGCGCGTTCCGCAGTGAGTCTTGCCTTGGCCGAGTCCGTCCGCAGGCCCCACCCGTACGCGTACAGCGGGTCATAGCTCGCGTCGCCGACGTTGACCGGGGAGGTCGTGGTCGTGACGCTCTTGGCCCACGACACCGGCAGCCGGCCGGTGAAGGGAGCCTTGCCCACCAGGGTGTCCGCGACGCCTTCGCCCTCGGTGCCCGGCAGCCAGGAGGCGACGATTGCGCTCGCCTCGGCCTGGATCGGCGCGATGTTCATCGGCCGACCGGAGACCACGAGCACCACGCACTTCATGGCGGCGCAGACCTTGTCGACAGCGGCCCGGTCAGCAGCCGTGAGGTCCAGGGTCTTGCCGTTACCGACGTCACCGATGCCTTCGGCGTACGGAGTCTCGCCGACGACGACCACACCGACGGTCGAGCCGGTCAGATCGGCTGAGGCGTCGGCAGAGTAGGTGAACGTCGCACCAGGTGCGTCGGCCGTCAACCCGGCCAGGATCGTCGTGCCGCCGGTCTCGGGCGAGCTGGACGAACCCTGCCAGGTGACGGTCCAGCCGCCGGTCTGGTTGCCGATGTTGTCGGCGTTGCTGCCGGCGACGTACACCTTGGCGTCCGCCTTGAGCGGCAGCACGCCTCCGGCGTTCTTCAGCAGCACCTGCGACTCGGCAGCGAGGGTGCGGGCCACGGCGCGGTGTGCGTCGCTGCCGATGCTCGCGATGTTCGTCCGGTCCGCGTAGGGCTGTTCGAACAGGCCGAGCTGGAACTTCTGGGTGAGGATGCGGCTGACCGCGTCGTCGATGCGGGCGGTGGTGACGTCACCGGTGGTGGCGAGGCCCTTGAGGTCCGCCTCGAACGTCACGTACTGGTCCGGCACCATCACCATGTCGATGCCGGCATTGACGGCGACCTTGACGTCGTTCTTGTAGTCCGGCCCGATCTGGTTGATGCCCTGCCAGTCGCTGATCACGAACCCCTTGAAGCCGTACTGCTGCTTCAACACCCCGGTGATCATGTCGCCTCGGGCGTGCATCTTGACCGGCGCGGTGTCCTTGCCGAGGATCTGCAGGCTCGAGTACGACGGCATGACAGTTCCGACGTCGTGCTGCTG